>NCAT01000014.1 GCA_002255575.1 Acidocella sp. 20-57-95
TCACGTTGTGGGTGCCGGGCATGACGCCAAGCAGGTGCCGTGGATCCCGTATTACGGCGGCAGCATCATCGGGTCGCAATATTACATCACCGGCGGCATTACTGAGCTGAATTATAATATCCAGTCCGGCGGCGTGCAGTTCCAGGTTAATCAGCTTGGCCCGAAAGACCGCGTTTATACTGAAGATGTGGGTATCGACCTTGAATTGGTGGATAGCCGTTCGTTGCTGATCGTCAAGTCCGTCAGCCTCGTGAAGCAGCTGACCGGCTATGAAGTTGGTTTCAACATCTTCCAGTTCTTTGGCAACAATCTTTACAACCTGAACATTGGCAACAAGAGCCAGGAGCCCGAGCAGCTTGGTGTGCGCACCTTGCTTGAAGAAGGCGTGTTCCGCCTGGTGGCATATGCCGAAGGTTTGGCCCCAGAGCCTTGCCTTGCTACCGCGACGGGTTGGATTCCGAAGGAAACTGCCGAACAATATTTAGCTGCTGACCGTGCTGGCGCTGCCACCCCGGCGCCGGTTGCGCCGACGGCACCAGCGCCGGTTGCAACCGCCGCCCCGGCTGTTGCCCCACCACCGCCTGTTCCAGCGCCCGCTCCTGCCCCGGCACCGGCTGTGGCCGTTGTTGCGCCTACTCCCGCTCCGGCGCCAGCCCCCGCGCCGGCGCCAGCCGCTGCGCCGGCTAACCCGGTTCCGGCAGCTGACTCTGCTGGCATTGCGGTGCCGACCCCGAATGCGCCGCCGGCGCCGAAGCCGGTTGCTGCCGCCGTCGCGGTGCCAGCTCCCGCCCCGGCCCCCGCCCCAACCCCGGCGCCGCAGGCCGATACTGGCGTGCCGGTTCCAGTCCCGGTGCCAACGCCCGCTCCGGTGCCAACGCCAGCCCCGACCCCGGCTGCTGCGCCGCAGGCTGACAATAGCGGTATGCCGGTACCTGTGCCGGTGCCAGCCCCGACCCCTGCCGCAAGCAATGTATCCACTATGGCGGCTGGCAGTGCCGCGACGTTAAATTCCCAAACATCATCTGCGCCGGTGCAAAACGGCCAGATGGAGGCGCCATCTGATCAGTCGAACGTGAAGTTTGACTATGGCGCGACCGATGTCACCGGTGGTGACATGTCGGCTCTCGACCAGGCTGCCTCAACTGCCCGTCAGCATCCTGTGGACCCCAGACCCGATGTCCGGCACCGCCATTATGGACGCCTCCGGTTCGCAGAAAATCGCCTTGCTTGTCGTCTCCCCATAAGGGGGGCGGCAAGTCACTCTAAACTTTACGTAAACTGTTCCGATCAAGCACTTGTTCCGTTTTATTCACCCCATCTAACTTCTTCAACAAAGGTATACGACAATGAAATATAACGTCTCAAAAACCGCTACCTCGCGCACCGCGCGTCGCGCCGTTGGCGTTAGCGCCGTCGCGCTGACCGCGATGCTGGGCGCTGCCCCGGCAATGGCCGCCTCCACCACCGATTCACTGTTCGCCACCACCGGTTTTGTGGTGCTGGGCAACAACGACACCAATAGCGCGCTGATCGCCGCCCAGGTTTCCAATTCAACGGTGAGCAACACGGTTGTTAGCAACCCGATTACGACCGGCAACACCAATACGCCGAGCACCTTCTCAGTGACCGGCAACACGCTGTCCACCAGCGCCACCGAAAGCCAAGCAACCAACTCGGTTGACCCGACCACCATCGGCAACAGCACCGGTAACGGCATCGCGATCCTTTCTGAGCAGGCCACCACCACCGGTGCGGCTGTTACGGCCACCACCACCAACAACAGCGTTGCCAACAACGTGACCAACGCGGTCAGCGCTGATGCGCTGATGCTGTCTGGCAACATGTTGTCTTCCACGGCAACCGTTAACAGCTCAAACAACAGTGTCGCGGGCGACCTGCCGATCACCTATACCGGCGCTGCTGCTCCTGGTGCCGTTAGCAACACCACTGGCACTGTCGCTAGTGGAACTGCCTCGGGCAACGTGGTTGCCGCGACCAATCAGAGCAGTGCTTCGTTCACCAATGGCGCCACCACGTCTGGCGCTTTCACCACCGGCAACACCGTTGGCCAGGATGTGACATCCACCGGCAACGGCACCAACACGCTGGGCCTGACCGCACCGGAAAACAACAACGCTGTCACTTCGTTGTTCAATGGCAACAGCGCTGGCAACAGCATCAATTTCTCGCTCACCAATGGTCAATCCACTGGCGCGCCGAGCCTGAATGGCTCGCTGGTTATTTCGAACCAGCAGGCGAACAACCCAACCACGGCCCCGACCGGCGTTGGTGCCAGCACCGCCAACAACACCACCAGCAACGTGGTTGATGGCGCGACAGGTTCAACTCTAACCCTGACCGGTGCCACCACCCAGACCGGCAACAGCTTCACCTCGGCTGCTTATGGCAATAACGTGCCAGCTGGCACCGGCACCACTGGCGGCTCGGGCAACCAGTTGACGCTGGGCGTTAACCTGGCCGGCACTACCACCCCGGCGCGGAACGCCATTGCGTTCGGCAGTAACGCGATTAACGCAGCGGCTGACCTGCTGCTGGCGAACCAGCAGAGCAACGTCAACCTACCTTTGAGCGCCACCACTGGCGGTGCCACCACCGCTTCTGCCAACACGCTGGAAACCCTCATTCAGGGTGCCAGTGCGGGTTCAGTATTGGTGGGCAGCAACACATTGTCTTCCACGGTTGCGGGTAACTTTGCCAGCAACGGCATTGCCACTGCCGCGGGTGCTGCCATCAACAGCATCGCTGGCCTGACCGCCCTTGCCAATGCGCAAGAGCAAGGCACTGGCTCAAACGTCACCGCCACCACCCAGAACAACCTTGTGCTGGGTGATATTGGTGTTGCAAGCGGTACCTTTACCAACCCAACGGGTGCTGCCGCTTCTACCGTCACTGTTTCGGCGAACAGCGTCACGTCCACCGCGAATGCGAACTCTGAAGCCAGCGCCGTGAATTTGGCTGCCAGCACCATCGATAACGGTGTCGCCGGTGCGAATAGCGCTGGTACATTGTCGAACAGCGCTAGTGTTGGCGCAGGCGCTGGGGTGAATAACCAGCAAGTTTCGCAGAGCACCACGGCGGCCAACACCAGCAACAACACGGCAGAAGCTTTGGTGGCTGATACGGGCACTGGCAGCAACACGCTGACCGTTAGCGGTACCAGCGTTGGTGCAACTACGAACAGCAACCTTGCCACCAACAGCTTGACCGAGACGGCCAGCACGGTTGGCGGTTCGGCCGGGGTGCTCAGCATTCAGTTGGCAAACCCAACGGGTGCCACGGCCTCAAGCGTAACTAACAGCAACAACCTCGTTGAAGCTGCGCTCACCGGCATCGCCACTGGTACGGGCCTGACGAATGACACGCTGGCGGTTTCCGGCACGCAAGTTAGCGGGATTGGTGCGGGCAATAATGCCAGCAACAGCCTGAGCATTGCGGCCAGCAACGCCAATAACGGCAATAGCAGCACGCCAAACCTGACTTCGGTGATCACCGGTGCCGATACGGCCAATGCTGACCTTAGCTTGATGAACACCCAAGCTTCGAGTGGCGCGGTTTCGACCACGCTGAATGCGGATCAGATCGCGGCACTGGGCAATGCTGGCAGCACTGCTGGTACGGTAACTGGCTCAACCTTCACCGTTGCCGGCCCGGCCGTGAACGTGCCAACGATGCTGGCGCAAGCGCTGGAAAACCAGGCCACCAACAGCATTACGGCAACTGGCACCGCCACCTTGTCTGACAGCGTTGGGTTGCTGAACGCACAGAGCAACAACAACGCGGCTGCCACCGCTAACGCCACGCTCTCCGGCAGTTCAGTGTTGGCTGCGGTTAACGTCAATAGTGGCACGGGTAACCTTTCGGGTGACACAGTTGCCGCCACCAACAACTACCTACAGGGACTTTCCGGTGAAAACCTCGCCAACAACAGCTACAGCGTTTCGGCTGGTACTCTGACGCTGGGTGAAACCCCAACGACGGCTGGCTCCAACGTGACCTTGGCGACGGCCAGCACGACCAACCAGGTTGGCTTTGAAGATGCCCTGTTGAACAACCAGTCGGCCGTGGCTGGTGCCACCACCTCGGTGACTGGTAACCAGGTGCTGACAGAAGCTGGCAATACCGCTGCCAACTCAACCGTGACCAACAGCACCCTGTCCACCAACAACAACAGCCAAGTTGCGGCGGCCTTCGGGAACCAAGCGGCTGATGCTGGTTCAGTTGCTGGCAACACCCTTAATAACGGTGGCACCTACGTGCCGGCGGCGGATGTGACCAGCATCCAGACCACCAGCGCGGCGGGTCCGGTGAGCGCCAACATCACTGGCTCAACGACTGTGCCGTCTTTTGAAACCGCTATTCTGGGCACCGGCTTGGTGACAGGCTCGACGCTGGCTGTGAATGCCAACACTGACAATGCGGTGGCTGAAGGCAACCTCGGCACCAATACGCTGAACGTGACCAGCACCAACATCACGGATGTTGCCACCGCCGCACCAGTTAACTTGGTGACCGGCCTGACCACAGCGAATGCCCTGTTGGCATTCGATGTGCAGAACATCCAGAATGGTGCCGCGACGGTGACAGCTTCACAGAACGTGACCAACGACCTGCTGGCCGTTGGCGGCGCTGTGACCACCTCAACGCTGACCGCGAACAACAACGCGTTTGATGTGTCATCGCTGAACAACTATGCCACCAACGCGCTGACCTTCGGTTCGGGCACTACCCCGGTTGACAGCATCACCTCCTCGGCTGGCGTGCAGAACTACCAGAACGCCTCCAGCACTGTGACTGCCACGCTGGGTTCGGCTGGTACGCCAGGGACGGCTACGGTGCCGGGTTTTGCTGTCACTTACAGCGTGACCAACACCACAGGGAATGGCACGGTCAGTGGCACGATCATCAACAATGGCACCCAGTTCCAAGTCAGCACTGACCCCGTGACGTTCAATGTCGGAGGTCTGACGGCACAGCAGTTGACAGCGTTTGAAGCACTGTTCGGGAATGCGGGTACCTACAATAATGGGACGTACACGCTTGCGGTGGGTACTTATAATCTTTCAACGACGTCGGTTTTCGGTACTACCAACTCCACAGTATATCTGGCCAGCGGTGGGGGCAGTGTCACAAATGCAAACCTGAGTTTGCCCGCCATTCAGGGCACCGCGGCGGTACCGGCTAACCCAACAGTTGAGATTACGGTTGGTAGTGCAGCGACGCCGGCAACATCAAGCATCACCAACAGCACGCTTACGGAAAATACCAACAGCTTTAACGCCACGGCGGTTGCCAATACCGCAACCAACAGCAACACCATCACCGCGACCACAGTGGCTGGCGGTGCTGACATTGCCAGCGCCACTGCCACCTCCAGCGCGACCACCGCTGGCGTGGTGACGGCAACGGCGGCTTATGCAACCTCGAACGACCAGATCGCTTCCGCTGCGGTGACCGCGTCGGCAAACGGTGAAGTGGCGATCAACCCGACCGCCACGGGTGCGACGATCAGCAACGATACGCTGAGCGTTTCTAACAACACCCAGGTTGCTGAAGCGCAAGCGAATGTGGGCACAAACTCGCTCTCGATCGCGGCAAATAACACCGGCGCGGCCGGCACCAGCGGCACCACCGGTGCGGTTGTGTCCGACCAGTCCGGCACCAGCAGCGTGACGGCCGATGCTGGCGTGGTTGCTACCACGGGCACTTCAACCTACGGGCTGATCATCACGGCGCCGGGCGCGATTGCGAACTCCACCCTGACCATGAGCGGCAACAGCACATTGTCTCAGGCTGAAGTGAACAACGCTACCAACACGCTCTCAGCGTCCGCAGCCAACCTGCTCACCGCCAACACGGCGCAGACCAACGCGGCAGCCAGCGTGGTTGGTGGGGCTTCGGCCACCGCTGACTACACTGTGACCAACCTGCAGTCCGCCACGGGCGGCACGGTGACCGCGAATGCCGCAACGTCGATCTCCAACACCGACGTGGCAGCCTCTAACGGTCTCTCGGCCAGCACTGTGACGATTAGCGGCAACAAGACCAAGGCGCAGGCGGTTGCCAATATTGGCAATGACACGCTGAACCTGACCGGTGACGTGGTTACCGCAACTGGCGCGATCAGCAGCGGCCAGACCAACAGCGACACTGTGAACGCTGCGGGCCTGACCAACATTGGCTTCAACCTGACTGGTGGCGCCGGTGGCGCCGCTGGCCCGGCCGGGGCAACCAACTCGACGATTACGATCTACAACAACGCTCTGAACGTGCTGGGTGAAGGCAACCAGGTTTCCAACGTCCTGAACGCTTCCGCCTCAGCGGCTTACGGTGCGCAAACCTCAGCGAACAGCACTGCGACGACCGACAACGCCACCTTTGCGGTGTTGAACAACCAGAATAACTCTGGTGCGGTTTCTGCCCTGGCTGTTAGCGCACCAACCACCAGCTACGCGGTGGCTCTGAACGGTGGGGCAAGCACCACACCGGTTAGCAACACCGCAGTGACTGTTTCCTACAACAACACCACGGCGACTGCTTTCGGTAACAATGCGACCAACACGATAAACGCAACCGCCCTGAACTCCGGTAACGCGACGCTGGCCCTGCAGAACACGCAGGTTAACAGCGGCAACGTGACCGCGAATGTCATCGGCGCGACGGTGGCTTCCAGCCTTGGCCTGCCGGGCGTGTCCGGCTCCAGCGTTGGTATCGCCAGCAACGTTATCGGCGCAACGGCGGTTGGCAACATCTCTGTCAACTCAGTCAAGTAAGCCTAACGCTAATACGACGGCTAAATTGGGGGAGAGCCTGTGGCTCTCCCCTTTTTTTGAAACGAGTGGTATGAGCCGGGACCAAATATTTTCCGGCCAAAACAGGAGTTGATTTAGATGAAAAAACATTCTTTTGCCGCAACGGCATGGCTGCTGGGTTGTGGCCTGTTGGGGGCAACGCTGGCCCACCCGGCTTTGGCGGCTGATACCAAGCATTCATTTGCGGTCCATGGCATTGGCGCCGTGGGGTGCGCGGATTTGATCAAGGGCCTGACGCCGGGCGATGCCAAGACCATGACGCCGGACCAGTTGAAGCAGCAAAATTCTGACCAGGCGGTTATCCGCATGTCTCTGGGTTCATGGCTGCTTGGCTATGTGAGCGAAATAAACCGGGTGCAGGCCGGCGCTTATGACGTGACGCCGGTGCAGCAGGAAGACGCGCTGATTAATATGGTGGCTGGCGTTTGCGCGAAGCACCCCGATGCGCGCGTTGAAACGGTGGCGGATGTGGTGTTCACGTCTCTTGCCAAGGCCAAGGTTCCCTCTGAATCGCCGGAAGTGAAGGCAAGCGCTGGCAACAATGCCACGGTGTTGCGCCAATCGACCCTGGTGCAGTTGGAAAAGACGCTGGTTTCTGAGAAGCTGTTGAAAGAAGCCGACGCAAACGGAAAATACGGCCCGGCTGTGCAGGCAGCTTTGGTGAAATTCCAGACCGCGCAGAAATTGCCAGTCACGGGTTTGCCTGACCCGGCGACCGTGATCCGCGCTCTGGTGGGATTACCAGCGCAGAAGTAAGTTTACGTTCCGCAACAAAAAACCCGCCTCACATACATGAGGCGGGTTTTTTTGTAATATGGTGGTGCCGTCCGCCGGAATCGAACCGGCGACCTACTGATTACGAATTAGGGAATCATATCGTCGGACACTCAAAATAAGCCCCGACAACAAGTTGTGAAATAAATAATCCTTGCATATTGCTTGCTCTATTTTAGACCTACTTATATATTGTGTTTGTGGTGCTCATATTGTGTCATGAGTATCCCCAAATATCTGGCGCAATTAGGCCCAGATTAGGCCCAGAAAGGCAAACACAATGATCGACAACTCAAATAAATCGACGGTTCAGGACGTGGCTTTACTGTGCGGGCAGGCTCTAGAGCCGGGTATGCACACGGGGGCGCTCGCCGAGTTACTGGCTGGCATTGACGAGCCGCTCACAGGCTTTACCGCCGAGGATATGGTTGAGCCAATGGCGGAAGAAGTGGCGTCTCTGCACCGGCAGGCCACCGGGCGGGAATGGCCGCATGTGACTGCGGAAGAAGTGAAGGCCGTCCTGGTGGCGGCTTAAAGCTCATTCACAAAAGAGGCGGGGGATGGCTGTTGATCCCCCGCCGCGGGGGTGCGAAATGGCAAAGCGGGCAGAGAAGCGGGTCAGTTTAACCGCGAAATTAGTTGACAAGTTAGAGTGTGCGCCCGGGCGGACCGAGACTGTGTTTTGGGACTCTGAGCGGCCTGGGCTTGGCCTGCGGTGTCGGGCGGGCGGGGGGAAGGCCTGGGTGGTGCGTTACACGTTCCAGGGGCGGCAGAGGAAGGCCGCTCTCGGTGATGTGGATACTGTGGCGCTAGAGCGGGCGCGCATAGAGGCGACGCGAATTATGGGCGGGGCTATAACCGGTCATGATGTGGTTGCAGCAAAACACGCAATCAGAGACGCTGACACCATCGGGGAGTTGATTGCCGACTATCTCAAAGACGCTGAGCGCCGTCTTAAACCTAGCACGCTACTGGACTTGAGGCGGCACCTAGAGCGGCACGCCAAGCCTCTGCATGGGTTAAAGGTTGTCGAGCGCACAAGAGTTGCCCGATTGATTGACCAAGTCCGCCAGGGTGGTGGGGTGCCCCGTCCGGCAGAAGCTAAAGCCTTGAGGGCCAGTCTCTCGGCCTTGTTCTCATGGGCTATCGGGTGTGGGCGGTACGATCAGGCTAACCCGGTCCTGAATATCCCAGCGGGCAAGCCTGTGGTCAGAGACCGGGTGCTTACTAAGGATGAAATCAAATTGTTCTGGCAGGCAACTGATGACGGCACGGACGCGCACCGGGTTATTCGCTTAATGTTGCTCACAGGCCAGCGTGAGAGTGAGGTCGGGGGGATGCGGTGGAGCGAGCTTTCTCGGGAGGGTGATTTAGTAATTTGGACCATCCCGGCAGAGAGAAGCAAAAACAAGCGTGAGCATGTGGTGCCACTAACTCCACTCGCGGCGGAGCATCTGCCGCCCCGTCCAGGCAGTTTATTTGACGCTGCGGGGGTAGAGCGCCCGATATTTGGCCGGCGGAAAGCCAGTGACAGCACTCGGACGCGCAAGAACATCAGGACGCGCACTACTGGCCGTTTTGGCTTCTCTGCGTGGTCAAGGACAAAGCGTGAGGTCGATAAGGCCATGCTGGAGGCGCTCCACAAGTCTTTTGTAAAAGAGCACGGCAAAGAGCCTTCTCTCGGCGAAGCCAAAATAAAACCTTGGCGGTGGCACGATCTACGCCGCACAGTAGCAACGTGCATGAATGATATCGGCATTGAGCCACATATTGTTGAAGCAATCTTAAATCATCACAGCGGCAGCCGGGGTGGTGTGGCAGGTGTGTATAATCATTCAACGTATCATAATCAGAAAATAACAGCGCTTCGTGCTTATGAAAATTATATTAGCAAACTTGTGCTAAAGTCTGAACGTGATGATTTATCAAACGTAGTAGTGTTGCGTTTAGCGACGTAATCATTTCTATTTTACATCACTCAATTATATGTCTCTCAAAAACAACAGTAATTTACTACATCTTTTTATGTAAACTAGTTAACAGAAAAAATAATTGTTGAAAATTTCTAACGGTGTGGGTTAATAAGTTTCAGGTGTATTCAATGAGGTTTACCGTGAATCTTATGACCGAGGCCGAAGTCCGCGATTTCCTTAGAATTTCGCGTTCATCAATGAGGCGGATATTGAAACAAGGTAATTCATTGCCAAGAATTCAAATATCAGATCGCCGGTTTATGTTTGACAGAGCAGATGTCGAGGCTTTTTTGGCGTCTAAGCCTAAAGGGTTTTTCAACACTCTAAAATTAGAGCAGCCTCCACGTAAGGCTGCATAAAAAACCCGGCCACATGCAATGGCCGGGTAAGTTTAATTCGAAATAAACACGGCAATAGCCGGATATCACAAAGAAATTATAAGCTATGACTGCAACTTGTTCAACTCAAGAATTCCTTGAGACAATTGTACCGCCCGGCTCCAGCGTCGTCATCGGTGTGTATGACCCTGTCGAGCAGAGACTGAAACATAAATTCCACCCCACCGCCAAGCAGGCTGCCGCGCAGGCTGCGTATCTCCTCAAGCTCAATGCGACGATCTATTTCGGCTGCGCCGGGTTCGGCCCCCGCCAGGGCGGTCGCAAGGGCGAAAACGTCACCGCTGTCGGGGCGTTGTGGTGTGATCTCGATGTCGGCGAGAGCAAGCCCTACAAGACCAAACGACAGGCTGCAGAGGCGCTGGTTAGTTTCTACAAGGGCGTCGGCCTACCCCAGCCCATGATCGTCGATAGCGGCTACGGTATCCACGCCTACTGGCTGCTTGCTGAGCCAGTGTCGGCGGCTGAGTGGAAGCCTGTGGCGCGGGCGCTCAAGGCTGCGATGGTGGCCTGGGGGTTGCAGGCCGATCCCAAGCGCACGGCTGACGTAGCCAGCGTCCTGCGTCCTGTTGGGACGATGAATTTCAAAGACCCAGGAAACCCTAAGCCGGTCAAGTTGGTGTTAGCATCTGCTGAACGCTGGCCGCTAACAGAGTATGCCCGGCTACTCGGCGCTGACGAGCCGGATGATCTGGGCACTGTGCTTCCCGCCGGCCAGGCGCGGGTTGATAACTCCGACCTCACCGGTGGCGTTGAGCCGCCACCCCCAGCCGACCCGGAAGCCGTCATGGCGCAGTGTGCCCAGCTACGGGCGCTGCGGGATACCCAGGGGAACATCGGCTACCCGGAGTGGTATGCCTGCCTGGGTGTGCTGGCCTATTGCGAGGGCGGCGATGATCTGGCCCATGAGCTATCCTCCGGTCATCCCAAATACAGCGCGGCACAGACCCAGCGGTTCCTCGATGACTGGCGGCGGATGACCGGGGCCGCGACGTGCCAGCACTTCAAGGATGTGAACCCGGCCACCTGTGCGGGCTGCACCCATGCAGGGAAGTGTCCCGTCACCGGCACGCGGTTAACTCAAATAAATTCTGCAAGGACGACATCTCTTGCAGCGCCTCTACAATCCCCGGACATTATCCCGCTATCGCAAGCCAAATCGATCATGTCTGAGAGTGATGCGCTGGTGTTTATGAACGCCCGCTATGGTTGGTGCAATCAGTGGGGGAATGGTAACGGCACTTATATAGAAGCCGGTACGAATAGGCTCCCGTGCCCTGTGGAGGGGCGCACGATGCTGGAGGCCGTAAAGCATTTAAGGGTTCTTACGATAGATAAATCAGGCACCGAGAAACCTGTGCCTATTGGCCCTTGGTGGCAAAACCATATCGACCGCCGGATTTTTGACCGGGCTATCTATGACCCCGAGCAGAAGCATACTCGTAATAATGAGGTCACACTTCCATTGTGGACAGGTTTCGCCGTGACTGAGCGCCCCGGAACCTGGTCTAAGATGCGGAGGCATCTTCGAGATGTCTGGTGCAATGGCGATAAAGAGCTGTTTCGCTATGTGGTTCAGTGGATGGCCTATGCGATACAACACCCCGGCACGAACCCCGGCACTGTGCTGGTTGTTAAATCTGCCCGCGAGGGGTCAGGAAAAACGATGGGGGCAAATTGGCTTGCTAAGATATTTGGCAGCCATGCCTATGGGGCGAATACGGCTGAGCAAGTAACTGGTCGTTTTAACGATCATCTTGAACGAGTGTCTCTCTTGGTTGTGAACGAGCCGCCCTTTGCAGGCAGCAAAGAAGTTCAAAACAAGCTAAAATCTTTAATCACAGAAAGCAGTATATCAATCGAGCGCAAGTTCGGCGGGTCGTATATGGCCGATAACAATCTACACATTATTATGACGACGAATGAGGAGTGGGCTGTCAATGCCGGTTCTGAAGCGCGGCGTTATGTCATATTAGAAGTAAACGATAAACGTGTCGGTGACACTGCATACTTTAACTCGTTAGCTGCGGAAGCTGATAGTGGCGGCATTGAAGCGATGTTTTGGTTTCTCAAACATTTATCACTCCGCAAGTTTAATCCACGCACTATCCCAATCAATCAAGGGTTACGCAAACAACAAATGCAGAGCTTGAGCGTTCTACACAAGTGGGGCTTTGCGCTGTGTGACGATCCTGCATTAGCCCACCTTCCATATTTTCAGTTTGGGCAGTGGGCGAGTTCTGCTGATCTCTTTAAGGCGATGCAAGATTTTGCAAGTGCAGGCAGACATCGTCCGGCAGACCAACACAGCTTCGTTGAATTCTTGGCCTTAATAGGCGCAACTAACCAGCGTAAAAATGTCGGGCGGGGATGGGTGCTACCCGACGAAAACACAGTTCGAGCAGCAGTCACAAAACTGGCGGGCATTCGATAAACATGACCCTAAAACCCCAACATGACGGGGCATGTCGGCTGTATGTCGCTTCATACCGGCATGAAAAAATGCAGTTAAAATCTACATCTTTGTCGATCATGACGGGGGTGACGGCATTTTTGGCAAAACTCTATATATTCCCTCTTTACTGTATATCCATATACACCCTCTCTCCTCTTATCATGATATTAAATTAAGTGTCATAGGTGTCATGGATAGAAAAAACATAAATAAACCAAGGCTTTCGACCATGACACCCCCCCGTCATGGGGGGGACATGCCCCGTCATGCCTCCACCCACACTCGCGGAGCCGGTAATGCAGAATAGTGCTACAGCAAAAAGTCGATCAATGCAGGGTAATGATACGCGCCTGACAGCCACCATTTCACGGTTAAAGTTGCTTGGGCCGTCAAACCTTGTAATGCCTCCAGCATTGGGTGCAGGCGCAAAAACTTTTGCACATACTTATCCCTACAAATGGCGAGTAAACAAGTTGTTTGCGGGTGTGGATTCAAAAACAAACAATGCGTGGTGTAATATCAGTCACAAGACGATCTTAGATGATGCTTGGCGCGACAAGATAATTATGTCGTTTCAATCAACGCAGCAATTGTTATTGGCTGATATTATCTGTGACCTTAGACGGCCTACAAACAAAAGTGTGACACGCCATACGTTTATTATGGATAATATGAATGTAACACTGTGTCGATTAAACTGGAAACCGCTTTATGCAATCGAGCGTGGTATAGGACTTAAATTTCGCGTCAACGATGTGCAGAATGTATATGATTACCTAAACCCCTTCTACGGCTTGGCTTTTGCTGCCTTCTGGGTGCCGTATAAACCGGCGAAAGATCACTTTAATCCGTTAGCAGTATTTGAAAACTATGTCGCGGAAACGATCAAAGACAGCGCAAAAACCCCCGCCACAGAGCGTATGAGCTTGCTGGCAGCATATTACTCATCAAACCTTGTCAGCCAACCCTAAACCCCGGCACCACAAGATCACGAACACCGGCATTGGTCGGCGGCGCGGGCTGTGGAAGCCTCGCAAGTAAAGATCCAGTTTGAACCGCTGGGCGTCGAACACTTGAAGGGCCGCTCTCCTCGACATCTACCACATCGTCACCAGTCACGTTTTCGGGCGTAGCGCGGCCTACAATACTGATCAGTGGCTTGTCCGAGTGTATTGGGGCGGCGTCGATGGTGTGGGCGCTGCTCGGGAGGCTTGAGGTGGACGGAAGGTTGATAATGATTGTAGCCGTATTCGCTGGGTCGGGGGGCTGTTGAGCACCTATGCCCGCGAGCTTGGCGATGGTCTCGATACCCTTGTGAAGCTGAGCACTGGCGGCGGTGAGGGCACCTACAGCGCCGTCCGTGGCAGCCTTCTCTGCGGCACTGTCGAGGCGATGGAGAGAGCGCTGCATCATGCTGAGAAGGTCGGCCAAGCCGAGAGCCTCTGATGGTGTTGGGGTGGCTGTGCCGGCTGCAATTGCTTTGGCTCGTTTATTTGCCTGGATGATCGGGGCTTGAGGTCGAACCGCAGCGGCAGCCGCCGCCACGCGGGGGGCTAGGCAGTTCGTCCGGTGGCGGCCCATGGCTGACTTGCTCAGGCCGTATTTAGCTGCGGTGGGAATCAGTGTGCCCCCGGCCATCAGATCATTGTCGATCTCGGTGCGGCGGGCGTCTAAACAGATGGTGCAGACGGGCATGAGTAACCCGTTACCACACAATTCCCACGGTTCCCATAAAAAATTCCCGTGTGCCTGGCGAACCTTTTATGCCTATAAAACCACTTCAGCATTAAGCGTGGCTAACGTTGTCAATTATTAAGGATTTGCGGTAGTGTCTCAGTTTGAAATCTTAGGCCGTTCGGCCTTCTTATAAGTCGCCTGGCGGTTTGGCTTAGCGGCCTGTGCATCGATCAGCGCCACCACGTCCTCCATGCTCCAAAGCGTCTTGCTGACACCCGCTGCCATAGCTGGCGAGCAACGCAGCGTCTTGTGGGTACGGACAAAATTATACCAGGTCGTATATAGCGCAACCATGTGAGCGTGGTTCTCTGCCTTCTTGCTGAAGGCGTTGGTCAGCCGGGTGAACCGGCGCATCAACATATGCATAGTGAGGTTCTGGCGCTCCACGTAAGAGGTGGAGACATGTTTTTTGCTGGGGTTGCCCTCGATCCGGGTTTTCTTGATGCCCGTGCATTCGGCGGGGCTGTAGCGGCCAGCGGGGCCGGGCGCTTCGCCGTAAAGTTTCACCAGCATAGCGTAGTCGACGTTCGCCCCGAAAGCCCCCTCTACGGCATCCAAATAGGCTTTATGGCCGTCCGGTGTCAGTTGAACCCGGTTAGCCAAGCGGCTCGCCACATTTTGCATGAACTCATTGGCATAGCCAGCATCGCGGCCGCCGATTAGGTACGACACGATCAGTTTGCTATCGGCATCCAAAGCGGTCCACGTCCACACGTCGCCAGCCTCTTCCGGAGCAGCCTTGGCCGTCGCCACGTTCTTTTGCTTTGCGTAGCAGAAGGACCAGATTTCATCGGCCTGGATGCGCTTGGAAGCCACATTCCGCACCGTGCGGTCGTGGTGTTCCGCGCAGGCTTTCCCGGCATCCACAAGCAGTCCGGACACCGTGTTGATGCTTACATCCGCAATGCGAGAGATCGACCGCATGGACGACCCATCACAGAGCATGGGGAGGATTTGGACGCGCTTGGCGAGGGGGAGCTTGTTCATACTCATGTTGCATGAACTTTTATGCTTAGCGTCAAGTATTTCTTCTCGTTTTGCTTTTGCCGTTTTTCTATTTAAAGTGAAATAATAATACACGGGAGCAGTCATTTGGCGGTGCTTAGGCGAGCAAACTTAAGCCGAGATGTGAATTGCGCTGCGAGGCGAAACATCTTTTGAGTCAGCAGACGCATTTTCGCGCAAAAGCCTTTCGCCCATTCATATTCATAATGGGCGGTCTGATTCGCATTGCGCGCTTGCGTTTATGCGGAAATTGACTTATATGTCAATATGGCACTTGATCAACGCATGGAAAGACGATGGAAAGCTCATCATATTGCAACCTGAATTTAGTCCTTCGACAGGAGGGCGTTTCGTCATCGCCACTAAAAATGTTTACGAGGAGCTTTACGGCGTTTGGGAAGACCCAGGCGTTGGCGAACGCTATGCACGCGCAAGACAGCTTGTAGAGAGCTTTGTAAATAACTCGCGTATGAAGGCAAGATTTCCCCCATCTAAATCAGTACATGCCCAATTGGCATTGCTTGATTCTCCCGGCGAAGAGGTCTGGGAATTTAGAACCAAACGCCCCGCAGTTCGGGTCTTTGGGAGGTTTGCTGAATTCAACGTGTTTATAGCCCTTAATACTGAATTGCGGGAGAAGATTGATGCAAGTTTCGATCAGGAGAAAAAGGACTGCAAAAAAATCTGGCGAGAATTTTTCCCGAGTTACGACCCTTATACGGGCACAAAAATCTCCGATTACTTCGATAATTTCGATGCGGTCTAATCTTGAGGAAAGTGCGCCAATCCCTTCTAGCACACGCGTTTATTTTCAAGAGCGGTTGCGTCAACGTCTTTATGATATGGTTATGAATGAATTCGATGTTTACAAGTCTAAAGGCAAGACGAAAGCGCATCTTGCAATGCGCCTCGGAAGGCGTCCGGAGCAAATAACCCGTTGGCTCTCTGAGCCTGGGAATCTAACATTTGATACACTAAGCGATCTGTTGCTTGGTCTATCTGCGGCAGAACTGTCTTTGTCGCTGACTTATCTACTAGAGCAATCAAAAAAACCGCCTAGGATTCCGAAGGCACTTCTTGAAATCGAACGAGAGTCTACACCACTGTCGTCGTATGTAGTTGCATCGAAAAATCCTCAGTTATTTTCCGAAGTTGGCATGGTGGTGGCGACTTCTTTTGCCCTTCAACCGAATAAAATAGAGTATATGGAGACAGTGTAGTGATACGTAAAGTCGCAAGAAAGCCTTCGCCTGATGATGCGGTGGATATCAACAAACCTCCGAAAGAAAATGCTCCAGAAATTCCGGAGGTTTCTGGAGCGCCGCCGGTGGGTTTAATTGTTAAATATACACAGAGTGACACATACAGGACTGTGTACTCAAACCACTCAAAAGTGGGTATTTCTCAATGGGATTTTACCGTAATGTTTGGTCAGGCCATTGAGAAGGACGGGCAAAATGTCATTGAGGAATCAATTGCCATTAAATTTTCGCCTCAGTATTTTAAGACGATTGTAGCTTCACTTTCGGGCGCTGTGGCGCAATGGGAAGCCACTTTTGGGGAAATACAAACTGGGCTTGGACAGTCTTTCAACGAGCAAGGAATGAATGCTGCCTTCGATAACATTAAAGGCGTGCTCGGAGAATTGGATAAGAGAAATAGCCGAAAAACTAAGTCTTAGACCACCGTTTAGCCGCCGCCTTCTTAGCAATCTCTGCCCGTCGCTCTGGCGTCATGCCAGCAGCGCGGGCCTTTCCGCCCAGCTTGCCAAGGGTCGCGGCGGCGCTGGCCGGGGTAGTTACGTCATCTTCCTCGCCCGTCGCCATCCGCATGACCTTCACGGCGTTGCCGACCACGTCGGCGGGGCGTTTCTCGCCTTTAGGACCCTTTGGCATCGATCTCAGCTTTCAACGCATTTAGTTGCGGAAGAAGCTTAACAATCGCCTTTCGCAATTGCTCTTTAACCGCTGCTGTTTCAACTAAGTCGGGTTTTCCATCAGCTCCAATTATCGGGCCAAGTTGGTCCAAGCTATCAAATCGTGTTTGGGCAGCTTCCAAATGGGTAAGCAGTCGATAATATTCTTTTTTAGCTTCATCCATGCATTGCTCCTATGCTTTCCGCTAAGCATAGGGCAATTTGGTCCAAAACGCCAGAATCAGATTATGGCCAGGGGATTTTCAAACTGAGACACTACCGGATTTGCTAATTGATTGTACAATAACTGAGCAATGTCGAGTTACGAGGCAACCGACCATGAATATCTTTGCGACTATCGTTTGGGTTGGAATCGGTATTTTCGTTTTCAGTTTAGGGTACAAAGTAGGGCATGCAGATGGTTGGCGAAGTGGTGTGAACTGCGCCGAGTATAGCGGGCCAGCGTACTGTGAATTAAGCGATGCACAATAGGTCTATTAGTTGTTTTTCCCGACAAGCAAAAATTGGTCTCGAATTGTGAGCAATACATTATGACCACGGCACGCACGCCCCCATGGTCCCATGCCACCACCCCCGCAGACCATCACACCATAATAAGCTGAAAAATTTAATTTCTACGCGCACTCAAGCCATATAATCACGTAATTCACTGCTTATTCATGCGAATTAAGCATCAAAAGTAGTGCAATTAAGAAGCGCCAAAACAGTGCTATTTTCAGCCTAATTAGGCCCACATTAGGCCCAGATCAATTTCATGGGCCTAATCAACGGCGTAACTTATTGATTTACATGGTGCCGTCCGCCGGAATCGAACCGGCGACCTACTGATTACGAATCAGTTGCTCTACCAACTGAGCTAGGACGGCTTCGCTGGGTGCAGGCTATATCGAAGCCGCGGGTTGGCTGCAAGCTTAGCTGCGCGCCATTTCAGCGGGCAGCAGGATGGTTTGCAGAGCGGCCACCAGATCGTCCATCATGGCATCCGTGTGCTTTGGCCCTGGGGTGAAGCGCAGGCGCTCCTGGCCTTGCGGGACGGTAGGGTAGTTAATGGGGGTGGCATACATGCCAAATTCCCGGATCAAGCGCATACTCACCTCTGTCGCTTTGGCGGCGTCACCGATGAAAAGCGGCACAATATGGCTTTGGCTTGGCATCACCGGCAGGCCGGCAGCGGCAAATTTGGTTTTCAATGTTTCAGCGCGGTTGAACAGCAAAGCCCGGCGGGCATGGTCGGACTTCAAGGTTCGTACACTGGCCAAGGCCGCAGCGACGGTGGGGGGTGGCAAGGCGGTGGTGAAGATGAAACCGGCCGCGACCGAGCGGATATAGTCCAGAATTTTAAAGTCGCCGGTAATATAGCCGCCATGGCAGCCGTAAGCTTTGGCAAGCGTGCCTTCAATGATGGTGACGCGATGAGCCACGCCGTCACGCTCTGAGACGCCGCCACCATGGGCGCCATACATGCCGACCGCGTGGACTTCATCGAGGTAAGTGATGGCGTTGTATTTGTCGGCGAGGTCGCAAATAGCAGCGATGGGCGCAATATCGGCATCCATGGAATAGACGCTCTCAAACGCGATGAGTTTGGGGGCATCGGCCGGGGCGGCGGCGAGCAGGCGTTCAAGGTCCACCATGTCGTTATGTTTGAACACATGCACAGTGGCTTCGCGGGCATCCTTGATGCCGACGATCATGGAATTATGATTTTTAGCGTCTGAGAACACGTGCCAATCCGGCAAGGAACGTAGAATGGCGCTTAAGGACGCCTGGTTGGAAACATAGCCGGAGGTGAACAGCAGCGCGGCATCCTTGCCGTGCAAATCCGCCAGTTCTTCTTCCAGCGCCACATGCAAGGGCGAGGAGCCCGCGATGTTGCGGGTGCCGCCGGCACCGGCACCCATGCGGCGGGCGGCTTCGATGGAGGCATCAATCACCGCCGGGTCCGTGCCCATGGCGAGATAGTCGTTGGTGGACCAGACCAGAATGTCGCGCGTGCGGCCTTCCATGGTCACCTGGTAATAGGGGAAGCGGTCAACCAGCTTTTCGAGTGCGACAAAGCGCCGGTAGCGGCCTTGGGCGGTGATTTCAGCCAGAGCTTCGTCACATTTTGCCAGAAATTTATGCATGATGGCTAAAAACTCTCCTGGGGGAGATTTGGGTTTCGTGAGAAGAACGCCAAGGGGCGGCAAGAGTCAAATAGCGAATCGGGCGAACTTCCCTATGATCTAAATCATGCCGGATTTTTCATATGAGCTGCGCTTGGGCGGCATTGTGGCCGGTGTTGATGAGGTGGGGCGCGGGCCGCTGGCCGGGCCGGTGGTGGCCGCAGCGGCTATTTTGCCGCGCAACCTACCGGAAACGCTGCTGGCGATGATTGATGATTCCAAGAAGCTGACTGCCGCCAGGCGCTTGGCGGTATTGGCAGGGCTGCACGCGCATGGTGCGGAAATTGCGCTGGGGGCGGCCTCAGTGCGTGAAATAACGCGGCTGAATATATTACAGGCGAGTTTTCTGGCGATGCGTCGGGCGATTGCCCGTCTGCCGCGGGTGCCAGGCCATGTGCTGGTGGATGGCAATAAGCTGCCGGGTGTGAGCGTGCCCTGCACCGCTTTGGTGGGGGGCGATGGGCTGAGTTTTTCAATCGCCGCGGCCTCGATTGCCGCCAAAGTGCTGCGCGATGGGCTGATGGTGCGGCTAGATGCGCGCTACCCAGGCTATGGCTGGGCGAGCAATGCTGGGTATGGGGCGGCGGTGCATCGGGCGGGCATTTTGGCACTGGGCGCCACGCCGCACCATCGGCCAAATTTTGGCCCGCTGCTACGGGGGCTTAACAAAATTGAATAAGGCACTCATTTTTAACCAAATATGCTGCTATAAGCTGTTGACGCGGCTACGCGCGCGTCTTCACGTTACGGCATGTTTATTTTGAGGCTATAACTTGCCCGTGGAAATGCTGCGCGAACTGCCGCTGGACCAGATTCTGCTCGGCGATGCCGGGCAGATGCTGCGCATGTTGCCGGATGCGTCCGTGCACTGCGTGTTCGCTGACCCGCCCTATAATTTGCAACTGCGCGGCGAACTGCGCCGGCCGGATGATAGTTTGGTGGACGGCGTGGACGAGGAATGGGACCGCTTCACTGATTTTGCCGCCTATGATGCCTTTACGCGCGATTGGTTGGGTGAATGCCGCCGGGTGTTGCGTAAGGATGGTACGCTATGGGTCATCGGCAGCTACCATAATATCTTTCGCATCGGCGCAATTTTGCAGGATTTGGGGTTCTGGATTCTGAATGATGTGATCTGGCGAAAATCCAACCCTATGCCGAATTTCAAAGGTAGGCGCTTTACCAACGCGCATGAGACGATGATCTGGGCGGCCAAGGGACAGGATTCGCGCTATAAATTTAATTATCAGGCGATGAAGTCCCTGAATGATGATTTGCAGATGCGCAGTGACTGGACCCTGCCGCTCTGTACGGGTGCGGAGCGGTTGCGCAACGCGCACGGGCTGAAATTACACCCCACACAAAAGCCGGAGGCTTTGCTGCACCGGGTGGTGATGGCAGCAACCGCGCCGGGGGATATTATTCTGGACCCGTTCTTAGGGACGGGCACGACGGCGGCGGTGGCGAAACGGCTGCACCGGCATTTCATCGGCATTGAGCGCCACCCCGCCTATGTGGAAGCGGCTTGGGGGCGGTTGCTGGCGGAACGGGCCGCCCCGGCGCATTTGGTAAATGCCCAGGCGATTGGCCGGGATGCACCACGGATTCCGTTTGGCCGGTTTGTGGAAAACG
Organism: Acidocella sp. 20-57-95; assembly: GCA_002255575.1. GTDB lineage: Bacteria > Pseudomonadota > Alphaproteobacteria > Acetobacterales > Acetobacteraceae > Acidocella. Next base: position 20,903 of record NCAT01000014.1, read on the forward strand.
GCACGCTCCCGGCCGGGACAAAATTATACGACCGGCAGCGGAAAATCGCGGCGGAAGTGACCGCGGAGGGGACGTTGCTCTCCGGTGCGCATCGCGGGTCCATCCATCAGGTCGGGGCGGCGGTGCAGAATGCGCCTTCCTGCAATGGCTGGACCTATTGGCATTTTGAGCGAGATGGAAAATTGCTAGCGCTGGATGTGTTGCGCAAAGAAGACACGCCCCCCGCGCCACCTGGTGCGCGGCGGCCTTAAGCGCGCTGCTTCAACCAAGCCTCAACATGGGTGAGTGACTGGTTGATCACCTGGTCCATGTCGAGATACTGGTATGTGCCGCAGCGCCCAATGAAGGCGATGTTCTGTTCATCAGCGGCCAGCGCCTTATATTGGTCGTATAGTTTGTTATAGCGCCCGTCTGCAGTTTTTACTGGGTAGTAGCGTTCCATGTGGTTGTCGCGGTAGTCGCAGGGCTCTTCGCGCGTGAGCGTGTGGCGGCCGGTATTTTGTGCGATATGGTGCGGCAATAGGTGCCAGGCGGTCTCACGGGTGATCGGCCCGGTGTCAGTGAAGTTGGTAATGCTCCAAGATTGCTCTGGTATACCCGCTTCGGTGCGATGGTGGAATTTTAGGGACCGATAGGGTAATTCACCTAGTTTGAAATCAAAATACTCATCAATCGGCATCGCGTTGAAGCAGAATGCGTAGTCCGTAAGCATGGATTTCTCAAAGCGCGTCGTCAGGCTAACCCGGATATTCTCATGTGCGAAAATGGTTTGAAATAATTTTGTATAACCATCGCGCGGCATCATTTGCACATCATCATCGGCAAAATAAGTGTCCTTGCGGTCGGTGCGCAGTGGAATGCGTTTAACGACCGCCGCGGACATGTCCTCCAAATCCAGACCCCACATTTTTTTGGTGTAGGGGCGGAAGAATAAATCTGTTAGTTGCAGGCCGATATTCGCATAAAGATGCTCAGCGGCATTGGCAGGTTCGACGATGGGAAGTGCGATGGATTTGAGATGCGCGTGCACCTGCTCGGCAGTTTGATAATCCGTGCCGAAGACCGCATTCACGGTATCAAGGTTAATCGGTAGTGGCACCGGCACCCCGCTGGGCAGCAAGGCGCGGACTTTGTGCGTGTAAGGCACAAATGCGCCAAACTTTTGTACCCATTCAATCACGCGCGGCATTTTGGTATGAAACAGATGCGGGCCATAAGCATGCACGCGAATGCCATTATCATCCACATAATCATAAGCGTTGCCGGCAATATGCGGCCGCTGGTCTATAACATGAACGCGAAAGCCAGCCTCAGCCAGCGTGCGGGCATGCACGGCCCCAGCAAAACCGGCACCGACGATAAGGATTGGTTTCAAACAGGGTCTCCGTAAATTTCAATTTCATCGCGATACGGAACAATTCGATGAATGAAACAGACTTCTTCCAGATCAACAAGCTGTTTTATATTTGCATCAGGCAATTCAAAAATGACGGAAGTTATTAAAGCCTCGCAAAACGGCCAATCAGCAACCTCATTTGGTGTTTTCTGTTGGGCAATGGTTCGTCTTGTTGATAGCATGGCATCACCAATGTCGGGCGTAATTATGTCGATAGCGCTTTGGCATACATGGTTCATGCGCTAATTTAGGTCAATTTTTATGGCGACATCAAACGCAACCATGGCGTAAGCGGCGGTGTTTGAAAAAGCCCGTCGCAAACGATATGCCGGGTCATCGGCAATATACCATTGAACCTGACTAGCCAGATACTGTGGCAACCCAGAGGCTAAGAAACCTGATTTATGCGAGAGTTTTTCGAGAGAATATGTATCAAGCAAACCATCGGTCTCATCCGCGCGCACCACAAAACGGCAACCGGCGGCCGCGCTGTGAAGAGCCCGCGCCATATGAGCAGTATCGCTGTTCTCCTGATGTGTCCGGAACAAAACGATAAGGTCTTTATTAGTTAGCATCGAAACTTATTATTTTGCTGCTTCGACCAAAACCGCAACCTGTTGGTGCGATGGCACACAGCCAACATAGCTAAAGTTCAAAGATTGTTGCGCAACAAATTCATTCCAAGCTTTATATTCATGCGCCCGCCAGCCAGGGTAATTTAAGAACTCATCAAACACAATGACAGTCCCAGGCACAATGGCGTCTTTCAGCCAATGTAGAATCGTTTTGGTCGAGCTATATAAATCACAATCAATATGTAAAAACGAGACAGGTTTTTGGTGGTGAACCACGAAGTGCGGTAAAGTTTTATCGAACCAGCCGATTACAAGCTCGGCATTTTCGGGGATTTCAGGCGGTTGCTGGGCGAAACTCCCCGCCGGGTACCCTGGACGCCAGTCTTCGGGTAGCCCATTAAACCCGTCAAAACCGTATACTTTGCCAGCGTGCGCGTCTGCAATGATCCGTAAGGTTCGCCCACTGGCAACGCCAAATTCCAAAAATAATCCATCAGTCCTTGCTGTGGTAACAGCGTGGCGCAATAGCGCCTCATCGGTTGGAAATCGCATGGCGCGTTTGAAATTCTCAACAGCGAAATTTGAGGAATCGATGCTCGCGGCAACTTCTCCTAACCGATCGTAATCATACCCGTTATGAGATCGGCCCAACAAACTTGCGGCCATGATCGGCGCAAGGCGACCGGCCAAAGCTAAAATGTCGATTTCATTCGTCATATTCTGAGCCTCAGTGATAAATATTTTGGCAGTCCACTTGGGCATAACGGGTCAGACCACCAGGTGCAACGATACGCCAAGCCCCCTTCCCCGCTTGCCCAAAACTTGCCACAATCGGGGCAATATGCGTTTTCACGCCTCTTGCGCGGCCCTTGATGGCCCAAACGGATTTGATGCGGTGCTGCTCCTGGGCCCCTCCGGTAGCGGCAAGTCTGACCTTTTGCTTCGGTTGATCGAGGCGGGCTGGCAGATGGTGGCGGATGATCAGGTGCTGGTTGAAGATGGCATCGCCCATGCGCCACCCCAGCTCGCGGGGATGCTGGAGGTTCGCGGGTTGGGGCTGTTTGCCCTACCTTATCTCACGCAGGCTAGGGTGCGCTTGGTGGTGCAACTTGGCGTGCAGACCGAACGGCTGCCAGCCCCCGCAACCGACCCTGCGTTGAACCTGCCGCTGATGATGCTTGACCCGACGCAGCCATCCGCCCCCGCCCGGTTGCGCCTGGCGCTGGATGCGGCTTGTGGGCGGGTTGCCCAAATTGCCGGTGCCTTTGCCGCATGAATACAACACCCTGCCCGATTAAAGTGGTGCTGGTGACCGGGCTTTCAGGTGCCGGAAAAAACTCTATTTTGCGGGCACTCGAAGACCTCGGTTTTGAGACCATGGATAACCCACCGCTCACCGCGTTGGAGACGCTGATCATGGAAGGTCAGCGCAATATCGCCATTGGGGTGGATGCGCGCTCGCGCGGGTTTGAATCGGCGGCCGTGTTGGAAACCCTCAAACGGCTGGCGCAAAACCCGCGCTTGGTGCCGCAACTAATTTACGCCAATGCCACCGATGAACAATTGCTGCGCCGCTATACCGAAACCCGGCACCGCCACCCGCTGGCACAAACGGGCCAGGTGATTGAGGGCGTGGCCTTGGAGCGGGCCTTAACCGACCCGTTGCGTCTGGCGGCGGATTTGGTGATCGATACCTCGACGCTGCCGCTGCATGGTTTGCGCCGGATTATTGAAGACCGCTTTGGTGCTGAGACGCCGGGCATGGGAATTACCCTGGTCTCCTTTGCCTATCCGGCAGGGCTGCCCCGCGAAGCGGACATCGTGTTGGATGCTCGTTTCCTGCGCAACCCACATTATGAAGCTGCGCTGCGCCCGCTTTCTGGGCAAAATCAAGATGTTGCTGCCTATATTGAGGCAGATAGCTTCTGCGCCCCGTATTTTGCCCATATCGCGGGCTTGACGGATTTCCTGTTGCCGCGCTTCGTGCAAGAGGGAAAAAAATATGCAACAATTGCGATTGGTTGTACGGGTGGCCAGCATCGCTCTGTCTATCTGGTGGAAAGACTGGCCGCGCATCTCAAACTCGCTAGCTGGCGGGTGAGGGTGACGCACCGGGAACAGCCACATTGGGGCGAGGCTGAGATGAGTAAACAATTAGCGGGGACCGTACCTAGCCGATGAGTGGACGTAATATATGATCGGTATGGTGCTGGTGACACACGGGGCGCTTGCCAATGCGCTGCGCGATGCGATGGAACATGTGGTGGGCAAGCAAACCGCGCTGGCCACAGTGTGCATTGAATCAGACGCTGAAATTGAAGGCCAACGGGCCGAGATTGCCGCCCGCATGGCGGAAGTAAATTCGGGCGATGGCGTGATCCTTCTCACCGATATGTTCGGCGGCACGCCCAGCAATCTGGCAATGTCCATGCTGAACCAGCCAGATGTGGAAGTCATCGGCGGGGTAAACCTGCCCATGCTGGTGAAGCTGGCGAAAGTGCGCGGCAGCCAGAGCCTCGCGGAATCGGTACAATGCGCAGAGACGGCAGGGCGGAAATATATCACTTCCGGCCACGAAATTCAGCAGGCCGCTCATAACGGCAATGGCGCGTGCCGGGCGGCGGGCTAAGCGCCGGAATGTGCGATAATAGCGCGATCATTACCCGCGATGTGGGCATTATTAACCGCCGCGGCCTGCACGCGCGTGCGGCGGCGAAACTGGTGACATTGGCGGAGCGTTTTTCCGCTGCCGTGGATGTTGCGAAGGATGGGCAATCGGTTTCCGCCCGCTCGATTATGGGCCTGATGATGCTCGGTGCCGCCCCCGGCAGCACCGTGACCCTCAGCGCCGAAGGCTTCGATGCCAAGGAAGCTTTGGATGCCATCGCCGCGTTAATCGAGGCCGGCTTCCATGAAACCGACTGAAACGACCCCGCGCCCGCGCCGGGAGTTAAAATTTTCCGGCCACCCGATCGCGCCCGGTATCGGGATCGGGCCGGTTTATGAAGCGGCTGAGCCGGTTCTCACCATCACCCATAAAAAAATCGCGGCAGCCGACATCGCGGCGGAAACCGCGCGGCTGGAAGATGCGATTTCGCTCTCCCGCAAGCAGCTTATTAAGCTGAAAACCAAGCTCGCCAGCCTGCCCGAGCAAAGCCAGACCGAGATTGACCCGCTGATTGATGCGTATCTGCATATGCTCGGCAATTCCCGGCTGGTGCGTGGCGCGAGGCTGCGCATTCGTGACAAGCTGATCAGCCCGGAAGCTGCGGTGATGGAAGAGGCCGACGCGCAGGCGGACGCGATTCTCACCCTCACCGGACCAGATAAAGCCGGGCGCGTGCGGCGGGCCGAAGAAGTGCGGGAAATTGCCCGGCGGATTTTACGCAATCTCACGCGGCTGCCGTTTCGTAATTTCACCAATATCAAATCTGGCAGTATTCTCGCGGCTGAATCGCTCCGCCCCGCTGATGCGGCATTAATTCAGCCAACCAACTTTGCCGGCATTATCACGGCTGAAGGTGGTGCTGATGGCCATACCGCCGTGATGCTGCGTGCCCTTGGCTTGCCCGCTGTGCTGGGGGCTACCGGCGTGCTGGAAGCCGCCAAGCCCGGCACCATGGCGATTATTGATGGTGAAGCGGGGGAGATTATCCTCAACCCTACCGCCCGCAGCCTGGCCGCCGCACAAGCACGCCTGGCCGAACGCGCACGCTCATTGCGCGCGCTGGCCCGCTTGCAAAAAGCCTCCGCCGAAACCACCGACCATGTGCCGGTAGATTTGCAAGCGAACCTGGAATTGCCCTTTGAGATTCCGATGATCGCGGAATCCGGCGCGCATGGCATCGGGCTGATGCGCAGCGAATTTATTTTCATGAATCGCGAAACCCTGCCCGATGAAGACACCCAATTCCAAATTTACCGCGATATCGTGGAAGCGATGGATGGCGACCCCGTCACCATTCGCGTGCTCGATTGGGGGTCTGATAAGGAAGTTGAAGCGCTCGCCGAATACACACCTGATACTGCCGAAGCCAACCCCGCACTCGGCTTGCGCGGGATCCGATTATTACTGCGTAACCCTGAGCTTTTGGAAACTCAGTTAGCCGCCATTCTGCGCGCTGCGGCGCATGGGCCGGTGCGTATCATGATCCCGATGGTGGGGTTCCAATCCGAAATCATCGCCACCTGGGAAATCTACGACCGCGTCTGGCGCCGGCTGAAACGCCGCAATATCCGGCTGCCTGAAACCCGCCCGCCCTTGGGCATCATGATCGAAACACCCGCCGCCGCGCTGGCCGCCCGGCACCTGGCCAAGCACGCGGATTTTTTTGCTATCGGCACCAACGACCTGACCATGTACACGCTGGCCGCCGACCGCAGCCTGCCGGTGGGCAGCAAACTTTACGACCCGCTGGAGCCGACCATTCTGCGGCTGATCTATGAAACCGTGGTCGCCGCCACCGCCGCCAAAATCCCGGTCTCACTCTGCGGCGAACTCGCCAGCCGGCCGGAAGCCACCCCGCTGCTATTTGGTCTTGGCATCCGGCAATTCTCGATGCACGGCAACGCGATTCCGCGCGTTAAAAAAGCCATCCGCGCGGTTAACTCCAAACATTGTCTGCAACTCGCCGCCACCGCGCTCGAACTACCCGACGCGGACAGCGTGAGGGCTTTGTTGGCGGGTGGGTGAGGGGCTAGCCCTTCATGGGGTTCGGGGGAAACGCCCTGATCTCACGTCACGCCTCACCACCGCTTAGACAGCCGTAAAACCGTTATCGACGAGCAGTTCGGTGCCGTTGACGAAGCTGGCATCATCCGAGGCGAGGAACAAAGCGGCTTGGGCAACTTCCTCGGGCTTGCACATGCGGCCTTGCTGGGTGGCGATGGCTTCCGGAGAGGCGTCGATCCCGAGGGCTTGCAGTTGTTTGACCTCGTTCAGGCCGTGCGGGGTGGCGATGAAGCCGGGGGAGACGGCGTTGCAGCGGATATTTTGGTCGCGGAATTCCACGGCGATGGAACGGGCGAACATCAGGCAGGCGGCTTTGGAGGTATTATAGATCACTTCCATAGGTGTGGCGGCGGAGGCGGAGATGGAAGCGGTGCAGACGATCGCGCCGCCGCCCTGGGTGAGCATGCCGGGCAGGACCGCCTTGGTGACCAGGAACATGGATTTGACATTGACCGCCATCAGCCAGTCCCAGTCGGTTTCGGTACATTCCAGGAACGGTTTGATGATGATGGTGCCGGCATGGTTGAACAGCACATTGGCAGGGCCGTTGGCGGCGGCAAGCTTGGCGACGGCGGCGGTGACCTGGGCGGCGTCCGCCACATCGGCTTGCGCGAAGGGAATGTTCAGCTCGGCGGCGAGGGCTTCGCCCAATGCGGCGTTGCGGTCGATGATGCCGACTTTCGCACCTTCCTGGTGAAATAATCGGACAGCGGCGGCACCGCAGCCGCTGGCGCCGCCGGTGATGATGGCGGTTTTACCCGCGAGGCGTTGGCCCATGTTTCTTCTCCGTTGAAAATAATAACCTGAGAGAAGCGCAACCCACGTTTGAAGGCAAGGCGTGGCGGTAGGGTTTTATCGCGTCAGGCTGGCTAATTTGTCGGTTTTAGCAACTTGATCGCGGCTTTAACGTCATACGCGCAGGTGGCGAGTGTGGCGGTGGCTTGGTTTTCTGTAACGCCGGCGATGGCGGCGGTGATGCGGGCGGCCCGGCGGCGGAGTTTTTCGTTGCTGGCGCGCACATCGACCATGTAGGGGCCATAGGTTTTGCCCAATTTGATCATGATGGTGGACGATAAAATATTCAGCGCGATTTTCTGGGTGGTGCCGGCGGAAAGCCGCGTGGAGCCTGCGATGATTTCCGGGCCGGAATTAATCTCAACGGCGATCTGCGCGGCGGCCGCGATGGCTGTGTTGACGTTGTTGACGATAGCACCGGTCAGCCCGCCCAACGCCTGAGCATGTTCAATCGCCGCCAAAGTGAAGGGCGTGGCACCCGAGGCCGCAATGCCGATCAGCGCGTCGGCAGCGGAAAATGCCTCGGCGTTCAAGGCGGCGATGGCGGCCTCGCGGTTATCCTCCGCACCTTCCGCCGCGCGCAAAAAGGCCATGTCGCCACCGGCCAGCAATGGAATGATGACGCCCTCAGAAATTCCGAATGTCGGGCCGCATTCCACCGCATCGAGCAGAGCCAACCGGCCGGAGGTTCCGGCCCCCGCGTAGAATAATCGCCCGCCTTTGGCGAGTTTGGCAGCCACGGCTTGCGCCAGTTCAGCTAGTTTGGGGGCGGCAAAAGCAAGGGCGGTTTGGGCGGCGCGTTCCTGGGCAAGGAAGGTTTCCACAATCTGTAATGCGGGGCGGCCTTCCAGCCCCACCAGGTCGGTGCGCACGGTTTCGGTGCCGCGGGGTTTGGCACTGGGTAATGCGGTGACGCCTGCTTGCCACACTTGCTGAACATTAAATTGCGTGTCCCACCAGACCAGGTCGGCGCGGGCCTCGGTTGCGATGACGCCACGGTCGGTAAGGCCCAAAGCGGCAGCGGGGCGGGCGGTGGCGGCGGCGAGCGCAGTTGCGGGCGGGATGCCAAAGCTGATCAGGCGGCGCAAACCCTCATCCAGAGTAATCCCGGCACCTGCGATGGTCCCATCGGTGCGGCGGCCTAAGCCGTCCTCGCCCAATATCGCCGGGGCACCGCCAAATGCCCCGGTTGCGCCGGGTGCCAGCCCGGCGATGCGGATGGAATCAGTCACCGCAATGGCGCGTGGGCAGGCGGCGAAGGCCAGGGCCAGGATGGCCGGGTCAACATGCAGCCCGTCGGTGATCAGGCAGGGGGAGAGGCGTGGGTCGGTCAGGGCGATGCCGGGGGCGGCTGGTTCGCGGTGGCCCAAGGGGGATTGCGCGTTAAAGACATGGGTGACGAGTGTGGCCCCGGCCGCAGCGGCAGCGCGCATCTGCGCGGCGGTGGCTTCGGTATGGCCGAGCGAGACCAGCACACCTTTTGCGAGGAATTTTTCAATGGCGCCAAGCGCACCCGGTTGTTCTGGGGCGAGCGTGACAATTTTTAAGCCGGGGCAGTCCAGCAGCAGGTCGGCATCTGGGGGTAGCAACCAATCAAGCCGGTGCGCACCGCGCTTGGTGGGGGCCAGAAACGGGCCTTCGATATGCACGCCGAGAATGCTGCCATGCGTGGCCATGGCATCTGCGATTCGGCGTGCCGCTTCATGCAGGGTGCTTAAGGGCGCGGTTATGATGGTGGGCAGCACAGAGGTCACGCCGCAGGCGGCCAGCTTGGCCATCACAAACGTGAAGTCATCTGGGCTGGCGGCGGCAAAATCCACACCGAAGGCGCCGTTATTATGGATATCAATCAGGCCCGGCGAGAGGATGCCGTGGTTGAGGGCAACATCCACCTGCGGCGGAATCTGACGGAAAATCTCGGTAATCCGGCCGTCTTGCACAGCCACGGCACCGGGGCCGGTGAACGCACCATCGATGAACAGACATGGCGCGGAGATGATCATGGGGTCCTGGAATGGCTGGTGCCGGATGAGGGATTTGAACCCCCGACCTTCGGTTTACAAAACCGCTGCACTACCACTGTGCTAATCCGGCGATGGCGGGTGATTAACATAACTTGATGAGAGTGCCACCCCTTGATTCGCTGCGCCAGCCCGGTCTATAGGCTGCCCTCCGGTTCGCCCCTTTGGCGCACCGCCCGGTTTAAGGGGCTATAGCTCAATTGGTAGAGCGCCTGCATGGCATGCAGGAGGTCAGCGGTTCGATTCCGCTTAGCTCCACCAAACTTTTTTCAAAACTTAGTTTCGCAGTTGCGATCCTCCGGTTCATCGCCGGTCTCGCCAGCATCCGCACGGCGGCTTGGCCCGCTTTCAGCTATCACGCAGCCCGGCAGGACCCTTTGGTCTCACCCAACGCCAACACAACCCATAATATCGCTGAGTTGCCCAATCAGGGTGGGGGCGGTGCTGAAGGATAGGTTGAAGGCGGCCGAGCCGATGGTGAAGGCGTTGGCACCAGCGGCCTGTAGGGCGTTGATGCGGGCTTGGCTGTTGATGTCACCGGCGACGATGAGGCTTGGGGTGGTGCCAAGGGCGCGGCGGGCGGCTTGGACCAAAGCGATGGGGTCGGAATCGGTGGCGCGATAGGCCAGCAGATCGACCCCGGCGCAGCCTTGCTGCACGAAGCCTGTGGTGTGGGCATGAATATCATCAGGCGTGCCGCCCAGTTTGGTGGGGTGGCCGGTAGGGTGGCCCGGGAACGGGTAGTAGGTGATGTTGGTGTTTTTGAGGATGGCGAGTGTTTCGGCCACCTGGGTGCCACCAAGCAGGCGGTTCACACCGATTTCTACCGCCATGCGGGCGGAGTTGAGGGCAGCCTGCGGCGAGGTCGCGACCACTTCGAGATAGCTGGTGGCGCCGCTGGCTTGAATTTTCTGGTTGAGGGTCCGCAAAGTTTCAAGCTCAGCACCGATATCTTTAAAGCCGATATGTTGCAGCTTTAATGGCGCGATGGTGTCGATGACCTCAAGGCAGTTCGGGATGGTACGATCATCCCGGGTGAGCATGAAAATAAAATCCATCAGGCGTGGATGATCAGTAGAGGTCGAAATATTCGTTGGTCTCGGCGGCGGGAATATCATCGCGTAGCCGCAGAATCTCGGCGGTTTTCACTTTTTGGAAAACATTCACAAACTCAGACCCCAGCATATGGGTGAAGGCGGTATCGGCCTGTAGCGCTGCCAGTGCTTCATGCATTTCGGTGGGCAGCTTGGTGAAGCTGTCATCATTTTCTTTCAAGCCGGCGCGTTCCGGTGCCAGTTGGGATTCGTTTTGAATCCCAAGCAGCCCGGCGGCGATGGTGGCAGCGGCGGTGAGATACGGGTTGGAGAGTGCCGAGGGGACCCGCACTTCCAAATGCTGGCGCTTATCCTTGCTGGCTTTGATGCGCACGGATGCAGAACGATCTTCCACGCCCCAGGAGACATTGGACGGGGCAAACATATGCGGGCGGATGCGGCGGTAGCAATTCGGGGTTGGGTTCCAAATGGCCTGTGCGGCGGCGGCGTGTTCCAAAATGCCCGCAGTGAATTGCTTCATCAGCAGGCTCATGCCGTCTTTGTCGGATTTATCGAGAAACACATTCTCGCCGGTGGCGAGACTATAAAGCGAGATATGAAAATGCGAGCAGGAGCCAGCAAGTCCTTTATACGGCTTGGTCATGAAGGTGGCGATCAGCCCTTCGGTGTGCAGAAATTCCTTGACCGTATTCTTGAACACAAAGGCGCGGTCGGCCGCTTTGATACCATCAGCGGCGGCAAAATTGAGCTCCCACTGGCTGGGGCCATATTCGCCATTGGCGGTGATCATATCAACACCGCTCGCATCCAGCACGCGCATGAGTTTATCGAGTGCTGGGTGCTGGTGAATGAGCGATGTGACGAAAATCGGGTTGCCTTGATAGAGCGGCTGACGGGTAGCGGCATCGACCACGTAAAATTCGTATTCATGGCCCATTTTCACGCCATAGCCCATGGCCGCCGCAGTGCTGAGCAGGGTCTTGAGTACGGTGCGCGGCGCCGCCGGCTGCGGGCGGCCATCATACCATTTGGTGTCGCAAATCACCCGCGCGGTGTTGGCCAGCCACGGCACGTTGGTGACGGTGTCGGGGTCTGGCACCATTAAGCAATCAGCGAAATTAATATCCTCGTTATAGCCCGTGCCCTGAATGGGGGTGGAGGCGCTATCGAGTGTGACGGCGCCGCCATAAAGGTTCAGCCCGTTTAACGTATAACTTTCCACATGGTTCATCGGCACGGTCTTGCCGCGCGACAGGCCCGCGAGGTCCGGCAGTTCAAAACGCACATATTCCACCGAGTTTTCGCGCAAATTCTGCGCGAATGTGGCGGCGGTGTCCGGCGTATGGTGGAAATAGGCTGACGACATTGCGGGCTCCCTTAAGCGGCGTTCCTGGCGCGGATTGTTGCGGCGGCGATGTTCAGGAAATTGCTGAAAATGATCGTAGCGGCACTGTGCAATGCGGCGAAGTTCCGCGCAACGCCTTCCTGTATCACTGGCAGCGCGCCCGGCCCCTTCACCCGCTCCAGGGCGGCGATATATTGCGGAATCGCGCCCCATTCCGCGGCGGTGCTGTGGGTGAGTTCCATGTGAAATTGCAACCCGTAAGCGTGCGTGCCCAGCGCCTGTGCCTGGATGGCGCAGCCGGGCGAGGTGGCGATGACGCGGGCGCCCGGCGGTAATTTCGTCACTTCCGCGCCGTGCCATTGGAAACAGGTACATACTTCGCCAACGCCTTCGAAAATGGGGTCGGGCGAGAGGCTGACTGTGGAGATGCCCACTTCCGGCGGGGCGGTCATGAGCTTGGCTTCACCGCCGCAGGCGGCCGCCAATAGCTGGTGGCCCAGGCACATGCCCAGATAGGGCCGCCCGGCCCCGACCCATTCACGGATGGCGGCTTTTTCGTCCACCAGCCAGGGATGCGCCTGCTCTTCCCACACATCCATCGGCCCGCCCATCACCAGCAAGGCATCGTAATCCTCCAAAGGCGGAATCGCTTCGCCTTCATCCAGTTCCACCGCCTCCCAGGTATGGCCGTAAGCTTGCATCACATCGCGGAAGCTGCCCGGATGTTCCGAGGCGATATGCTGAAACACCAGAATTCTCATATGGCAATAATCTCCGCTTCCACGCCGTGCACGGCGGTACTTTCACCAATATCGGCATGTGCCCCGTTATAGAGCGCGTTGATGTTGGACCCGTGCGAGAAGCGCGGCCAGCGGCCTTTCGGGGCCAGCGCCACACCCCGCGGTAGCGTTGCGTCCAGATGCAGTTTCATTGTGATGGAATCTTCCTCGTTACGAATCAGCACAAACTTACCTTCGGCCAGGTTGCGGGCGGCAGCGTCTTGCGGGTGCAAACTGACAGTCGCCTCGCCGAGCTTTTCACGAATTTTTGGGTCGTTGCCGTAGGCGCTATTCATGGTCCACGGCGATGCCGGGGAAAGCACGCGGAGTTTTTCCCCCGCCGCAGGGTCATCGGCATGGGCAAATGGCAAAGCAGGCGCACCGCTTTCCACCGCCTGGGCAGAGCGAATTTCCACCTTGCCAGATGGCGTGGGGAAGCTGCCACCTGCAAACGGCACCACGATGTTTTTTGAATAATCCTGCGTGCCAGCAGCCACGAGTTCAGCGAAACTTGCAGCGACTTTGGTTTCCGCCACCAGTTGGTCCAGCATTTGCGCGTCAGTTTCATAAAGCGCGGGCGCAGTCAGCCCCATGGCGCGGGCCAGGCGCCGGAAAATCTCCTGGTTCGGAAGCGCGTTGCCCATCGGTTCGCTGGCTTTCACTTGCGCGCTGACGGTGAGGTTGAAATAGGGCAGCACCAGATCATCAAATTCTAAAAAGCTCGCAGCCGGTAAAATCCAGTCGGCATAGTCAGTGGTGTCGGTTGAGAATAAATCGAGGCACACATGCAACAAATCTTCCCGTACCAGTGATTGCCGCAGCATCGCCTGGCGCGGCGAAGAGGCTAGAATATTATTGTTCCAGCACAGCAACGCTGAAGCGCGTGCGGGGTCGGCCAAAACCTCGGCGAGATCGAGATGCGAAACCGAGGGCGCACCGTTCGGCCCGGCCAGATGCGCGCCTGTCAGCCGCGCCATATCCACACCGCGCGTGGCCGGACCATTCAAATAGCAAAGCCCGGCATCTGTCTTGGCCAGATTACCTGTCACCGCCGCGAGTGCCGCCGCGGCGCGAAACACATTGCCGCCTTTGGGCTGGCGCTGCACGCCTTGGCCGAGCCACAGCAGCGAGGGGCCTGTCGCGTAAAGTTTTGCCGCCTCCTCAATTAAAGCGACCGGCACATCCGTAGCGGCGGATGTCCAGGCGGGCGTGGCTTTTGCAACCTCCGCCGCAAGGTCGTCCCAGCCTAGCACATGGTCCGCGATGAAATCCGTATCCAGCAGCCCATCGCGCGTGGCGATATGCATAAACCCAAACGCCAAAGCGGCATCCGAACCGGGGCGCAGCTGCAAATGCAGATGCGCGCGTTCGGCTGTTGGGTGGCGGATCGGGTCGATCACGATAATCTTGCCCGGCGCTTCCGCCAGCCAGTGTTTATGCATATGCGGCGCACTGGCGAACGGGTTGGCACCCCATACCACGATGCACGCCGCATGGGCGGCAGCGCGCGGGTCAAACCCGGTGCAGCTATCCCCCAGGGTCCAGTTCAGCGCCACATGGCCGGCTTTGTTGCACACGGAATCCGGGTCCACTTCGGTGGCCCCGATGGCGTTGAAAAACCGCATCCCAAAGCTGCCGGCCAGCATCGCCACGGTGCCGGTGTAATGGGTGTGTAGAATTTTGGCAGGGTTTTCAGCACGGATGGCATTTAACCGGGCCGCGATATCGCGCAGCGCCTCATCCCATGTCGCGGGCGCAAACTTGCCCTCACCCTTGTTGCCAATGCGCTTCAGGGGCGTGGTCAGCCGCGCCGTCTCGTCCCGCCAGATGCCATTATAGGCCAATGCACATTTGCCGCACAAAGCCCCGCGTGCGACCGGGTGCTCAGCATCCCCCAGCACTTTGGTGATGGCGCCATCATGCTTCACCACCGCAATGCCGCAAGCATCGTAACAGTCGCGCGGGCAGGTGGTCTTGATGATCTCACGCATCGCACGGCGCTCCGGGTAATTTCCTGCTCATAAAATTAGTATCTTACTGAGAATTTTTGGTTCGGGAAGGGCTTTATTCAGGCTTTGGCAATGTTTTGCGCCGAGACTGGGCCGTGTGAGGCATTCGGCAGGAGGGAGGTTGTTGCGATGATCGAGCCTGTCCTGATCCTGGTTTGCGGTTGTCTAGCGTGTTGGGGTCTGTGGCGGGCGCAGGCGGCGGCGCATCGGGCGGTGCTGGCGCGGTTGCAAGCCGACCACTGGCAATGGAGCCAATCCATGGCGGATGCGATGTTTGACGCGGTGCTGATCCACCGGCAGGGCGAGGTTTTGGCGATGAACCGCGCCTTGCAGCATCTTTTGGGGTGTGCGGCGTCGGACTGGGTGGGGCGCAATTTTTCCTCTGCTGCGGTCAGCACCCAAGCCACTGCCCTACGCGCCGAACTCACCGCACCCGGCCCGGTGCTGGTGGAATTTACATTGATCGATGTGAACGAGGCTGAACATCTGGTCGAAATGCGTAGTCAGGTCATGCTGCATGAAGGGCGGCCCGCCACCATTACCGCGATGCGCGATGTGACCGCCGCGCGGGCGGCAGCGGCGCAAATGCATAAATTACTGAACCAGGACCGTCTGACCGGTCTCGCCAACCGGGTGCTGTTCATGCAGCGTCTGGCCGCAGCACTTGAGACCGCCGAGGCGGACCGCACCAAAATAGCTTTACTATGCCTTGATATCGACCAGTTGAAGGCGGTGAATTTGCAACTTGGCCGGGCACGCGGTGATGTGTTGCTGCGGCAATTGGCCGAGCGCCTAACGGCCCTGGTGCGCGGCTGCGACGCGGTGGGGCGGCTCAGCGGTGATAAATTCGGGATTATCCAAAACCGCGTGAATGCTGTGGGCCAGGCGATGAATTTGGCTGCCCGGTTGGAAGCGTCTCTGGCGCGGCCATTTCTGGTGGATGGCCAGATGGTCAAAATCAGCCTGTCGGTTGGGGTCGCACTTTACCCGGACCATGCCGCCGCGGCGGAAGACCTGATGCAAGCCTGCAACCGGGCTTTAAAACAGGCTGCCGCCAGCGGTGGCGGGTGCAGCCGGCTGTTCGACCCTGTGAGCGCGCGTGACCCGTTACAAATAATGGTACCTTTTACCGCCCCCTTCGTGTTGCGGCCCGGCCTGAGTGAACCCCAGCGCCTGACCCAGGATTTGCGCGGTGCCTTGGCGCGGGGGGAGGTGAGCGTTGAATACCAGCCGGTGTTTCGCGCCGGGGATTTGTCGCTGGCCGGGTTTGAGGCGCTGGCCCGCTGGCATCATGAGCATGAAGGCTGGATTGCGCCTTCGGTGTTCATTCCACTGGCGGAGCAGGCTGGGTTGATTGAGGAAATTGGTAGTTTTGTGCTGGCGCAAGCCTGCAAACGCGCTGCCGCGCATGGTGGGGATGTGGTGATGGCGGTGAATATCTCGCCTGTACAACTGCGCAACCAAAATTTTGCCAAGCAGGTCGCGAGCCTATTGCAACGCGCTGGCCTGCCGCCGGCGCGGCTGGAGCTGGAAGTGACCGAGACATTTTTGATCGAACAGGAGGATGTCGCCCGCAATGCGCTGGCGGCTTTGCGCGATATCGGTGTGGGGTTGGCGCTAGATGATTTTGGCACCGGCTATTCTTCTTTAAGCTATTTATGCGATTTTCCGTTTTCGCGGCTGAAAATTGATAAACGCTTCGTGCAGGCGGCGGGGCGCGATGAATCGGCCAAAACAATTATCTGCGCCATTGTCTCACTGGCCAAAAATCTTTGCCTGCAAGTGACTGCCGAAGGGGTGGAAACGCCCGGGCAGTTGCAATTTCTGCAAGCGCAAGGCTGCCAGCTATTGCAGGGGTTTCTGCTGGGGCGGCCCAGCAAACATATGCGGGTGGCGTTGGACCCCAGCCTGTTAGCCCTGACCTGATTTGCTGCCTTGAAGTTGCGGGCGGTTAGGGCTCAACTGACAGGCCAACCGCGAGTCCCGAAATTTCATGCCCATCCGCCTGCTCTCCCCCCATACGATCAACCGGATCGCTGCCGGCGAGGTGATCGAGCGTCCGGCGGCGGCCGTGAAGGAGCTGGTGGAAAACGCGCTGGATGCCGGGGCGCGCCGCATTGAAGTGATCCTTGTCAGCGGCGGTATTGCCCGCATTGAGGTGATCGATGATGGCAGCGGCATCCCCCAGGGTGAACTCAGCCTGGCAATTGAACGCCACGCCACCTCCAAGCTGGCTGATGAAACTCTGGTGCGGATTGCAACTCTGGGGTTCCGGGGTGAGGCGCTGCCCAGCATCGGCGCGGCGGCGAAACTGACCCTGATCAGCCGGCCGAAGGGGCAGGAGTCCGCTTATAAAATTTCAGTGGCAGGCGGGGATGTTATCCCCGTCGCCCCGGCCTCGGCGCCGCTGGGCACGCGGGCGATTGTTGAGGATTTATTTTACGCCACCCCGGCGCGGCGGAAATTTCTGCGTAAACCGGCAGCCGAAGCCGATGCGGCGGAGCGCGCCGTATGGCGGTTGGCCCTTGCCGCGCCGCATGTGGCGTTCCGGTTAGTTTCCGATGAACGTGTGATGTTCGACGTGGCCGCCCAGGATGTGCCCAGCCGGGTGGCGGCGTTGTTCGGGCGGGAAACCGCCGGGGCGATGCTGCCTTTGGAAGCTGAGCGAGATGGCGTGCGGCTGAAGGGCCTCGCGGGCCCTGCCAGCCTGTCGCGCGCCACCATGGCGTTGCAAAGTTTCGTGGTGAATGGCCGGCCGGTGATCGACCCGCTACTGCGCATGGGGTTGCGCCTGGCCTACCGGGACGTGATTGCGGTTGGGCGGCATCCGGTGGCAGCGTTATGGCTGGAAGTTCCGCCCGAGGCTTTAGATGTGAATGTGCACCCGGCCAAGACCGAACTGCGCTTTGCCGATGGCAATGGCGTGCGCAGCCTACTCATCGGCGCGATTGGGCGGTTATTGGAGCGGCCTGTGTCATTGGCCGGTGCGCCACCTATAAACGCGCCGCGCCCGCCGCTGACTCTATCCTACGCCATGCCGCGCCCCAATGCCGTTGCACGCGGGTTTGCGGAAACTGAATTGTCGCTGCTGGCGCCGCCGCAAGTCCGGCAATTTGAACCCGCAATACCGGAAGCCGACCATCCGCTTGGCGCGCCGGTGGCGCAGATACTGGATACCTACGTGCTGGCAGTGGCGGCGGATGGTAGTTTGGTGATTGTGGACCAGCACGCCGCCCATGAACGCCTAACGGAGGAACGCCTGCGGGCGGAGTTTCAGGCCGGGCGGGTGGCAAGCCAGCCTTTGTTGCTGCCAGTGGTGGTGGATTTAACGCCCATCGAGGCGGCACGGTTGTTGGGCCAAGCGGATATTCTGCAAAGCCTGGGGCTGGAGATTGAAGCCTTCGGCCCTGGTGCCGTGCTGGTGCGCGCGGTTCCCGCCGCCTTGAAGGAGCCTGATGCGGCAGCTTTATTGCGCGACCTGGCAGAAGAGTTCGCTGAAAGCGAGACGCCGGTTGCGTTGGAAGCCAAGCTCGATGCCGCTTTGGCGCGGCTGGCCTGCCACCGCTCCATCCGCGCTGGGCGGCGCTTGGCCCCGGCTGAGATGGCGGCGTTGCTGCGGGAGATGGAAGCAACACCACGCGCGGGCACCTGCAGCCACGGCAGGCCGACATTTCTCAAACTTACCCGTGCGGAGCTGGAGACTATGTTCGGGCGGCGGGGGATTTAGCCAACGTAACCAGCCGCGGTATCCCTCCGGCGGGTTTGACGGTTTCATATTATTTCTATATATCTGGAATTATGGAATCATTAGACGCTATTGCCGTCTTGGCCGCCCTCGCACAGGAAACTAGGCTGGAGGTATTTCGTTCGCTCGTGCGGGCAGAACCGGACGGTGTGGCAGCGGGAGATTTAGCGCGGGCGTTGAACGTACCTGCCAACACCATGTCCACCCATCTGGCGGTACTAACGCGGGCCGGGCTAGTGAGCAGCCGGCGCGATCGCCGTTCGATTATTTATCGCGCCGATATGTCCAAGTTGCGCGCGCTGACATTGTTTCTGGCGGCAGATTGCTGTGGCGGCAACGCTGATTTATGCGCGCCGCTGGTGGCAGATTTAATCCCTTGCTGCGCTGAAGAAAGGAGAGGTTTCGTGCCTGATAGAATTTATAACGTGATGTTTCTATGCACCGGCAATTCGGCCCGCTCGATCATGGCGGAGGCTATTTTGCAGCGCGATGGCAATGGTCATTTCCGCGCTTTTTCAGCCGGCAGCTACCCGAATGGCAAGGTTAACCCATTCGCGCTGAAAGTGTTGGAAAGTTACGGCTATCCAGCGCTAGGGGCTCGTTCAAAAAGTTGGGATGAGTTTTCCGGCCCGGATGCGCCAGTGATGGATTTTGTATTTACCGTATGTGACAATGCAGCCGGTGAGGTCTGCCCGATCTGGCCGGGCCACCCGATGACCGCGCATTGGGGCATTGATGACCCGGCGGCGATACAGGGGCCGGATATTGAAAAGGAGAGAGCCTTCGTGCAAGCGTTTAAATATTTGCGCACGCGCATTGGTGTATTCCTCAGCCTACCATTGGCAAGCATTGACAAAATGGCGCTCGGCAACCGGCTGCGTGAGATTGGCAAGCTTGATGGTGCATCAACGCGTTTAACAGGAGCTGCCGAATGACCGCCCCGAATGTGATCATTTATTTCAATCCAAACTGTGGGACAGCGCGCAATGTGCTGGCGATGATCCGCAATGCCGGGATCGAGCCGCAGATTATTGAATATCTGAAAACCCCGCCCTCGCGCGAGGTGTTACGGCAATTATCGGTGCGTGCTGGTGTTACCATTCGCGACTGGTTGCGCGAGAAGGACACGCCCTACGCGGCGTTAGGGCTGGATAATACGGCGCTCAGCGATGACGAGTTGCTCGATGCAATTGCATCGCACCCGATTTTATTGAACCGCCCGATTGTGGTGACGCCGTTGGGCGTGCGGCTGTGCCGGCCTTCGGAATTGGTGTTGGATTTCCTGCCAGCACCGCAGCGCGGCGCTTTCACCAAGGAAGATGGTGAAGCCGTTGTGAATGCTGAAGGGCAGCACGTTCTGTAAAAAACCAACACGAATCGCAAGCACTAAGACGCGGCCGGCAGCGATCCGTCTTGCAAGGCAAAGATGGATTGCTGCGCCACAAGACCATGTTGCTTGCCATAACCCAATAGGTTCATCTCATATATGCTCGCTCTCCTGATTTTTCTTGTCACACTCGTCTTTGTCATCTGGCAGCCTCGCGGCTTGGGGATTGGGTGGAGTGCGATGGGCGGCGCAGTGTTGGCGCTGGCCACGGGCGTTGTGCATCTCCATGATATCAGCGCGGTCTGGCATATTGTGTGGGATGCCACCTTCACGTTTGTTGCCTTGATTATTATTTCATTATTGCTCGATGAAGCTGGGTTTTTTGAATGGGCGGCGCTGCATGTGGCGCGCTGGGGCGCTGGCCGTGGGCGGTTGCTGTTTCCACTGGTGGTGGTTCTCGGCGGCTTCGTCTCCGCAGTGTTTGCCAATGATGGCGCGGCGTTGTTGCTCACCCCCATTATGGTAGCGATTTTACTGCGGTTGAATTTTACCCCTGTGCAGACCCTCGCTTTTGTGGTGGCGACCGGTTTTGTGGCCGATACCACCAGCTTGCCGCTGATTATCTCGAATCTCGTGAATATTGTCAGCGCCAATTATTTTAATATCACCTTTAACCGCTACGCGCTGGTGATGGTGCCGGTGGATATCGTCTCACTGGCCGCAACTTTGCTGGTATTATGGCTGTATTTTATCCGTGACGTGCCGACGCAATACGACCTTAGCAATATTGAAGATCCGGCGCAGGCCATCCGTGATCGTGCGATATTTAAAGCGGCGTTTCCGATGCTGGCGGTGTTGCTGATCGCGTATTTTGTGTTTGCGCCGCTCGGTGTACCGGTGTCGGTTGTCACCTGCGCGGGCGCGGGTGTTTTGCTGGTGCTCGCCGCGCGTGGTCATGTCATTTCAGTGAATAAAGTTTTGCGTGGGGCGCCCTGGCAGATCGTGATTTTCTCGCTCGGCATGTATCTGGTGGTCTATGGGCTGCGCAATGCCGGGCTGACAGGCTATCTCGCCCATGGGTTGGAATGGCTGAGCGGGCAGGGTGATATGGCGGCGACCATCGGTACCGGCTTTGGTGCAGCGCTACTCTCCTCAGTAATGAATAATATGCCGGGTGTACTGGTGGGCACATTATCGATCGAGCAGGCCACCAAACTTCCTGTTTTGACCAAGGAATTGATGATTTACGCCAACATCATTGGGTGCGACTTGGGGCCAAAATTCACCCCCATTGGCAGCCTGGCAACCTTGCTGTGGCTGGAAATTCTGGGCCGGAAAAATATCACCATATCCTGGGGCCAGTACATGAAAGTGGGGCTCGCGATCACCCCGCCGGTGTTGCTGATCGTGCTGGTCTCATTGGTGTTATGGTTGAAGGTGTTGGGCGCATGAGCTTACCGAATTTACAATCAGGCTTGCTGGCAGCGCCAGATTTGCAGCGTCTGGAACCAACCGGCCGCGCCACCCATCAGCCACGCATTCTGCTGCTTTTTGGTTCGCTGCGCGAGGTTTCCTACAGCCGCTTGCTGGTGGCAGAAGCGGCACGGTTGCTGGAATTTATGGGCGCTGAGACGAAAATTTTTGATCCGCATGAGTTGCCGGTGGCGGGCTCTGTGCCGAAAACCCACCCCAAGGTGCAGGAATTGCGGGCACTCTCGCTGTGGTCTGAAGGTCAGGTTTGGTGCAGCCCGGAAATGCATGGCGCCATTACAGGGGTTTTCAAAAACCAGATTGACTGGCTACCGCTTGAAGAAGGCTCTATTCGCCCCACCCAGGGCCGCACATTGGCCGTGTTGCAGGTCTCCGGCGGGTCGCAAAGTTTCAATGCTGTGAATACATTACGCCTGCTAGGGCGCTGGATGCGGATGTTTACCATTCCGAACCAATCCAGCGTGCCGATGGCCTATACGCAGTTTGAGGCTGATGGCCGGATGAAGCCCGGACCACTTTACGACCGGCTGGTGGATGTGATGGAAGAACTACTGCGCTTTACGTGGCTGTTGCGCGACCGGGCCGATTATCTGGTGGACCGCTACAGCGAGCGTAAAGCCAATTTCAAATTACCGGATGCGATGTAGCAGCGGCTAAATCTTCCGGTGTGTTGATGTTCAAAAACGGGTCGGTTGGTGCGTTGAAATTGACTTGCCGGGCACGGATAAGCTTCAGGAAATCCCGCACCTTATATTGGCCGTCCGGCTCAAGGAAGCGTTCCAGCATTGGCAGCACCGCCGCCGGCCATAATGCCACCAAATGATGCTGGCGGCCCTGATAGCAGGCAACCGTCGGCGCGGGGGTTAGCCGTGCCGCAAGATTATCTGGGATAAAGGGTGTATCCACCGGCACGGTGAGCAACGCTGTCGCACCAATATCCATCGCCCAGGTCAGCCCCGCTGCAACGCCGGCCAGCGGGCCCTTGCCGGCGAGCAGGTCGGGCAGCACGGGCAGCCCGAACCCGTCAAACCGGGTGGCATCCCCATTGGCGCTGATGGCGATGTTTGGCACCTGGGGGGTGAGCCGGGTGAGCAGATGGGAGATCAGGGGCTGACCGTTCAGCATCACGAAAGCTTTATCAGCACCAGCCAGGCGGGTGCCAAGGCCACCAGCCAGAATAAGGGCGGCTATTTGTGACACGGGAAACTGGGGCGAACGAAAATGGGGCGAAGGAAACTGGGGCGAACGACGGGGATCGAACCCGCGACAACCGGTACCACAAACCGGCGCTCTACCAACTGAGCTACGTCCGCCATCAGGTGTTCTTTCAAGTTGTGGGTGATAGTGCGGTCAAGCGGTCGCCGTCAATCTTTGGGCGGGGGCAACCCACGCTTTTAGCCGCGCCAACGCTTCCTGCAACACCGAATCTTGCTTGCAGAAGGCAAAGCGCACAAAGTGGCGGGGTGCGTGGCCGTCATAAAAGGCCGAAAGCGGAATCGCGGCCACGCCGGCTTGCTCGGTAATGGCGCGGCAAAATTCCATGTCGTCGCCGCTGAACCCAAGCGGGGCAAAATCGGCGGTGACAAAATAGCTGCCATCGGAGGGCAGTACCTCGAAGCCGAGCTCCTGCAGGCCCGCTGACAGCAAATCGCGTTTGGCGGCTAACTTGCTACCGAGGCTGGTGAAATAATCATCATCCTTGTTCAGCCCCACCGCCACGGCACGCTGTAAATTCGGTGCGCTGGTGAACGTGAAATTTTGGTGCGCTTTGGCGACAAGGCTGACCAGCGCATTTGGCCCGGACACGTAGCCGATCTTCCAGCCTGTGAGCGAAAATGTCTTGCCGGCACTGCCGATGCGCAAGCAGCGCTCTGCCATGCCCGGCAGTGTCATGAGCGGGATATGCTTGGCTGGGGCGAACACCAGATGCTCGTAAACCTCGTCGCACACCGCGTAGGCATCGTGTTGTTCCAGCAGCCCGGCGATGAAGCGTAATTCGTCCGCTGTGAACACTTTGCCGCACGGGTTCATGGGGGAATTCAGCAGCAGTAGCTTGGTATTAGGCGAAAACGCGGCTGCCAGTTCAGCGCGTGGCAGCACCCAGCCCGGTGGGTTTACCCGCACCAGCTTGGGGATGCCGCCCAGCAGCTTAATCACCGGCAGGTAGGTGTCATAAAGCGGTTCGATCACCACCACCTCATCACCTGGGTTGATCAAGGCGGTGAGGCTGGCGGCCAAAGCTTCGGTGGCGCCGGAGGTGACCACCACGCCGCCATTTGGGTCAATATTCAGCCCGTAAAACCGCTTGTTCGCCGCTGCCACCGCCGCGCGCAGCTCCGGCAGGCCGGTCATGGGCGGGTATTGGTTGCGGTGGTCCAGCAATGCATCCGCCGCCGCCTGCACCACGTCGGGCGGGCCTTCCACATCCGGGAAGCCTTGGCCGAGATTGATCGCCTTATGCTGCACGGCAAGTGCCGACATAACAGTGAAAATCGTGGTGCCGATGTTGCTGAGCAGGGTGTTTGCGGGTTTCACAGATGGTCCTTCAACGTGCAGACGTAGGAAGTTACTATGTGTGCGGGGGAAAGTGCAAATTTGCTTAAAATTTAGTCAACAATGCGCGATATGATGGGCAGGGGCAGGCCGCAAGGCTTGCCATGCTTGCCTTCCGCCCGGCATGACATAGGCGATTGCGCGCTGGCACGCCTCATGCAAGGCTATCGACTGCCAGCCCATTGGCTGGCGCGCACCCGCGCTGGCCGCACGAACATAGAGGAGGACGCCCGCATAGCGTTGGGCGTGGACCAGATGAAAAAGATCGAAGCGATCATTAAGCCGTTTAAGCTCGACGAAGTGAAGGAGGCCCTGCATGAGGTGGGTCTCCAAGGGATTACCGTGGTGGAAGCCAAGGGTTTTGGTCGTCAGAAAGGCCATACCGAGCTTTATCGTGGTGCTGAATATGTGGTGGATTTTCTGCCCAAGGTGAAAATTGAAGTCATCTGCGAAGATTCCGTGGTTGACCGTGCGGTGGAAGCGATCACCAACGCGGCCCGCACCGGCCGTATCGGCGATGGTAAAATCTTCATCTCCAGCGTTGAAGAAGCCATTCGTATCCGGACCGGCGAAAAGGGCGATGCGGCCATCTGACCGCATTCGATGTGATATGGCGCCAATTCGCGTGCAACCTCGTGCGGTGTGGCTGCTTGCCATGCCGCACGCCGCGTTGCACACAGTCTTGCGCTCAGCGAATGCCGCATGGTGCGGGTTGGCTGCGGATTTGAAGCATTAACCTTTGTTAAAAACGGGGATTTAGTATGGCGAAGAAGCCGAGCGACGAGGGCGTCGCGAAAGTATTGGAAATGATCAAGGAGAACGGGGTCGAATTTATTGATCTGCGTTTCACCGACCCCAAGGGTAAGTGGCAGCACACCGCCCAGTATGTTTCGACCGTCGATGAAGACTCCCTTACGGATGGCTTCATGTTCGACGGCTCGTCGATCGCTGGCTGGAAAGCCATCAATGAATCCGACATGATTTTGAAGCCGGACCTAGCCACCGCGGTGATGGACCCGTTCGCGGCCAAGCCCAGCCTGATCCTGTTCTGCGACATCGTGGAGCCCTCCACCGGCCAGGGCTATGCCCGTGACCCGCGCTCGACCGCCAAGAAGGTGGAAGAATATGTGAAGTCAACCGGCATTGGCGATACCGTGGTGATCGGTGCGGAAGCTGAGTTTTTCATTTTTGATAGCGTGAAGTTCGGCACCGGCGGCAATTTCGGCACCTACCAGGTGGATTCCATCGAGGGCCCTGGCTCTTCGATGAAGGATTACCCGGAAGGCAACATGGGTCACCGCCCAGCCGTGAAGGGTGGCTATTTCCCGGTTCCGCCGGTGGATGGCGATTCTGACCTGCGCGCTGAAATGCTCTCCGCGATGGGTGAAATGGGCCTGCCGATTGAAAAGCACCACCATGAAGTGGCACAGAGCCAGCATGAGCTCGGTACCCGGTTTGGGTCGCTGACCACCATGGCCGACCAGATGCAGATTTATAAATACTGCGTGCACAATGTGGCCCACAGCTACGGCAAGACCGCCACCTTTATGCCAAAGCCGATCTATGGCGATAACGGCTCAGGTATGCACACGCATATTTCCATCTGGAAAGCCGGCAAGCCACTATTTGCGGGCAATGGATATGCCGACCTGTCTGAGATGTGCCTGTATGCCATTGGTGGCATCATCAAGCACGCCAAGGCCATCAACGCGTTCACCAACCCTTCGACCAACAGCTACAAGCGGTTGATCCCGGGTTTTGAAGCGCCGGTGCTGCTGGCTTATTCGGCTCGGAACCGTTCGGCGTCCTGCCGTATTCCCTACACCACGTCCCCGAAGGCCAAGCGCGTTGAAGTGCGCTTCCCTGACCCGACTGCCAACCCGTATCTGGCATACTCGGCCATTGCGATGGCGGCTCTGGATGGCATCAAGAACAAAATCCACCCGGGCGACCCGATGGACAAGGACTTGTACGACCTGCCGCCGGAAGAGCTGAAAGGCATCCCGACCGTCTGCGGCAGCTTGCGTGAAGCTCTGACGTCGTTGGAAGCTGACCATGAGTTCCTGCTGGCTGGCGATGTGTTCTCGAAGGAACAGATCGAAAGCTATATCGAACTGAAGTGGAAGGATGTGTACCGTTTTGAACACACCCCGCACCCGGTTGAGTTCGAAATGTACTACTCGGCTTAAGTTTTTAAGTTGGGCGACAGAAAGGGGACCTTCGGGTCCCCTTTTTTGTTGGGTGCATTGCGAAACTCGCTCAGTTAAGATTGGTCCGATGTAATTAAAGGAGCTAATTTTGTCCGATTCTTTATGGTTCTCTGAAGTGGTTGCAGACAAATTGCGGTTTTACGTCTATCGACTGATCGATCCACGAAATGATGAGACCTTCTACGTTGGCAAGGGAACTGGCAACCGCGTTTTTGCTCACGCCAAAGGTGACATTGACACAGGCGAAGAAGCTTTAAGCGGGAAGTTGCAAAGAATCCGCGACATTCGGCAAGCAGGGCTAGATGTTATTCATCTCATTCATCGGCACGACATGGACGAATCAACAGCCTTTGAAGTCGAAGCTGCTTTGATCGATGCTTACCCCAACACAGAAAATCTTGTTAGTGGCCACTCCTCAGACGATCGAGGCTTAATGACAGTTCGTCAAATTTTAGAGCGTTACGAAGCGGAAGAAGCAATTTTCCAGCACAGCGCAGTAATCATTAATGTTGGCCGCCTGATTAAAAAAAAGCCAAGCATCTATGACGTTGTACACTATGCATGGGTAATTGACGTAAAACGAGCACAATCTGCCGAACTCATTTTGGCTGTTGACCGAGGGCTTATCGTTGGGGTTTTTATTGCAGAAATTTGGCTTTCTGCAATTCTCGAAAACTTCCCAGAGCAAGAAAATGAATTTCCGAATCGCTGGGGGTTCAGGGGGCGAGAAGCGCCTGATGAAATAGCATCATTGTACGTAGGGCGGCGCATTCCGGAACGACTTCGAAAACGTGGGGCAGCAAATCCCATTCGGTACATTTAGTACTTATAACGTCACGTAAAAAATTCTGTCTGGCACGGATTCCTAAAAAACCTCGCGTGCTAGCTTTTGGAAATCCCGGTACCGCAAACCGAACGAATGGCCGTTCATGTGCATCATTTGGTATTTAGTTTTTCCGGCCAAGTGAATGATCCCAATCTCCTCATGCGGTGGGGTTGGTAAGACCAGCTTTTTCTTGGTCAGGTTTGCCAGCGGTAAGCAGGCATAGGTTTGCCAATTATCAGTGGCGCGCAGGGTGCCGATATCGATATTGTTTAAGTAAATCAACTTATGCAATGGAATCTGGTCGGAGAAATAGATGTTTTGTCCTTGCTGGAATTTTACATGCAGCATGGCAAGCTCCTGCTGCCATAATGCCCATACGCGGGAATTATGGCGCAGGGCGATGACCCCGGCATTGAGCATCGGTTTATCAAGCGGCATGCTGGTTAAATTGTCAGCTTCATTACGGGCATAGATTGTCGCGGTACGTTTAGACGGGGTGGGGTAATTGAGATAATGAATGTCAAACTCAGGATGGATCGCGATCTCATGTTTTTGCGCCTGGGCAATAATGCGCGGCAGTGAGTCCGCGCCCTGGAACCAGCAATCAGAATCAATCCAGACATACAGTTGATAGCCTGGAAATATCATCGGCAGCCGCGCCTTGGCACCGCTATAGGCCGCGTAATATCCGAACCGTTTGGAAAATTCCGGCGGTGGTGGCATGGCAACTTGCATGGTGGCCCGCCCACCTATGCCGGGCGGCGGTGTTTGCGTGCCAAAATTGATGAAAGCGATATCGCAGGCGCCTGGATAGAATTCGTGGAAGGAGGCAAAGAGATCTTCCGCCAGGTCGAAATGGCTTTCATCGCAGCCAGTGACCACCAGAATATCGCGGTTTCTAAGAAACGGCATTTTTCAAACCATCCTTCGCGATACGCCGCGGCCTGGGCGCCAATATTCCGGCAACGACCTCTATTTATGTGTGAACAGACCGTGCGAGGGAAGTTTTTTATTTGCAAGAGCCTCCGATATTTCTGAGGCGCTGTTTACGGCCAGTCAGTTGGTTGGTTGACGCTTACCCGGTTGCGGCCGGTGTCTTTGGCCTTGCGCATCGCCTGACGGGCACCGAGCAAGACATCATTTGCTGAATAATTGTCTGGGTCGACCATTGAAATACCAATACTCACCGAGAGTCTCACCGGCCCGGCGGGTGTTACAAAGGGCGTGGCAGCAATGGCGGTGCGTAGACGTTCACAGAGTGTGGTTGCATCGGACAGGGTGATGCTCGGCATGCAGATGCCGAACCTGTCATGGCTCAACTTGCCGATGGAATCGACCCGACGGATATTGTCGGTGAGCAGGTCGGCTAGCGCAAATATCACCGCCTGGCTGGCTAGTTCGCCATAGGTTTCGCTCACGCGCCGGAATTTATCGATGTCGATATACGCGACACATGGTGCCGCAACGCCTCTTGTATAGGCGGCGGCGACAATTGCATCGAGGTTGCGGGTGAAGGCGCGCAAATTTGGCAGGCCGGTCAGCGTGTCGCGCTCGGCGGTATATTCCTGTTCATCCAGGCGGCGCTTATCGAGGGTGACATCGCGCTCAATGGCGACGAACGCGATGAGGCGACCGTGATCATCGTGCAGCGGGGTGATCCGCATATCCAACCAATAGGGCGCGCCCGCTTTGGAAAAATTCAGTATTTTTTCGTGCGCCTCCCGTCCGGCAGCCAAGGCATTCCTGATCGCTTGCAAGGTCATGCGGCTGGTGCCCGGACCTTGCAAAATACGTGGCGACCGCCCCATCACTTCGGCGGCGCTATAGCCGGTAAGCCGGGTGAAAGCTGGGTTAACATAGAGAATGACCGGGCCTGGTGGCTCCAGTTCAGGGGTGGTTACGATGATCACGTCATCGGCAGCCTCAACGATGCTGCGAAAACGGATGTTCGTTAGTGAAATCATGGCCTAGCGCTTCCGAGCATGCCCTGTGATGGGCAGCTTTAATAAGGACTTGTACAACGTAATGGATGTTATCCGCCACAAAATAGTAAGGCACTATGACTTACATCATGGCGCGGTCACTTGGCGCTAATCTAAATCCCGGTTGCTGCGCAGCTTCTTGATGCCGGAACGGGTGGATTTCGCCGCTAACCGCCGGGTTTTGGAAGCCAGGGTGGGGCGGGTTGGTTTGCGATAGATGGGGGCCACGGCGGCCTCCCGGATCATCTCAAACAGCCGCTCACGGGCATCTTCGCGGTTACGCAATTGGGTGCGGTGCTGGTTGGCGGTAATCACGATCACGCCGTCATTGGTCAAACGGCGCCCGGCGATGGTGGCGAGGCGCGACTTTACGGCCGGGGGCAGGGTGGGGCAGTTGGCAAGGTTGAAGCGCAACTGTACGGCGGTTGCCACCTTATTCACATTTTGCCCGCCCGGGCCGGAGGCGGTGATGAAGCTTTCTTCTAGCTCAGATTCGTCGATGGCGAGGCGGGGGGTGATTTGCAGCATCATGGGCGCATAATGCCAACGCGCGATGGTGCTCTCAGAGACAAGATGAGGATGGCCGGGTCAGGCCCGGCCATGACAGGAGAGGCCGGACCGCGATTAAGCGGCTTTGGCGTCTTTTTTGGCGGCGGCTTTTTCAATCCGGCGCTTCAGGGCCAGGCCCTCGGTGGTGTGTTTGGCATCCGAAACGCTCATGATGAACGCATCCAGACCGCCATTATGCTCGATGGTGCGCAGAGCGCGGGTGGACAGACGCAGGCGCACAGTGCCCAGAATATCGGACAGCAGCGTGGTTTCCTGCAGGTTCGGCAGGAACCGGCGGCGGGTCTTGTTGTTGGCATGGCTGACATTATTGCCAGATTGCACAGTCTTCCCGGTGAGTTCGCAGCGGCGGGCCATCGTAAACATCCTAATAAATAACAAAGGCGGGCCGGGGTGCCGGTCCGCGTGGTGAAGGCGGTCTTATGGTGAAAACGGCTTGAGAGGTCAAGTCTCCCCGCCGGCCAGAGGCCGGCAAAATAGAATATCCGGCCAGAGGCCGGCAAAATAGCAGTTCCAGCAAGTGGCCGGTGAAACGTAATTTAACGGAGAGGCTGGTTAAGCTTGCCCTGCCGTATCCGGGCCGGACATACCGCGCATTTCGCCGGATTCCACGCTAGCAATGGCGTTTTGTAGAATTTGCACGATCACGTCCTCGGGCAAGCTGCGCGATAAGACACCCATGGCACCACCCAGCAGGGCTGACGCAATGGCCATCGAAGAGACTTTCTGGCCCATCATGTATTCAATGGCCTTATCGACCACCGAGCCGGCATGGGAGAGGTCACGATCTTGCAGTTCAGGCATGTCAGTCATTGTTTGTCCAAAATTCACTTATTTCAAATGGTCCTGACCGCGGAAGATACCAGCGTCAAGCCTCATTCAGCGGCAGCGGGCACGGTATTTTGAACATCCTCAGCTCCGGCTTCCTGCTCCACCTGGGCAGCCCACATGGCGGCGTACACGCCCTCGGCGTTCAGCAGGGCGGCATGGGTGCCGCGTTCCACAATTTCACCTTCACGCAGTACCAAAATTTCGTCAGCATCGGTGATGGTGGAAAGCCGGTGCGCGATCACCAGCGTGGTGCGGTGATTGGCGATCGAGCGTAACGCCGTGCCAATTTCCTGCTCGGTCGCGGTATCCAGCGCGCTGGTGGCTTCATCGAGGATCAGGATGCGGGGGTTTTTCAGAATGGTGCGGGCAATCGCCACACGCTGCTTCTCACCGCCAGAGAGTTTTAAGCCACGCTCCCCAACTTTCGTTTTGTAACCATCGGGCAGCGAGACAATGAAATCATGGATTTGGGCAAGCCGGGCGGCTTGTTCAATTTCCGCCACGGTGGCGCCAGGCTTGCCGTAGGCGATGTTGTAGAAAATCGTGTCGTTAAACAGCACCGTATCCTGTGGCACCACGCCGATGGCACCGCGTAAGCTGTGCTGGGTGATGTCCTTTACATTCACGCCATCGACCAGCACCGCACCGGCAACCGTATCATAGAACCGGAACATCAGGCGCGAGATGGTGGATTTGCCAGAGCCGGTAGGCCCGACCAGTGCCACTTTCTGGCCCGGGGCGGCAGTGAAGCTGATGCCTTTCAGAATCGCGCGGTCCGGGTTGTAGCTGAAATGTACATCCTCAAAACGAATTTCCGGCGGGGCGCCTTGCGGCGCCAGTGCGATGGCACCCGGTTTGTCCGTGATTTCATGATTGACCCGCAGCAGCGAGAACATCTGCTCCATGTCGATCAAACCCTGGTTGATTTGCAGATACACAAAGCCCAGGAAGTTCAGCGGCACGTAAAGCTGCATCAGGTAGGTATTCACCAGCACAAACTGGCCAACGGTGAGCGTGCGGTGTACCACCCCGTAAGCGGCCATCAGCATCATCACGGCGAGGGCTGCCGAAATAATCATGGCCTGCCCAATGTTGAGCGCGTTCAGCGAAACCTGAGACTTTACCGAGGCTTTTTCATAACGCGCCAGGCTTTCGTCAAACCGGCGGGATTCATGCACCTCATTGCCGAAATATTTGACCGTCTCGAAATTCAGCAGGCTATCGATGGCTTTGGTTTGCGCCTCGTTGTCGGTCTCGTTCATCTGGCGGCGGAACTTGGTCCGCCAGGCGGTGAAGCTGAAGGTGAACACCATATACAGCCCGACCGCGACAAACGTGATGAGCGCGTACCAGACATTGAATAAATGCCAGAGAATGCCGACCGTGAGCAGAAGCTCGATGATGGTGGGCAGCACGTTGAATGTGGCGAGGCGCAGGACATTCTGGATGCCGAGCGTGCCGCGTAGAATAATGTTGGAAAGCCCGCCGGTCTGGCGGTCTAGGTGGAAGCGCATGGAAAGCCCATGCAGATGTTCAAAGGTTTGGCGGGCCACCACGCGGGAGGCACGCATTTGCACAGCGGCAAAAATGGCGTCGCGCAATTCACCAAAGGCGGCGGAGGCGATGCGCACCCCCGCATAGGCCACGATGATGGCGGCCGGGACGGCAATGACCAAATCCGTATGGTCCTGGTGCGCCAGCGCATCGACCGCATGGGAATAGAGAATTGGTACGTAAACGGTGGCGACCTTCGCCAACACCATACAGATGGTGGCCAGCACCAGGCGCACGCGCAAGCCCAGCTCATGCTTTGGCCACAAATAGGGCAATAGCGAAAATATGGTGGACCAGTTACCGCGCGGCGTTTTGGCACCGTCAGCAGTTTTAGGGGCAGTGTGGGGGTTGGCAGAATGGGCAGAGCGGGTCATGTGACGGGAGATGGCACGTGACCTCAAAATTTCAAAGCTATTATCGCACATAACCGCTTGCAGAACCGCAACCCTGCCCGGCGAAAGGCTGCCATTTTATATTGGCGCCGATCAGGTGGGCTATGTGAAGCCGGATTTCGCCGCGCGTCTGGCGGCCTGTCCGGATATAAGCGTGACGGATAAGGTGGTGCTGGCGGTATCGGCCGCGCCGCGCCTGAATGAAATCGCCAAAGGCGCTGGTTCACGGATACGGTTTGAGGATTTTGATGTCCGGGCAGTGGTCGACGGCCCGGTGCTGGCCGTGTTGGACCGTGGTGCCTTGCCGGATTTTGGTGTGATCGGGGTTGGGGCGCACCTGAATGGCTTGGTGCAAAAGCCGGATGGCTGGCACCTTTGGGTGGCAAAACGCGCCGCGGATAAAAAGCTCGACCCCGGCAAATTGGACCATCTGGTGGCAGGCGGGGTTTCAGTCGGCATGACACCGTTTGAAACCTTGGTGAAGGAAGCCGGGGAAGAAGCCGGTTTGCCGGAAGATTTGGCCTCACAGGCCAAATTTGTCTGCCAGTTGCACTATAATATGGAGCGCCCGGAGGGGCTGCGGCGCGACGTGCTTTACGCCTATGATTGCGTGTTGCCAGACCAGTTTCACCCGGAACCCGCTGACGGCGAGGTCGAGAGTTTTGAGCTATGGCCGCTTGAGCGCGTGTTTGAGCGGGTTTGCAGCAGCGATGACTTCAAATTTAACGTCAATCTGGTGCTGATCGACCTGTTCATCCGCTTTGCGCTGGTGACCGGCGCCGATGCAGCGTTGCTAAGGGCGGCGCTTAACTTTTAGGAATGCTGCTTCGGGCAAGGTCGGTTGCCACAGCGTCTGATGCCGCTTGCAATGATGGGCCTTTTACTCCCGCAACTGCGGATTATCGTAAACGGGGTTGCGCCAGCGATGCAGCACGCGGGTAAGCGCTGCGGCGAGGTCACGCTTCTGGGTCTCGCCCAATTGGTGCCCAACCTCCTCGGCAATGCCCCGTGCCGACAAGGTGAGCCTCGGCACGGTGCCGGGGCGCTCTTCCAGCACCACGTTCAGCCAATAAGGAGATAACGTCACGGTTTTGGTTTTGCCATTCATATCAGTGCGCTGGATCACAAAATGGCTTTCGGACAGGCTTAACATCTCACAGGCGCGCGCCGCCCGCACGTTCAGCCAGAGCAGGAATATTGCCAGAGTGATATCGGCCCCATTGAAGCCGATCACCGGCCAGGCGCCGATGATGGCCATCAAGCTGGTTACGATCAGCGAGCCGGTCAGCATGGCACCGATCAGAATGATCAGGCCGCGTCGGTCGAGGCTGCGATGGGGCTTGACGGTGGCCACAAAGATCAGGCGTTCAGGGTTGGCGGTTACGGCATCCATGTCACATACATCGCGTATTGGTGTGGTTCGGCAAGGGATAAAATGAGCGAAGCGGCAAAAACGAAACGGCCCAAATTGATGAAGGCGGCACATATTGCGCCGTTTCTCACAGCCATTGCCGCAGGCAACCCAGACCCCAAAACTGAATTGGATTATCAAACGCCCTACCAGCTGCTGGTGGCGGTGGTGATGTCTGCCCAGACCACCGATGTGGCCGTGAATAAAGTCACCAAAACCTTGTTCGCCGAGGCACCTACCCCGCAGGCGATGGTGGCGTTGGGGGTGCAGGGTGTGGGGAGCCGGATTAAATCGATCGGGCTATGGCAAGCCAAGGCCAAGAATGTGGTGGCATTGTCTGCCCAGCTTTTGGAATTGCATGGTGGCGAAGTGCCGGGCGCGCGTGAGGCGTTGGAGGCATTGCCCGGCGTGGGCCGCAAGACTGCCAACGTGGTGCTGAACGAGATTTTCGGCCAGGCGACAATGGCGGTGGATACGCATATTTTTCGCCTGGGCAACCGCACCGGCATCGCCCCTGGTGCGACGCCACGGGCGGTGGAAGATGGGCTGCTCAAGCGTGTGCCCAAGGACATGCTCAAGCCCGCGCATTTATGGCTGATTCTGCACGGGCGCTATGTGTGCAAAGCCCGCACACCTGAATGCTGGCGCTGCGCCGGGGCAGCGTTTTGCGTGTTTAAGCCGAAAACCCGCGCGCCGCTGGGGAAAGGGACATAGCTACCCCGCGATTGTGGTTTTTTTTTCATGCTCACCCCGGCGGGAGTTTTTGCCAGCCCTGAGAAGATCCCCGCCTTCGCGGGGATGACGAAAAAAGGGTGCGGGGATGACGAAAAAAGGGTGCGGGGATGACGAAAAAAGGGTGCGGGGATGACGAAAAAAGGGTGCGGGGATGACAAAAAAGGGTGCGGGGATGACGAAAAAAGGGTGCGGGGATGACGAAAAAAGGGTGCGGGGATGATGATAATTGGGTGAGGGGATGACGAAAAAAGGGTGCAGGGATGATGGAGGCGGGGTGCGGGGATGACCGGTGGAGAGGGCGGGGATGACGAGATTTAGGGTGCGGGGATGACGATAACAGAGCGCGGGGATGGACGGCTGGAGAGCGCGGGGCATGCGCATGAACAAAAAAAACCCGCTGGCTAAAAAGCCGGCGGGTTAAGTCAACAGGGAGGCTTCACGTCTGGGAGACGTTAGGTTTCTGGTCCGACACTGCCGGAAGAGAACCCTAAGCAGGCCTGGGTAGACCTGATATGTTGTATATAAGCCACAATAGTAAATTATCTATAGTCAAAATGTAAAAATAAATTACGAAAACGCGTTCGTGATCTCGACAGCTCCGGTGTTATTAGCCAAATTACGCATTTTCTTGCGTGTCAGTGGCCTCTTTCTGAAATACTTTTCACCAAAAAGTCACGGAAAACCGAGACGCGCTTGGAATTGCGCAGCTCTTCCGGGTACACGAAATACATATCGACATGCGGTTTTGGAACATTCGCCAACACCGCGACGAGCCCGGCTTGGTCTTGCACCAGATAATCCGGAATGGCGCCGATGCCGATGCCAGCGCGAATGGCAACCAGCATCGCTTGCAGGGAGTTCACTTCCAGATAGCCGCGCCGGGCGATGCCATCCTTACGGCCAGCCTCGGCCAGCCAGTTCACATCCTGCACCGGCTGCTTGCGGTCCCCGAACAACACTAATTTGTGCTTATCCAGATCCTCAGCGGTTTCCGGCGTGCCGTTGGCTTTCAAATACTCAGGCGAGGCCCAGATCTGCCAGCGAATTTCCCCCAGATGGCGTTGCACCAAATCCGGCTGGCGGGGTGGGTGCATGCGGATCGCGACATCGGCTTCGCGCATCGCCAAATCCAGGTCGGTATCGTCCAGAATCAGCGTCACCGTTACATCCGGGTGGGCCGCCAGGAAAGTTTTTAGGCGCGGCGCCAGCCACGTGACGCCGAAGCTGTGGGTGGTGGTGATTTTTAAGCGCCCGGCGGGTTTTTCCTTGCTTTCGGTCAGCAAAGCCTCGGTCATCGCGAGCTTGGCAAACACATCCCGCACGGTGCGGTTTAGTGCCTCACCCTGTTCGGTAAGGATCAAGCCGCGCGCGTGGCGGTGAAACAACGGCACAGAGAGCGCTTCTTCCAACGCCGAAATCTGCCGTGAGACGGCTGACTGGCTAAGGTTAAGTGTGTCACCCGCATGTGTGAAGCTGCCGGCTTCGGCGACAGCGTGGAATACCCGGAGTTTGTCCCAGTCCATTTTTTGCCCTGACATTTTATGCTGCTTTCTCAATCTGCAGCGGGAGATTTGCAAGGAATTTTTCAGCTTCCAATGCGGCCATGCAGCCTGTGCCCGCGGCGGTCACGGCTTGGCGGAAAATTTTATCCTGTACATCACCAGCGGCAAACACGCCGGCAACCGAGGTTTGGGTGGTGCCGGGGGTGGTGATGATATAGCCTTCGGAATCGGTTTTAATCTGCCCTTCGAACACCGCCGTGGTGGGGGCGTGGCCAATGGCGATGAACACGCCGTCCACCGCAATGCTCTGCAAGGCGCCGGTTTTGGTGCTTTTCAGCGTCAGGCCCGTGACCACCGCAGGGGCGGCGGTGCCGGTGATTTCCTCCACCGCATGGTCCCAAATCACGGAGATTTTCGGGTTGGCAAATAACCGGTCCTGCAAGATTTTCTCGGCCCGCAGCGAATCGCGCCGGTGCACCAATGTCACGTGGCTGGCATGGTGGGTGAGGTAGAGCGCTTCCTCAACCGCTGTATTGCCGCCGCCAATCACTGCAACTTTTTTGCCGCGATAGAAAAACCCGTCACAGGTGGCGCAGGCCGAAACGCCGCCGCCCTGGAAGGCTTGTTCAGACGGCAAACCGAGCCAGCGCGCTTGCGCACCGGTCGCGATAATCACCGCATCTGCCACAAACTCATCACCGGAATCCGCCCAGGCCCGAAGAGGGGTTTTCGAGAAATCCACCTTGGTGATGATGTCGTAAATGATTCTGGTACCAACATGCTCGGCCTGCTTCGCCATCTGCTCCATCAGCCAGGGGCCCTGGATCGTCTCGGCAAAGCCGGGGTAATTTTCGACATCGGTGGTGATTGTAAGCTGCCCACCTGGCTGCAACCCAGCCACCATAATCGGCGCCAGATTGGCACGCGCAGCGTAAATGGCGGCGGTATAGCCCGCCGGACCAGCGCCGATGATTAAAACGCGGGTCTTGTGAACCTCAGTCATAGAAAAGCAATCCGTTCAGAGTATTTCAGCTAGCATATCCGTGGTTTCGCGGCGGTTACAAGCAGCTATGCTAAATATCGTGCATGGCGCTTTTCGTAAGAGCAATTATATTGCGCAAATAGTTGTGAGAGTCTTGAGTAGAACCATGAGCGAGCCGAACATTTTGGACGAAATCGACCGCCGCATTTTGCTGGAATTGCAGCAAGATGGCCGGATGACCAATGTAGAGCTTGCCAAACGTGCCGGTATTTCGCCCCCACCCTGCCTGCGCCGGGTGCGCCGGTTGGAGGAAGCCGGCTATATTAAAGGCTACCATGCCGAGACTGATGGCCAGAAACTGGGCTGGCAAATTGCGTTCTTCGTGATTGTGGGTCTGGAAAGCCAAAAACAAGCCGTGCTCGACGGGTTTGAAACCCTGGTGGCCAACTGGCCGGAGGTTCGCGAATGCCACATGATCCGTGGCGGTGGCGATTTTCTGCTAAAATTGGTGGCACGTGACGCCGCGCATGAAAACCAGCTTACCGCCAAGCTCACAGGGGCTGCGAATGTGGCGAAGGTGCAAACCCTGCAGACCATCCGCACCAGCCGCGCCTTGGCAGGCGTGCCGATGGAGCGCCTCTATGGGCAATAGGCTCCCCCGCTGGGTTGACCCTGCCTCCGCCGGGATCATCATCGCGGCCATTCTGGTTGATTTGGCCTGCCGCTTTGCGCCTGCCAACCTGCCTTATTTTTTCCCCTTCATTTTCAATGCGCCGGTGTTTTTGGGCTGCTGGTTCACGCTGCTTTGGTATTTACGCGGCTTTGCACGGACCCCGGTGGCAGAACGCCCCGGCAAGGTGCGGCAGAGTTTCTTCCTCACCGGCTTGGCGCTGATTTACTTCGTGCTGCAAACCAAGTTCGAATATCTCACCCAGCATATGTTCTTCCTCAACCGGGTGCAGGCGGTCAGCATTGGCATGGTCGCGCCCTTCTTCATCGCCATTGGCTGGATGAGTGAAATCCTCGCGCGTGGCATCCCCGCCTGGCTACTCACCGCCTGCCGCAGCAATACGGTCCGCCGCATCGGCATCGTGCTGTTCCACCCGATCCCGGCGATGGCGCTGTTTCTCATCACCTCCGATGTCTGGCTGATCCCCGCCATCCATTTTGACGCGATGATCGACCCCACGCTGTATGCCATTATGAATCTCTCCTGCCTCACTGGCGGGATGATCTTTTGGCTGGTGGTGTTGGACCCGCGGCCAACCCCGCTCAGCCGGTTTTCCTACCTCACCCGCGCCGGTGCCGGGTTTTTGGTGATGTTCCCGCAAATCGCGGTCAGCGCGTATATCGCGCTCACCAGTACTGATCTATATTCGTTCTACACACTTTGCGGTCGGCTGTTCCCCTCCATCAGCCCCGCTTACGACCAGATGCTGGGCGGCCTGATCCAATGGATCCCGCCCGGCATGATGAACACCGCAGCCCTGATCATCTCGTTGAACGCGCTGCGCCTTTCCGACATCAAAACCCAAAAAACCGTCATCATCCCGCCAGGCGCTAAAATCTATAAGGCCACCTGGTTGGGGCAGTAACGGCAGGCTCAGGCGCCAGCCTCTCCCCGTACGCCAAGCGCCTCGTAGAGTTCCGGACGCCGGTCCGCGATGAGAGGGTCGGCTTTGCGGATGGCCGCGTGGGTGGTCTTGTCGCAGGTGGCATAGAGGGTGGTTTCGGTGCGCCCGGCGGCGGCGAGGATATCGCCATTGGGGGCGCAGATGCTGGAGAGGCCGATGTAGGACAGGCCGTCATCGTTACCGGAATGGTTGGCGTAGGCGACATAGACCTGGTTTTCATAGGCCCGGGCCGGGATGACGTGTTTCGCCACTTGCTCGTAGGGTTCCATCTGGGCGGTGGGGATGAGGATGATATCCGCCCCGGCCAGGGCCAAACGGCGGGCAGGTTCGGGGAATTCGATATCGTAGCAGATCAGCAGGCCGATTTTGTAGCCGTGGAGTTCGGTGAGCGGAAATTCGGTGCCGAGCTGTTTGAACATGGCGCGGTCAAGCTCCCCGTACAGGTGGGATTTGCGGTAATTGAGCAGGATACTGCCATCTGGCCCGATGAGGACGGCGGAATTGGCCACCTTGTCGCCCACGCGTTCGGGGTAGCCGAACACGATGGCGATGTTGTGGGCTTTGGCGATGGCTTGCGCCGGGCTGAGCCCTTCAGCGGTGATGGCCTGCGCCAGCGCCGCTTGCGGGCCGATATTATAGCCGGAGAGGTACATTTCCGGCAGGAGCAAAATGTCAGCGCCGTTGGCTTTGGCCTCGGCGGCTTTGGTCGCCATTAGCGCATAGGCGCCGGGAATATTGTTGATAAGGCCGGGGGTTTGGGCGAGGGCGATTTTCATGCCCTCACTCTACAGATCAGACGTTGAAGCGGAAGAGCAAAACGTCGCCATCTTTTACAACATAGTCGCGGCCTTCGATGCGCAGCTTGCCGGCATCGCGGGCGCCGGCTTCGCCTTTATAGGCGATATAGTCCTCATAGGCGGTGGTTTCACAGGCGATGAAGCCGCGTTCGAAGTCGCCATGAATGACGCCCGCAGCGCCGGGGGCTTTGGTGCCTTTGATGATGGTCCAGGCGCGGGTTTCCTTGGGACCCACGGTGAAATAGGTGATCAGCCCCAGCAATTCGTAGCCAGCGCGGATCACGCGGTCGAGGCCGCTATCTTCGAGGCCAAGGTCGGCGAGGAAGGACGCGCGGTCTTCTTCCGGCAACTGGCTCACCTCAGCCTCGATGGCGGCGGAGACAACCACGTAGGCGGCACCTTGCGCCTTTGCCATCACGGCGACCCGCTCGCTTTGCGCATTGCCGGTGGCGGCGGCGGATTCCTCAACATTGCACACATACAGCACCGGCTTGGCGGTGAGCAGGTTGAGGCGTTTGACCGCTTCTTCCTCGCCCTTCGGCACGGCGGTGCGCGCCGCCTTACCATTTTCCAGCGCTGCCAGAATTGGTTCCATCAGCGCCACTTCGGCAGCGGCGTTTTTGTCGTTGCCCTTGGCTTTTTTCTGCAACATCGGCAGGCGCTTTTGCAAACTTTCAAGGTCCGCCAGCATCAATTCGGTTTCTACCGTCTCGGCATCGCGGATCGGGTCAACGCTGCCTTCCACATGCGTCACGTCGCTGTCTTCAAAGCAGCGCAGCACATGCACGATGGCGTCCACCTCGCGGATGTTGGCGAGAAACTGGTTGCCCAAACCTTCGCCTTTGGAGGCACCACGCACCAGCCCGGCAATATCCACAAACTCCAAGCTGGTGGGAACCACCTTGATGGATTTGCCGATGATGGCGAGCTGATCCATCCGCTTATCTGGCACCGCGACGCGGCCCACGTTAGGCTCGATGGTACAGAACGGGTAATTCGCCGCCTGGGCCGCCACCGTCGCGGTGAGCGCGTTGAAAAGGGTGGATTTGCCGACATTCGGCAACCCAACAATACCGCAATTAAAACCCATTATTTTGCTCCACCCCCAGCGCTCGCCACGCGGGTCATAAAATCTTCCGGTTTGCCGGCCGCCAGCAGGGATGCATTATCCGCCACCGCGTCCAGGCATGGCAGCAGCCAATCCATGTCCGCTTTGCCAAAGTCTCCCAGCACATAGCCGGTCACGCGGTTCTTGTCGCCCGGATGGCCGATGCCCAACCGCACCCGCCAATAATCTGGCGTGCCCAGCATCTGGTCCATACTGCGCAAGCCGTTATGGCCGGCCGCACCACCACCGCGCTTGATGCGCAATTTGCCCGGCGCCAGATCCAGCTCATCATGAAAAACTGTAATATTTTGCGCAGGGATTTTGAAGAACGCAGCAGCAGCCTGGACCGATTCACCAGACAAATTCATGTAGGTCAGTGGCTTCAAAGCGATGATCTTTTCACCGCCCACCATGCCTTCACAACTCAACCCCTTGAAACGCGAACGCCATGGGCTGAACCCATGGCGAATCGCAATCGTATCCACGGCCATAAAGCCGATATTGTGACGCTGCCGCGCCATGCCTGGCTCCGGGTTGCCAAGTCCAACCCATAGTAACATGGCGCGGCAGTCTTTCGGGTTTTACTTCTTCTTCGCGGGCGCTGCTGCCTTCGCAGGAGCTGCCGCTGCCGCCTTGGCCGGTGCAGCCTTGCCGCCCTTGCCCTTGGCAGGCGCCGCTGCCGCTGCCGCTGCTGCCGCCGCTGCTTCCGCGATCTGCTCAGCCGAAACGGTCGGCGGTGCGATCGTGGCGATCACGAAGTCACGGTCGATAATGGTCGGGCGGGTATCGCCCACACCAAGCAGGTTGGACCAACGCACGTTGTCGTTAATATCCAACGCGCCCAGGTCGGCTTCGAACTTCTCAGGAATGTTGTCCGGGTCGCACGCGACTTCCACGGTATGGCGAACCACGTTCAACACGCCGCCACGCTTCAAGCCAGGGCTGGTCGCTTCGTTCAGGAATGACACCTGCACGGATACGCGGATCCGCTCACCGGCTGCCAAACGCTGGAAATCAATATGTTCCGGCTGGTCAGACACCGGGTGAAACTGCACATCGCGCATCAAGGCACGCGAGGTCACACCATCCACGCTGATTTCATATAAGCGTGAACGCCAGCCGCCACGCTTTAGCTCACGCATCACAATGCGCGGGTCTACCGCAATTAAGGTCGGTTCTTGCTTTGCACCATAAATAACACCGGGCACTAAGCCCTCACGCCTCGTAGCACGCGCCACCCCCTTGCCGGCACGCGTGCGAACAGAGGCTGCAATCGTCTCGAAATTAGCCATCATACGCTCCTATAAAACACCAAAAGCCGGCCTCCAGGGGTGCCGGCAGCGCAGCATCTACCGCACAGCGGGCTGTAACTCAATAAGCAGCGGGATGGCTTAGGGAGGTATCATCACGGGGCTTTGCCCCGTAGCCCAACGCAGTCGCCCGCTTACTGGAGATTACGATTAGGAGCGTCGGTGGAGACGAGGGTTGGTTTGGGGGCTTCGGCCACTTCGGAGGCTGGAGCGCTGGTGGTGTCGCCTGGGGTGGCGCTGGCGACGGTCAGGCCGGTTCCGGTGTCGGGTTGGTTATAGATAAAGCCGTAGGTTGGATAGGATGCGCCCATCGCGGCGGTATCACCGAGCTCGACCTGGACGACCGACCAATCATTATTGGGGGAGACGTCTTCCATGGTGACATCATTGGTGATGGTACCGGGGATCCAGTTGGCTTGGGTGGTCAGGATGGTACGGCTATCGATCACAGCCGTGACGACGGCAACGTGGCCGAGCGGCATATGGCGGGTCGGGCGGAAGTTCAGCACCGCACCTTCGGCGGGCGTATTGCCGCGGGCATAGCGGCCGGCGGCTTCGGCCCACCAGAGGAAGGCGTTGCCGGAGAGTTCGATATGCGAGACTTCGCGGGCATAGGGAACGCATTGCAGCATGGAATGCCGGTACTTGGCGCTGGCCAGCCGGTAATGGCGCTTATAATGCGTCGTGTGATGCGTTGTGAGCGCAACATGGGTTGCCGGATGGGTGGTGGCGGCAGCGTAGTGGTGCTTGGTCACCGTATGATGGGAAGCAACGACGTGATGGCTGGCTGTGGTGTGGTGATGGGTGGTTGGTTGTTTGGTTTCAGCTAAAGCTGCACTATGGGTCAGTGCGGCACCGGCGGCCAGGGTAAGGCTGAAGAGCCAAAGCTTCACTTGGCGGGCACGCGTGGTGTCGTAACGCGATCCAGACATCATTGATTAAGATCCATTCCCAGTAGCCTCACGGTTTCGCGATATGACATTTGGCTACGGGTGGAATGCGTATGGTGCAATACGAAAATGCGACAAAAATGCCACAGCGCTGCAAATTCGTAATATTCGTAGGTTGTGCGGCGCAAAGATAAGAAAAAGTTCCTAAGCGTGAAGATTCCTTAAATTTCGCGACACAATTGCTGTTCCG
The DNA here is from genome assembly GCA_002255575.1 of Acidocella sp. 20-57-95. Taxonomy (GTDB): domain Bacteria; phylum Pseudomonadota; class Alphaproteobacteria; order Acetobacterales; family Acetobacteraceae; genus Acidocella. Next base: position 63,707 of record NCAT01000014.1, read on the forward strand.
CAACTTTTTACGGAACAGCAATTTCGTATAAATTCAATTAGTAGGCGTCGTTTGTTCGCATTAATTTTTAGCGACAGGCGGTAACCATAATTTCTACCAGATAGCCTGGGTCCGCCAAAACAGACTGCACGCAGGCGCGAGCAGGGGCGCCATTTTCCGGCAGCCAGGAAATCCAGACCTTATTCATAGCCTCACGGTCTGCGATATCTTTAAGCCAGATATGCGCTTGCAACAGGCGGGTTTTGTCAGTGCCGTGGGTTTCCAGCAGGGCGTCGATCTGTGCCAGCACATCGGCGGTCTGGGCGGTGATGTCTTTGCTGGTGTCAGACGCAACCACGCCCTGGGTATAGATGAAGCCATGATACTCAACGGCTTTGGAGAGTACCGGGTTGGCATCGGTACGGATAATGCGGCTCATGGGGGAAGCTCCGTGGTTAGTGGGTGATAATTTGCGGTGCCGGCAATGGCTTGCCGGTATAGGTACTGGCTGATGCCGTGCCGTTATTGACGCAGTCGGTGATCTGGCTGTCGCGCTGGTGCATCAGGCCAAGCTGCTGGCCGTCGAACACATGGTTGGGGGTGGCTGAATAGCGCACGCCGGTTTGGTCGGTGCGGGACAGGGAATCGATATTCTGGGCGTTGTAGCTGGCATCGGCCTTGGCCGTGCAGGCGTCCAGATTGGCCTGGTCGGCAGCGCTGGGTGGTGTGGTCGCGCAGGCGCTGAGGGCCAGCAAGGCAGCGGCGGCCAAAAATGCCGGAAGCGGGCCGAAGTGAGACCGGTTATCCATAGGGGTACTCCTGTGTGACGCCGTGATGTTGGTCCGGGAGCAATGCCCGCAACGCGGTTTCGGCGAAACCACCGGTCGGCGTCAATGGTGCCAGGGCGGCGGCTTGTAAAAGAGCCGAATTAAATTCCAAACCATCACGTTTCAGGGTGAACCAGGGGCGGGTCCAGGCGGCGTGGCTCATTAAGCTGAACAGTGCCAACAGCCGCAGGCAGACCGAAATGCCATGGGCGGTGGCAAGGTCGGCAATGGTGCTGATGCCGCTGGTCCAGCAGGCTGCGTCAGGGTCGGTGAGCAGCAGGTCAAGTGGTGGGCCGTCAGCCAGGCTGAAGCGGAAGCCGTGGATGTTCGGCGGCGCCCCATGATGACAAAGTGCGGTGGCGCGGGCGGCTTCCCAGGCTTGCTCAAGATCGCGCTTGGTGACCGGCGGCAATTGGTCGGGCGGAAAGGGGATCAGGTGCAGCATTTCGCCGCCGGCGCCGTAGGCGGTGCGGATGGCGGCCGGCATTTACAGGGTGAGGATGATTTTGCCGATATGCGTGCTGCTTTCCATCAATGTATGGGCGGCGGCGGCTTCGGCGAGCGGGAAGGTGGCATGGATGATGGGCGCGTACAGCCCGGCTTCGAGTTGTGGCCAGATGGTTTCGAGCAGGCTGTGGGCGATGGCAGCTTTTTCGATGGTTGTACGCGGGCGCATGGTGGACCCGGTCACGGTGAGGCGTTTGACCATGATCGGCAATAGGTTGAGATTCTCTGCGACCGCGCCATTCATGAAGGCAATTTGCACCAGCCGGCCACGTGGGGCGAGTACGGCGAGGTTTTGGGCCGTGTAGGGCGCGCCCACCATGTCAAGCACCACATTCACGCCGTGCGCGGTGGCCTCCTTAATGACCGGTACGAAATCCTTGGTTCGGTAGTTAATCGCAGTGGCGCCGAGCCGGGTGATGACGGCGCATTTTTCGTCCGACCCGGCGGTCGCGAAAACTTTTGAGCCCTGCGCGACGGCGAATTGGATGGCGGTGATGCCGATGCCGGATGTGCCGCCATGCACCAGGAGGGAGTCTTCGGGTTGCAGCGCACCGATATCGAATAAATTTGCCCAGACGGTGAAATAGGTCTCTGGCAGGGCGGCGGCTTGGATCGCGCTATAGCCGCGCGGCCAGGGCAGGCATTGGGTGGCGGGTACGGCGACATATTCGGCATACGCCCCGCCATTGCACAAAGCGGTCACTCTGTCGCCAAGATCATACATCGTGACCGCACTGCCGCGTGCCACCACCTCGCCAGCGGCTTCCAGGCCCAGAATTGGGCTGGCATTGGGCGGTGGGGGGTAGGCACCTTTGCGTTGTTGAATGTCGGGGCGGTTGACCCCTGCGGCTTGCACGCGGATCAGTACCTCGTCGGATTTTGGTTCCGGCCGGTTGGTTTGGCCAAGGCGCATGGCCTCGGGCCCGCCAGGGCTCGGTAGGTTGATGAAGCGCATGGTGGCAGGCAGGGGACTGTTCATGGGTGATAGCTCGGCAATCAAACCGGTAACGTCAAGATGTGCTGTTGCAGTGCTGTGCCGGGTGGGGCAGTTTCCCGCCGCATGACCTTTCCCCGCCGCTCTTTTATCGCTGCCGGTGCTGCGCGCACTGCGTGTGCCGCACTAGCCGTTTTGCCAGTGCCAGCGCAGGCAGAACCGAAGCCGGTTGCGGCAAATTCTGCGCCGGGGCTGACGCTGGGGGCATTGTTTCCGTTGTCAGGCCCAAGTTCACTGATTGGCGATGAATGTTTGCGCGGTGTGCAGTTGGCCGTGGCAGAGGTGAATGCGGCTGGCGGTGTGGCGGGCAAGCCGGTGCTGCTGGTGCCGGGCGATGCCTATATGCGTGCGCAATCCACCGTGGCGGCGGGCGCGCTGCTCTCGGCGGGTCATTTTGGGCTGGTTTTGGGTTCTGGGACCTCAGATTTTTCGTATCCGGGCTCGGCCGCGGCCGAGCTGGCGCAGCTGCCTTACATCGAAATTAGTGCGCCGGCGGACGGGATCACCGGGCGGGGCTTTAAATTTTTGCTGCGAACCAGCCTGACCAGCACAATGATCGCGAATGTTGCGGTGGCGGCGATGCTGGCGCGCTATGCGGGTAAAAAAATCGGTGTGCTGTTCAATACCGGGGCGAGCGAAGGGGCGATTGCCGGAGCGGCGCTGGCGGCATGGGGGCAAAGTCAAATATCGGTGCGGCTGGTGATTGGCTATCCGCCTGATGTGGCAGATTTGCACGAGCCGGTGGCGCGGTTGCAACGCGCCGGGGTCGAGGTGCTGCTGCATGCGGCGGGGCCGGATGACGTGCTGCAAATGTTTCAAGCGGCGCATGATGTGAATTGGCACCCGGCGGCAATATTTGGGTGTGGCGATGGTTACGCCCTGCGAGAGACCGCGCAGGCGCTCGGGTCGGCGCTGGATGGAACTTTTGTGGTCGCCGCACCGTTTTATCCGGCATCAGCGCAACCGATCGCCGCTTTGTATCAGGACCGCTTTGCGGTTGCGCCCCGTTCAGCCGATAGCCTGACCAGCTATGTGGGGGCCCGGCTGGTGTTGGACGCGCTGGGAAAAATTGGTGGGGATACCAGCAAACTTTTGGACACGCTGCGTAAGACCGACCTGCCACCCGGCAGCCTGGCCAATGGCTGGGGGGTGGCGTTCAATAAAGACGGTCAAAATGACCGCGCCTTTGCCGTGTTGCAGCAATGGCGCGGTGGAACCCTGCAGTCCGTGACTTAAAGTTATGACTGGCCCGTCTGTTTCGGGTCCAGGTAGGGCGCCAGCGCATGGGCGAGGTTGGCAACGCTCATGCTTTGCAGCCAGATGCGGCCCGGTCCGGTGAGGCGCGCGACGAACAACCCGTCACCGCCAAATAATTTATTGCGAATGCCTGGCAGCATGGTCATTTCAAAATTCACACTATCTTGAAACATGCCGACATGGCCTGGATGAACCTGCAACGATTCACCGGGGCGCAAATCGTACATTACGCTTTCACCGCCGAGTTCAACAAAGGCTGAACAGGGGCCGGAGAGTTTCTGCATAATGAAACCGTCGCCCCCGAGTAGCCCCGCGCCAAGTTTTTGCTGAAAGCCGATGCCAAGATTCATGCCCTCGGACGCACAGAGAAAGCCGTGGCGGTGAATCATGTAGGAATGGCCTGCGGGAATATCGACCTGCTGGATGGTGCCCGGAATTTTGGCAGCGAAGGCGACAAGGCCGGGGCCCCCGACCGCGGTATATTCGGTCATGAACAGGCTACCCCCTGCAAGTGCGCGGCCAAGCACGCCAAAGAGGCCGGTGGCGCCGCCTGTCATGGTGGTGGTGTGCAGCTGGACAGTGCTGGTCATCCAGGAAAATTCGCCAGATTCCGAGATTATTTTTTCACCTGGATTCAAGGTAATTTGGACAACCGGCATCGTACTACCGGTGATGTTATGCTGCATGGTTGGCTCCCTGTTTGGCCACGTTGTTAAGGCGCGAAGTCCTTTCGAGGTAGCATATTCCTTGCCCAAAAGACATGACAGTTACGCGCAAATAGGGTCGCGCCATAAAGTCAGGCAAAATATCAAAATAAAGACAACCTAAAGAAGTATTCAATAAAAAAATTGACAAATGCTTCTTGTGGTTGTACGCCAGTGTCAATGAAAGGAAGTTATCAATGAAAATACTATCTTTTGAGACGATTTCTAATAAAGCGGACCTGCTGGTGCCGTTCCTGCGGTCCCGTTTAACAATTATTGACGAAACGAATGACGCCGATGAGGTGCTCGATTTGGTCAAATTTTACGATTACGATGTCGTTTTGTTGCGCATAACGCAGGAGCGGCTGAATGATATCGATTTGATCAGGCGGCTTCGCCTGGCGCGGGTGAAAGCCTCGGTGGTTGTGCTCACCCGCAGCTTAAGTGAGATGGGGCGACTGAAGGTACTGCAAGCCGGTGCTGATGATTTGATCGTAGATCCGCTCTCCCATGAGGAAGTTTTCATGAAGGTGCAGAATCTGGTACGCCGCAGCCGGGGTTTTCAGGATAATGCGCTTTGCATTGGTGACGTGGAAATCAACATGAACGCCAAGAAGCTCTATGCGCGGGGCCAGCCAGTTCCGCTGACCAAGAAAGAATATCAGATCGCTGAAATCTTAGCACTTCGCAAAGGTGTAGTGCTGAGCAAGGAAGCTATTTTGGACCATCTCTATGGCGGGTTGGATGAGCCGAACCCGAAGATCATCGACGTGTTCATTTGCAAGATACGTAAAAAAATGGAGCTTCTCGGCGTGGATGATTTTGTCGAGACCAATTGGGGACGCGGCTACATGGTGATCGATCATCGCAGCGAAGCGCGTTCAAATATGAGCAGCGAAGCGCGTTCAAATATGAGCAGCGAAGCGCGTGCTAATTTAAATAGCGAAGCGCGTTCTAATGTAAGTAGCGGTACCAATATCGGGCCCGCCCTGCCAGCGGCCTATGAGGGGGACGCGAAAATCCAGGCCGTGGCGTGAGAATCCTAGACAGTGGTTATTAACATGGGATTTAGCACGGAAATGGTTCGCGGAAACGAACAAAATTAACACGGGCGGGAACAAAACCTTGCCGTGCAAGAAGCCAGCAATATTGAAGACTTTTGCCCCCAAGTAGTTGAACCAAACTTCTTATGACGCCAAGCGAGTGATCATTGATGCCGCGCAAACGGTGCTCTCAAGTACCGGGATAAGCGGATTGCGGTTGCAGGATGCTACGGTGGAGATGGGTCTCGCACAGCCACTGATGTGGCTTGGGGGCGGATGCGCTGTTGGGGCCTGTGTTGCTTGGCAAAATAGGCGAGAGGAAGGTGGCGTTGCTAAGAACATGTTACGCGCGTGACTGTGAATGTTCCTGCTCGTGCATCGTTCGACACAAGCTGTGCGGCAGACTTGAGCCCGGCACCTGGCACCATGTCCCCAAGGCGTGACGCCATACTGAAATAGCATAACTATCCAAGAAAGCTTTGTCCTATACGGCGCATCCGCTTGATCCGGGAGGAGAGAGCAAGATGCAATCGCACGTGCCGCGAGCCTGCTGAGATGACAGCGCGCACAGCAACGACGGGACGCATCCTGGTAGGTCGAGAGTCGGACTTCGGTCCGGGATCAATTAGGAGACGGCTATGTTGGCTGAGAGTATAGTTGCGATGCGAAGTCCGCGCATCATCGCCTGAAGCGCTTCCGCGATAAGCGGCAGCATTTTTCCGTTGTGTTGGTATCGACGTGCCGTGTACGCAAAGTAAATGCGTGCATCGGCCTTTGCGATTTGCGAGGATTTTTCCATGAGCCTGATTCAAAACCGTGCCGCGGTGGCACCTTTGCACCGCCATTTTTCGCTTAGCACCCAGGCGGCGACCATGCCGAATGTGGCCGGTATCGTGGCTTCCATGCGCCCGGAAGAGCCGCTGCATTGCGTGCGCCCGGCGGCGATTAGCGCGGCCGCGCAAGCGTTCGTGCAGGCGTTCAACGGCGATGTTTTGTACGCGGTGAAATGCAATCCGGAACCGGCCGTGCTGCGCGCAGTCTGGGCCGGCGGCGTGCGCCATTTCGACTGCGCCTCGATCGCCGAAGTCACCCTGGTGCGCCGGTTATTCCCAGGTGCCGCCATCCATTTCATGCACCCGGTGAAATCCCGTGGCGCCATCCGTGAAGCTTGGGTGGTGAATGGCGTGCGCGACTTTGTGCTCGACACCCAAGCCGAGATGGACAAAATCTTGGGAGAAATCGGCGGCGCGTCGCTCGATGCCAAGCCTGGCCTGTTCGTGCGCCTCGCGCTGCCCAGCAGCGGTGCCGCCATCAACCTCTCCACCAAGTTTGGCGCGGATGTTGAAACCGCCATCGAACTTCTGCGCACCGCCCGTGGCTTTGCGGGCAAGCTTGGCCTGTCCTTCCATGTCGGCTCGCAATGCATGGACCCGCTGGCCTGGCGCGAAGCCATGGAACTGGCCGGCATGGTCATCGTGCGTGCCGGGGTGGCCGTGGATGTTATTGATGTCGGTGGCGGCTTTCCGGTTGCCTACCCGGACATCGACCCCCCGCCGCTCGGCGCTTTCATGGCCGAAATCGACGCGGCGTTCGATAAGCTCAACCTGCCCAACACCAAGCTCTGGGCAGAACCCGGCCGCGCGCTCGTCGCGGGCGGCGGCTCGGTGGTGGTGCAGGTGCAGCTGCGCAAAGGCAACATGCTGTATGTGAATGACGGCGTGTATGGTTCGCTGTCGGACGCCGGTATTCTGGGCTTCCGCTTCCCAACCAAGCTGATCCGCGCTGCAAAAAGCGTCATCGGCGCACCGGAAGCCGCGTTCAGCCTGTTCGGCCCCACCTGCGATTCCGCCGACGTGATGCACGGCCCCTTCATGCTGCCGGACGACGTGGCAGAAGGTGATTGGATCGAGCTTGGTCAGCTAGGGGCCTACGGCGCCTGTCTGCGCACCTCGTTCAACGGCTTCGACCGCGCCGCACTTGTGGAAGTTTCAGACCGCCCGATGCTGGAAACAGCCGGTTATGAAGCCGCGCAGGATGTCACGGAAATGCCGTTTGCTTTTGCAAGCGCCGCCTAAGCACAATTAATCTTTCATCTGTAGGAGTATCTCTCGATGCCAAATGACGTCGCGATCAAGCATGTCTCTTTTTCAGGCCGCCTGCTCATGCTGGGCTGCGGCAGCATCGGCCAGGGCGTGCTGCCCTTGCTGCTGCGGCATATCGATATGCCGAAGGAAAATATCTCGATCCTGACCTCCGATCACCGCGGCAGCGCGGTGGCAAAATCCTTCGGCATTACGGAAGAAATTCTCGCCGTCACGCGTGAGAATTATCGCGATGTGCTGACCGCGCGTTTGGCCGAGGGCGATTTTCTGCTGAACTTGTCAGTGGATATTTCATCCGTGGCACTCATCAAGCTGTGCCGCGAACTCGGCGTGTTGTATCTCGATACCTGCATCGAGCCATGGGCCGGCGGCTATACCGACCTCTCGCTCACCCCGTCGCAGCGTTCCAACTATGCGCTGCGGGAAAGTGCGCTCGCCTTGATGGACGACCCGAAGGCCACCACTGCGGTGATCGCGCATGGCGCCAACCCTGGCCTGGTTTCGCATTTCGTCAAGCAGGCGCTATTGAATCTCGCGCACGACACCGGTGCTGATGCCACCATTCCCGCCACCCGCGAAGGCTGGGGCAAGCTCGCGCAAAGCCTCGGCGTGAAGGTGATCCATATTGCCGAACGTGATACGCAAGTTGCCAATGTGGCAAAGCAGGGCGGCGAATTTGTGAATACCTGGTCGATCGACGGCTTCATCGGCGAAGGCTGCCAGCCGGCCGAACTCGGCTGGGGCACGCACGAGAAAACCTTGCCGGCCGACGGCGCGCACCATGAATTCGGCTGCGATGCCGCCATCTATCTGCAACGCCCCGGTGCCTCCACCCGCGTGCGCACCTGGACGCCGATGGAAGGCCCGTTCCACGGCTTCCTCATCACCCATAACGAGGCGATCTCTATTGCTGACTATTTCACTTTGGGTGACAAAAACACCGTCAGCTACCGCCCCACCGTGCACTATGCCTACCACCCGTGCGACGACGCGGTGCTGTCGATCCATGAGCTGGCTGGTAAGAATTGGGAAATGCAGCCAGCCCAGCGACTGATGCAAGACGAGATCATCAGCGGCGTGGATGAGTTGGGCGTGTTGCTAATGGGCCATGCCAAGGGCGCCTATTGGTACGGCTCGCAGCTCTCCATCGAGGATGCGCGCGCATTGTGCCCGCATAACAACGCAACCTCGTTGCAAGTCACCGCCGCGGTGCTGGGCGGCGTGATCTGGGCAATCGAAAACCCGGCGGTGGGCGTGGTGGAGGCTGACGCGCTGAACCACGCCCGCGTGCTGGAAATTGCGCTGCCGTACCTGGGCACCATGGCCGGAGAATATTCCAGCTGGACCCCGCTGGTAGAGCGCGGTGTGCTGTTTGCCGAGGATGTTGACGCCACCGACCCCTGGCAGTTCAAGAACTTCCGGGTGGTGTAAGGGGGTAAAGGGCCGGGGGCGTTGCCAGCCTCTGGCCTTTGCCTGTATGAACAAGCCACTGGACCCGTAGCTCAGCTGGATAGAGCGTTGCCCTCCGAAGGCAAAGGTCACGCGTTCGAATCGCGTCGGGTCCGCCA
>NCAT01000092.1 GCA_002255575.1 Acidocella sp. 20-57-95
CCATCGCCCCGGACATGCCACCCTCCTGGGATGTATCGGCCACCGGCAGTTACGCGCGGGCCCATGGCGCGCCCTGGCTGGTGCCGCTCGGGCTGGATGTCGCCGGGCGAAGCAATGCCGCGCCCGCCGAGGCTGATTCCCCACACCAAACGATGAGGTCGCCATGATAGACATGATTGCCCCGATGCTTCTCGCGCAGGCGCAGATGTTACGTCTGACCAGATTATGGCCCGTGACCGCTCGAGCGTGGTCCGTGGCGCTGCTGGCGGTCATGCTGGGGCTTCCGGCGTTTGCCTACGCCCAGACCGTCTCGGGCGGGGCCAGCCCGCAGACGATGATCAACAATGTCTGCACCTTCATCCTGGGACCGTTTGGTGAAACGATCGCCGTGCTCGGGATTATCGGCATCGGGTTTCTGTTCATGTTCGGCCGGGCGTCGCTCGGCGTGATCGCGGGCATCATCGGCGGCATCGTCATCATGTTTGGCGCTTCCTATCTCGGCCAGACTTTGACCGGGGGCGGTTGAGATGGAGCCCCTTGAAGCTGACACGCTGTATCTCGCGGCGACGAGGCCCGCGATGTTCATGGGCGTGCCGTTGAGTCTGGGGGCGATGCTGCTCATGCTGGCCGGGCTGATCGTCGTGATCTTCAAGAACCCGCTTTATTTGACGGTGATGGCGCCGCTCTGGCTGGCGGCGCGGGAGTTGGTTGCGCGGGACTATAACGCTGTCGGTGTTGTGCTGATGTATTTGCGCACCGCTGGCCGGTCAGTTGATGGCAAGAGATGGGGCGGGGCCTCGGTGTCGCCGGCACCTGGTCATGGCCGCGCTCGTTACCGGGGTATGCGTGATGTGGGGGGATAGCGCCCGTGCTGAGCGCCCCGCCACGCAATATTTGCCCTATATCGGACATATCGGGCCGCAGACCGTGCTGTTGGAAAGCGGGGCGCTGCTGGCGATGGGGCATGTTGAGGGCCAAGCGTTCGAGCTGGCCGATCATGCGCTGCGTAATGCAAGGCTGCGGCTGCTGAACACGACCTACCGCAATCTCGCCGACGACAATGTCACCATCCATACGCATCTGATCCGCCATGCC
>NCAT01000015.1 GCA_002255575.1 Acidocella sp. 20-57-95
CGATCACACGCCTCGCCACAAAATCCCCACCGTTAAAATCAAACGATCAGATTCAGGATCAACAAGGTTAACACAAGACGGGGATCAGCTTACGCTTACTTTTATCGTTCGGTACCGCGATAAAATATTGCGAGACCTCTGGCTTTCCCTCATACCAATCAGACTTTGCAAAAAATCGATACGGTGAAACAGGTTTTACTTGATGCGCCAAAAATGCCCGCGCGACAATCGCGCCACCACTCGCGATGGTCGCATCAGAAGCCTGCCAATAGCCCGCATACCCGTAACGCAAATGATGTTTTTCAAGAGCATCAACAAGAGCGATTGTATCTGATGGAAAATTCACCGGCACCTGAATTTCGGATATCTTCGCAAATGCCATGACCACACTAGCAAGCGAGACAACAGCAAAATAGGTAACGGTTGTCTTGCTTATGATAATATGCCGCGCCGCCAAAATACTCACCGCGACCCAGGCCGGGAGAAAGAACCTTACACAAGAATATTCTTGAAACAGATTACCAAAAACAACCGCAGAAACATCAAAAACAATGATCAAACATAACGTGATATCAATAAAACTTAAATACGACGCGCTTGAAAATCGATTGCTCAGAATTGGCGCATAGACGCGAAGCATCCGGTAACAATTCACGACTGCAAAACAAATCAATGGCAAGCGTAGCAGCGCCACCGCGAGCCCAAAAAATCCACCACCAAGCGGCACACACCCAAAAATACTCAACAATACAGGCCCCATGAAGCCTGCTGTGCGGAACAAGTCCGCGAGCTGAGGAATATTCGTCTCCAGCGGTAGTGCGGTAAACCCACCCGTCCATTGGTTTAACCAAACAAGTAGTTTTGCCATGGCCACGCCGAAAGCAAGTAGCGAAACAATCTTTAGTCTTATGGCACCAGGCTTGGTTCGCATCAGCATAAGCGCAACCACGATCGGCAGGGCGCCAACATAAATAAAGAACGGGTCCGAAAAGGCCGCGTCAGTCGTCAAGATGAGTAGAGTAAACCACAGCCCCCAAGGCACGCTGACGCGTGCAAGCATGGCATCCACAATCATCACGACCAAAAAAATGCACATTACGGTCAGCACATGCAGCGGTGCATTAAAATAAAAATTAGCCGCATAGGCGCCCGTATTCGGTATCAATATCATGGCCAACAGAACCAAAAGTCCCATCAACCGCCCGCGGCGCATACCGGCCCCCAGGATCACCATCACAATACCAAGGCCAATCCATGCGATGATGGCGGCAAGCCTGATTGTTAAAACCGCATTATGCGTAACGGCCCAAACCGCCGCAAATACCAACTCATCCAAGCCGATATAATTATCTGGTGCCATCCACCAGCCATGCAGCCGCCAATTCCCGGCCACCATGTCCTGGGCCACCAGCAGCGCATTGGCCTGGTCGGAATTAATCAGCTCCGTACCAAACAGCCGGCTATCCAAAAAAGCCAGAATGATAAAACTAACAATCGCACAAACGGCAAACCAGCGTGGCTTAGACGTCTCTGAAACAGCGAATGTCACGATGAACCACCATGCCTGTCCACGAAAATCCCAGCAATTTCGCGAACAAAGCCGCCAGTTTTTATATCATGCCGGGTTTAAGCGCTCAACCTCGCCACGTTGGCGCTCACTGTTTCACGGTAATGGCCCAGCACCGTATCAATGCCCAGACCCGATTTGCCTTCAAAAGCAGCCTTCATCAAAGTCTGCCCGGCTTTCATCAGCTCTTGAACTTTTTCATTCACCATCAACTCGGCCTCGCTCTGAACATCCGGTCCGCCAGAGGCGAATTTGGTCAGGCGCATCGTAATGACTTGTTGGGACTCTATTGCCAGCATCGTGCTTTGCAGCACCATCGCGCTCATCGAAGAAAACAGGGAAAACATCTCAGCCTCAAGGTTGCTATCACCATCATGGGCCGGAATCGTTAAATCACCTAATGGGCCACAAACACCCGCTAAGGTTGGGCAATTAATTCCACCTGCCGGGCCAGCCTGGTCAGTGCCTCCGCCCCTGGGCCGAGGGGCAAAGCCGGTCTGGTTGCCGTCTCCCCAGCCAGGCTTCGCGCCAAAAACACCCGCCATTCCTGCCAAGCTGCCCGCGCCTCCGGCGGCAGGCTGGGTCGGTCCAGCGCCAGCACAGAAAGCCTGCCCGCCATCCGGCGCAGCGCCGCATCCACCACCGCGCCCCGCTCAAGCACAGCATCCCGGCCTTTATGCGGCTCCAGTAGCGCCCGCGCCAACGAGGCTTCCAGATTATTGCTGGCCATCCCGGCCGTCCGCCGCGCCGCGTCAGGTACTGGCGCGTTATCCAGCAAAGCGTTGAAAACTGCGTCTGCATAAGCGGCGTGCGCCGCCAGCGCCTGGCCGATGCTGGCTTCCACCCGCTCATGCTCAAACCCCGGCCATAAAAGCAAATTCCCAAGCACCGCCAGCACCCCACCCAGCAGGGTGTAGCCAATGCGGGAGAGCGCCACATTCATCTGGTCCGCCCCCGGCAAAATCTGCTCCACCAGCAGCACCACCATCGGCGTTAACGCCGCCTGAAACGCCCCGTAGCTTACGCCCCTGATGGCAAAGGCAAACATCGTCAGCGGCAACATAATCACCGCCAGCGCCAACTGCGTTTGCGCCATCAGCCCGATCACCGCCGCCAGCGCCCCACCCAGCGCGTTGCCGGCAATCCGCTCGGCCGCCCGCACCCAGGTCGCCGAAAAATACGGCTGCAAGCACAATATCATCGTAATGGTCGCCCAATGGGCAAATTGCTGATGCACCAGCATGGTGAACGCCAAAGTCGGGGTCACAATCACCCAGGCCCGCAGCGCATGCCGCAACGGTGCCGACTCTAGCCGGAAGTTTGAGCGTATCGGCGACAAAATGCGGGTCCGCCACGGAATATTATTCATACCCGAAAGCGCTTGGCCTGCCGGGCTGGACACCGTCATCAACACCGCGAAATTCTCCGCCATCGCGCTCGCCACATGGGCCGCTTCAGACTCCGGCGGCAATTTGGCAATTTCGCCCCGTAGCCGGTCCAGGCTCGCCAGTTTTTTCGGCGTATCCAACCGGACCGCCGCAACAATATCACGCCCCAGCGCGGCCAACCCACCTGCAATCAGCCGCAGCACCCGGGCCGCTTGTGGCCGGATCGCCACATCATGTTCCAGAACATCCGAAAGCGCGATCAGCCCGCCAAACATCTGCTCCAATGTCTGCAAGCGCACACTTGTCTGGGCCGCCCGCTGGCTCACCAGGCCGCGACGGCGGAATGTATCCAGCGCCACGCCACGCGCGGTCTCAATCGCTTCACGCACCCCGCGCCGGTGCCGCGCCGCATGCGCCTCAAATGCCGCCATATCAGGTGCGGACTGCGCCAAAGCAGCCAATTCTTTTGCCAGGACACTCAATTTCCCAGCCACCTCCGCCAGCGCCAGACGCGTCGGCTTAAAGGGATGGATCCGCCAGATCAGCAATGTCAGCCCAGCGGCCCAGAGCGCACCGGCAAAAATATTCGCCCCCTGCTCTGCCGCACCCAAAAGGGAGCCCGCCGGATAATCCAGCGCCAGCACAATCACCACGCTCAGCAGATTGCCCACCTGCAAGCCGCCCTGGCCGTAAATACGGGCATAGCTGGCCGCAAAAATCGCTAAGCCCGCCGCCGGGGCTGCCACCAGCACGCCGTAACCACGTAAATAACCAAAAAAACCGTATGACATGCCCGCCAAAAACGCGAATGCCAGCACCGCCGGCGCCCGCCGGCGCAGCGGCCCGCCAGGGTCGGCAAAGCAGGTTAGCAGCGCCCCCAAGGCTGCCAGGCCAAAATGCGGCAGCCCCAGCACTTGGCCCAGCAGCACCGTGACAGCCACCGCCATGCCCGCCCGCACGCCTTCAGCCAGCGAGACTGCGCCGACATTCCAGGTTAGCGGTAAATTCTTCAAAAATGGCGGCATCGCCCGCTATGTGCCAGAGCTTGCCAGCCGGTGATATAGTGCCAAACTGAATGGGTCGAACCGCCCGTTCGGCCAGCGCCAAAGCGATATTGGTTTAACCCAGCAAACCCCGCAATTGCTCCAACGCCTGCAACGTATCGCCAAGCAGTGCGCGTAACCGTTCGGCTTCCGGGTCAGCCTTCTGGCGCACCAGTACGCGCGCCTGGGCGGGCCGCAAATTATCCGAACGCACCGGCTGTTCAGGGTCTGCGGGCAGCAGCCCGGGCATTGAGAGTTGTGGGGCAGTCTCGGTCGGTTTGCGCGTCATCTCAGGTTCCGGAGCCAGTTTACGTTCCACCTCGGCGGCCAGACGCTCTTCCGCTGACGCCGGCGGAATATCTTCATGCAACGCCCCGCCGCCTTCACGCAACAGTCTTTGCACGCCTTTGATGGTATAACCTTGCGTGTAGAGTAAATCCGCCACGCGCCGCAGCAACAGCACATCCTCGGGCCGGTAATAACGCCGCCCACCACCGCGCTTCAGCGGCCTTACCTGCGGGAACTTGGTCTCCCAGAATCGCAGCACATGTTGCGGTACATGCAGCTCATCGGCCACTTCACTAATCGTGCGAAACGCATCAGCTGATTTGCGGGTCCGGGCGCGCGACGGGTCGGCGTGATGATCCTCAAAATCATCTTCAATCCCGTCATCAGCCGGGTCTATTTTCATGATGCTCAATGTTCAAGCGGCGTGGTGACGGTACCGTTCACGGCATCGCGCAGCATCTGGCTTGGGCGGAACACCAGCACCCGGCGCGGCATGATGGGAACCTCCACACCGGTTTTCGGGTTGCGGCCAATCCGGCGCCCTTTCTGGCGTACCGAAAATGTCCCGAACCCACTGATTTTAACAGATTTTCCTTCAGTCAACGCATCCGCGACACGGGTTAACATCGACTCCAGCAAGTCAGCCGATTCGTTACGAGAGAGACCCACCGTGGCATAGATAGCCTCAGTGAGCTGCGCGCGCGTCAAAGTGTTCATTTTACAAGATTAGCACGCGATTTCACTTGGTCAACAACACTTAACATTTGTTCATAACCGAATCAGCGCAGAGCCCCAGGTTAACCCGCCACCTAAAGCTTCCAGCAGAACCAATTGTCCTGGCAGAATTCTGCCATCCGACATCGCCTGATAGAGCGCCAGCGGAATCGACGCAGCCGAGGTGTTGGCGTGCTGGTCCACGGTCACCACCACTTGCGCTTCTGTCAGGCCCAGTTTTTTGCCGACACTATCAATAATCCGGCGGTTCGCCTGGTGCGGCACCAGCCAATCTATATCTTTATTTGTCAGACCATTAGCAGTTAATGCTTCATTAACAGCTGAAGATAACAAGGTCACCGCATGGCGGAAAACCTCCCGGCCATTCATCACCAATTTGCCGGATTTTTCGGGCTGCCCCACAGCGCCATCGACATATAACATGTCCGCCAAACGGCCATCAGAATGCAGATGGGTGGACAGCACGCCCTTGCTGCCAGGCGCCACATCACGGGCTTGCAGCAGCACGGCAGCCGCACCGTCACCGAATAAAACACAGGTACCGCGGTCCTCGAAATTCAAAATCCGCGAATAAACCTCAGATCCAATCACGAGAATGTTATCAGCCTGCCCCGCCCGGATCAGCCCGTCCGCCACTGACAACCCATAAATAAAACCAGAGCACGCCGCCGCGAGGTCGAACCCAAAGGCGTTATGCGCGCCAATCGCGGCCTGCACATGCACGGCGGTCGCCGGAAATGCCTGGTCAGGGGTGGAGGTTGCCAGGATAATCGCGTTCACCGCCAGCGGGTCCACGCCCGCCTTGGCCAATGCCTCGCGCGCCGCCGCTGCGCCCATAAAAGCTGCGGTTTCATGGGAGCCCGCAAAATGCCGCTGTTTGATACCGGTACGTTCGGTGATCCAGTCGTCAGAGGTATCAACGCGTAACGCCATTTCGGCATTCGAGGTGATTTTTTCTGGCAGATAATGCCCCACACCCGTCAGAACCGACCGGCGGATCAAGCCTTCAGACATGCGGTACAACCGTCGCCGGGTCGAGCAGAGCCTTGTCCAAAGCCGCCAAACTATCGCCTATTTTCTGGTTAAAATCATGGGTAATCATATCAAGCGCCACGTCCACCGCATGGGCAAAACCCTCAGCATCAGCGCCACCATGGGATTTCACCACCACGCCGTTCAAACCCAGCAGCACCGCACCATTATAACGGCGCGGGTCCAGCCATTCGCGCAACCGCTGCAAACCGCCACGGGCCAGCAAATAGCCGGCCTTGGCCAGCGGGCCAGAGCTGAAAACGCGCTTGAGAAGTTCACCGACCAATTTCAGCGCTCCCTCTCCGGTCTTCAGCGCCACATTGCCGGTAAAGCCATCCGTCACCACCACATCCACCGTCCCCGCCGCAATGTCGTGGCCTTCAACAAATCCGTAAAACTGCCCCGAAATCGGGCTGTCGCGCAGGGTCGCGGCGGCTGAGCGCAAGGTCTCGTCACCCTTGCCTTCTTCAGACCCGATATTCAGCAAGCCAAAACTAGGGGCAGGTAGGCCCAGCACCACCCGGGCAAAAATCTCCCCCATCAGGGCAAATTCCACCAGGTTCCGGGCATCGTAAACCACGTTCAGCCCTAAATCGAGCATGACCACATCGCCCTTGGCGGACGGCCCAATCGCCGCCATCGCGGGCCGGTCGATCCCCGGCAGGGTTTTCAAAACAATCTTGGAGAGGGCCAGCAGCGCACCGGTATTGCCGGCGGAAATCACGCCAGCCGCCTCGCCGCCATGCACGGCATCAATGGCGCGGCGCATCGAACTATCACGCAGTCTCAGCGCTACGGTCGGCTTCATGTCGCCCGTTACGGTCTCAGCGCTATGATGGATAACAGCTTGCGTCTTCAGCCGCTTGGTCTTGGCCAGCATCGGGCCAATCACCGCTTCATCGCCATAAATCAGGAATTTTGCCTGCGGATGACGCGCCGCCGCCAATTCCAGCCCGGCCATAACCATCGCCGGTGCATCATCTCCCCCCATGGCATCCACAGCCAACAAATTGCTCCGGCTCATTTCACACCGTTCGGTCTAAAAATACGCGGGGGGAGAGATCGGTCAGAGTTCAGATACGAACAACGCCCTTGGCGGTCTTGCCAGAGGCCACAACTTCACGGTTATCATAATGGCCGCAATGGGCACAAACATGGTGCGGGCGCTTCAGTTCGCCGCAATTACCGCATTCAGCATGGGATTCTGCACGCAGAGCCTGATGGCTGCGGCGCATACCAGCGCGCGACGGGGAGGTCTTTCTCTTAGGAACAGCCATAGTGAGTTACGCCTTGAAAACAAAAAAGGATGATATGAGAGGCGCGGCGTAGCAGAGCCCGGCTTGCATCGCAAGTATCATGCCCTGCACCGGCCCAGCCGGGGCCGCATGGCAGGGGTTTCACACGGCTATGGCAGCGCTGTTTAACCCGCCAGAATGCCGCGGATCATCCATAGAATCAGCAATATTTGGGCAAAAAATGCCACGGCCCGCAGCAGCACCATCATCGGGCTGGTGCTGATCATATGGATCACGCTCTGCGCCACCCGTAGAACCACAATAAATTCGCCAACCGCGTTGGCGGGGGCAGGTTTGCCCAGGGCTGCCCCAGCCAACACCACAGCGGCAAAAATTGGCAGTGTTTCCAAGGCATTGAGATGGGCATGGTGGGTCCGCGTGATAACCCCAGGCTCATCGACCGCACCACCGCGCGTCCAGGCATTGGGTTTTTTCGTGCCACGGAGAATCGGAATTACACGGTAACCGGAATAAAAAACCACCAACAACAAGGTCCATAAGGAAAAATAGACGACCGCTTGTAAGCCACTCATTATCCCTGCTCCGTGTTGATCAAACGCTGTGCGATGTTGTTGTGGTTTTCGCAATTAATCTCGGCTCTATCGAACCCCAGCCCGCTATGGCCCCGGCACGCGCAAGTGCCATCATGCCGCTTGGCCCAAATTGGACATCTTCTAAATTGGACATCTTAGGGGCACGGTCTTTTGCCCAAGCGGCATTGCCGATGAGGCCTCGCCGGGTGCCGAGCACCTTGTTCACCGCACGCGCGCCAGCCTTGCCACCGCGCTTAACCATAATGATTTCGGCCGTTTGTACCGGGACCAAACAACATAACCAGCGCGACGATCGCCACAATGACCTTATCGACAATCGCCACATCATCAAACGACATTATCGATAGCGCCGGCCAAGCCAAATACAGACCCAGAATCCAGATGATATTAAAGCCCGGCAAATTCATATCATGCAGCCGTTTGGCGCCAATCGAGGCGCCAGCCCAAAGCGTCAACACAATACCCAGCACCGCTAAAATAAGGCCTAATATAAGTAGAATCTTGTTATCTGCCCGCTGGCCAACCAAATCCAAGATGTTCGCAAGAAACGCGACAATCGATAAAAATACGGTCGTCACAATAGACCAACCAAAATAAGCCAGCCGCCCCATCCGCCCAGAGAAATCAAATAATCGGTCAATCACAGCCTGCCCCTGATTTTTTCAAAGCAGAGATGGCGGCTGATTGCAGAAATGCAATGAGGTGATTTTGGCTCACCACCGGCCGCTCACGCTGCGCGTTAGACCTCCGGCTTTTTAAACGGCAACAACGCCGCAAACGGGCCGCTTGCTGCCGCCTCACCAAACCCTTCCGGCAACGCGGCCCCTGGTTTGCGCGGGTAGGGGTCCAGCGCCAAGGCCAGTTGCTCGGCTAGCACCGCGCCTAAATCAATCGCCTCGCCCGCATAGGGGATCTCATCCGGCCCTTCCAGCGTCTCCGCGTCCAGAACATCACCGGCCCCGAGCTTGCTCTCCGGCACAAAGCGCAACTGCGCCGCTTCCGTGATTGTGGTCTCGAATAATTCCAGCGTCACCACGCATTCCTGGGTCACTCGCGCTGTCAGTTTCAAATCCGCCGCGAGCACCCCTGCGCGCTCATGGCTCACGGTAAACTCACCCGCCAGTGCTGCGATGGCGGGCAGGCCGAACAAAGCCGCCAGCGCCGCGCATTCCTCAGATGTAGCGGTTATGGTGCGGGTCACCTTGTTGGTCCCAATGCCCCCCAGCTTCATCCGGCGGCTGAAAATCTGGCTCATATCGTCACTCATCAATCATATCCTGCTTTATTGGCATCAACCGCGCGAAGGCGTACAACGACCATAACAGCCATGGCGAGACACGCCACGGCCAGACATTCTACCATGAAGGACTTGAGCTTGCGCCCTGCCCCGTTGCCAAATTTTAACCGTCTGCGCCAGGTTTTGGCCCTCGGCATTGCTTTGTCCCTACCTGGCTGCGGCCTATTTACGGACTCCCCGCATTATCGCGGCATCGCCGTCTCGGATCATGACTTAAAGGAACTTGTCGTCGGCACCTCCTTGCAGGCCGACGTGCAGGCATTGCTCGGCCCGCCGACCTTTCATGAGGAATTCAACGATAATAACTGGGTCTATGTGAGCCAAATCACCAAAATGCGGATCGGCCAGACCGAAGGCGTGGCCCAGCAACAAGTTGTGACGCTGAGCTTTGATAATACCGGTGTGCTGCGCAAAATTAGCAAAGACGGCCTAAAGGACCGGGTGGATGTGGCGATGGATAGCGCCACCACACCGGTGCCCGGCGGCTCGGCCAGCCTCGTGCAGCAGATCATCGGCGGTGTCGGCAGCTATAATCCGGGCCTCGGCGGTAGTGGTGCCGGCCAGGGTAATGCTGGCGCTGGCGCCCTGGGCGGCCCCGGTGCAGGCAGCAGTGGCAACGGTTTCTAGCCGCATGCGGCGCCGGGCGCTGCTGGGGGGACTATCTCTCACGCCGCTCGCCGCCATCACCGCCCACGCACAATCCGTTTTGGGTGTGGCCGGCGTACCCACCACCAGCGCGCCCACCACCAGCGCGCCCACCACCAACGCGCCCGTCACCAACACGCCGGTTCCGCTGGCACCAAACCCACAGGCCGCCAAGCTCGATGATACCGTGGCGCCCCCGTATAATCGTATGGTCATCATGCGCTGGGGCGACCCGTTGCTGCCGGATGCGCCGCCTTTCAACCCCAATCCACTCACTGAGGACCAGGCCAGCAGCCAGTTCCCTTACGATTCGGTCGTCGCGGGCCTGATCGCGCCACCACCGGCCGAGGACGGTGTTCCCCGCCTGATCATGGTGCTGGCCAACCCAACCGCGCCCGCCAATATGCTGTTCCAAGGCGGGATGGATGCCCCGGCTGTTGCCGGTAAGCTGCAAGGCGCGACGGTGCTTAATTTGCAATACCAAGCCGGCCGCTGGGTCACAGTCCAAGGTGGCTACCAGTCCCGCCGCCTAGCAGACGGCACGCTCTGCCAAATCTCCGGCCCGGCGGCCGCTGCCATCGGCAGCACGGTGCAAGGCATACTGGCCCCGCAAGGTGGCTGCACCACACCTTGGGGCACGGCTTTGCTGGCTGAAGGCGACGCTGCCCCCTGGCTCAGCCGCCTCGCCAATGTCGGGTTTGGCTATAACGACCCTACGCAAGCGCCGAAATTTGGCTGGGTGACCGAGTTTAATCCGCTCGACCCGCAGGCCATCCCGGTAAAGCGCACCGCGCTTGGGCGGTTCGCCAAATCTGCCATCGCCGCCACCGCCACGCCGGATGGCCGCCCGGTTATTTTCATCAGCCAGGACGCCGATGCGGGCTATTTTTTCCGCTTCATCGCCGCCAGCAACGCCACTGACGGCACCGCGCTTGATACCGGCACGCTGGCGGTAGCCCAGGTCAATGGCAGCAACATCAAATGGCTGGATTTACCCGGCGATTCCGCCGCCCTGATCGGCGCTCTGAATGCCGCCAATATCGCCGGCGGTACGGTGTTTGACGCCCCCGGCGGCATCGCCATTGCCCAAAATGGCACGCTTTATCTCGCCTGCCGCGGCAACCCGAACCGCAGCTCGCTTGATGCCAACGGCCTTAACCCGCGCGCTGGCGATGATAATGGCTATGTGCTGGCCCTGCACGCACCCAAAGGGGACCTGACGGCGCGCAATTTCACCGGCGAAATCGCGATTGCCGCCGGCAACCCGGCGATCACCCCGGGCGCACAATACACGCCCGGCTCAAATGCCTGGCTAACCCACCCGCGCACCCTGAATCTGGACAGTCTTGGCCAGCTCTGGATCGGCACGGATAGTAAAGGTGACACCTCCGTATCGGCCGATGGCCTGTTTATCATGCAGACTGGCGGCCCCTCGAAATATCTCCTCAGCATGGCCTATTTAGCTCCTGTTGGCGCCGCCCTCGGCGGTGCCGCCTTTGACGCGGCAACCCACACAAACTTCGCCATGGTCCGCCACCCTGGGGCCACCCCAACCGCCAGCTTCAGCGCCCCCGCCACACGCTGGCCGACGCTGTTACCCACCATGCCGCCGCAGAGCACCATCATCGCGCTGGTTGGCTAAATCGCCATGACCAAGCCCAGCCCGGCCAACATCGCCATTATTGAATGCCGTGCCGACACACCCGATTTCGACGAATGTTTCGCGATCCGGCTGGAGGTGTTTGTGCAAGAACAAAAGGTTCCGCTGGCAGAAGAGCGCGACACGCTCGATGGCGCTGCCCGACATTTCCTGGCCCGGCTGGACAACCAGCCGGTTGCCACTGCGCGGCTTTTAACGCTGCCAGACGGGTATGCCCGAATCGGCCGGGTGGCGGTGCTGGCAGCCTACCGGGGTAGCGGCATCGGTGCCAAATTAATGCGCCATATTGAAACCATAACACCAGCGCACACCATCATTCTCGATGCGCAACTGCAAGCCATGAAATTCTACGCCTCACTCGGCTACCAAGAAGCGGGAGAAATATTTCTGGAAGCTGGCATTGCGCACCGCGAGATGCGCAAAAACCGGCTTTTTTCAACCTAACCTCAACTTACGTCAGCCATACAAGCTTATAAACTGCAACCAAGGGTTTAAACGGATCGCGCGACAACAAACTCACCCCGGAATGCCGAAATTGAGATGAACGACATGACGCAAGCTGATTTTGACACGGCGCTGCACAGCCAAACCGCACCACACCGGCTGCCGCGCCAAAAGCACCCGGCGCATTTCAAGCCGTTGATTGAAGGGCTGTTGCGGACCCGGGTGCGGGATTTGAAGCTGCCGCCTGAGCTCGCCACACTGTACAAAGCCCGCAGCCTGAAAATCAGCCGCGCGATCATGATCTCCTGGTGCCTATGGGTTGCCGCGATCAATGTCTTTGCGGGCTTATTTGACCTCTTCGACATGACCGGGACCACACTCATGATCGTTCTGGGCTTCCGGGGACTCGTTTCCGTTAGTTTTCTGCTCAGCGCGTCGCTCCTCAAGCGCGACTTGCTGGCGCGGCGCGAACATTATCTCATCATCATTCCGTCTGTGGTGTGCGTCATCAGCGCCGGCCTGGCCGGGCGGGTGAGCGGGCAGCAAGACATTGCCGGCGGCTACATCATCAGCGCATTGCTGGTGATTTATTCAGCCGTCATGTTCATCAATATCGATTTCCGCTACGGCAAGCTACTTGCCATCCTTTCAATCATTCTGGTTGCTGGCTTCATGTTCACCACGCCGGGCGGCGAGTTTCCGGCCAAGCTGCAGCGTTTCTCGCTGTACGGCGCCGCCATGGTGGGGCTACTGGTGGCGCACCGGATCCAGCTGCATTTTCAACACCGGCTGTTTCTGATTACCCTGCGCGACGAGATGGCCGCCGCCGAAGCTGCCAATGCGCATGCAGAACTTTCTAATATCGCTTACATCGACCGGCTGACCGATATTCCAAACCGGCGCTATTTTGATGAAATCTGTGCCACGCTGAGCAAGACCACCCAAAACCTCCTCCCGCTCAGCATCTGCATGATCGATATCGATAAATTTAAAAATTTAAATGACTCAACAGGGCATTTACAGGGCGACCATTGCCTGCGCATGGTGGCAAATGAAATTCGGGCTCATCTGCGCGGCAAGACCGATATTCTCATTCGCTTTGGCGGTGACGAATTTTTACTCCTGCTGCCAGGCACGGACACGGCCCACGCGACCGACATTGCCGACCGGATGCGCACCGCCATCGCTGCCCTGCAATTGGAAAATCCGGGCTCGCCCTTTGGCATTATCACCGCGAGCATCGGTATTGCCACTCAACATAGCCAGCCGGTCAAGATCAGCCAACTGATCGAGCAGGCTGATACTGCCTTATACCGCGCCAAATCGACCGGACGGAACCGCGCCTGCCAATAATAATTTTACGCATTCCGGGTTGATTCACATCAAGGCGCCGCACGTCCGCCACGGCTATTCGTGTCGTATATTTTGAAGGATCGGCACATGACGCAACCACAAAACAGCCATATCGCCCGAAACCTCATCGCCGTGGCGATGATCGCAAGCGCCGTCGGCACCCGTCCCGCCTACGCCATTCCGGCCTTTGCCGCCCAGACCGGTGAGCCCTGTTCAGCCTGCCATATCGGGTTTCCGCAGCTCACACCGTATGGGCGAGAATTCAAGCTGGAAGGCTATGTCGCGGGTGGGATGTTCCCTGATTATAAGAATTTCGCACTAATGTCAGAAATCGGCTTCACCCATGTTCAAAACAAAGTACCGGGCGGCCTGGCACCAAACTACCCTTCCAATAACGCTTGGTCGGTGCAGCAAACCAGCTTGTTCTACGGTGGTGCGTTATATGCGCCGATCGGGCTAGGGGCCTTTATTCAGGCCACTTATAACGGCGTCGGTCATAGTTTCAGTTGGGATAATACCGACATCCGGTTGGCAAGGCTGACCTCGTTATTCCACAAACCGCTCTTTTATGGCTTCACCTTTAATAATAATCCGGGTGTGACTGATTTATGGAACACCCCGCCTGCCTGGGGCTATCCGTTTCTGCCGGATGCGTTGGGGGGTGGCCCACCGGCAGGGGTGCAGCTCGCCTCGCTCGGCGGCCAGGTGATGGGCCTTGGCGGCTATGGTGCGCTAAATATCTCGTTGAGCGATCTGCTTTATGCCGAGGCGAATGTCTATCAATCATTGCCCAATAATCTTGGCCACACGCTAGGCGCTGGCTATAACCCAATTTCAGGCGCCATTCCGTATGGGCGGGTCGCTTGGCAGCATAGCTGGGCTAGCAATTCCTTTGAGCTTGGCGCGATCGGCTTGCAGGATCATCCGATCCCGAGCGGCATTTCCCACCAGCAATCCGACACCAAAACCGACATCGGGCTGGATAGCCAATTCCAGCTTATCTCGGGCACTCACGCATTTTCGCTGCAAGCGGCTTATGTGCATGAATGGCAGCATCTGCCCGCCAGCGTTGCCCTGGGCCAAGCCAGCAATATGAATAATACGCTTGATACGATCACGCTGACCGCGTCTTATTTATATCGGCAGAAATACGGTATTACCGAGACATTTTCTGACCTGATGGGTAGTGCCGATGCCAATTTGTACGGGCTGGAAAATGGCGGTGATTCGGTAAATGGCAAGCCGAATACATCAAGTTTCACGACCGAACTTGATTACTACCCGTGGAATAATGGCGGGCCGAAATTTTTTCCCTGGGCTAATGCCAAGTTCTTCGTCGAGGGAATTGTCTTTCCAACCTATCATGGCGCGAGTAGTAATTATGATGGGAACGGCTCAAGTGCGAACGGACATGACTTAATTTTCACTGGAATTTGGCTAGCCTTCTAACTTTTACCCTCAAGGAAACGAACATGAAATTTAGCAAAACGATCCTGGCCGCCGCCGCAATCATCGCTCTGGGCAGTGCCCATGCGGCACTCGCCGCAGGCGATGCCGCCAAAGGCAATGATGTGTTCCAAAGCCAATGCGCGATGTGCCATGGCGTGACGGTGGGGGCCAATGGCATCGGCCCATCCTTGGCCGGCGTTTATGGCAAACCAGCCGCTGGGGTGGCCGGGTATGACTATTCTCCAGCCTTAAAGGCGGCAAATATCACCTGGACAGATGCCGCACTTGATAAATTCATCGCAGCCCCGCAAGCCGACATACCCGGCACCAAGATGCCTTATGCCGGGTTGCCCGATGCCGGTGACCGCGCCAACGTGATCGCCTATCTCGCCACGCTGACCGGCAAGTAACCCCTTCCCGCGCCGTTAAAGCCCCGGCAGCATTTTGCCGGGGCTCAGGCGTGCATGCGGGTCGAGCGCCTGTTTTATGCTGCGCATCAGGTCAAGCTCGACCGCTGATTTATGTGCGCTCATACCCACAATGCGCATCTGGCCAATGCCATGCTCGGCACTGAAGCTGCCAGCATGCAGCATTGCCAAACCTTCGACCGCTGCCGTGATGGCGGCTTTATAGTCCGAAATGTCTGCCAGCGACTTACCGGCCGGTGGGCGGACATTGATGTGCAGATTGCCATCACCGATATGGCCGAAAATATTTAAGCGAAAGCCGGGGAATTTTGCCTCGATCAGGGCTTCAGTCGCACGGACCATGGCGGGAATATCGCCGATCGGCACAGAAATATCATGTTTTACCGAACCACCTGCGGCTAATTCACCATCAGAAAGCGCTTCGCGGATGCGCCATAAATCGGCACGCTCGCGCTCAGATTGCGCCACCACCGCATCACTTGCCGTGGCGTTTTCCAATAGCGGTTCCAGCCCCGCCAGCAGCATGTCCTCCACCGCCTCCCCGGCGGAATGCGCGGAGATTTCAACCAGCAC
This sequence comes from Acidocella sp. 20-57-95, assembly GCA_002255575.1. Lineage (GTDB taxonomy): Bacteria > Pseudomonadota > Alphaproteobacteria > Acetobacterales > Acetobacteraceae > Acidocella. The sequence continues at coordinate 15,752 of NCAT01000015.1, forward strand.
ATAATTTTCAGCGCTAAACGGTAAGCGGCTGGTGGGGCTGTGGGCGAGGCCGAGCGCCATGGCATCGGCCGTGATAAACTCGCACGCGGTGAGTGAGCTGCCTGCTTTCGCCTGCATCGCTTTGAATACATCCAATGCCGCCTCAATGCTCGGCACACCCACCATGGCGGTGGCATGGGCTGAAACCGCCGGGTGCAGGCGCAACACCGCCGCGGTGATGATGCCGAGTGTTCCCTCCGCGCCGATGAAAAACTGCTTTAAGTCAAAGCCGGTATTATCCTTGCGCAGCACCCGCAAGCCATCCCACACACGGCCATCGGCGAGCACAACTTCCAGGCCCAGCACCTGCGCGCGCATCGAGCCATAAGCCAGCACCTGAATGCCGCCGGCATTGGTGGAAATCACGCCGCCAATTTGCGCGGTGCCTTCGGCGGCGAGGCTGACGGGAAATAGCCGCCCGGCTTTGGCGGCTTCTTCCTGCACGGTTTGCAATGTCACGCCCGCTTCAACCGTGATGGTGTCACCGGTGGCATCGAGGGCGCGGATTTTATTCATCCGGCGCAGATTCAGGATAATCTGGGGGTGGCCCGCCACCGGCACGGCACCTGCCACCAGGCCGGTATTGCCGCCTTGCGGGACCAGCTGCACGCCAGCCGCCGCGGCGATGCGCATGGCGGCTGCCACTTGCTCCGTAGTCTCGGGAAACACCACGCACAAGGCCGCGTGACTATGGATGCGCCGCCAGTCCGTTTCAAACGCGGCTTTGTCGGCGGCGTCGGTGAGCACCGCCTTAGCACCAAGTGCTGCCTGTAATTGCGCGATCACTTCCATGGGTTCGGCACCTTTGTGCTGATTGACGTCTCCGCATGACTGAATGATGAAAGGGCAAGCATCAAGGGGGACAGCAATGCCGGCATTTGAAAGCATCTTTACGCTCGAAGCGACCCAGTTGAAATTCGGCACCGGCAGCGCTGAGGAGCTGGGCTGGGAGCTGAAGCGGCTGGGGTTGCGCAGCGTGATACTGGTCAATGACCCCGGCTTGCATGCTTACGGGCTGGTTGAGCGGATTGAGGCGATTATCGCCAAGGCCGGGGTTAAGTTCGCCCGCTTTGAGGATATTCGGGTGGAGCCGACCTTGGAGTCTCTCAACAAGGCGGTGGATTTTTGTGCCCAGCACCAGGCTGATGGGTTTGTCGCACTTGGTGGTGGTTCGACCATTGATACGGCGAAAATTATGAACCTGATTGCGGTGCATGGCGGCGCGATTATGGATTATGTGAACCCGCCGATCGGCGGTGGCAAAAAGCCCCCCTCCCCGCTGAAGCCGCTAATTTGCCTGCCCACCACATCAGGGTCTGGGTCAGAAGCCACCACGGTGGCGATTCTGGATATTCCGGAGTTGCATGTGAAAACCGGCATTTCGCACCGTTATATGCGGCCAACATTGGCGATTGTGGACCCGGATTTAGCGCGCTCCACCCCGGGCGGCGTGACCGCTTCGGCCGGGCTTGATGTGCTGTGCCATGCCATTGAGAGCTATATTTCCAAACCTTATAACGAAAGACCCAAACCAGCCTCGCCGGATGAACGGCCGCCTTATCAAGGCTCGAACCCGGTGGCGGATATCTGGTCCCTCAAAGCCATTGAATTTTCCGGGCAGTTTTTAGCCCGGGCGGTGGCCGATGGAGATGATACCGAAGCGCGCGGCACCATGATGTTAGGGGCCACCATGGCGGGGATTGGGTTTGGCACGGCGGGGGTGCATATTCCGCATTCCATCGCCTACCCGATTGCCGGGATGAAGCATGTGTATCATGCGCCTGGCTATTCGCGGAATTACGGGTTTGTGCCACACGGGTTTTCGGTCATTGTTAGTTCACCGGCGGCGTTTCGTTATACTTACGATGCCGCCCCGGCCAAACATATTCAGGCGGCGGAACTGCTGCGCGGGCATAAGATTGAAAACCCAGATCCTGAGAGTTTGCCGAGCGCGTTGATTGACATGATGAAAGCGGTTGGCGCACCTTCAGGGATTGCCGAACTTGGTTATTCAGAGGCAGATTTTCCGGAGATTATCGCCGGGGCGCTGAAGCAGCAGAGGTTGCTGGCAGGGGCACCGAAGCCGGTGGATAACAAAGTGCTGGAGCGGATTCTGGCGGAGTCGCTTTACAACTGGAAATAACGTCTTGTTAGATCTGTTACACGTGTAACATTTGGGGCGTAAGCTGCTGGTGCGGTTGGGAAATTCGGGAATCGACTAACGGGAAGTTAGAGGATTCCCGCCTTCGCGGGAATGACGAAGAAGGGCGCGGGTATGACCAATAGGGACGTGGGAGTGACGAGAAGGGGCGCAGAAATGACGAAGAGGGGGCGGGTATGACGAAGAAGGGCCCGGGTATGACGAGTAAGGACGTGGGGATGGCGGTGTCATTCGTCATACCCGCGCAGGCGGGTATCTTTTTCGGTTCAGCTTTTACCTAGCTTCTTCGCCAAGGCTTCCTCAGCGGTGGCCACACCGCCATGGGCGGCGGACCATTTCATCGGGTCTTCGAGGAATTTGCGCACCCCGGCCAGCGCGCTATCTGAAAAATACGGGCGGTCTTTGGCGGCTTCCAGCACGTCCCACCAGGTGCAGAGATGGTGCAGTTCGATGTCCATTTTCTTGAGCGTCTCGAAGCTGCCGGGGAACACCCCGTAGAAGAACACCACAAAGGTGTGGTTGCAGATGGCCCCGGCATCTCGCAGGGCTTTGGCGAAGGCGATTTTGGAGCCGCCATCGGTGGTGAGGTCTTCCACCAAAAGCGTGTTCAGCCCTTCCGGGACATCGCCTTCAATGAGCGCGTTTTTACCAAAGCCTTTAGGTTGCTTACGCACATAGGCCATCGGGGCGCTCATGCGTTCGGCGATCCAGGCGGCAAACGGAATGCCGGCGGTTTCGCCACCGGCGACGGCCTGAATGGCCTCGTAGCCGATATGGCGGGAGATTTTCTCGACCGCCAGATCGCAGATTTTGGCCCGCGCGCGGGGGAAATAGATGATTTTACGGCAGTCGATATAAACCGGGGACTTCCAGCCGGAAGTGAGCGTGTAGGGCTCTTCCGGGCGAAAATTCACAGCTTTGATTTCCAGCAACAAACGCGCGGTGGTTAATGCCGCGTCGCGGTCCCAGTCACTTGCCCAATCAATTTTCGCCGCAATCCGTCCGCTCATTGTCTGTCCTCATGGTTTGAGCCTGTTTTCTATAGCGGCAGGCGCATGGCGTCCATGCGGGGGGTGGTTGGAACTAACGTATACGGCAGGGTTGTGGCGCAGAATGATGATGATTAGGAAACAGGGATAAATCAGGAGATAAAGATGGCCAAAATCAAGGTAAAGACGCCGGTCGTAGAGATGGACGGCGATGAGATGACCCGCATTATTTGGGGCTTCATCAAGGAAAAACTGATCCTTCCGTATCTTGATATTGACCTGAAATATTTTGACCTCGGGATTGAGCATCGCGATGCGACCGACGACCAGGTGACCCTGGATGCGGCCTACGCGACCAAGGAATATGGCGTCGGCGTGAAATGCGCGACGATTACGCCAGATGAAGCCCGGGTGGTGGAATTTAAGCTGAAGAAAATGTGGCGCAGCCCGAACGGTACCATCCGCAACGTGCTGGATGGCACGATTTTCCGTGAGCCGATTATCTGCAAAAACGTGCCGCGTTTGGTGCCGCATTGGTCTGAGCCGATCGTGATCGGGCGTCATGCTTATGGTGATATTTACCGCGCCACCGAGACCAAAATTCCTGGCCCCGGCAAGGTGCAGCTAACCTATCACCCGGCTGATGGCAGCGCCCCGATGCTGCTTGATGTGCATGACTTCAAAGGCCCCGGCGTGGCGATGGGAATGCATAACACGCTGGCTTCGATCCAGGGTTTTGCCCGCGCCAGCTTTAATTACGGCCTGATGCGTAAATTCCCGGTTTATCTGTCCACCAAGAACACCATTCTGAAAGCCTATGACGGCATGTTCAAGGATGCGTTCCAGGACATTTATGACGCTGAATTTAAAGCGAAATATGAAGCCGAGGGCCTGACCTACGAGCATCGTTTGATCGACGACATGGTGGCGAGTGCCTTGAAGTGGAATGGCGGCTATTTGTGGGCCTGCAAAAACTATGATGGCGATGTGGAAAGCGACATCGTGGCACAGGGTTTTGGCAGCTTGGGGTTAATGACCTCGGTGCTGCTGAGCCCGGATGGCAAGACGGTGGAAAGTGAAGCGGCGCATGGCACCGTGACGCGCCATTATCGTGACCACCAGAAGGGTAAGCAGACCAGCACCAACCCGATTGCCAGCATTTTTGCCTGGACCCGCGGGTTGATTTATCGCGGCCAGTTTGATGGCACGCCGGATGTGACAGCGTTTGCGGAAACTCTGGAGCGCGTGTGCGTGGAGACGGTGGAAGCCGGGTTTATGACCAAGGATTTGGCGCTGCTGATCGGCAAGGATGCGCCCTGGCTGAATACCCAGGACTTCCTGGATAAAATTGATAGCAACTTGCAAATTGCGATGAAGTGAGAGGATTCCCGCTTTCGCGGGAATGACGAAAAGGGGTGCGGGCGTGCCGACAGAGGTCCGGGCGTGCCGAAACGGGGCCGGTGTGCCGACAGCGGTGCGCACGTGCCGAAAGGGGTGCGGGCGTGCCATCAGGGGTGGGTGCGTGCGTGCTTAAGGCGGTGCGGGCGTGCCGAGCAAGGCGTCGGCATCGCCAGAAGAGCGTGTTGAAAGGAAAAGGCTGCGGATGATCACCGCAGCCTTTTTTTATTTGGTCGCGTTGTCCGGGAAAGTGCCTTCCCAGCCGCCGCCGAGGGCCTGGTAGAGAGTCACGAGGTCGGTGGCGACGCGCTCGACCGATTGCGCCTCGTTCTGCTGGGCTGATAGGTAGCTTTCTTGGGCATTAAGCACGGTCAGGTAATCAGCCAGCCCCTGGCGGTATTGGTCCTCGGCCAGGTTGAGGGCGATTTTGCTTTGTTGGGTTTCGGTTTGCAGGGCGGCCAGGGTGGCGTGTTCCTGATTATAGGCCACCAAAGCCACATCGACCTGGTAGAAGGCGGTCAGCACCGTTTTGGCGTAATTAATCGCCGCTTCCTGCTGCTGGGCTTTGCGCAAATGCAACTGGCCAATGAGCTGGCCGCCTTCAAACAACGGGATGGTGATCTCCGGGCCGACCGCATAGGTGATGGCTTTGAACTCGTTGAGGTTTTTAAGCTGCAAGGCTTGCAGGCTGACCGAGCCGGAGAGCGAGATATCGGGGAAGAAGCTGCCAACGGCGACGCCGGTTTCAGCCGTGGCTTCGTGCAAATTGGCTTCAGCCTCACGGATATCGGGGCGGCGGCGGAGCAGGTCTGAGGGCAAGCCGGCCGCGACGAGTGCCGGGGCGGTAGGGACGGCGGCAGGGGTCACGAGCTCTGCCGGGAGCCTGACTGGGGTAACGCCAAGTAGCAGGCCGATTTGACCCATGAGACTATCGCGCTGGGTCGTGAGGGTGGGGATTTGGCTGGCAATCTGGGCTTGCGCGGCCTTGGCGTTGGCGACGTCAAGTTCGGTGGTCAGGCCAGCCTGTTGGCGCTCAGAGGTGAGTTTGACCAGCTGGTCGGCAGACTCCAGATTTTGCTGGGTGATGGCGAGCACGGTTTGAACGCCGCGCAACTGGATGTAGGCGGTCGCAACTTGCGCTTCGACATTCAAAAGTGCCGCGCGGCGCGCTTCCTCAGATGATTGTGCCGCGGCGACGGCGGCTTCAACCGCCCGACGGTTCTTGCCCCATAAATCCAGGTCGAACATTGATTGCAGGCCGTATTGATAGAGATTCAGCGGCTGGATCGACGAACCAGAGACGCCGCCGCCGCCGATCGAGCCGGATGTGCCATTGGCGGTGGAACCTGCATTATTGGCGGCGGCAGCGCTGCCACCCCCGCCAAAGGCGGTGAAAATACCCTCCTTGCTGGGCCCTTCACGCGTATAGGAGGCCGCACCACCAAGGTTGGGGTACAAGGTGGCGCCGGTGATTTGCGCTTGCGATTCAGCCTCCAACAAATGCTGGGTCGCGATTTGCAAATCCAGATTACCTGCCACGGCGTCGGCCTCAAGCTTGGTCAGCTCGGGGTCGTTGAAGCTGTTCCACCAGGCGGGGTCCACCGCGTCACCGCTGACAAAGGGCTTGGGCTGGTTGGCGGGTTGGTCCTGGATATAGGCTGGCGGCACGGCGGCGTGTGGTTTGGTGAAATTGGGGCCAACTTCACAGCCGCTCAAAGCGGTGGTGGCAAGGCAAGCAGCAAGCAGCCGGGAATACAGAGAATGCGCCAAGAAAAAGCTCCTATGAAGCCGCTTTCGGCGGCGTCTTAAGTAAGAAAACAAAAGGCCATAATAGCAAAGATATGATTCCGATGAGATGGAACATATCCAGATAGCTCAGAAATACTGACTGAGATTGCAACAAGCTGGCCACTTGGGAAAGGTGCAGACCGTGCTGGCTGCTATACGGTGTGATCGATTCTGTCAGCCGGGCATGGTGGAATTGCTGGCGGTAAACCAGCATGGTGTTGACGAAAGAGATGCCGACCGAGCTGCCGAGATTGCGCGATTGGTTGGCAAGGGCTGAGGCCTCGCCGTTATTGGCCGGGGGCACGCCGACATAACAAACGGCATTTACCGGAATGAAAACGAACGGCAGGGCGATGACCTGGAGCACCCGGTAGAGGGAGATGATGCCAAATGAAACTTGCGGGCTGATGGAGCTTTGCAGCAGCAAGGCGATGCCGATTTCGATGAAGGCGGCGATCATCAGGAGTTTCGAGGGAATGATCCGTCCAGTGATGAAGCCGGCGACTGGCATCAGCCCGATGGTGGCCATGCCGCCAAGCGCGAGGGCGAAGCCGGAGGTGGTGGAATCGTAGCCAAGTTCGGTCTGGGTGAGTTCGGGCAGCAGCTGGGTGGAGCTGAGCAGGATGAAACCAACGAAAAACAGCAGAATATTGCCGACCGCGAAATTGCGGATTTTGAACAGGCGGAGATTCATCACCGGGTACGGGTGTTGCAATTCCCACACCACCAGCAGGCTGAGTGAGACCACCACAATGCCGAAGCTGGTGATGATGAAGGGCGAGGAAAAACCGTCATCTTCCTGGAATTTATCAAGAAAGATTTGCAGCATGCCAAAGCCGAGTGTGACTAGGAACAGGCCGAAATAATCGAGCTTCAGACCGCCTTTTAAGCGCTCGATGCGTTCTTTCACCATGATGGCGGGCTCGCTGATGAACACGCTGATGAGGGTGAACGCGACCAAGCCGATCGGCAAGTTAATAAGGAAGATCCAATGCCAGGAGAGGTTATCGGTCAGCCAGCCGCCGATGATGGGGCCGGTGGCGGGGGCGGCGATGACTGTGAGGCCGAAGACCGCGAACGCCTGCGAGCGTTTGGCGGGCGGGAAACTATCGGCCAGCATGGATTGCGTGACCGGCGCCAGGCCACCGCCGCCGAGGCCCTGGAAGATGCGGGCGATCAGCATCATGGGCAGGGTGGTGGCAAAGGCGCAACCGACCGAGCTGATGGTAAAAAGCGCCACACAGATGAGGTAGAAGCGCTTGCGGCCGATGACCTGGGCGAGCCAGCCGCTGATCGGCAAAATAACGGTGTTTGAAACTAGGTAGCTGGTGAGAATCCAGGTGCTCTCATCCTCGCTGGCGCCGAGCGAGCCTGCCATATGGGTGAGGGCGACATTGGCGATGGTGGTGTCCAGCACCTCCATGAAGGGGGCGATCGAGACCACTGCGGCGATGAACCACGGGTTGAAATAGCCGGCCGGGGAGCGCGGTAGGTCAACCTCAGCGCTGATGCCGTTGCCGCTCATTGTTGCAGCGTGATCGAGGGTTCAGCGGACATGCCGGGGGAGAGGTTGTATTGCGCGACACGGTCGTCATCAAACACCAGCTTCACGGGCACGCGCTGGATGACTTTGACATAATTGCCGGTGGCGTTCTGGGCGGGCAGCAGGCTGAAGACCGCGCCGGTGCCGGCCTGGATACTATCGACATGGGCTTTGAAGGTGATGCCGGGGACCGCGTCGATTGTGACGGTGGCCGGGTCGCCTGGTTTGATGCCGGGGAGTTGGGTTTCCTTGTAGTTGGCGGTGACCCAGACATGATCACCCACCAGGCCCATCAGGCCAGCGCCGGGGGCTTCAACCTCCCCTGCCCGCACGCTGCGCTGCGAGATGCGGCCATCAGCCGGGGCGGTGATGGTGGTGTAAGAGAGTTGTAATTGGGCGTTCGCGACGTCCACCTTCGCGGCCGCGAGTGCGGCTTGGGCGGCTGTGATGGCGGCTTGCATGGCGTTTTGCTGTTGCACGGCGGCATCGTACTTGGCTTTGGCCGCACTGATGGTGGCGGTGACACTATCGAGCGATTGCTGGCTGATCGCACGCTGGTTGATGGCGTGGTAGCGCTGATAATCCTGCTGGGCTTGCAAGAGGGCGGAATTGGCCACCACGACATTGGCGGCAGCTTCAGCCTCATTCGCTTGGGCAACGATGATTTGCGCTTGGGCTTGCTCATAGCCGGCCTGGGCTTTGGCGAGGGCGGCTTGCTGGTCGCGCGCATCGAACTGTACCAGCGGCTGGCCGGTGGTGACATGCTGGTTGTCGCTCACCAGCACCTGCGCCACCTGGCCCGCGATTTTGGGAGAGATTTGGTAGATATTGCCGTCGACCTGGGCGTCATCCGTGGTCGCGTAGCCGCGGTTGAGGAGGTAATAAACGAACCCCGCGATGGCAACACTGCCGAGCACCAGCCCCAGAATGATGAAAGGCCGTTTGCTGCGTTTTGCCGGTGGTATGCCCATGATACGCCCCTGAGAAAAATGACCGATCGGTTCAGTCATCTTGCGTTTCGCACCGTTTGGCGGCATTTTCAAGCCATGACATCGGAAATTCACAGCGAGCTAGACGGGCTCTCGCCCGAGCGGCGGGAGCGGATTGTGGCCGGGGCGGCGGCAATGTTCGTGCGTGATGGCTATGAAGGTGCCTCGATGTCGCAAATTGCGGCGGCGGCCAATGTATCGAAGGGCACGCTGTATAATTATTTCCCCAGCAAGGAGGCGTTATTTGCGGCCTTCGTGCGGGATAATTGCCGCCGATTGGTGCGCGAAGCGTTTCCAGACGAGCCGGATGACGCGCCGATTGCGGTTGATCTGGCGCGGATTGGGCGGACGATGTTGCGGATGATGCTCTCCCCCCGCGGTTTGGCGATGTACCGGGTGGTGGTGATGGAGGCGGTGAAATTTCCGGAGCTGGCGCAGGCGTTTCTGGCCGCCGGGCCGAATGTGGCGATTGGCAAAATGGCCGGTTGGATTGCGCGCCAGGTGGCGGCGGGGGATTTGGTGGCTGCCGACCCAGTATTTGCCGCCGAGCAGTTTTTTGCCTTGACGCAGACAAGGCTGGTGCTGCGGGCGCGGACGGATGTGAACTTTACCCCGAGCGAAGCTGACATTGAGCAGGTGGTGGCAGGGGCGGTAAAGGTGTTTTTGGCGGCTTACCGCAACCTTGAGTTATAAGACACAATTTACGTTTTAAGATACAGGCTGCCTTTTCCGGTACCCTGTGGATGAAATTGTGGATGATGGGAAGGCTGGAAACTAGCCCCCTGAATTATAAACATATTGCAAATTCAACACAATTTTCGTTTATCGTAAATTAATACGGTGTTTACCGAAAATATCTCTTGCATCTGGAGTCGTTTTGATCAGTATTCTATTTTAGGTTGAATTTGTAACACATGAAATAGGAGGAACGAATGGCGATTTTGTCTCTGGATGGCTTAGTGCGGCAAAAATTGCGGGCCTGGCCGAACCAGCCGCCGGGGTTGGAAGGTTGTTGGGACCGGGCCTGGCTGAAGGCGCGGCCGGCGGTGAATGATGAGATTGAAAATCCGTATCTCAAAATGCCGGGCACCAAGCGGATGAAGACCGTGCCGGATGGGCTATGGATGAATTTCGGCGGCAGTGAACGTGACCCGTTTGTGGATATATTTGTCATTGAGGTGTGCGGGACGTTTCCGAATTTGCTTGATAAACGCTCGCGCTTTTCACCGTCTATGCACTCGCTGCTGGCAGTGTGCCCGCTGAACTGGCTGCTCGGGGATTTTGCCACCACCGATGCCACGCCGCGCTGGAAGCGCACCAAATTGTTGAAGGCGGCGCCGAGCGCGGGAATCACCGTGCCGGTGCGCGATATTCGGGTGGTGTATGGCTTGCGGCCACGCGATTATGAAAGCTTTGCAGCCAACCAGGTGCCGCATGCGCATGAGTTTTTCATGCCGGTGAGTGTGCTGTTGGGTCAGGAAGGCTGGTTGCAGCCGGAGATGCGGGCATTTATTGCGCGGACCTCACCGCAGGCGAATTTCTGGGCATTCAACGTCGCGGCGGAATGAAGCGCGTGGGGTGGTCGGTGATGATGACATCGACCAGAGGGGCTAGGCGCTGAAATTCTCCGGGGTCGTTGACGGTCCAGGCGTAGATTTTAAGGCCGAGGGCGCGCGCTTGGGCGATGTTCGAGGCGGTAAGGGTTGCGTGGAAAGCGGCCCAGGCGGTGGCGCCGGTGGCGGCAACCGCCTGCGGCGTGCTGGCTGGGCTGGATGTTCCCCACCATAAATTTGGCTCGGCTTCAGTGTTCGGGGCGGTCAGGCAGGCGCGGTTTAAGTTTGGGGCCTGGCGGGTGACTTCGCGCAGCACCGACCAGTCGAAGGCGAGGATGGAAACCTGCGACGTCGCGATGCCAGAGGCCGCTATGGCGGCGCGGGTTGCGGTGACCAACGGTTCGGGAGGGTGGGATTTTTCCGGATGCGCGGGGAAGGTTTTAAGCTCAAGCAGCCAGTTGGTGTGCGGGAACGCCGCCAGCGCTGCGGCGAGCGTGGGGATACCTGGTAATGCCGCAAATTTGGTGTGGCGGATCAACCGGCCATCGGGCAGGTCTGGGTCGTGATGCAGTACCGGCACGAGGTCGGCGGTTAAAGCGATGTCGGTCTCAAGGCCCGCGACCCCTATGTTCAGGGCATGGGCGAAACCGGCGATGGTATTTTCGGGCGCTTCGCCCCGCGCGCCGCGATGGCCGTAAATAGCAGCACTAGACATTCGGCTTGTAGGCGGTGGCGAATTGCTGGGTGGCAGCCGCGATGTCGTGTTCCGAGAGCAACACCGGGCCGCCGATGGCGAGGGCAAAGCAATATTGCTTGGCCAGCATTTCAAGCTCGACCGCGGCGGCCATGGCGGCATCGAGCGTGGCACCGGTGGCGATGAGGCCGTGATTGGCGAGCAGGCAGGCGGTGCGGTCCTGCAACGCGGCGACGGCGTAGGTGGAGAGTTCAGCGGTGCCAAATAATGCATAGGGGGCGCAACGGACATCGCCGCCGCCAAAGCGCGTGACCATGTAGTGGCAGGCGGGAATGGGCCGCCGGGCCATGGCGAGGGCGGTGGCGTAGGGCGCGTGGGAATGCACGATGGCGCCGACTTCGGGTTTGGCGCGCATGATATCGAGATGGAAACGCCATTCTGAGGAAGGGCGCTTGGGGCCTTCCCAGGAGCCGTATTCGCCGTTCAGCGGCATGGCCGCGATCATATCAGGGGTGATGGAGTCATAGGCCATGGCCGAGGGGGTGATGAGCATGACCGCCCCTGCCCGCACACTGAGATTGCCGGAGGTGCCAGCGTTTAGCCCGAGGCCCGCCAAGCTGCGGGCGGCCGTGATGAGCGCTTCACGCTTATTGAAAAAATCCACCGAACACTCACCTTGACGTAAACTGGAACTATGGCTCATCTAGCCCAAATCGAAAAAGCCAATGGAGGATATCATGGCCCAGATCAATGGATGTATCGAGTTAAGCGTCGCCGATGGCATTGCGGTGATTCTGGCTGATAATCCGCCGGTGAATGCGCTAGGCCATGCGGTGCGGCAAGGGCTTGTTGAGGCCGTGCAACAGGCGATTGCGGATGCCAGCGTGCAGGCCATTGTGCTGGGCTGTAAGGGACGGACGTTTTTTGCCGGCGCGGATATTACCGAGTTCGGCAAGCCATTGCAGCAGCCCGGCTTGCAGGAAGTGATCACTGAATTTGAAGCGAGCCCGAAGCCGGTGGTGGCAGCGATTTTTGGGACCGCCCTGGGGGGCGGTTTGGAGATTGCGCTGGGCTGCCATTTCCGGGTGGCGAGTGCCGATGCCCGGATGGGTCTGCCGGAGGTGAAATTGGGGCTGCTGCCGGGGGCTGGCGGTACCCAGAGATTGCCGCGGTTGATTGGGCCGGAAAAGGCGGTGGGGGTGATTGTTGCCGGTGCGCCGATGCCAGCGAAGATGGCTCTGGCGGATGGGATTATTGATGAGATTGTGGCTGAGCCAGTGGCGGGGGCTGTGGCATTTGCCAAGCGCGTGCTGGCGGAAGCTTTGCCGCTGGTGAAAGTGCGCGACCGCGAGGAGAAAATTCGGGCGACGCGGGCTGACCCTGCGGCCTTCGAAGCGGCGGCCAAAGCGGCGACCAAAAAGCTGGCAGGCGTGGACGCGCCGGCGGCGTGCGTGCAGGCGGTGCGTAATGCCTTTACGCTACCATTTGATGAGGGGCTGCGGGCTGAGCGCGACCTGTTTATGAAGTTGGTGGTTGGTGACCAAAGCCGGGCGCAGCGCCATATTTTCTTTGCCGAACGGGAAGCTGCAAAGGTGCCCGACATGCCGCCCGGCGTGAAAGCGGCGGCGATTAGAAAGGCTGTGGTGATTGGTGGCGGCACGATGGGCGGCGGCATTGCAATGTGCTTTGCCAATGCTGGTGTGCCGGTGAGTATTGTGGAAACCACCGAAGAGTTTCTGCAAAAAGGCCTGGCACGGATTAAACAGACTTATGCGGTTTCGGTTGAGCGCGGCGCGTTAAAACAAGATGCGATGGATAAGCGTTTGGCTTTGATTGCGGGCACCACCGATTGGAATGTGGTGGCGGATACTGACATTGTGATTGAAGCGGTGTTTGAAGAAATCGGCCTTAAGAAAGAGATTTTTGGCAAGCTTGATAGATTGGCCAAGCCCGGCACGCTGCTGGCTTCCAATACCTCGACCCTGGATGTGGATGCGATTGCACAAAGTACGTCCCGGCCGGGAGATGTTGTGGGGATGCATTTTTTCTCGCCCGCGAATGTGATGAAGCTGCTGGAGATTGTGCGCAGCAAGCATAGCTCGTTTGAATCGATCGCGACGGCGGTGGCGGCTGGGAAGTTGCTGGGTAAGATTCCGGTTGTTGTTGGTAATTGCGATGGGTTTGTGGGCAACCGGATGCTGGCAAGGCGAACCACCGAGTGCGAGCGGCTGTTGCAGGAAGGTGCCAAGCCACAGGATGTGGATGCGGTGGTACAGAAATTCGGCTTCCCGATGGGGCCGTATGCGATGGGTGACTTGGCCGGGCTGGATGTGGGCTGGCGGATCCGCAAAGGGCGCGGTGTGACCGCCCCGGTGAGCGATGCGTTGTGCGAGATGGGGCGGTTTGGGCAAAAGACCGGCAGAGGCTATTATATTTACGAAAACGGCTCGCGCGTGCCGGTGCCAGACCCGGATGTTGAAGCGCTGGCCGCCAAGAAAGCCGAAGAGTTGGGTGTGAAGCGGCGCAATATTTCGGAGCAAGAGATATTTGAGCGGATGTTCTACCCGATGATTAACGAGGCCGCACGGATACTGGAAGAAGGGATTGCGGTTCGGGCATCGGATGTGGATGTGGTGTGGGCGTATGGCTATGGCTGGCCGGTATGGCAGGGCGGGCCATGCTTTTATGGCGACCTTGTGGGGGCGAAGAAAATCTGTGCCGCCCTTGAACATTATGCCGCACTGACCGGTGATGCCGGGCTGAAGCCTGCGAAATTATTGCAGGAATTGGCTGATAATGGTGGGAGTTTTGGGAATTTTAGCCTGACACCAAAGGCCGCGGCATGAGCCGGCCCTTCGCCTGGGAGCGGACGTATCCGCCGGGGCTGACATGGGATGTGTCGCCGCCTGAGATGGACTTGCCCGCCCATGCGGCGGCGTGTGCGGCGGCCCATGCGGGGCGCGTGTTTATGGAATGCCGGGGCACGGAAATATCTTATGCGGAATTTGGGCAGAAGGTGGCGCAGACCGCGGCAGGGCTGTTGGCGCTGGGGTTAAAGCCGGGCGAGAAAGTGGCGTTGTATTTGCCGAACACGCCGTATCATCCCTACAGTTTTTTTGGTGTGCTGAAGGCGGGGGGTGTGGTGGTGCATCTCTCACCTTTGGATGCGCCGCGTGAGTTGGTGCATAAATTAAGCGATAGTGGGGCGCGGGTTTTAATCACCACCAATATCGGCCCGATGCTGGTGGGGGCTGAGAAATTGCTGGCCGGTGGGGTTGTGGACCGGTTGATTGTGGGTGATGAGGGCGCGTTTGGGGCGGTCCCGGGGCTGCCATTGATGCCGGTGCCGGAAGGCAACCCTGCGATTGTAAATTTTGCATCGCTGTGGGAGGCGACCTTGCCTGCGGCATGGCCAAAGCTGGTACCAACTGATTTGGCGGTGCTGCAATATACAGGCGGGACCACGGGACTTCCGAAAGGCGCGATGCACACGCACGCGACCTTGATGGCGGCGGTGACGATTTATAACCATGCCTATGAGGGCCAGAACCCGGATGATGCGCGTGAACCGCATAGGGTGATTACGGTGCTGCCGCTGTTTCATATCTATGCGCTGGTGGTGCTGCTGTTGTGGCAGATCAAGCGTGGTTCAACCTTGTTTTTGCATCTGCGGTTTGATGCCGAGGCGGTGCTGCGTGATATTGAGGTCAAACGCGCCACTTATTTTCCTGGTGTGCCGACCATGTGGATTGCGCTGAATGCCATTCCCGGCATTGAGAAACGTGATTTTTCGTCATTGAAACAAGTGGCGTCTGGCGGCGCGCCATTGCCGGTTGAGGTGGCGGTACGGTTTGAGCGGCTGGTGGGCAAGCGCATTGGTGGCGGCTGGGGCATGACGGAGACGGCAGCCGCCGGCACTGGGCATTTGATGCATGGGTTGTTTAGGGAAGAGTCCGTTGGGCTACCTTTGCCTGGAATTGAGGCGCAGATTGTTTCTTTGGATGATCCGGCGCGGATATTGCCAATTGGTGAGACCGGGGAATTGCGGGTGAAGGGCCCGAATATTTTTAAAGGCTATTATAATAAACCTGACGAGACGGCGAAGGATTTCGTGGATGGGTTTTTCCTGACCGGGGATATTGGCCGGATGGATGAAGACGGGATGCTGTATTTGGTGGACCGTAAGAAGGACATGATTATTTGTGGCGGGTTTAATGTGTATCCGCGCATGATCGAGGATGCGGTGTATGAGCACCCGGATGTGGAAGAATGCAGTGTGATTGGGATCGCTGATGAATATCGCGGCCAGGCTGCCAAGGTGTTTATTAAGCTAAAGGCGAGTGCAACAGAATTTTCTTTGGATGAATTGCGGGTGTTTTTGGCAGATAAGATCGGCAAGCATGAGATGCCGAGTGCGCTGGAATTCAGGGATGCGCTGCCAAAGACGCCGGTTGGGAAATTATCGAAAAAAGAACTCGTCGCTGAAGAGGTGGCGAAGCTGAAGGAAACAAAACATGGTTGATGCAGTGATTGTCTCAACAGCGCGCACGCCGATTGGCAAGGCGTTCCGAGGCGCGTTTAATTTGACGCATGGGGCGACGATGGGAGGCCATGTGATTACAGCCGCGTTGGCGCGGGCGAAGGTTATGGCTGATGAAATTGAAGATGTGGTGATTGGCTGTGCGACCCCGGAAGGCGCCACGGGTGGGAATATTGCACGGCAGGCGGCGATCCGCGCTGGTGTTTCCGTTGATGCGGCGGCGATGACGGTGAACCGGTTTTGTTCTTCGGGGTTGCAGGCGATTGCCTTAGCCGCGCATGAGATTATTGTTGAGGGTGCGCCGATTGTGGTGGCGGGGGGGCTGGAGAATATTTCTCTCACGCAGATGAGTGCCAACCGGCATTTCAGCCAGGAGGAATGGCTGCTGAAATATAAGCCGGAAATTTACATGACGATGATTGAGACGGCGGATAACGTAGCGAAGCGCTACAAGGTTAGCCGTGAGGCACAGGATGAATACGCGCTGGAGAGCCAGCGCCGGACCGCTGCTGGGCAACAGGCGGGGCGCTTTGATGCGGAGATTGTGCCGATGCAAACCATCAAGGCGGTTGAGAATAAAGAGACCAAGGAAATTACCCATGAGGAGAGTTTTCTGCGCCAGGATGAGGGCAACCGGCCGGAGACGAATATTGAAGGCTTGCGCAAGCTAAAGCCGGTGCGCGGCGAGGAATTTTTTATTACTGCTGGCAATGCCTCACAATTATCAGATGGGGCTTCGGCCTGCGTGATGATGTCTGATACCGAGGCGGCGCGGCGTGGGTTGACGCCGCTGGGGATTTTCCGGGGGTTTGCAGTGGCCGGCTGTGAGCCCGATGAGATGGGGATCGGGCCGATTTATGCCGTGCCACGCTTATTGAAGCGCCACGGGCTGAGCGTTGATGACATCGATTTATGGGAATTGAATGAGGCCTTTGCGAGCCAGGTGATTGCGAGCCGCGACCGCTTGGGCATTGCGCATGAAAAACTGAATGTGGATGGCGGGTCGATTTCAATTGGTCACCCGTACGGGATGAGTGGGGCGCGGATGACCGGGCACGCTTTGATTGAAGGCAAGCGCCGGGGGGCAAAATTTGCGGTGGTGACCATGTGCATTGGCGGTGGCCAGGGTGCGGCTGGTTTGTTTGAAATTGTGTAGGAGATAAAAGATGGATTTGAATTTATCGGCTGAAGAGATGGCGTTCCGTGATGAAATACGGGCGTTTATTGCGGCGGAATTATCCCCTGAGACGCGTGAGAAACTGATTCTTGGGCGCGAGATTGGCAAGCAGGATTTTGTTGATTGGCAGCGCAAATTAAATGCCAAGGGCTGGGCCGTGCCGCATTGGCCGGTGGAATGGGGTGGCAAGAATTGGGGGCCGATGCAGGAATATATCTTCCTGGATGAATTGCAGCAGGCCCCTGCCCCTTCGCCGTTGCAGTTTAATTGCTCGATGGTGGGGCCGGTGATTGCAACCTTTGGGTCTGAGGCGCAAAAGAAGAAATTTCTGGCGCCAACGGCGAATTTGGATATTTGGTGGTGCCAGGGATTCTCAGAGCCGGGCGCTGGGTCTGACCTTGCGGGGTTGAAGACCACGGCGCGGCGCGAGGGGGATTTTTATATCATCAACGGGCAGAAAACCTGGACGACCTTGGCGCAATATGCCGATTGGATTTTTGTGCTGGCGCGGACCAACCCACAGGCTGAGAAGAAGCAGCAAGGTATTTCGTTTATCCTGGTGGATATGAAAACACCGGGCGTGAGCGTGCGGCCGATCCAATTGATTGATGGCGGGCGCGAGGTGAATGAGGTCTGGTTTGATGAGGTCAAGGTGCCTGTTGAAAACCTGGTGGGGCAGGAAAATAAAGGCTGGGATTACGCAAAATATCTGCTGACCAATGAGCGGATGGGGATTGCGCGGATTGGAATTTCCAAGCAGCGCATTCGCCGGATTAAGGAGCTGGCGAAGATTGAGCGTTACGGCGATACGCAATTGCTGGACCAGCCCTGGTTCCGTGAAAAACTGGCGAGCGTGGAAATTGAGTTGAAGGCGCTGGAGATTACCCAGCTGCGGGTGGTGGCGGAAGCGCGCAAGCGCGGCAAGCATGGTGAGGTGGACCCGAATTCTTCGATTTTGAAAATTAAGGGCTCGGAATTGCAGCAAGCGACCACTGAATTGATGATGGATGTGGTGGGGCCTTACGTGCTGCCATTTACAGAATCGATGGATGATGAGGACCGCACCAATGAGCCGCCGGTGGGGCCGGATTATGCCGCCTCCGCCGGGCCGACTTATTTTAATTGGCGGAAGATCTCGATCTATGGTGGGTCGAATGAGATTCAGCGGAATATTATCGCGAAGGCGATTCTGGGTTTTTAAGGGACGAAAATTTCCGCCAGCGCGGGAATGACGAGAGGAAGAGAGATATGGATTTTGATTTTTCCGACGACCAGAAATTGCTGAAGGAAAGCGTGGGGAAATTGCTGGCCGCGCGCTATGGGGATTTTGAAAAGCGCAAGGGCTACCAGAAACACCCGAACGGGTTCGACCCGGCAGTGTGGGCCGAATATGCCGAGGCTGGGATACTCTCACTGCCGTTTGCTGAGGCGCATGGCGGGTTTGGTGGTGGACCGGTTGAGACCATGATTGTGATGGAGGAAATGGGCACAGCGCTGGCGGTGGAGCCGTATATGGCATCGGTCGTGCTGGCCGGTGCCGTGTTGAAATATGGCGATGCCACCACGTTAATTCCTGACATTGCCGGTGGTGAGGCGATTGCGGCGGTGGCGCATATTGAACGTGGCTCGCGCTATGATTTGAATGATGTGAGTTTGGCCGCACGGGCCGATGGCGCGGATTACGTGCTGGAAGGCGAGAAGAGCGTGGTGCTGGGCGGCGGGGCTGCGGATTATTTTATTGTCTCGGCCAGAACCTCGGGCAACCGGCGCGATGCTGAAGGCATGACGCTGTTTTTGGTGGATGCGAAGAGTGCCGGCGTTTCGCGGCGCGGGTACCCGACCCAGGATGGGCACCATGCGGCGGAGGTTTCGTTTGGCTCCGTACGGGTGCCGGTTGCCAACGTGATTGGGGGCGTGGGTAAGGGCCTGCCGATTTTGGCGCGCGCGGTGGACGAAGCGATTGCGGCCCTGTGCGCCGAAGCGGTGGGGGCCATGGATGCGCTGGTGAAGATGACGGTGGAGTATTTGAAAACCCGCAAGCAGTTTGGGGTGGCGATTGCCTCATTCCAGGCGTTGCAGCATCGGTCCGTTGATATGCTGGTGATGCTGGAGCAGGCGCGGTCGATGGCGATCTATGCGGCTTTGAGTGTGGATGATGCCGATGCGGTGGCGCGCGGCCATGCGATTTCGGCGGCCAAGGTGCAGATTGGAAAGTCCGCCAAGTTTATCGGCCAGCAGGCGATCCAGCTTCATGGCGGTATCGGCGTGACGATGGAGTATAAAGCCGGGCATTATTTCAAGCGGCTGACCATGATTGAGCAGATGTTTGGCGATACCGATTACCATTTGCGTAAATTGGCGGCCGCTGGGGCGTCTATCGCGGCGTAGCATCTTTTCTTTTGCGCGGGGATGAGCGAGTGTGGGCAACCTTAGGTGGAGGTTTGCTTGCAGCGGCGCTTATTGGTTGCCTTCGTTGGGTTATGCGGGTTGAGCCGGTGTGCGGTGTTGGCGGGGCCAGGGACCGGGCTGCCTGCTCTGCCCGCCTCACCGCCTGGGCCGTACCGGTTAGGGGCGGGTGATGGGCTGAATATTCGTGTCTATGACCAGCCACAGCTTTCTGGCGCCTTTGCGGTGGATGATAGCGGGATGGTGGATATGCCGCTGCTGGGGCTGCTCCCTGGGGCAGGGAAAACCAGTGCAGAATTGGCCGATGAGATTGCGGCTGCGCTGCAAGCGAAGAAATTGATTCTGGCGCCGAGCGTGGCGGTGGAGGTGGCGAAATACCGGCCATTTTATAGTTTGGGCGAAGTGAGTAACCCGGGCCAGTACCCATACCGTCCGGGCATGACTGTTCTGACAGCAATATCCATCGCCGGAGGCTTCACCTACCGGGCTGTGCAAGGCTACGTTGGAATAACGCGTGATATTGGGAAAGGGCCTGTTCAATATCGCGCCCCCATAACGGCACTGGCACAACCTGGCGATGTTATCACGGTTTTCGAACGACGCTTTTAAGCCAGGCACATGGCAGATGAATTTGGCGGTGGTGGCCGCCGGGTTTGCAACATTTATAAATATGTATTGCACGCAGTCGATTTTGCCGGTACTGGCGAACGCGTTTAATGTTTCACAGGCAAAAACCGGGCTTTCCGTAACAGCGCCGCTATTGGCGACCGCGATGATGGCCCCGATTGTGGGGGCGATTTCCGACAGGTTTGGGCGCAAGCGGCTGATTTTGGGAGCCGCGGTATTGTTGGTGATCCCAACATTTTTAGCAGCGACCGCGAGTAGTTTTACCATGTTCGTGCTGTGGCGGTTTGTGCAGGGCCTGATGTTGCCGTTTATTTTCACCGTAACGATTGCGTATATTGGTGATGAGGCCGAAGGCGGGATGGCCGCGCGATTGGCGGGTATTTATATGGCCGGTACCATTACCGGCGGATTTAGCGGGCGGATGATTACCGGTGTGGCGACGCAGTTTTTGGGCTGGCGCGGTGCATTGATGAGTGTGGCGCTGGTGACGCTGTTAGCAGCGTTGGTGGTAGCGACTTTCATGCGGCCTGAGCAGCGTTTTAAGCCGCAATATGGCATTATGCGCGCCCTGAAATCTTTTCCTGTCCATCTTTCAAACCCTAAATTACTGTCGACTTTTGCGGTGGGGTTCGGGGTACTGTTTTCGTTGGTGGCGGCGTTTACGTTCATCAATTTCCGGCTTGCCGCCGCGCCGTATTTTTTAGGCCCGGCGGCGTTGGGCAGCATATTTGTGGTGTATCTGGGCGGCGTGGTGATGAGCCCGCTGGCAGGACGGTTGGCGAACCGGTTTGGCCGACGCCGGGTGGCGGCGGTGGCGGTGCCGACCATTATCCTGGGCTTGGTGATTACCATGGCGGGACCTTTGCCAGTGATTATCGGCGGGCTGCTGTTATTCTGCTCGGCGGTGTTTGTGCAACAGACTGTGGGTACAGCCTTTGTGAGCCAGGCGGCACGGGAAGCGAAATCGACCGCCGTGGGGTTGTATGTGACGTGCTATTATATCGGCGGCAGTGCCGGGGGGATTATTCCCGGTGGCATTTGGCATGTTTATGGCTGGCCCGGCTGCGTGGCGCTGATTTGCGCGATGCAGGCCGTTTTGCTGGCCGTGGCACTGCGGTTCTGGACGCCGATTACGAGTTGAAGTGAATCGGTTTGCCGATGGGCCCGAACACCTCACCCTCGCGCATCACGATATTGCCGCGCACGATGGTGGCGACCGGCCAGCCTGTCACGGTGATGCCATCAAACGGGGTCCAGCCGCATTGGCTGCCCATTTGTTCGTTGCTGATGGTTTCTATGTGATTGAGATCGACGATGGAGACATCAGCATCGTAGCCGGCGGCGATGCGGCCTTTATTGACCGCGCCATAGATGCGGGCGGGGCCAGCGGACATCAGGTCGGCCAGGCGGAGGAGCGAGAGTTTGCCCTGGTGGACTTGCTCTAGCATCATCGGCAACAAGGTTTGCACACCGGTAAGGCCGGCCGCGCAATCAGGCCAGGGTTTTTCCTTGTTGGCACGCGCGTGCGGCGCGTGGTCGGAGCCGATGGTGTCAATCGTGCCATCTGCGATGGCGGCCCAGGCGGCGGCAACATGGCGGGCATCACGGATGGGGGGGTTCATCACGCCGTACGCGCCGAGGCGTTCGTACACATCAGGGGCGGATTGTACGAGATGGTTGAGCAGGACTTCAACGCTGATGATGTCGTGAAAGCCTTTGAGGTAGTCGAGCTCCTCAGCGGTTGAAACATGCAGGATGTGAGCCGGGCGGTTGGTTTTGCGGGCAAGTGCGGAGATGCGGCGGGTGCCTAAGAAGGCGCATTCAATGTCGCGCCAGATGGCGTGGTTTTCGTAGCCATCGCCGGAGGAAAAAGCTTTGCGACGTTCTTGCAGGCGGTATTCATCCTCCGAATGAAAGGCGATGCGGCGGCGACCGGAGCGCATAACGCGTTCAATGTCGGCATCGCTGGCGACGAGGAGATTGCCGGTGGAGGAGCCGGCGAAGACTTTGATGGCGCAGACGGCTTCGATGGTTTCAAGAGTGCCGATGGTGTCGGCATTGTCGGTGGTGGCGCCGACATAGATGCCAACATCGCAGTAAGCGTGGCCGTTGATATAGTCACGCTTGGCATTGAGTGTTTCGGCATCGACCGCGGCGGGATTGGTGTTTGGCATGTCGAACACGCTGGTGACACCGCCGAGCACGGCACCTTTGGTGCCCGAGAGGAGGTCTTCAACGCCGGGGATGCCGCCTTTACCGCCATCGCGGAAATGCACATGCGGGTCGATGATACCGGGGAGGATATGCAGGTTGGTGGCATCAAAAACCTCCTTGGCGACACCGAGATTTTTACCGATGGCGGCGATGCAGCCTTGGCTCACGCCGATATCGGCTTGCGCCAGCCCCCAGGGGAGGACGAGCGTGCCGTTCTGAATGAGAAGATCGAAATTCATAGCTGCCTCAATGTGGTAAAAACGTCGCCCGCAGGGGGCAGGTTGAGAATATGGTGACGGTGCCAAAGGGCCGTGAAGAGCAAAACCCAGGCGGCGAAGCCTGCCCGTTTATCATGCGCGTTGGCAAACAGGGTACGGACTTTTTCCGGCGCTGCAAGCTCTGCAATCAGTGGGTTTTGCGCAACCAGGGCACCGAGCGCCTCACCTTGGGCGGCAATCCAGGCACCGATGGGAACATCAAAACCTTGCTTTTTAGCGAAAGGCTGCGCGGCGGGCAGGTTTTTGGAAAGCCACAGGCGTAGTAAATATTTACCTTGGCCGTTGCGGACCAAAAAACGCTCCGGCAGCGAGAAGGCGAATTTGGCGATGTCCTTGTCGACAAATGGCGTGCGGCCTTCAATGGCGTGTGCCATCAGGCAGCGGTCGAGTTTTAGCAGGAGATCATGCGGGAGCCAGTCTTGCATGTCGATGCGCTGGGCGCGCTTTAAAGCGGAGGGGTCGTGGATGCTGGCTTCAGCGGTGGCGATGCCGTTGCGCCAGTGGTGTGACGCGTGGCGTAGAATGTCGAGGCCGTCGAACACGCCTTTGGCGCGCATTTTTTTAGCGAACGGAAAGGGCCGAGCAGCCGCGCGGTAGCGGCCATAGCCTGCAAACATCTCATCACCGCCTTCACCGGATAGAATCACCTTGACATCTTGGCGGGCCCGGCGGGCGAGAAACCAGGTGGGGATGATGGCGTAGTCAGCGACCGGGTCATCCATGCAGGCGACGATTTCGGGCAGATGCTGCCACACCATTTTTTCAGTGATGTTGAGGCGTTCATGATGGGCACCGACTGATTTGGCGGCGGCCGCGGCGGCATCACGTTCATCGGCCACGCCGGGGACATCGAAGCCTGCGGTGAAAGCCAGCACCGGCGATGAATTCAACCGTGCCATCATGGCGAGGATGGCAGAGCTATCAATACCGCCGGAGAGGAACATGCCATAGGGCACATCGCTGCGCTGATGCACATCGACGGCATTTTCAAGAACTTCATCGAGACGGGCGAGCGCTTCGGTTTCATTGGCGGGCGGAATTTCAGCCGGGGCAATCGCCGGGATGCGATGAACGGCCTGGATTTTCCCCTGCTTGAGCGTGATGGTTTCACCCGGCAGCACGCGGTTGATGTTGTGAAAGATCGTCTGCTTACCAGTGGTGAATTGGAGATTCAGCAATTCGGCAAGCTTGGCGTGGTCAATGGTTCGCGGTGCCAAGCCGGCCGCCAGCAAAGCCTGTGGTTCGGAGGCAAAGGCGATGCCGGCTTCGGTTTGCACAATATAAAGCGGCTTGATGCCGAACGGGTCGCGCGAGAGCGTGAGGGTGCGGAAGGCGCGGTCGTGAATCGCGATGGCATACATGCCGCGCAGATATTTGGTGTAATCAGCACTACGGCGGGCGAATAGTTTTAAAGGTGGCTCGCAGTCGCTATTGGTGCTGTAGCCGAGCGGAAGTTCCTTTTTAATCTCAAGGAAATTGTAAATCTCGCCATTGGCGATGAGGGTGAGTGGGCCGGAGAATAAAGGCTGGTCACCGGTTGTCAGGTCGATGATGGCAAGGCGGGTATGGGCGAGGGCGACATCGGCGGCGATGAACTCCCCTGCCCCGTCCGGCCCGCGATGGGTGAGCGCCGCCGTAAGGCGGGCGAGCAAGGCTTCATCGAGCACCTGGCCGGGGGCGAGCATGATGCCAGCGATGCCACACATTAGCGCCGTACCTTGTGCAGAAATTCCAACCAGGCGGCAGTGACCGTGGCTTGGCTGAATTCATTCACGAAACGCTGGCGGGCTGCGAGGGCGAGTTTAATCCGCAGGCGGACATCGCTGAGCATGGTTTTGGCAGCATCGGCCAAGGCGGCGACATCGTCGATGGGGACCAGAATACCGTCCGCGCCGTTGCGAATCACCTCGCCAGGGCCTTCGGATTTTGCGGCGAGCACGGGCGTTTGGGCCGCGAAGGCTTCGAGCACCATGTTGCCCAGCGGTTCGTGACGGGAGGAGGAGACAAAGATGTCGGCGGCCTTTAGCAAGGCACCGGAATCGTTACGCCAGCCAAGCAGCTTGACGCGGTCCGCAACGCCCAGCTGTGTGATCAGCGAGTCCAGCCGTGCGCGTTCCGGCCCCTCACCTGCGATGACGCAATAGACATCGGGCAGCGAGGCCGCCGCCTTGATGAGCACATCGAAGCCCTTCACCGGATGCAGGCGACCCAGGCCCAGCAACAATTGCGCATCTTCCGGCACGCCGAGTTCCGCCCGCGCGGCAGGCTCGGCGGTGGCGAAATCATCAACAAAATTCGGCAGGTAGTGCACGTTACTGGCCGGTACGCCTTGCGCCGTGATCCACTGGGTAATGCCGCGTGTATTGCCGATGAGATGCTCGCAGGTGCGGAAATATTTAAGGTCGTAATAGCCGCCGAGGCGGCCGGCGGTGACCCAGTCGCCTTTGGGGAGGAAAGATGCCGCGCGGCTCATCCAGGCGATGGCGATGTCGGCTTTGAAGTTTTGCAGCGCCGTGCGGAGTTTCGGCTTGGTGAAGAGATCAAGCGGGCCGCCGAAACGGGCGGTGACCGGGGCGAGGCCAGCTTTTTGCAGGTAAGTGAGGCGGTTGGGGTGGCTGCGAATGATGGGAAGCACATCTTGGCCGGACTCTTTGAGCCCGACTGTCATGCGCTCGTAGAATAATTCGGCGCCACCATTGGCAGCACCCGCCATGATTTGCGCGATTTTCACAGTAAAGTCTTTGCCGCCGCCAGAGCGGCTGCCACTGTGAGACCTTCCATCGGGGCGTCACCCGCCGGGCCGGGGGCGACGGCGATGGCGGTGTGCAGGCCGGCAGGGGCGTATTCGTCGGCCCGGGAGCGGCCGAACAGGCCGAGCGTGGGGGTGCCAGAGGCGGCGGCGATATGCATGAGGCCGGAATCATTGCCGATGAACAAAGCGCAGCGGCGCATACAGGCGGCGACCTCCGGCAGCGTGAGCGTGCCGATGAGATTGATCGCGCTAGGTAAAGCGGCCAGTAGCGGGGCGGCCATCGCAAGTTCTTTGTCGCCAGGCCCGGCGAATATGGCGGCACGGGCACCGGCCAACGGGCCGACCGCGAGTTGGTTGAAAAGGGCGATGAAATTCTCGGCCGGCCAGACTTTGCCGGACCAGTTGGCGGTGGGGCCAAGGCCGATGATGGGGCCATCTGGCAGCAAGGCAGCGGCTTTGGCTTCGTCCGCCGCGGCGACCCAGGTGACGGGTAGAGGTGCCGGGTTGAAGCCCATGCCCGCGCCCAACTGTGCGTAGCGGCGGCCAGGGCGGCGGCCACCACGCAGCATGTGGCGCTTTTTGGTGAGCAAAAACAGAGCGATGCCAGAACCGCGCACATCCACCACCAGATCCCAGAGATGTGGGATGAGTTTGGTCCAGAGCCGCAGCCAGTGCAGGTCAAACTGCTCCTTCTCAAACACGATCAGCCGTTCCAGTCCCGGCAGGCGGGTGAACACGCCTTCTGCCACCGCACCGCAAGCGACCGTGAAGCGGGCATGCGGGTGGGCCAAGCGTAGCTGTTCCAGGATGCCACAGGAAATGACGGCATCGCCGATCCGTGACGAGGTTATGAATAAAATACGCATGTTGCGCCGCTGTAGCACGGCTTGCCGTAACCTCGCCAAGCGACCATTTCTACAGCATGACCAAACTTGCTTATTTAGCCGGGCGCGGCGTGATTGCGGTTGCAGGCGCTGACCGGGTGGGGTTCCTGAACGGGCTGGTTTCCAATGATGTGGCGAAGGTTGCGGCGGGTCAGGCGGTTTGGGCCGCCATGCTGACACCACAGGGGCGGTATTTCAGCGATTTTTTCATGTTTCATGATGAGGAGCGGCTGTTGCTAGATGCGCCGCGGACGGCGGTGCCGGAAATACTGAAGAAGCTCAACCGATATAAATTACGGGCGGCGGTGACGCTGACGGATGTATCTGAGATGTTCCATGCCTATGCGGCGTGGGAGGGCGCACCGCCGCCAGTGCCGATAACGGCACCGGACCCGAGGCTGCGCGAGGCTGGCTTCCGGCTGCTGAGCGAGGTGGCACTGGTGCCAAACGCAGCGCCAGATGAGTATGACGCGCACCGGCATTGGCTGGGCCTGCCGGACGGGCCGCCGGATTTGGAGGCTGATAAAACCTTGCTGCTGGAAGCCGGGTTTGATGAGTTGAACGGCGTGGATTGGCAGAAAGGCTGCTATATGGGCCAGGAATTAACGGCACGCACGAAATATCGTGGGCTGGTCAAACGCCGGTTGGTACCGGTGCAATGTTCCGACACCATAAAGACCGGTGCGTTGGTGATGGCTGATGGTGCTGAGGTTGGCGATGTGCGCAGCTTCAGTGGGCGCATGGGGCTGGCGATGTTGCGGGTGGATGCGCTGCAAAAATCATTATCGGCGGATAGGGCTGTTGTGACGCCGAAATTGCCCGGTTGGTTGGTGATACCGGCGTGAGGCGGGTTTGGCTGGGTCTGGTTTTGTTGTTGGCCGGGTGCAGTGCGCCGCTAACGCCGGATAAATTTGCCGGGTCCGGCAATTTTGACCCGGTGGTGTTTTTCACCGGCCACGTGACATCCTGGGGTGTTGAGGAGAACCGGGCTGGGCAGCCGGTTGGGATTGTGACGACTGATTGCGTGGGCACGCCGCGCGGGCCGCATAGTATTACCATGGTGCAAACGCTGCATGTGGATGGCAGCACCCAGACCAGGACCTGGCAGTTAACCCAGACGGGGCCGGGGGCATTTACCGCGACGGCGAATGATATGGTGGGCAGCACGGTTGGTACGGCGGATGGGCGGGCGATGCATTGGCGCTGGGTGTTGGAGACCTCACCCGGCGATGCACTGAAAAATGTGACGATGGACCAGTGGTTCTACCAGATGGGTGATGGCGCGGTGATGATCCGGACTGTGGTCACCAAAGCCGGGGTGCGGCTGGTGGAGGTTTCTGAGCAGTTTGAGAAGGCTTCTTGAGGGGCAAGGTGGGGGGGATCCCCGCTTTCGCGGGGATGACAAAAAAGAAAGCGGGGATGACAAAAAAGAAAGCGGGGATGACAAAAAATGAAGCGGGGATGACAAAAAAGAGAGCGGGGATGACGATCAAAGGGTGCGGGGATGACCAAAGATCGCAGATGTTCAGATATAGGGTGGGACCGTGTAGCCTGCGGGGGATAGGGTGAAAATCTCACAGCCGGTTTCTGTCACGCCGATCATGTGCTCGAACTGGGCGGAGAGCGTGCGGTCGCGGGTGACGGCCGTCCAGCCATCTTCGAGCACCTTCACCTCGGGCCGGCCGGCATTGACCATGGGCTCGATGGTGAAGAACATGCCGGGCTTGAATTCCGGGCCTTCGCCAGGGCGGCCAAAATGCAGCACGTTGGGGGGTTCATGAAAATGCCGGCCGATGCCGTGGCCACAGAAATCCCGCACCACCGAGAAACGATGCGATTCCACGAATTTCTGGATGGCGTATCCCACATCACCAAAGGTGGCGCCGGGTTTGACGACTGAGATGCCGCGCATCAACGCGTCATAAGTAATGTCGATCAGGCGTTTGGCGCGGGTGTTGGCGGTGCCTGCCACATACATGCGGCTGGAATCGCCGTACCAGCCATTCAAAATGACTGTGACATCAATATTCACGATGTCTCCATCCAGCAGCTTTTTATCACCCGGAATGCCGTGGCAGACCACATGGTTGATGGAGGTGCAGATGGATTTGGGAAAGCCGCGGTAATTTAACGGGGCCGGAATCGCGCCATGGGCCGTGATGAAATTGTGACAAAGCGTATTCAGCATTTCGGTCGTCACGCCGGGGGCGACGTAGGTGCCGATCATGTCCAAGGTTTCAGCGGCCAGCCGGCCAGCCGCGCGCATCGGCTCAAAATCCGCCTTGCTATGTATTGTAATCCGCCGGGAATCGGCGCCGCCATCCATCATCGTAAACTTTCGTCAGTGTCTCAATTTAGCTGTATCACATACGGTTGGGAAACTTCAAAGCCGGACGAAACCGGCACGGCAAGGCAGGTGCCCGGTTCTGGTCATCCGCATTTCAGGCAGGATATTTACCATAAGGGCAGGGTTGTTGACCAACCAAAAAGCACCCCATATTAGCCTCGTGGCAATCAAAGCTGTTATGTTGCATACGCGGATGTAACAAAGCTGTCGGAAAGTTTGGGGTCTGGATGAAACGAGGAATTGTCTGGCTGGCGGCTATTGCTTTGCCAGGGTTGCTAGCGGTGGGCGCGCCCGCCCGGGCACAAAATGCGGCACCGCCACCGGTAGTGGGTGTTATTACGGCGCTGGCCCAACCTGTTTATAGCCAACAAACCTATGTGGGGCGCATTCAAGCCACCAATATCGTGCAGCTCAACGCCCGGGTGACAGGATTTCTGGAAAGCCAGAATTTCAAGGATGGCGAGGAGGTCAAGCAGGGGCAACTGCTCTATGTGATCGAGCAAGCGCCCTACCAGGCCGCAGTGGCGCAGGCGCAGGCGCAGTTGGAGCAGGCCGAGGCGCAGGCGCGCAATGCCAATATCACGCTGGCACGCGCCCAGGCGCTGCTGCGTACGCCGGCGGGACAACAATCGACCGTTGATGCTGCCGAAGCGACCGCGTTGAGCGACAAAGCCCAGATTGATGTGGCCAAAGCGCAATTACAGACCGCCCAGATTAATTTGAGCTATACCGAAATACGTTCGCCTCTGGACGGGCAGATTAGCGCTACCAGCGTGAATGTTGGCAATGTGGTGGGGCCCACCAGCGGGACGCTGGCGACCATCGTCAGCCAAGACCCGACTTATGTCACCTTCGCCCTGCCGGTGGTGGATGCGCTGAAATTCCGCGCCAATGCGGCAAGCCAAGGCGGGATTGCAGGGATTGATCTGCTGTTGCAGCTGCCAGATGGGCGGATGTACAGCCAGACCGGCAAGATTGATTTCATCAACAACCAGATTACGCAAAATACTGATACGCTGAATTGGCGCGGTACCATTGCCAACCCGGTTCTGCCGGGCAGCCAGCAAGTGCAAGGGGCGGCCCATGAGCTGACATCAGGCGAGTTTGTGACAGTGATTTTGCGCAACCGCACGCCGCAAAGCCAAATTGTGGTGCCGCGTGATGCGGTGATTACCGACCAGCTTGGCGATTACGTATTGAAGATCGATGCGCAAAACAAAGCCGTGCGACAGCCTGTGACCATGGGAGCCACCACCAACACCACCGCGCAGATTATCAGCGGTGTGACGGCGGGTGACAAAATTGTGGTGAGTGGCATTCAGAGGATTCACCCTGGCATCATCGTCACCCCGAAAGCGGCTTCGTAAAATATGTTTTCCGCGTTTTTTATCGACCGGCCGCGCTTTGCCATTGTTATTGCGCTGATTATCACACTGGCTGGCGGGATTGCGCTGACGCGGATTCCGGTGGCGCAGTTCCCCTCCATCGTGCCGCCGCAGGTGCAGGTAACGGTGACTTATCCGGGCGCGTCTGCCAAGGTGGTCGAGAGTACCATTGCCGAGCCTATTGAAGAGGCGGTGAATGGGATAAATGATGAAATCTATATGTCATCAACCAGTGCGAATGATGGCAGCTACGCACTGACAGTGACATTCCGGGTAGGGTCCGACCCGGATGTTGATACGGTGAACGTGACCAATGCGGTGCAGCAAGCAACATCGCAATTACCCACACAAGTGCAGCAGGAGGGTATTACGGTCCGCAAGCGGTCCGCCGCCGTGCTGGCGTTTTTGTTTGTCTCCAGCCCGGGCAATAAATTAACGCCGCTGCAAATTTCGAATTATGCGACGATTAATCTGCTGGACCCGCTTTCGCGCGTGCCGGGCGTGGGCCAGGCATTTTTGTTTGGTGCGCAGAATTATTCGATGCGGATTAATTATAATACCAACCGGCTGACCCAGTTAGGGTTGACGCCGGGTGATATTATCACCGCCTTGCAGCAGCAGAATATTCAGGCGCCGGTTGGCGCGATCGGTATGCCGCCCGATGCCAGTGACCAGCAATTACAGATGACGGTTGAAACCCAGGGCCGGCTCAGCACGCCGGAGGAATTTGGGAATATCGTGATCCGGTCCAACCCGGATGGTTCGTTATTGCGGTTGAAGGATGTGGCAACCGTGGTGCTGGGGGCGCAAACCCAGAACCGGATTAATAAAATCGATAATAATGCCGGTCTGGCGATGGGGATCTATTTGGCCCCCGGTGCCAATGCGGTGAATACGTCAGCTGCGGTTCAGAAAGAGGTTGCTCTGCTGCAAAGCGAGGCACCGCCAAGCCTGAAAATCACCAATGTCTACGACACCTCAACCTTTGTTATGGATACGATCCATGAGGTGGAAACCACGCTGGCGGAAGCCTTTGTGCTGGTGGTGCTGGTGGTGTTTTTATTCTTGGGCGATTGGCGGGCAACCATTGTGCCGATGGTGGTGGTGCCGATTGCGCTGGTGGGCGCATTTGCCTTCATGCTGGCGTTTGGATTTTCCGCCAATACCGTCACGTTGCTGGCGTTGGTGGTGGCCACCGGCATTGTGGTGGATGACGCGATTGTGGTGGTGGAAAATGTCGAGCGGGTGATGAGCGCGCACCCTGAGCTTTCCAACCGCGAGGCGGCAAAACTGGCGATGACGCAAATTACCGCGCCGATTATCGCCATTTCGCTGGTGCTGCTTTCAGTGTTTGTGCCGATTGCGTTTATTCCCGGGCTTTCTGGCTTATTGTTCCAGCAATTTGCCTTCACGGTCAGTGTGGCGATGCTGATTTCTGCGTTGAATGCGCTGACACTCTCCCCTGCCCTCTGCGCGATATTGTTGCGGCCGGCACATGCGCGGCATGGGATACTGGGCAAAATTCTCGACGGCATCGATCGCTCGCGTGATGGCTATTCAAACATCGTAACCCGGCTGCTGAATAAAGCCTGGATTGGCGTGGTGGTGATTGGCGTGTTCGCGGTGGGGGCCGGTGTGGTGGCCGCCACCACGCCGGGTGGGTTTTTGCCGACCGAAGACCAAGGCGCGTTCTTTGCACAGGTGACATTGCCACCTGGCGCTTCTGTGAACCGCACCGAGCAGGTGGCTGACCAACTAACGGACCAGGTGCGCAAACTGCCGCAAGTGCAGGAAGTTATCTCGATCATCGGGTTTTCGCTGCTGGATGGCACCACGGAATCGAACGCGGCGTTTTTGGTGATGCGGTTGAAGCCGTTTGCTGACCGTCCGGGTGCTGCCAATGGCGTGGATGCGGTGATTAAAAAGGTCTTTGGTATTGGCAGCCAGATGCCGAATGCGCAGTTGGTGGCGTTCAATCTGCCGCCGATCATTGGGCTTTCGACCAATGGCGGCTTTCAATATGAGTTGGAAAATACCCAAAGCGCGCCGCAGGCACAATTCCAGAGCGTGCTGAACGGGCTGCTGGTGAATGCCAACCAGGATAAAAGGCTGAGCCATGTCTTCTCAACCTATAACGCCAACAACCCTTCGATTTACCTGAACATCGACCGCACCAAGGCCGAGGCGTTGGGGGTGAATATCAATGATATTTTCACCACCTTGCAGGCCACGTTGGGCGGCTATTTTGTTAATCAGTTTAACCTTTATGGCCGTATTTGGCAGGTGAATATCGAGGGCGTGCCTTCCAACCGCGACACGCCGGATGCGATTTTCCAGAGCTATGTGCGCAGCCAATCGGGCGCCATGATCCCGCTGCGCTCGCTCGCGACCGTCAGCACGATTTTGGAGCCGCAGATTATTTCGCGCTATAATGATGTGGAAGCGATCCCCGTTATCGGTACACCGGGTCCGAATGTCTCCTCCGGCGATTCACTCACCGCGATGGCGGATATTTCAGCGCATAGTTTGCCCACTGGCTTTACCTATGAATGGACCGGAACCGCGTACCAGGAAATTTCGGCTGCCGGGCAGTCCGGGCCGATTTTGGGCCTCTCGGTGCTGTTCGCTTATTTGTTCCTGGTGGCACTTTATGAAAGCTGGATTATTCCGGTGCCGGTTCTGCTTTCGGTGGTGGTAGGGATATTCGGTGCCATGCTTGGGGTGGCGCTTTGCGGGTTGAATGTGAACCTGTATGCGCAAATCGGGATGGTCACGCTGATCGCGCTGGCGGCCAAGAACGGCATTTTGATTGTGGAATTCGCCAAGGACCGGCGCGAAGACGGTATGCCGATTAAGGAAGCCGCCGTGGCCGGTGCCAAAATGCGGTTCCGGGCGGTGATGATGACCTCGATCGCGTTCGTGTTCGGACTGATCCCGCTGGTGATTGCCACGGGTGCCGCGCAGATCAGCCGGCGCTCATTGGGAACGCCGGTGTTTTTTGGCATGATCGCGGCCAGTGTGATCGGGATCTTTGTGATTCCACTGCTTTATGCGGTGTTCCAGACGCTTAGCGAGAGGGTTTTTAAGCGCCAGGCGCCGCACGAATAGGCTTACCTTTTGGGCTTTACGCCCATATATTGTTGCAACGCACAGATTGGAGCACGGGAATGACAAAATTTGGCATGGCGCAACCGGTACGCAGGGTTGAAGACCCCAGGCTTTTGCTGGGTCATGGCCGGTACACGGATGATGTGGCGGCACCTGGTGCGTTGTTTGGCTATGTGCTGCGCAGCGGCTATGCGGCAGCGCGATTGTTGAAGGTGGATGCTACCGCAGCGCTGGCCTTGCCTGGCGTGGTGGCGGTTTATACCGGAGCTGACTTGGCCGCCGACGGCATTGGTGGCTTGCCATGCAATATTCCGCTGAAGAATCGGGATGGCTCGCCGCGGGCCAGCGTGCCGCACCCGGTATTGGCGACCGGCATGGTGCGCCATGTGGGCGACCCGGTGGCGTTTATTGTGGCCGAGACCATTCAGGCCGCGCGCGATGCCGCCGAGCTGGTGGTGGTGGAATATGAGGGCGTGCCGTCGATCACGGAACTGGCGGACGCGCTTGACCCGTCAGCGCCGCAACTTTGGCCGGAAGCGCCGAATAATACCGCGTTTGACTGGGATTTTGGCGACAAGGCTGAGGTGGATGCGCTGTTTGCCAGCGCCCATCATGTAACCAAGCTGGATTTGGTGAATAACCGGATTGTGGTGGCCTCAATGGAGGCGCGGGCGGCGTTGGCCGTGTATGAGAATGACCGTTGGACATTGACCAGCAATACCCAGGGCGGCTGGGGGATTCGCAACATGCTGGCTGAGGCCATTTTCAAAGTGGACCCGAAAGCCTTCCGGGTGATTACGCCGGATGTGGGCGGCGGCTTTGGGATGAAGCTGTTTTTATATGCCGAGCATGTGCTGGTTTGCTATGCGGCACGTAAATTGGGGCGGCCGGTGCGCTGGGCATCCGAACGCTCGGAAGCGTTTTTATCTGACACGCATGGGCGCGATCATCTCTCACAGGCGGAATTGGCGCTGGATAAGGATGGCAAGTTTATTGCCATGCGGATTCGCACCGTGGCGAATATGGGGTGAGAGCAATTATCTGGTTGAGCGGCTGATTGATACGGCGGCGGCCGAGGTTGGGATTGACCGGATTGAGTTGCGGATGCGTAACATCGTGCCGCCCTCGGCGATGCCCTACACCACCGTGATGAAGCAGACTTATGATTCTGGTGACTTTGCTCAGGTGATGAAGGCTGCACTGGCGCGGGCTGATTGGGCGGGCTTCCCGGCACGGCAGGCGGCGGCGGCGAAAGCTGGCAAGCGGCGTGGTATTGGGCTGGCGTATTACCTGGAAGCGACCGGCGGGGCACCGACCGAGCGGGCCGAGATTAAGTTTGCTGAGGATGGATTTGTGGATGTGTATGTGGGCACGCAATCCACTGGGCAAGGCCATGAGACCGCTTATGTGCAACTGACCGTTGACCAGTTGGGGATTGATGGTGACAAAATTCGGATTCGCCAGGGTGATACCGATACGATCCCGATGGGCGGTGGCACTGGCGGGGCGCGCAGCCTGTATTCCGAAGGCCAGGCAATATTGCTAACCGCCGCCAGCGTGATTGAAAAAGGCAAGGCTGAAGCTGGGGAATATTTGGAAGCGGCGGTGGCGGATATTGAGTTTGCGGCGGGCAAGTTCTCGGTGGTGGGAACCGACCGTGCGGTTGATATTATGACGCTGGCGCAGGTGAAGCCGGGCGCTTTGGACACCGCCGAGATTGCCAAGATTGATGCGCATACCTTCACCAATGGCTGCCATGTGGCGGAGGTGGAGATCGACCCGGAGACCGGGGTGGTTGCGATTGTGAAATACGTGGTGATCGATGATGTGGGCAAGGCGGTGAACCCGATGATCGTGCGCGGCCAGGTGCATGGTGGTGTGGCGCAGGGTGTTGGCCAGGCATTGCTGGAGCGGGTTTCGTACGACCCTGAGTCCGGGCAGTTGGTGGCTGGCAGCTTTATGGATTACGCGCTGCCGCGGGCTGATGATTTGCCCGATATTGTGGTGGAGTTCATTGAAATTCCCTGCACCACCAATCCGCTCGGGGTGAAGGGCGCTGGTGAAGCTGGCGCTGTGGGTAGCCCGCCAGCAGTGATGAATGCGATTGTGGATGCGCTGAAAATGGATGGTGTGCGGACGGTGGATATGCCGGCGACACCGGAGCGGGTTTGGGAGGCGATCCATCACGCCAAGGCGGCTTAAGTCCGTTCGGAAACTCTACTCCAAAGGTCAATCGACGCAGCTTTCTTCGCTTCCGGTGCTCACGTACTTAACGTACGCTGCGCGCCGGTTCTCGAAAGCCACGCCGACTGACTCACTGGAGCGAGTTTCTAAACGGACTTTATACTAGGCTTCTTTTACAAATTTGCTTAAAGCGCGAATTTCTCGTGCAATTGATTGCACTGGTTACTGCTGAACGCAGTTGGCGTGGTCTAAATCGTCGGCAGCGGTTTCGTACGTCTGCTCGTCCTGTAAGTCTTGTTCTCTCTGCGCTAAAATGTCATTTTGCGCTTTTTGCTGAAAAGCTGACGCCACGCCTTTCACAATATCTTCTCTGCGGTGTATCTCCGCCACGCAGGCGTCGGGGGTAGCCGCCGGAAAAAGGACAGTTCCGTCCGGAAGTTCTGCCACCCAAGACCCTTTAGCAATGATCTGCTGAGCGTTTGACAATGACGGAAGAGCTGTAAAAACTAGTCCAAACAGGACCAAAAAAAGAAGTTTTTTCATGTGAAAACGATACATAAACAGAAAGTTTAGTCAATGGTAATGGACTACTATCAGGGTGTCGTCACCGAATATCTTGTTAAGAACAAGTCGGTATTCATAAATCCTGAATATGAGCTGGCTCTAAACCCCAATCAAAAAATCCACCCTAAAGGCACATCTTGGGTTATCGATATTTTAGCAGTCGATTTTGTTCAAGAAGCCGTGTTTTTATGTGAGGTAACTTATTCCAGAACCCAACACGCTCTCGTGCATAAAATGGCGGATTGGGCGGACCGATGGTCAGAAATAAGCACCGCAGTGCGCCATCAAACCCACGTTCCCGAATATTGGAGAATTTTACCCCGCGTGTTCGTACCGAAAGAGTTTCGAGATACTTTTGCTGCCAAAGTTCATCAAGCGTGGCCAGAATTAGAAATCATTGCTCTTGAAGACGTGGCCCCTTGGGTAAAGTCTTCGTCGTTGGGTAATGCTTAACGATGGCTGCAAGCCTAGCCTGACATACGACAGGCTGACACTTTTGATCGTCATGCTCGCGGCGGCGAGCATCTTTTGAAACATGGTGGGTTGATAAGACGATGCCCGCCTTCGCGAGCATGACGGGATTGTGGGGCCGGCATCTTCTGAAACATGGTTGGACGACAGGAAGATGCTCGGCTTCGCGAGCATGTCGGGATTGTGGGGCGGGTTTGGGAGGCGATCCATCACGCGAAGGCGGCTTAGGGTTTTAGATGGGGAGGTTCCCGCTTGCGCGGGAATGACGGTTTTGGTTTTACGTTATGTTTGCGCGGGTTTGCATCTTCTGAAACATGGCTGGTAAAGAAGAAGATGCTCGCCTTCGCGAGCATGACGGGATGGTGGACGGGCGCGGGTGCGTGGTCGTGAGCAGGGGCGTTTTTTTTAGGGAGATGGATTGCCGCGGCGGCTGCGCCGCCTCGCAATGACGGGAGGGGGAGTTAGATCCGCAACGGTCTGGTCATGTCCTCGGGGTTTATCCAGGCATCGAATTGTTCTTCGGTCGCCACACCTAGTTTTAATGCGGCGTCGCGTAGCGTGAGGTTTTCGCGGTGGGCTAGCAGGGTGGTTTTGGCGGCGGCCTCGTAGCCGATATGCGGGTTTAGGGCCGTTACCAACATTAAATTATCGGCGAGGTGGGCGGCGATGCGGGGTAGGTTTGGTTGAATACCGCTCGCGCAATGGGTGGCGAAGGCATTGAGCGCGTCTGCTAAAAGATTGGCGGAATCAAGCAGGTTGGAGAGCATCACCGGCTTGTAGACGTTGAGTTGGAAATTGCCTTGGGAGCCTGCGAACGCCACTGCAGCGTCGTTACCGAACACCTGCACTGCCACCATCGTTAATGCCTCGCACTGGGTTGGGTTGATTTTGCCGGGCATGATGGAGGAGCCGGGCTCGTTTTCGGGGATGGTGATTTCGCCGATGCCGGTGCGGGGACCCGATGCGTACCAGCGTACATCGTTGGCGATCTTCATGGCAGCACCTGCCAAGGTGCGAAGTGCCGCCGAGGCGGTGACGATGGCGTCATGCGCGGAGAGGGCGGCAAATTTATTGGGCGCGGTGTTGAAAGGTTTGCCGGTTTCGATGGCGACGAACTGTGCCACCGTGGCACCGAAGTTGGGGTGCGCGTTCAGGCCGGTGCCGACGGCGGTGCCACCGATGGCGAGTTCATACAATCCCGGCAGCGCGTTTTTGATGCCCGTAACGGCTGCCTGCAACTGCGCCTCCCACCCGGAGATCACCTGGCCCAATGTGATGGGGGTGGCGTCCTGGAGATGGGTGCGGCCGGTCATCACCACATTGCCGAATTCGATGGTCTGGTTGCGGAAGATTTGCGCGAGGCGGGCGATGGCGGGGAGCAGGCGGGCCTCAATCACCTCAACAGCGGCGATGTGCATCACGGCGGGAAAGGTGTCGTTAGAGGATTGGCTGTGGTTGACGTCATCGTTGGGGTTGATGGGGTTTTTCGAGCCAACCACGCCGCCGGCGATCTGGATGGCGCGATTCGCGATGACCTCATTGGCGTTCATGTTCGATTGCGTGCCGGAGCCGGTCTGGAACACCACCAGCGGGAATTCATCGTCCCATTTGCCGTCAATGACCTCC
>NCAT01000093.1 GCA_002255575.1 Acidocella sp. 20-57-95
GGGCTGAAGGACACCGAAGCCGATCGGGATTTTCTGCGGGGCTGGCTGATCGCTCTGGTGCAAAGCGACGGCAAGGGCGGGCTGAATCCGGAGGATGAGAAGCGCTTGGAGCGTGCCATCACCCGGCAGATGAACATGCCGGAAGAGTTGCGTTCGCTGGCTGGTTTGCGGGAATTCCTCGGCCATGCCGACCCGATGGGGCTGGGGCCTCGCCTTGAGAAATGGTGCCGGGGCAACGCGCTGGGCTGGGCGTTCGATGGTGAGCGCGACGAGGTGCGCCTCGATGGCGCGATTACCGGCGTCGATATGAGTCAGTTACTAGAACACGAAGAGGTCTGCGCGCCAGCAGGAGCGTATTTGCTCTATCAGGTGACACAAATCCTCGATGGGCGGCGCGTCGTGCTGAGTATCGATGAATTCCGCTTCTACCTTAAAAACCCGCGTTTCGCGGCGGTGGTTGATAATCTTTTGTTGACGGTGCGCAAGAGCAATGGCGCGGTGTTTCTGGCTTTGCAGATGCCCGAGCATATTCTGGAAAGCCCGCTCGGGCCGTCGATCGTGGCGCAATGTCAGACCAAGATCATGTTCCCGTCGCCGACAGCGGACCGCGCGGTTTATATTGACGGCCTCAAATGCACTGAAGGGGAATATCGCGCGGTGCGCGAAGAGATGGCGGTCGGTAAGCGCCGCTTCCTGCTCAAGCGCGAGCAGGCCAGTGTTATTTGCGAATTCGATCTCGGTCAGATGCGCGATTATGTCGCTATACTTTCCGGCCGGGCGAATACCGTGCGCTTTGCAGAAAAACTGCGCCGCGAGCTGGGCGATGAGCCAGACAAATGGCTGCCGAAATTTTTAAGATCCTACCATGACGCCAAAGACTGAGAGGAGGATGATGTGAATTCCTATAGACTTGCATATGTGGCGGTGAGCGCGGGAGTGATGCTGAGCCTCGGCGTGGCGCCAAAGGCCGCCGCGCAAATGGCGGTGATCGACAGCGCCAATCTGGGACAGAACATCCAGACCGCGGCGCAATCGGTCATCGC
>NCAT01000016.1 GCA_002255575.1 Acidocella sp. 20-57-95
AACCGGTGACGTCTGCATCATGGGGCCACCATCAACCGACACGACCATGTTCTGCAGGCCGAAAAGATTCGTACCGGTTTCCGTCGCATTCCAGTTGATACTGAACGTGCCAGCGGTGGCCAGCGAAAAATTGAAAGTTGCGTTTGAATAACCGGGACCAACCGGGCTCAGACCAAAATTTAAATTCGCCTCAGAGGTCGCATTGGCAACATTGGTGGCCGTCCAGGTATCCGAGAAAGTCGCGGTGCCGGTCAGGTTACCGGTCCAGGCGGCGGAAACGGTCTGGCTGTCAGACACTGAAGCATTGGCCGGGGCGTAGCTGCTGCTGGAGGCGCTACTGGCGGTGACCGAAGCCCCAACGCCACTGCCCACTTGGGTGCTGGAACTAAATGTCTCGTTGGCGGGAAATACGGCAAAGGCGCCGACCCCGGTTTCTGAAACTGAAAGAACTGAAATACTGCCGCTCATGACGATCTCCTGCGTATGAAAATGTTTGTCATCGGCTGACAGCCACTCACGGAATTCGAGTATTTGTGATGAAATTAATCATCACGCCCAGACACCCAGCGACATTCCTCCAGATCACGGATCTGTGACTAATCGTAACCGAAGATGCCCGTCAATTAGTCAGATTTTCTAACATTCGCATGTTGTTTGGTCATAGTTTCTTCCATAACCAAAACGGCAACGGTTGTTAGCATCATGATTTTTATAGTTTTTTAAATTTGATGCGAAAACTACCGCCATCTAACACGCATATCTTATGATAAAAGTTTCATCTAAGCGTTATTTGCCTGCCAGGAAACTATCGCGGTTCTGTAACGTAGGTGGACCATTACGTCATGCGGAAAGCTCATAGCAACGCATGACTCGTCAAGCCGTTTTGCGCGCGCCATTGCAAATGCGAATCATTAAAAATTAAGCGCTGGGTAAATTACTGCCCAAACAGACCAGCGCGCGCCAACCGGCCCGGCCGGGCGTCAATTCAGTCTGCTTTCATGGCGCGTGTTGGTTTATGGCCGCGTGATAATCGACTGGTGGCGCAAATCATCCAGCAATTGCTGGCTTTCCAACTCCACCCGGCGCTCAATGATCACATTGGCAATCTGGTCATCCGAGGGCAGCGCCGCCGGTGCAGTGTTGCGCGCGCACACCATTACTTCCGTCACGCCATCCTGTGCCACCAACGGTTGGCTCACTTTACCAATCGGCAAATTCGCCAGCACCTGCTGGAACGCCGGCGGGGTCACGGAGGCCAAATCCACCGGGCCGGGATCGGTCGGGTGCACATTCCCGAAGCTGGCATTCAACGCATCCATATCGGCACAGCCCTGGGCCTTGCGGGCCGCTGCCACTAGCTTGGTGATGACCGCTGCCTGCTCCGGTCCTACCTGCCCATTGGTGATGGGCGGGTAAGGGGCAAAAACCTGCTTGATGGAGAGCGTTGTCTGCATCGAGGAACCCACCTTATGGGTGCCCAACATCTGCACGATATTGTAGCCGCCCGGCACGCGGATCGGGTTGCTGATCGCACCGGTCGGCATCCCCTGCACGGTGGCGGCAACATTTGGGTCCAGCTGGCTCAGCGGCAGGAAGCCCAAATCACCGCCCTCAAGCGCATTGGGCGCCTGGCTGAATTGTGCAGCCACCACCGGGAATGGTGCGCCCTTGTGCAACTGCTCAATCACGGCATCGGCAAATTTCTTGGCCGTGGCATCCATCGATGGGTCAGTCACCGGCACAAAAATCTGCGCTAAATGGTACTGGGTGGTGCCAATCTGCGCCTGCAACGCAGTCTTCTCGGCTTCAATATCGCCTTTGGTCGGCTGCAAATTCGGCCCCAGCACCTGGTGCAACACATCCTGCCACCCGATCTCGGTACGGATTTGCGCAACCAAAGTGGCGAACGAAATCCCGGCGGCTTGCATCCGCATGCGCAGCCCGCCCGGCGGCAGATGGTTGCCTTGTTCGATATGGTCGATGGCGGTGCCAATATCAGATTGCGGAACCACCACATTGCGCTTGGCAATTTCCTGCATTTGCAAAGTCTGGTCGATCAGCTGTTGGGTCACCTGCGGCTTTAGCCGGCCCAGCACATCGGGCGTGACCTGCATACCTGAGGACAAGGCGAGCAGCCGGGCGCGATTTTCAACATCCTGGTTGGTAATCACCTGGCCGTTCACAATCGCCGCAATATCTGCGGTCTGGGCGCGGGCGGCTTGCGCCCCCAGCCCGGCGGCGAGACAAGCCACAAATACCGCAGCCTTGCCAAAAGATGTCTGTTTCATAGGGCGTTAAATCCAACGTTGCCGAGTGTTTTGAAGGTGATCTGAACCAGCG
Source organism: Acidocella sp. 20-57-95 (assembly GCA_002255575.1). Classification (GTDB taxonomy): domain Bacteria; phylum Pseudomonadota; class Alphaproteobacteria; order Acetobacterales; family Acetobacteraceae; genus Acidocella. The sequence continues at coordinate 2,341 of NCAT01000016.1, forward strand.
CCACGGTATCACCGTTATCCAGATTGAACGAGGTGAAGCGCTTATAAAAAACCAAATTAATGGCCGTACATTCATTCTGCCAACCAGCGGTAGCATTGAACTGGTCGAAGCGGCCAGTGGCGAGGTTCCGCTGCACGGACCCGGTGAACGACCAGGGCCCAATATTGGTGTTAACACCAAGGACAATTTCCCGCCGTGCGGTGTAGTAAGCGGTCGGGATCGACGCTTGATTATACAAAGTATAAGGGTTGGTGTCGGTATAAAGGTAACCGGCATTAAAGCTGAGCGTTTGGTTGCCGAAATTAAGCGAGGTATCGATCATCCGCGGTGTCAGGTTGGCATGGTCCAAACGCGTCCGGTAGGTCAAGCTGGCATAGCTTACCGGCGCCAACGTCGCCCGCGCCACAATGTCCGAAACATTTCCGGTCAGGCCAGATTTCGGCAAATACACCGAATCCTTGTGGAACCGGTAGGACTGGCCAATGATGCCATCGAGAAGCCCGTTTTGCGGCAAGTACCAGGCCCCGTGCAGCGCATAATCCACACGCTCCCCGCCTTCCAGCCGGTCGATCCCTGGATAGCGGTTCAAATCAAACAGATTGGCATCGGAATATTCTAAATCGAGGCTGTCCTCGTTCGGGATGCGGTAATTCTGGCTGACCCCCAGCACCGGCGCCGCTACTAATTGCACCTCCGGCTCAACAATCTGGCTGCCATAGACCCCGGCGCTACGCATAAAGGGCCAGCGCATAAATAGCGCCCCATAGGGCTCAACCCGCGACGTGTTGGTACCATCAAGGGGCGAGAAATTTGGCAGCTGATATAAATGCGTGCCCGCATAGCCAGCCGCCACTACGGCAACCCGCGCCGTCCAGAGCTGGCCGAACGGGCCATCAAACGGCACCTTATAACCGCCGATCACGTCGGCACGGCGGGTGTTGGTGCCAACCTTGCGGAAGACATTGAAGGCATCCACCGCCAACGAGCCGATGCCATTCAGCAGACCGGGGGCAGAAACAAAATCATATTGTATGTGCGGCGCCACAATCGGCAGCGTGTTCTGGTTGATGGTGGTCACCAACCCTTGATAGGTCTCGGCATCTACGCGCGCATATGAACCCTGCCCGAAGCCTTCCAGATAGACATTGCTGGTCAGTTCCTGCGCGTTCGGCAATATGCTGAAATCGTTCAAATAGCGCGGGTTGGACGCCCGATTATAGGTAAAGCCGGCACGCCAATCCTGGTTCAAATCGAAGGTGCCGTCCGAGAACACCGAATAGCCTAACTTGCCGTGATCCTGGCCGCCGCCAAGCTTGATATGCAGCACGCCGTTATTGAAATCCCGGCGGTACTTGGCTTCCAGCACCGGTCCCTGCTTGCTACCGATAATCGGCGTCACAATCACATCCGATGATCGATCAAGCACGATAAAATACGGAAGTTCCGCAAACACACCGATTTTGGAATTGACCCCGACCGAGGGGATGAGCAACCCGGTACGCCGCCGTACCGACGGGTCCGGCTGGGTCATATAGGGCAGATAGAAAATCGGCACACCGAAAATTTCCATTTCGGCATTGTAATATTCAATCGTTTGATGTTCGAGGTCGCGGGTGGCTGAGGTGGCGCGGATCTGCCACATCGGTGCGGCCGTTGGGTCGGTTTTGCACAAGTTACAGGCGGAATAGACCACCTTCGCCATGTCTTCGAGCTTGCCGTCGGTGCGGGTGGCGCCGTTCGCAATCAGCCTGCCATTATCCGCCAGCCGCGCCGCCACGCCGGCCATCACAGCGTTTTTCATACCTTTGGTTAGTACCGCATGGTCAGCGAAAACGCTCTCGCCATTCGGTTCCAGAATGATCACATGACCGGTCGCGGTTGCTTCGTCCGTCGTGCGGTTAATAACCACCTCATCGGCATACAGGGTCTGGCCGTTCTGTACCGCCTTCACATGGCCTTTGGCGGTCACTAAAGTGCTGGTCTTGTCGTAGGAAACCTGGTCAGCCAGAAAATTCACCGGCGCGTTATTGTTCACCGGCCCCGCATGTGGCGACCCCCCGCCATTCACCATCCCGGCCAACTGCGCCTGCGCGGCCACAACGGTCCCCAGCACGCCGGCCGTCGCCAGCACCAAGGTACCGATGGTTTGGAGTTTTTTCCCGCGACCCTTCATATGCTCAGCCATCTTCCAGATGTAACAATAACGCCACCGCCAACAGCAAACCTGATACCGCCGGCGCCCAGGCCGCCAACACCACCGGCACTGCACCCGAGGTGCCGAACTGGTCCGCCACCTCGGAGACCATGAACAGCGCAAATCCGCAAGCCACCCCGCTCACTAACATGCGGGTGGCACCGCCCCGGCGTGAGGGGCGCATGGAAAACCCCGCCGCCACCAGCGCCATGGTGGCACATAAAAGCGGCAATGCCAGCAGCGCCTGGAACGCCAACTCATGCTGGATGGGTGAAAACCCTGACCGCTTCAACAGCGCAATAAAATCCGGCAGCGCCCAGAAAGAGAGCGAATTCGGGCTGGCGAAACTTTCCTGCACACGGTGCACGGTCAAATCGGTGGGGAATAACAGCTCCGCCTGCTTCGCCGGCGCGGCACCTGCTTGCAAAGTAGATACATCAAACAAATCCCACGACCCATCGACCAAAGTGGCGCGCTTGGCTTCCAGCCGTTGCAGCAAAGCAGTATCGCCGTTCAGCCGCAGCACCGTCACATCATCGGCACGCAGCACATCATCGCGCAGCCGCACATTGGCCGCATGCAATACCGCGATGCCGTTGGACGTGAGCCCACGATCAACCTGCCGGACCCACAACTCGCCGCCATGCACGGTTAATGGTCCGGCCCCGCCGCGCAGATAGGCGTCGTATAAAATCTCCGCCCGGCCGTACATTAACGCCGAAACCGGGCTGATAATGCTGGTCCCGAACACCCCCAGCAAGGTTGCCAGCAGCACCGGCACCGCCAAAAACTGCCAGGCCGAAACCCCAGCGGCGCGCGCCACCACCAACTCCGAGGAGCGTGTCAGGCGCCAAAACGCAAATATACCACCCAGCAGCACCGCAAACGGCAGAATTTGCATCAGCATCCAGGGGCCGCGCAAAACTTCCAGCTCCACAATAATACCGAAACTGGCCGCCGGTGCGGTGGCGGATTCCCGCAGCAATTCCAGAAAATCAAATAGTGAGACCAGGCTCGTCAGAGCCGCCAGCATCATCAACACCGATGTGAAAAATTGCCGCCCAAAATATACCGAAAGCGTGAACGGAATGGAGAGCATCAACGGCGTACCTTAAACCGGTGCGGCAAAAATAACAGTAAGCCTGCCAGCACGCCGGGTACCAGCACCGCTACCCAGATGGTGGGCAATAACGCCAGGCTGCGAGCCGCGAAATTATTCACCGCCAAATTCATTGCCACCAAAAAGGTCACCACCGCCACCGAGACCAATGGCCGCAACACCCCGCCATGCCGGCGAAACGCCCCACCCAGGACCGCAAATAGCCCGATCAGGGTAAAGCCGATTGATGTCAGCGGTGCCGAAAGCCGGCGCTGCGCCTCCACCAACCATTTCGCCCGCACGGCGGGGCTTAAACTCGCCCGCGGGTGAAACAAATCCATCAATGATACCGCTGCGGAATCGGTTTCATCGATGCTGGCGGCTTTGGCGGACTGCGCCAAGTTAATGTTGTTGCTGGCGAAGGTCAGTACATCCAGCCGCCCGGTTTTGGGATCAACCTGCTGGCGTGAACCATCCTGCAACATCACCACCGGCCCTTGCGGTGTGACCACCAACTGCCCAGCACGGGCCAAAATCGTCGCCGGAGCGTCTCTGTCACGGGAATCCTCAATCAGGATTCCCTTCAAACTATTATCAGCCCCACGCGACTGCACATACACAGTCACCCCGTCCGAGACCGGGGTAAACACGCCAGGCTCAAGCAAAAATGCGGCGATCTGATTACGGATTTCAAACTGGTAGGTGCGAAAGCTATCGAGGGCGGCTGGTACCATAAAAATATTCAAAACATAACAAACCAGCATGACCAGCGCAGCCAGCCCCAAAGCCGGCCGCGCCAACGCGAGGTCCGACATGCCCGCCGCCCGCATCACGGTGAGTTCGCGGTCGCCTGACAGCCTGGCATATACAAACACCACCACAATGAAGCAGGTGATCGGCAAAATCGTCGCCACAAAGCTCGGTACCAAAAGCGCTGTCAGCTTGATGAACACCAACGGCGAAAGACCGCGATTAACGATAATCTGAATAAACCGCAGCGATTGCGTCAACCATATCAGCGCCACCAGCCCGGTGGTGACCAGCACCAGCGAGAGCGACAATTGATTGAATATATACCGGTCAATCCGGTTTATGGTTTGCGGGCGCGGCATGGGGCAAGGTTTTGACCGTCCATCAAGGCAAAGGCAAGGCGCAATGCAGCGCAGATCACCCGCGCGGGGCGGCGGCCCGGCTTAAACGGTCCGCAATCGCCAAACCCAAGCCATATTCAGGTACTGCCATGGCGGCAATCTGGCGCAACCCGCGGGCCGCGGCTTGCGCATCCAGCCAATGCAGCCCTTCAAACAGGCGCGCCGCCGCCTCGTTTAAATTCGCCGCCTCTGAGAGTTGAAAGACTAACTTGGCACCGGGCAGTGGCGGGCCAAAAGCCAGCAGTGCCTCATCTGCCGCAACATGTGTAGCGTTCATGCGTAGCGGCAAAGATGGCGCGTAGTGCGAGACCAGCATACCCGGGGAGCGTAGGGTCCGGCTCTGCTCGGCTTTGCCCGGGGTAATGCCGCGCTGCACCGGGCCGATCGAGGCTTCCAGAGCCTCCAAATTCACCCCGCCGGGGCGCAGCAAAAACGGTTGCGGTCCGGTTAAATCCAGCACGGTGGATTCCAACCCGACCCGGCACGGCCCACTATCAATCACCGCCGCAATTCGTCCCTCCAAGCCTGCCAGCACATGGGCAGCACTGGTGGGGCTGACACCGCCGGAGCGGTTGGCCGACGGGGCGGCGATCGGGCGGCCCAAAGCCAAAATCAAGCGTTGCGCCACGGGGTGCGAAGGTACCCGCACCGCCAGCGTTTCCAACCCGGCACCGGCCAGCAACGCCACCGGGCAGGTGATGCGGCGCTTGAGCACCAATGTCAGTGGTCCCGGCCAGAATGTATCGGTCAGACGCCGTGCCATGGGGGAGTCTTCCACATGGCCGAATACATCTTCCTCATTGGCATAATGGCAGATCAGCGGGTTGAAATGCGGCCGCCCCTTAGCTTCAAAAATCGCTGCCACAGCCTTGTTGTTTTGCGCATCCGCACCCAGGCCATAAACCGTCTCGGTGCCAAACGCGACCAGCTTGCCCTCAGCCAGCATGGCAGCGGCGCGTGCGATGTCGCGGTCGGTACGGTTGAGGGTTTCAGTCATGGCCCATCACCCACCATCACATTGATTGGGGCCGCCACGCGCGGCGTGGCGCGCAATAACGGCGGCGGGGTGGCAAATTTATTTTTCCAAGTCCCGCGCCACTTCCGGCGCGTGCAAAAGCTTGTTGATTTTGGTGGCTTCTTCCAAAGCCTCGTCGGGTAGGAATTTCAAATCCGGCACCACCCGCAAGCCCAATCGCGGGGCCATCTGGCCGCGTAAAAATGGCGAGATGCGCTTGAGCGCCGGCAGCAACGGCGTCACGTCCTTATTGCCCAGCTGGGTACAAAACACCGCCGCGTGCTTTAAATCCGGCGACATCCGCACTTCTGAAATCGTCAGATGTACCTTCGCAAGTTGCGCATCATGAAACTCCGTGCGCAAAAAAATATCGGCCAGCACATGACGAATTTCTTCCGCCACCCGCAGCTGGCGCTGCGAAGGACCGGTCGCACTCACGCGCTTCATGCCGCTCGGCCCACCTGCATTGGTCGGTTAGGCCGGAACGATTTCGGTTTCATAGCATTCCACCATGTCACCCACCTGCAAATCCTGGAACCCGGCAAAGGACAAGCCGCATTCATAACCGCGCGCCACTTCCTTCACATCATCCTTGAAGCGCTTGAGCTGGCTGAGTTCACCCTGATGGATGACCACGTTGTCACGCAGCAAACGCACGCCGGAGCCGCGCTTGACCAGACCTTCAGTGACATAACAACCCGCCACCTTGCCGGTTTTGGTAATTGTAAACACCTGCCGGATTTCGGCATAGCCCAGGAACTTCTCGCGATGCACCGGTGCCAGCTTGCCTTTCACCAGCTTCTCGATGTCATCAGCCACTTCGTAAATGATCGAGTAATAGCGAATATCGATCCCGTCGCGATGCGCGAGGTCCCGCGCCTGCGCGTTGGCACGCACATTGAACGCGATCACCAAGGCATCAGACGCCTTCGCCAACTGCACATCGCTTTCGGTAATCTGGCCGACGGCGGAATGCAGAATCCGCACTTTCACTTCTTCATTGCCTAGCTTGCCCAAGGTGACACCAATGGCTTCCGCAGAGCCCTGCACATCGGCCTTGACCACCACGGCCACTTCCTTCTGTGCACCCGCCTGAATCCGCGCCAGCATTTCTTCCATCGTGCCACGGCCAGCGGTCAGGGCAGCGGAGGAACGTTCGCGCAATTTGCGTTGGCGGAATTCCACAATCTCACGGGCGCGGGAGTCATTTTCGACCACCACGAATTGCTCACCAGCGATTGGTGCGGCGGAGAGACCCAGAATTTCAACCGGCGTCGAAGGTACCGCCACCGGGATCGCCTTGCCGCGCTCATCCTGCATGGCGCGCACGCGGCCCCATTCGGCCCCTGCCACCACAATATCACCAGGCCGCAGCGTGCCTTTTTGTACCAAAACGGTTGCCACCGGACCACGGCCTTTATCCAGGCGGCTTTCAATCACGGTACCTTCGGCCGCGCGGTCGGGGTTGGCGCGCAAATCCAGAATTTCAGCTTGCAGAAGGATAGCTTCTTCGAGCTTGTCGAGATTCAGTTGCTTCAGGGCTGAAACCTCAACATCCTGGGTGTCGCCACCCATTTCTTCGACCACAACCTCATATTGCAGCAATTCCTGCCGCACCCGGTTGGCATCCGACCCATGCCGGTCGATTTTGTTAATCGCCACAATCAGCGGCACTTTCGCCGCCTTGGCATGCTTAATGGCTTCGATGGTCTGCGGCATCACGCCGTCATCAGCCGCCACCACCAGCACCACAATGTCGGTCACACCGGCACCGCGCGCGCGCATGGCGGTGAAGGCTTCATGGCCCGGTGTATCAATGAAGGTAATCTGGTCGCCGGAATGCAGTTTCACCTGGTAGGCGCCGATATGCTGGGTAATGCCACCAGCTTCGCCGGCCGCCACGTCGGTTTTGCGCAGCGCATCTAGCAGGCTGGTCTTGCCGTGGTCCACATGGCCCATGATGGTGACCACCGGCGGGCGCGGCTGCAGGTCGGTGTCGGCATCAACCTCACCCTCCAGGCCGATTTCAACATCGCTTTCGGCAACCCGGCGGGCTTTATGGCCAAATTCCGCCACCACCAATTCGGCGGTGTCAGCATCAATCGCCTGGGTGATGGTGGCCATCACGCCCATCTTCATCAAAGCCTTCACCACTTCATTGCCGCGGGCGGCCATCCGGTTGGCCAGCTCCTGCACGGTGATGGTTTCCGGCAAAATCACGTCACGCACCACTTTCAAGCCATCAGAGCGCAACAGCTCCAACTCGGCCTGGCGGCGTTCACGCTCACGCTGGCGGCGCACGGAAGCCAGCGAACGAACCTTCTCATCCTCGCCTTCCAGGGCCGCCTGCACGTCAATTTTACCGGCGCGGCGGCGGTCATCGCCAATTTTCTTCGGTGCCACCACAGGGGCGCCGCGCTTGGCGGGGCCCGTCATGCTGGGGCGGCGCACGCCGCGGGGCGCATCATCATCATCATCGGGCAAAGGCTGGCCGGGCTTTAAGCGCAGCGTTTCAGCCACGCTATTTGCACCCGGCTTCGGTGCCGGGGCGCGCGGTGGTGCCGGTGGTGCTTGTACTGGCGCAGGCGCGGCGGCTTTCACCGGCTCTGGCTTCGGCGCTTCTACCGGTTTTGGCCGCAAAGCTTCTTCAGCCGCCTGCTTGGCCGCGATCTCAGCTTCGCGTTTTTCGTCTTCCTCACGGCGGCGGGCTTCTTCTGCCGCTGAAAGAATCGAAATTTTTTCCTGCTCGCGGCGTTCGGCTTCGCGCAAGGCAGCCAGGCGCTGCTGTTCCGCCAAAACACGCTGGCGCGTCGCAAGCTCACTCGGGGTTAAAGCCCGTGGGGCAGCGGTGCCGGACGGGCGGGTGCCGACCGGGCGAACCGGGGCGACTGGTGCGCTCGGGGCTACAACCGGCGCGGCTTTCACAGCCTCAACAGGGGCTTCCACCTTCGCAACCGGCGAGAGCGATAATGTAACCGGCGGCGCGGCAGGGGCGCGGGGCGCCGGGGCACCGGCAACAGCGCCGCGCTTTTTGCGGACCTCAACCTGCACCTCTTTCGAGCGGCCATGCGAAAAACTTTGCCGGACTGAGCCTGCATCCACCGTGTGGCCTGCATCCGTCCGCGTCGCTGGGCGCAGCGAAAGTCTGCCTTTGGTCTCAGTGTTGTCGTTGCCGTCACTCATGCCTAATCCGGTCCATCTCTAAAACAGCGGTGAATTGCGTCCCCGCTTAGGTCTCCCCCAACCCGGCTTCCACCGTGTTGAGCGAGGGGGCTATGTGCCCGCTTGTCTGCCGCCCCGCAACACCTGCGAGCCGGTTTGCATCCACTTCAATCATCTTCGCCAGCTTCCCGGGTGCGATCACCACATGCACCGCATGTTCGCGCCCAAAAATCCGGCCCAGCCCGGCAGCATCCAACGGCGACACAACGCCAACAGCACGACCGCCGATAAACCGCGCCCGCTCCTCAACACTGCCGTCGCTCGCCTGCACAACCAGACCAGCCTTGCCTTCAACCAACCATTCGCGGGCTTTCTCAAACCCTGAAATGGCCCCGCCGCCGCGCCTTGCCAGGCCCAGCAGCTCACTTACACGGCGTAGCAGCAATGCTTCAACGGTGCCTGCCAGATCCGCCGGCACCTCCACACGCTGTTTGGCCGCCCGCGAGAATACCCCGCGCTTGAGTGCCAATGCTATCACATCGGCCTTGGCACTCAACCACAATCCACGCCCAGGCAGGGTTGCAGCCACGTCGAACACAAGCTTTGCCTCCGGCCCCACCACAAAGCGTAACGCCTCTTCACGCGCGACTTGTTCGCGTGTGACCAAACAGCGCCGCAGCGGACCCGTCTCCGGCGCCTCGGCAAAGTCAGCCTCAGCTTCTTCAGGTTCAGGCAGCGTTGCCGTCGCCCCCTGCTGCGTCATCGGCGAACCAATGCGCACGCGCCGCCATGATAATCTCGTTAGCAGCCTCTTCGCTCAACGCATCGGCGCCGACGATTTCCACCAACTCATCACCTGCCAGATCCGCCAGATCATCAAGCGACTTCACGCCTTTTTCACCGAGCGCGATCAAATCCTTGGCACTCAGCGCTTCAATCGCGGCCACTTCGTCCGAAACGCCCAGCGCGATGCGCTTTTCTTCCAATTCAGTGGCTTCGCGTGCCAGCGAGGCTTCCGCCCGGCGCTGCAATTCAGCCGCTACGGTCTCGTCAAAACCTTCAATGGAAGCCAATTCGTCAAGCGGTGTCATAGCCAAATCCTCAATCGTTTCAAAACCTTCCGCCACCAACAGGCCGGCGATCACATCATCCACATCCAAAGCTTCCACAAACAGCCCGGTCTTGCGGCGGAATTCTTCCTGGCGGCGTTCGCTTTCTTCCGCCTCGGTCAGAATATCAATATCCCAACGCGTGAGCTGCGAGGCCAGACGCACATTCTGGCCACGGCGGCCAATCGCCAATGATAGCTGGCTATCGGGCACCACCACTTCAACGCGGCCGGCATCTTCATCCATCACCACCTTCGAAACTTCCGCCGGTGCGAGCGCATTCACAACGAAGGTTGCGACGTTCGGCGACCAGGGAATGATGTCGATCTTCTCGCCCTGCAATTCAGCCACCACCGCCTGCACGCGCGATCCGCGCATACCCACGCAAGCGCCAACGGGGTCGATCGATTGGTCCCGCGAAATCACCGCCATTTTGGCACGTGAACCTGGGTCACGCGAAACGGCTTTAATTTCAATAATGCCATCGTAAATTTCCGGCACTTCCTGGGCGAAGAGTTTCGCCAAAAACCCCGGATGCGTGCGCGAGAGGAAAATCTGCGGCCCGCGCGGTTCTTCGCGCACATCGTAAATAAACGCCCGCACGCGGTCACCGTTACGCAGGTTTTCGCGGGGGATTGTTTCATCGCGGCGCAGCAGCGCTTCGGCGCGGCCTAAATCGACCATCAGGTTGCCATACTCGGTGCGCTTGACCACGCCGTTGATGATTTCACCCACCCGGTCTTTGAATTCGTTATATTGCTTGGTGCGCTCATATTCGCGCACACGCTGCACAATCACCTGCTTGGCGGTTTGTGCGGCGATCCGGCCAAAATCAATCGGCGGCAGCGGGTCCACAATAAAATCGCCCAGCGCTTTTTCTGGTGCGAATTTCTGGCTGATCGCGTAAGGAATCTGGGTTTCCTCATTCGTCACCACATCCACAATTTCAGTCCAGCGCGAGAGTTTCACATCGCCGGTTTTACGGTCGATGGTGGCGCGGATGTCTTTCTCATGGCCATATTTGGCGCGCCCGGCTTTCTGGATCGCCTGCTCCATCGCTTCGAGCACATCGTCACGCTCAATTTGTTTTTCGCGCGCCACGGCATCGGCGACCAGCAAAAGCTCCGGGCGGGATACGGAAGTGTCCATTGTCTCTATCCTTAATTCGTCGTCATCGGTGTATTGGCGGTAGAAAAGGCGATCAGCGCATCAGTCAGGATCAGCTTGGCCTTACGCATATCGGCGAGCTTCAGATCCACAATTTCGCCGGTCTCAATCTTTAATTTGGCAAACTCGGCATCGGCGGAAACAATCACGCCGGTAAAGCGCTTGCGGTTGCCAGGGCCGGGGAAATTCAGCTCTGCCTTGGCTTCAAAGCCGGCATAGCGCAACCAATCTTTCACCCGGGTCAGTGGCCGGTCAATCCCAGCGGAGCTAACTTCCAGCGTCCAGGCGGAGGTGATCGGGTCTTCCACGTCCAAAACCGCGGAGAGCAGATGGCTCACCTGCTCGCAATCATCGAGCGTGAAGGGCGCGTTATCGGCCCGGTCGGCCATAATCTGCACGGTTGGCGTTTCCTTCCCCATAATTTGCACCCGTACCAGCTCGTACCCCATGGCTTCCAGCCGGGGCATGATGATATCGGCGATGCGGCCTTCCAGGCCAGTATGGGTTGGGCGATTTTCACTCAAAACGGTAAAATTCCAATAAAAAAGGCGGCCCGTTAAGGCCACCCACCAAAGTTTGGTTTCGATTTATATCTCCGTATTACCCCAAACCGCGGCCTGGGGCAAGCGCGCGCTTTGGCAGCTTTGCCACCCCCACGAACCCGGCCGAGAGCAGCAGAAAAAACCCGGTCAGCCCGGCGATATTCGGCAACACCCGGCCATAGCCATATTTGCCCGCATCCAGAAACGGGTAAGGGTAATAACCACTCAGCGCACCATGCGCCAAAGTTGCCGTGGCATAGGCCAGTGGAAAGATCAGCCAGTACGGAATTTGCGAAAACCGCAAATTTTGTTTGGGCACAAACAAAACCCAATCCAGAATATAGAGGGGCGGCATGATGTAATGTAGCAGCAGGTTCACATACCAGCCCAGGCCCACCGGGTGGTATAATTGCCGCAGCAGAACATGAAAAACAATCGCGATCACCAGGATATACACCGCAATCGCGGTGCGCACGCCGGGTCGCTCAAAAAATCGCCCGCGCCCGGCCGCAAAAGGGGCCAAAAACGCCGACGCCACCAACATATTTCCTAAAATCGTAAAATAGCCAAAATAAAAAACCGTACCCGCCGCTAAGCCGGATTCGCCGATGCTCAGATAATATTGCGCCAGCACGGCAAACCAACCCAGGCTGGCGCCGGTGGCTCTATAAAACCCTCGCCAAAGACCCGTGCTGAAGCCAGGCTGCGCAGTCGGCCCCGAGTTTTTGCAATGCTGTGGCTTCATAGGCGGCGCAATCCTCTGCCGTTAAAACATCCCGCCAGCGTCCGTTCGTACCTTTATGAATAAAGGTCTCACCGCCGCCTTCCCAAAATAGCCCGCCCGCCGGTGCGGCGTTCGCGGCGTGCAACTTCATCCAGCCAAACGAACAATGCTCCAGTTGGGTCGCAAACCGCGCCTCGTCAATCGGCACGTCTAAAAATGCCGCGATCTTGCGCATCGAACCTGGCAAGTCGCGCTTCAAATCTTCAAAATGCAGCAGCATTAAATTCGGCAAATGGCGGATCGCCCACCAGCTCGCGACATTCTCCCAAAACGACCAGAACGGCGCACCATCATGTTGCAACCAATGGCGGAAATACGCGCCAATATCATCGCCCGGTGGCGCAATGGGCGGCCCTACCCGGCCCGGCGTGTCATTCAAGGCCGCGTACCACAGCGCATTCGCATTGGCATGATGATTATAAAGGCTCCAGACCACATCGCGCCCATCACGTGCGACATAAATATATTTTGCCGCCGGCGCGTAGCGCAACGCATCGACAGGCAGATGGGTTTTCAAAAATCGCCGATGTGCTTGTGCGGCCAATGCGGGTAATTTCACGTCACGCGGCGGTACGCGCAAATCCACCCACGGTGACATTTCGGAAACAACCCGCTCATCCGCATCCGCAAATAATAATTGTGCGATGATCTGCTGAGTCCAGGTGGTACCAGATTTTCCATAGGTCGCAATCACAATGTCATCGGCGCGAAACTCAATCGCGTTCCAAATCGTGCTATCCATATGGTGGTTATGTAGCTCGCGCGTTTTTACCGGCCAGACGATCTCATTCATGCAATTACGTGTCCCAGAATTATTGTCTTACCGGATTAAACTAGCCACTTCGACCTCACCTCCACAAGCCGCGGTCTATGCTGGTCAAAATGACAGTGCATTGGTGGTGTCGCGGTTATGGTAAAGAGTTTCGATATGTTTGAACAAATATATTGCTGCACCCATCAGGGTTTTTCAATCCTCATCAGTATTATCGCTTTATTAAATCAAACACATCGATAAACTTAATCATTTACCTTAAATATCAGGGGCCATAGTTGAGTGGCGGTTACTTTTGATCTACTAACGAATTGCGTCCGCTATAAAAAAGTTTCGGAGGAAAAATGGAAAAGCCTGAACAACGGAGTCTTCCCGTCGTGCGTTCGTCGCGCCGGTCGCTGCTGAAAACCAGCATGGCGCTGGGCGCACTTGGCGCTGCGGCCCGCCCGCTTGCCGCGGTCGCAGACACCGCCTCCAACGGTACGGTAACGCTGCCCTTCGCCAATGGCGAGCGCCCCACTGTGGCCGCCGGCACCTTCCCACAGAAGGGCGAGATGATATTGCAGCGCACCCGCCCGCCTTTGCTGGAAACACCTTGGTCGGTGTTCGAGAAAAGCCTGTTCACCCCGAACGACCAAGCCTATGTGCGCTGGCACATGAATGATTTCCCACGCGCAGTGGATGTCAGTAACTTCAAGCTGAAAGTGTTCGGCGAAGTTGAAAAACCCTACGAGCTGACACTCGCCGAATTAGTGAGCAGCTTCCCGGCTACCCAAATTGCCGCCGTCAACCAATGCTCCGGCAATAGCCGCGGCTTCGTCTCGCCACGGGTGGCAGGGGCGCAATGGGCACATGGTGCGATGTTCAACGCCATGTTCACCGGCGTTTCGCTGGCCAAGCTACTGGCCCGCGCCGGCGTAAAGCCAGGTGCCAGCCATGTGGCATTCCGCAGCCTTGAAACCCTGCAAGCGCCATTCCCAGCGGCCGACCGTTTCGAAAAAGTGCTGCCGCTGGACCGCGCCACAAATGGGGCCACCACGGTTGCCTACGAGATGAACGGCGCGCAGATGCCGTTGCTGAACGGCTTCCCGCTGCGGCTGGTCGTGCCGGGCTGGTACGCCACCTATTGGGTGAAAATGCTCTCTGAAATTGAGGTGCTGAACCATCCTGGTACTGGTTTCTGGATGTCCACCGCCTATAAAATTCCCAACAACCCCACCGGCGCAATGACCCCCGGTCAGGCCGGCGTCACCATGGTGCCGATCAACTCCATGGTGCCGCGCAGCTTCTTCACCGTACCGGCTGCCAACCGGTCAGTCAGCGTTGGCAAAGCCGCGCATTTGAAGGGTTTTGCTTTTGGTGGCGACAGCGCCTTGAAGTCGGTTCAAATCTCGGTCGATGGCGGCAGCAACTGGCACGAGGCCAAGCTCGGCAAAAACTGGGGCGAATATGGCGCCCGCGAATGGACCTCCGGCTTCACGCCGCCCAAAGCAGGCACCTACACCATCATGGTAAAGGCCAGCAACATGGCGGGCTTCGAACAGCCGATGCAGGCGGTCTGGAACCCAGGCGGCTTCATGTACAACGCCATTGAACATATCGACCTTCAAGCAAGCTGAAAGACAAAAACATGAAACAGCTCAGCCTCGCCATCGCGTCTCTCGCCATGATCTCCGGTGCTGCCGGTGCCATTGCCGCCACCAAGGTGAATTGGCAGTCAGTCACCGTGACGCTGCCCACCCCGGGCGGTTTTTACAGCGGCCCGAACGCCACATTATTGAATGCCAACTGCGTAACCTGCCACACAGCCGGGTTCGTTGAGCGGCAGCCAACCTTGTCGGCCGCGACCTGGACCGTTGAAGTGACCAAAATGAAGAATGCTTACGGCGCCCCGCTTCAGGATGCTGATATTCCCACCATCGTGCAGGCGTTGGTGGCGATGCAGGCCAAATAGTCGTTACGCTGTAGCGCGGTCCGCCGCGCTACAGTTTTACCGCGCCGATCAGGAATTCTACATTGCCTTCCGGCCCGGTGATGGGGCTGCGCGCAACGCCGCGCACCTCCCAGCCCGGCAGCCCGGCCCACCAATCAGATATTTTTGCGCACACAGCCTCATGAATGGCGCCATCGCGCACGACACCACCTTTGCCCACATGCTCAGGCCCCGCTTCAAATTGCGGTTTTATAAGCGCCACCGCAAATGCACCTGGCACGCACAGCGCCATAGCAGCCGGCAGCACAATTTGCAGCCCGATGAAGCTCGCATCGCACACCAGCGCAGTAACCAGTTGCGGAATGATTGCAGACGTTAAATGCCGCGCATTGGTTTTTTCCAAAACCGTTACCCGCGGGTTGGACCGCAGCTTCCACGCCAACTGCCCATGCCCGACATCGACGGCATACACATGGGCGGCACCGTTGGTGAGCAACACATCAGTAAAACCACCCGTCGAGGCGCCAACATCGAGCCCAATGCGCCCGGTGGGGTCAAACCCGAAATGCGCGAGCCCATGCGCCAGCTTCACACCCCCGCGTGACACCCATGGGTGTTCCTGCCCTTTGAGGATAATTTCCTTGTCATCGGCGATCATGTCACCGGCTTTATTCACCCGCGCGGTCTCCACATAGACCAGCCCAGCCATAATCAAAGCCTGCGCCTTGGCCCGGCTTTCCACCAAGCCACGGGCGACGAGCGCCAAATCAGCGCGGGTTTTAGGCATTGGATGTCACCGTGGCACCGACTTAATTGTCATCCCCGCGCAGGCGGGGATCTCCTCGTTTTGGCAGAAGAGTCCCGCCTTCGCGGGAATGACGAGAGAGGGAGTTTAAAACCGCCAGTCTCAGCTCTTCCGGGTCACGGTAAACCGCGCCAGCAGACGCAGTAACTCCGCACGTTCGCCAAAACTCTCCAGATGCTGCGCCGCCTGGTCAGCCAGATGCTCGGCCTGTGCCCGCGCCCGGTCCAGCCCGAGGATGGAAACCATCGTCGCCTTGCCTTGCGCAGCATCCTTACCCACCGTCTTGCCGATATCCTCTGCCGCACCAGCCTCATCCAGCACGTCATCGTAAATCTGGAACGCGCCACCCAGTTCGCGCCCATAGGCGGCGATGAAATGCCGTTGCGCCTGCGGGGCCCGGCCCAGAATCGCACCGGCTTCTGCCGAGAACTGGATCAACCGGCCGGTCTTTAGCGCCTGCAACCGGGTAATCTCCGGCCCAGAAAGCTGCTTACCCTCAGCCAGCATATCGATCATCTGCCCGCCCACCATGCCGCGCGCACCCGATGCCAGCGCGAAGGCCGAAATCAGCTCGCAACGCGCTTCCGGGTCGGCATGGGTATCCGGCTCGGCAAGGACTTCAAAAGCCCGGGTCTGCAACGCGTCACCTGCCAAAATGGCGGTCGCTTCATCGTATTTCTTGTGGCAGCTCGGCTGGCCACGGCGCAGATCATCATCATCCATGGCCGGCAGATCATCATGCACCAGCGAATAGGCGTGCAGCATTTCCACCGCCGCCGCCACCCGTGCCGCGCAGGTAACATTCACGGTGAATAACTTGGCGGTTTCCATCACCAGAAATGCCCGCAAACGCTTGCCACCATTGAGACAGGCATAGCGCATCGCCTCGATCAACCGGGCTTCGGCGGCTTCCGGCACCGGCAACAACGCATCCAGTTGCGCTTCCACCAGCCTTGCGGCTTCAGTCATGGCTTCTGCCAACAAATCGGGTTTCCGCACCAAATCAAGCGCCATCTTATTCCTCGTTCTTCAAACCAAGCGTGCCATCGGCGCGGGCCACAATCGCCTGCACCCTGGCTTCCGCCTCGGCCAGCTTGGCCTCACAATGTTTTTTCAAAGCCGCCCCCCGCTCATAAGCGGCAATCGCGTCTTCCAGCTTCTGCTGGCCGCTTTCCAGCCCGCGCACAATCGCCTCCAGGGCGGCCAAAGCCTCCTCAAAGGGCATCGCGGCAATATCGGTTTCTGCTTTTATAGCCATGGTTTGACCTAGCCGGATGGGCTGAAATTCACAACCTCATAAGCGCATCAGCGCTTTCACATGCACCGCGGCCGAGGCTGCCAACGCATCCAGATCATACCCGCCTTCCAGCAGCGAGACCACCCGGCCCTCACAACATTCATCCGCTACGGCTAGCAACATTTCGGTCACCCAGGCAAAATCCGGCTCGCGCAGCCGTAATTGCGCCAACGGGTCATGCGCATGGGCGTCAAACCCGGCGGAGATAATCAGCAATTGCGGCTTGAACGCCCGCAGTTTGGGGATAATGCCCGCCCCCCAGGCCACCCGGAATTCATCCCCGCCAGACCCAGGGGCCAGCGGCATATTCACAATATTGCCCGCCACCCCGGTTTCATCGGCCATGCCGGTACCGGGATAACACGGGTGCTGGTGCGAGGAGGCGTAGAATAAATCCTTGTCAGACCAGAAAATATCCTGCGTGCCATTGCCGTGATGCACATCAAAATCCACCACAGCAATCCGCTGCAGCCCCCAGCGCGCCCGCGCATGGTAAGCCGCCACGGCGGCGTTATTGAACAAACAAAACCCCATCGCCCGGTCGGCTTCGGCATGGTGGCCAGGCGGGCGCATGGCCACAAAGGCGGCATTGGCCCAGCCTTCCATCACCGCATCCACCCCCGCCATCGCCCCACCGGCGGACCGCCTTGCCGCTTCCAATGAAGCGGAACTCACAAACGTATCCGCATCAATCGGCTGAATGTCGCCGGGCGGCACGTCCAAATCCAGTATCTGCTCAACATGGCGGCGGCTATGGGTAGCTTCCAACGCCTCAACCGGGGCGATCGGCGCAATTTCCCGTAACAGCCCGGAAAATTCCTGGGTCTCCAAAGCCCGCAGCAAATAACGCACCCGGTCGGCGCATTCCGGGTGATGCTCGCCCGTGTCATGTGCCAACGCCACCGGATGGGTGAAAAGGGCAACTTTCATTTCAAATCCTCCGCTTTGCGGCGAATGGTGAAGCTATACACACCCCGCGCCTCACTGGTTGCCACCAGCGCATGGCCGCTGGTTTTACAAAAATCCCGGAAATCGCTTACCGCTTCCGGGTCGGTTGCCAGCACCCGCACCCGATCGCCCGCCGCCATACTGCGCAGGGCGCGGGCCGCTCGCAGCACCGGCATCGGGCTTTTCATGAATTGCGCGTCGATGAATGTTTCTCCCATGGCGACAGAATGGCGTCCCCGCCGCACTTGAGCAAGTTTGCCAAAAGGTTGAGATTATCGACATGACATATCGCATCGGCATCGACCTCGGCGGCACCAAAACCGAGATTCTGCTCCTCGGCCCGGATGGCAGCGTTCTGCTCCGCCGCCGCGCCGCCACACCCACCGCTTATCATGACGCCATCAGCATGATCGCCGGGATGGTGCGCGCCGCCGAAGCCGAAATTGGGGCAACCGCTACAGTCGGTATCGGCATTCCCGGCACCATCAGCCCGGCCACCGGCCTTGTTAAAAACGCCAATTCCAACGCGCTGAACGGCCATCCTTTTGATAAAGACCTCGGCCAGCTATTGAACCGCGACATCCGCGTGGCGAATGACGCGAATTGCTTTGCCCTCTCCGAAGCCACTGATGGTGCTGGCGCAGGCGCGCGCGTGGTATTTGGCGTGATCCTCGGCACTGGCTGTGGTGCTGGCATCGTGGTCAATGGCAAAATCCTGGAAGGCCGTCACCGCATCGCGGGCGAATGGGGGCACACGCCGCTGCCCTGGCCCCGCGCTGATGAAATGCCGCTCCGCCCCTGCTGGTGCGGCGCAACTGGCTGTTTGGAAACCTATGTCTCCGGCACCTCGCTGGCCCGCGAGGCGGACGGCCCCACCGCCCGCGATGCCAGCCAGCTTCCCGTCCGCGCCGCCGCCGGTGAGACTGCCGCCATCAATGCCCTTGCCATCCATGCCGACCGTCTGGCCCGCGGCCTTGCCGCGCTCTCGACGCTGCTGGACCCGGACGTGATCGTGCTGGGCGGCGGCCTGTCCAACCTGCCGCATTTGTACGAACAACTGCCCGGCCTGATGGCGCCTTACGTGTTCTCAGACACTTTCACCGCCCGCATTATCCCCAACAAGCATGGTGATTCTTCCGGTGTGCGGGGGGCTGCCTGGCTATGGGGTCCGGACGGCACGTGACCACCCTTTGCCGCGACTGTGATGGGCTCAGCACGGCAACCACAACCTGCCCCGCCTGTGGCAGCGCCCGCCTGGTGCGGCACCCGCAACTGCTAACCCTTCACATCGCGCATATTGATTGCGATGCCTTCTATGCCAGCGTGGAAAAACGCGACCGGCCAGAATTGCGCGATACCCCCGTTATCATCGGCGGCGGCACGCGCGGGGTGGTCGCCACCTGTTGCTATGTGGCGCGGCTATACGGTGTGCGCAGCGCCATGCCGATGTTCAAAGCCCTCGCACTTTGCCCCAACGCCACCATCATTCGCCCGAACATGGCGAAATATGTCGAGGTCTCGCGCCATATCCGCACCCTGATGGAAGCGCTCACCCCGCTTGTGCAGCCGCTTTCCATCGATGAAGCCGTGCTGGACCTCTCCGGTACTGAAGCTGTCCATAACGCGGCCCCGGCCATCACCCTCAACCGCTTCGCCCGCAAGGTGGAACAGGAGATCAGCGTGACGGTCTCCATCGGCCTCGCCGCCAACCGGCTGCTGGCCAAGCTTGCGGCCGAGCGCGGCAAGCCGCGCGGGTTCTTTGTCTTCGGCACCGAAGCCGCCGCCACTTTAGCACCCGAACCCGTGCGCAGCTTACCCGGCATCGGCCCGGCGCTTGCCAAAAAACTGGAATCGTTGGGCATCACCCGCATCGGCCAGCTTGCCGCCCTGAACGACCGCGCCGCCCGCCAGAAGCTAGGTGATGACGGCCCCAGCCTTGCCGCCCGCGCCCGTGGCGAGGATGTGCGGGGGGTGAATATCGAGCGCGACACCAAATCCATCAGTGCCGAGACCACGTTCGAGGCTGACATCAAATCCCTGGCCGAACTGGAAGCGCATTTGTGGCGGTTAAGTGAAAAATTGGGCCAGCGGCTGCGTGCCCAAAACTACGCCGCCGGCGGCATCACGCTGAAACTAAAAACCACCGCCTTTGCCAGCCGCACCCGCAGCCAGCGCCTCGCCAACCCCACCCAACTGCCGGAAACATTGTTCGAAGCCGCCCGCGAATTGCTCCGCCCGGAAGCGTGCGGCACTGAATTTCGGCTCATCGGCATCGGTGCCAGCAGCCTCATCGACCCGGCTTTGGCTGACCAAGGCGACTTGGCCGATACCACCACCCCACGCCGCGCCGCCCGCCAAGCCGCCATCGACAAATTGCGCGACCGGTTTGGTAGCCAGGCGGTCACCCATGGCCGCGCCTTGCCGAAGTCACCCGGCAGCAAGTAACCTGTATTTATGACCGAAAATATCGCTGCCACCCAGCAATCCTACCGCGACGCCATGTCCCGTCTTGGCGCTGCCGTAAACATCATCACCACCACCGGCCCGGAGGGCGATGCCGGCTTCACCGCCTCTGCCGTATGCAGCGTGACCGACACGCCGCCAACGTTGCTGGTGTGCATGAACCGCAACGCCAAACTCAATGAGACCTTCAAAGCCACCCGCATTCTCTGCGTGAACGTGCTGGCCCCCGAACACCAGGAACTCTCCCCGGTCTTCGCCAGCATCGGCGACATCCCGATGCCCGAACGCTTCGCCATGGCCGCCTGGCACCGCATGACAACCGGCGCCCCCGCTTTATCCTCAGCCGCCGCCAGCTTCGATTGCAGCATCGACCAAATCACCGAAGTGGGCACCCACAGCGTGTTCTTCTGCACCGTCAAAGCCATCCATCTCGGCGCCCAACCGGCCGGGCTAATCTACCATAACCGGGCCTACCACCCAATCTCACCGGCTGCTTGAGGCACTTTCACGCCATGGGACCAGCGTCCCCTGGCTACGCCCACCTTACGAAGCCGACGGAACCGGCGGTTGGCCGTTGAAGGAAATGTCATTCGTGACGCGGATATTTTGGCCAACGGTCATGGACAGGCCATTCAGGCCCCAATCATAGCGGTTGAGTGTGCCCTCGGTATGCATGCCGGTGACTTTGCCGTTGCTGGATTGATAGGTGATGGCCATGCTGAAAGGGTGGGTTTGGCCGCGCAGTGTCAGGTTGCCAACCAGGGTGGTGCCGTTATCCTGGCAGTCGCCCACGAAACGGGTCTGCGGGTATTCATCGGGGTCCAGAAAGCCCTGGCTCATCACCTGCGAGCGCACCAAGGCGTTCGGCAATTGCAGGCTTTTGACATCGAATACCGTCTCCACATGGCAGGTCTTGGCATCCAGGTCATACGTCAAGGTGCCGGAAAGGCTGCGATATGTGCCGGTAATGGTGAGGATGATGGCGTGCGAATGGGTCTGGGCCAGCATATTGCCGGCCGTTAGCGGTAAAACCATCGGGTCAGCAGCAGCCACCTGGCTGAAAGCCAAAGGGGCGAGGGCCAGCGCACTGGCGCACAGCAATTTATTCATTGGGTTCCTCCGTATGGCGTGATTTATTCACGTTTGCCGAAGGAAGTTGCCATATACGGCAC
This sequence comes from Acidocella sp. 20-57-95, assembly GCA_002255575.1. Classification (GTDB taxonomy): domain Bacteria; phylum Pseudomonadota; class Alphaproteobacteria; order Acetobacterales; family Acetobacteraceae; genus Acidocella. The sequence goes on from NCAT01000016.1 coordinate 23,954, forward strand.
CCCAGCACAATAAGAATCACAACAAAACTAACTTGCGCCGATGTTCACAAAGCCGGGTGTGTTCGAGAAAGCCTTAAAATCCGAACATTTGCACCAGCAGCGGCAGCATCACCGAGGTGACGATCCCGTTCAGCCCGATCGCCACACCGCCAAAGGCGCCGGCGGTTTCATTGATCAGGATCATCCTGGCGGTGGCCAGCCCGTGCGCCGCCGTGCCCGCTGCCAGCCCTTGCGCGCGCCAATCTTTCACCCGCACCAGCTTGAACACGCTGGTGCAGATCACCGCCCCAAAAATACCCGTGATCATTACAAACACCGCGGCCAATGGCGGCTGGCCACCGAGATTTTGGGCAATCGCCATGGCAATCGGGCTGGTAACCGATTTTGGGCCCAGCGACACCAGCACATTATGCGGCGCGCCCAACGCCCGCGCGATCAGCATGGCGGAACTGGCCGCAACGAACGACCCAGCGGTGAGCGAGATGAAAATCGGCCCGAAATGTTTTTTAATCGAATGGCGGTTGGCATACATCGGCACCGCCAGCGCCACCGTGGCCGGACCTAATAGAAAATGCACATATTGCGCGCCATTAAAGTAGGCGCTGTAGGGCGTGCCGGTGAGCAATAAGGCGCATGCCAAGAAAGTGATGGATAGGAAGGTGGGGTTGGTCATGGGCTTATGCCCGGCCCGCGCATCGATAAAGCAAGCCAGCTCCCAGGTGCATAAGGTGGCGGTCAGCCCCAGCAAAGGCTGGGTCTGCAAATAGGACCAGACATGGAAAAACGGCAGCGGCAGCAGGCTATGCATCATCTTCGCTCCGGCTAAGGCGTTGCATCAGCACACCGGTCACCACCAGCCCCAGAATGGTTGAAACCGGGATGGCGACGGCGATGGCCAGAGCGTTGGCTTGCAGCACCTGCAATTCGGTCACCACCCCCACGCCCGCGGGGACAAACAGCAGCCCGAAATATTTCAAAAACCCGTGCGCCGTGTCATGCAGTTCCGGGCTTGGGCCGCCGCGCCACAGCAGCAACCCAATCAGCAACACCAGCCCCATCACCGGCCCTGGTATTGGCAGGCCGGTGCCTTCCTGCACCACCGTGCCCACCAATTGGCAGAGCAGCAAAATCATAATCGCCCGTACCATCGCCTTTGCCTTTCAGAGTTACCCTTCCACTCAAACACGTCACTTGCCATTTCCGCAAAGGTAAGCAATCTTCCGTTTACATAACTATCTGCCGCGAAAGTCGGGACATGTCCCTGTCGATTGTCAACAGCACCATTTTATTAACCGGCGCCGCCAGTGGCATGGGTGCCGCGTTGGCTGTGCAGCTTGCCGCCAAAGGCGCTGACTTGGCCTTATTGGACCGCAACGCGGTGGGGCTGGAAGCGGTTGCTGCAAAAGCCCGTAATGCCGCGCGCACGCATGCTAAAATCTCCACCCATGCGCTCGATGTGGCAGACGCCGCCGCCATCATCGCCTTGCCGGATGTCATCAGCGACACCCACGGCAAGCTCGATGTGCTGATCAATAATGCCGGGGTGGCTTTGGTGGGCACTTTTGAGCAAGCCTCGCTGGCCGATTTTGAGTGGCTGATGAATATCAATTTTTGGGGCGCGGTGCGTCTGACCCATGCGTTCCTGCCGATGCTGCGCCGGGCACCCGCCGCGCAGATTATGCTCACGTCCAGCGTGTTTGGCATCATCGGCCCGCCAGGCCAGACCGCCTATGCGGCCAGCAAATTCGCTTTGCGCGGCTTTGGGGAGGCGTTGCGCCACGAGCTTGCCGCCACCAATATCGGTGTCACGTTGATCCATCCGGGCGGGATCGATACCAACATCGCGCGGGCTGCCCGGGTGGGTGAAAAACTTGACCACGCTGCCGCACAGTCCGGGGTTTCGCAATTCCAGAAAATGCTGAAAACCAAAGCCGATATCGCGGCTGCGAAAATCATCACCGCCCTGGAAAAGCGCCGCAAGCGCCTGCTGATCGGCGCTGATGCCTACCAGATTGATGCGATCCAGCGGCTGATGCCTGTAAATTACTGGGGTTTGATGGCAAGACGCGCCAGTGGCCTCGAATCCATCACCAAAGCCAAAGCCTGAAAGGCCAAAACCATGCCGAGCTGGCAGTCTTATGTTTTAAACCCGATCCTGCGCCTGCAAGTGAAGCGAAAGCTCGCTAAGGCCCGTAACGCTGAAACCGTGCGCAAAGCGTTCGGTGCCGCGATCCCGCCGCCGCCCGGTGCACGCTACAGCACAGCCACGATCGGCGGCCTGGCGGGTGAGTGGACCCAAGCGGGGGGTACAGCAACCGGGACCGTTTTATATTTGCATGGTGGCGGCTACATGGCGTGCTCGCCCAAAACGCACCGGCCCATCACGGCAGCTTACGCCTTGCGCGGCTTACAGGTTTTCACACCCGATTATCGCCTGGCACCCGAACACCCGTTCCCGGCGGCGGTGGAGGATGGGCTGGCGGCCTATAAGGGGCTTTTGGAGTCGGGGGTCGATGTGAAAACGCTGGCAGTCAGCGGCGATTCCGCCGGGGGTGGCCTGGCGCTGGCGGTGGTTTTGGCCGCCAAGGACGCCGGCTTGCCACTGCCTGCCGCGGTTTTGGTGTTTTCCCCCTGGACTGATTTGGCAATCACCGGGGCGACCATCAAAACCAACTTGCACCGGGATTCCATGCTGCATGGGAACACGATGGCCGATGGTGCGGCATTCTACTTAAATGGTGCCGATGCCAAAAACCCGCTGGCTTCACCGCTTTATGGCGATTATGCCGGTTTCCCGCCGCTGTTCATCACGGTGGGTGAAGCCGAAGTGCTGCGCGATGATGCGGTACGCTTGCGCGACCGCGCCGAAGCGGCGGGCGTGCACGTGGATTGCAGCATCTGGGAGAATATGCCGCATGTCTGGCAGCTTTTTCAGTTCATGCTGCCAGAAGCACGGGTGGCGATGGACAAAGCCGCCGCCTTCGCGAAAGCACATTTTATCGCCTGAAGCCTTGCTTTAACCGCCCCGTGCAGCTAAACGCGCCACTTTGCTGCTGGTCGGGATCAGCGGCCCGTCATTTTTTGGAGCAGACACGGTGAAACCGAACATTCATCCGGACTACCACGAGATCAACATCATCATGACCGATGGTACCGAATTTAAAACCATGTCCTGCATGGGCAAGGCTGGCGACACGCTGCGTCTGGACATCGACCCGAAATCGCACCCAGCCTGGACCGGCGTGCAGCGCGTGATGGACACTGGCGGCCAGGTCGCCAAGTTCAACAAGAAATTCGCTGGCATCGGCGTGCGCAAGTAAGCCACCGCGTCATTGCGCGGCTGCGCAGCAGCAGCGGCAAGCCATACCCAAAAAACGCCCGGTTTTGCCGGGCGTTTTTTATTTGCCCATCACATTCACCCAGGGTCCTTCGTCATGTTCGCGAAGGCGAGGATAATGAGTCGGGACGTGAGTACGTTACCGCAGCCCCGGCGCGGAAATTCGCGCCTCAACCTCATCTAGCACCGCTGCCACCGCAGCGCGCGGCAGAAAGCGCAACAACCCGCGCGGGGCTTTCGGCTTCAGCCACACCATCTTGGCTTTCGCACCACCGAACTGCTTGATCACGCTCTGCACATCGCCAAACCCGTCGATCAGCCCGCGCTCTTTCGCACTGGCGCCCAACATATAGCCGCCATCAAACACCGCTTCATCGGGGGCGGTTAATTTGGCACCACGCCGCGTGCGTACCCAGTCTTTGAACATCTCATGCGCTTGCCCCAGCAACGCCTTGGTAAAGGCTTCATCCTGCGGGCGCAGTGGTGAGAACATCTCCATCCGGGCTTTATTTTCACCGGCAGTGAATAAGCGCCGCTCAATCTCGTAACGCGCAATAAACTTATCCAGCCCAAACCCGCCAGTAATCACCCCGATCGAGCCGACGATGGAGAGCCGGTTGGCGTAAATCTCATCAGCCGCGCAGGCCAGCCAATAGCCGCCAGAGGCCCCCACATCGCCAATCACGGCCGCGATTTTGATGTCGTTTTGGTCGGCCAGCTTGCGGATAAGCTGCCCGATAAGGTCCGACTGCACCGCCGAGCCGCCCGGGCTTTCAATGGCAAGCACCAAAAATTTCGATTTTTTGGCGAGCGCAAAGCCACGCTCAATGATATCGCGGTAGCCATCGATGTTAATCATCCCCGCCCGCGCCGCGATAATGCCCCGCAGCGCGATTACCGGAATTCTGGTCCGGCGCCAAAAGAATATATTCATGCGCACAAGCCTAATCCGGCGCTGGGGAATAAGCCACCGTGACGTTGCGCGCGTTAACCGGGCGGCCAAACATAAAAAAACGGCCCCTGCAAAGCAGAGGCCGTTTTCAAACCAAATTCCAGAAAAGCTTACGCTTCAGCCGGGGTGGCTTCTTCTTCCTGGCCAAATAGCGGGCCGAGGTCAGGGGCTTCGTCCTTCTCTGGCACCACCGCTTCGCCACGCGCTTGCTTCTCGGCTTCTTCCACCGAACGCGCCACGTTGACAGTCAGGATCATGGTGACTTCCGGGTGCAGAGCAACCCGCACCTTGGAGAGACCCAGCGTCTTGATCGGCTGTTCGAGCAGCACCTGCGACCGCGTGATGGACAGGCCGGCTGCGGTTGCCGCATCTGAGAGGTCACGCGCGGTGACCGAGCCGAACAGCGACCCAGCTTCACTGGCCTGGCGGATCAGCACCACAGCCAGACCCTGCACGCGCTCAGCGACCCGTTCGGCCTCCTCGCGGCGCTTCAGGTTCTGCGCTTCCAAATTCACCCGTTCACGCTCAAAGCGCTCACGGTTGGCTTTGGTCGCACGCACGGCTTTCGCCTGCGGCAACAGGAAGTTACGGGCATAACCCGGCTTCACCTTCACAACTTCGCCCATCTGGCCGAGCTTCTCGACGCGCTGGAGCAGAATCAGTTCTACGTTTGCCATGTTTCTGGACCCCTTAGCTCAGCACGTAAGGCAAAAGGGCAAGAAAGCGGGCGCGCTTGATCGCCTTCGCCAGCTCGCGCTGCTTCTTGCCGGACACGGCGGTGATGCGTGATGGCACAATCTTGCCGCGCTCAGAGAGGAAGCGCGACAGCAGACGCACGTCCTTATAGTCGATGACCGGCGCATCCGGGCCTGCAAACGGGCAGGATTTCTTGCGGCGGAAGAACGGCTTGCGGGCACCTGCCGCCATCCGGCGGGTGGCCGGGGAGGTTTCAGTGGAATCGGACATTAAATTTCCTCCTCGATACCGTATTCTTCACGGTCAGTGCGGAACTCGTCGCGGGCACGGAACTCTTCGCGCTCATCATAGCCGCGCTTGCGGCCAGTCTCAAAACGGCCAGCGGGCTTGGGCCCACGGAAGCCACGCTCGCGGTCATCAGACTTGCGGGACAGGATCACCGACGGCTCTTCCGAAATTTCTTCAATCCGGATGGTCATGAAGCGCAGCACGTCTTCATTCAGGGTCAACTGGCGTTCCATTTCCACCACCGCGGGGGACGGTGCGTCCAGGCCCAGCAGCATGTAATGGCCCTTGCGGTTTTTCTTGATCCGGTAAGCCAGGCCACGCAGACCCCAATATTCGCGCTTTTTAACAGCGCCGCCATCGGTCTCCAGCTGGGCGGTAACCGCATCGGCGACAGCTTCAGCCTGCGCCTGCGTAATCTCACTCCGTGCGATAATCACGGTCTCATATAACGGCATGTGCACTCCCTTCGGGTTGGTTTCAGCTCCGGCCCGGGTCTGGGCACTTTCCAAAATTGGAACGAGCATAGCCAGGCGCGATGCCACGCGCCCAGCAGGGGAGGGCAGCGTTAAGCACAGCCGCCCCCGGCATGCAATAGCCCCGGCATGCAATAGCTTTGGGCAGCGCAACAACAGATTACAATTCGATAAACGGAAACACTATCGAATTCGCTATATTGTGAGCAGGTCATTCACCAAGCAAAGGAGTTTGTCATGAGTCTCACGCTGCCGCGCAAATTGCTCCTGGCCGTGGCCGGTCTCGTTACCGCCGGCGCAATGGCTCTGCCACAACCGGCCCAGGCGCGGGTATTTATTGGCTTTGGTATCGGCGTGCCGGTATATGTTGGCCCGCATTATTACCGGCCCTATTACCCGTATTATTATGCCCCCGGCCCGGTATATTACGCGCCGCCCACACCGCTCGGCTATTCCTGCAATGCCGGTGGCTATGTCTGCCCGCTGCATTACGCCAAGCCGGTGGATACTGGCTGTGCCTGCCCGACCTATGGCGGCGGGCGCGTGGGGGGCTATGTGCAGTAGGCTTTACGGGACCAGCCTAGCCTCCACCACGTCGTGATCATCCGCCACCCGCTCGATGCTAAAGCCCAGGCTTTTCACAAATCCCAGCATCGGTGTGTTATCCGCAAGGATGGTACCGATAATCTCCTCAACCCCTTGCGCTTTGCCCCAGGCAATGATCTCGCGCATCAATTTGCTGGCAAGGCCCAGGCCTTTTGCCGCCGGTTCTACCAGCACGGCAAATTCGGCGGTGCGGCCGTCCGTATCGTTCCGCACCAGCCGGGCCGCCCCCGCAATTTGCCCCGCCGCTTCATTCACCGCCACAATCGCCATTTCGCGCCCATAATCAATATCGGTCAGCCGGGCAATTTGTTCAGGCGCTAAGCTGCGCATGGCAGAAAAAAACCGAAACCGCATATCCTCAGGTGAGACGCGGGAAAATAGCGCCGTATAGGCATCGGCATCTTCGGGCCGGATCGGGCGCAGCGTGAATTTCCTCCCCTTGGCTTCATAAACGCTGCTCAATTCCGCCGGGTACGGTGCAATCAGAAGCTTCGGTGCCGCCTCCCCCTCGGGCCGCAGCAATATCCGCCCGCTGCCCGCCACCACGCCGGTTGCGTAGGCAAATAGCGGGTCGAGGTCGAGCAGGAGAATTTCCGGCATATCAATGATCAACTGGCTAACCCGCACCAAGGTCGCGGCCACCGCTTCAATATCCGCAGCCGGTGCCCCACGATGCGCCGCCAGTTGGGCGGCCACGCCGGAGCGCGCAATCAACGCATGGGCCAACGGCAAATTCAGGGGCGGCAAATCAACCGCCAGGCCCGCCACATCATCAGGGTCCCCGCCGCCGGCACCAAAGGCAATCACTGGCCCTAATTGCGGGCTATCAGCCACCCGGATGCGCAACTGCACCCCGCGCGGGGCTTGTTGCTGCACCAGAAATTTCAGCCCGGGATAATGCGCGGTCTGCGGCCCCAGCCTGGTGAGCATAGCCCGCGCCGCCGCCCGCACGGCTTTGCCATCGGGTAGATCAAGCGCCACCGAGCCCGCCACCCGGTTGGTCGGCAAATCTGGGTGCGAGAGTTTCAGCACCACCGGAAAGCCCAAGGTCGCGGCCATCAAACCAGCTTCTTCCGGGGTTTTCGCCTTGGCACCTTTCACCACCGCAACATTATAGGCGGCCAATAAGGCCAAGGCCTCGTTTTGCACCAGCATGGTCCGGCCAGCTGCCCTGATTGCGGCCACGCAGTTGGCCGCTGCCTGGGTATCAGGGGCCACCCGCAGCACTTTGGAAGGGGGCAGTTCGCGCGCCGCCGCCCGGTTGGCCCGGTTGCGAATCAGATGCCGGAACCCGGCTATGGCGGCTTCTGGCGTGTCGAAACATGCCAGCCCCGCCTGCGCCAGGCGGTGCCGGTGGGCCAAGCCGCTGGCTTCACCCATGGCGGCGATCAGCAGGGGAATTTTCACCGTTTTGGCACAGGCGATCAGCGCCTCAATCGCCACCTCATCGCCCTCACCGGAAGGCGCATGCACCACCAAAATACCCCCCACCTCATGGGCTGAGGCCAGCATCGCCGCGGCATCTGCGAGCTTGGTCGGGCCGCCGGTGCGGCCGGTGAAAATCGGGCCCAGGGGGGGCGGTTCAGCCCCCAATGTCAGTGCCATGACCTGCCTGGTTTCAGGGGCGAGTTCGGTTAAGTGGAGCCCGTGATGCAACGCATCATCTGCCGCCAGCCGCCCACCCGCAACCGAGTTACTGACAATCGCCAAACTCTCCCCATGCGCGGGTTTCACGCGCGTCAGTGTTTCGGCGGCGGCCAGAAATTCGCTGATGGTGCCGGTCAACAACACGCCGGAGCGGGCAAACCCCGCCTCCACCGCCGCCCGGCTCATGCCATCGCCATCGCGCAGCCTTAAGCCTGGCACCAAAGCCACCACCGGCCGCAACCTTGCTGCTGCCCGGACGGCTGAGTAAAACATTTGCGGATCGCGCACCCGGTCAATTTCGATCATGATGGCGTTGGTGGTGGCATCCCGGCTGAGATGATCCAGCACCAGCCCGAACCCCATATCCCGGTTGCCGCCAATGCCGATGATTTTGCTAAAGCCGATATAATTCGGCACCGCCCAATCCAGCACCGTGCGTAAAAGCGCCCCTGATTGGCCCACATAAGCCACTTTTCCGGCGGCAGGCATCACCGGAAGCGGGGTGGCGTTTAGCTTTAACCCCGGCAGCATCATGCCAAAGGAATATGGCCCCAGCACGCGCATGCCCGCTTGCCTGGCCAGATTGCGCAAATCCCGCACCTCGGAGAGAATAATCGCGCCCCGGACGCCGCGCTTTGCATGGGCCGCCAACGCCCGGGATATATCAGCGGCGTCATCGGCAATCAGCGCGAAATCGGCATTTTCAATCGGCGCCTCATCAGTGCCGACCGCACCGGCAAACCCACCGGCGTGAATATGCGCCAGCAAGGTCCGGCCGAGCGCTGTTTTGCTACCACTCACCGCCACCGAGCTGGGGCGATACATTTTTTCAGGGTCAAATCCGCGCGGGGGCAGGCTCACACAAGGAGCTCGATCAGGAACGGCCCGGGGCGTTCAACGCTGGCTTTGAGCAACGCATTCAGCTCATCCATGCTGGCGGCCTGGGCAGCCGGCACGCCCATCCCTTCGCTCAATTGCACCCAATTCAAATCCGGGTTCGACAAATCCAGCATGTTCAAAGCCGTGGGTCCTGGGTTGGCGCCAACATTGGCAAGCTCGTGCAGCAGGATAGCGTATTTACGGTTCGAGAGGATGATATTTGTCACGTTGAGTTTTTCGCGCGCCTGCGTCCACAGCGCCTGCACAGTGTACATGCCAGACCCATCCGCTTGCAGCACAATCACCCGGCGGTCGGGCGCGCCAATCGCCGCCCCTGTCGCCATGGGTAAGCCCGCCCCAATCGCGCCGCCTGTCAGCTGCACCCAGTCATGCTTCGGGGCATTGAACGTATAAGGGTAAAACCCCCGCCCGTAGGAAATCGCTTCATCAACGATAATGGCATCCTCGGGCATAAGAGCCGCCAATGATTGCGCGAGTTTTTCCGGCGTAATCGCGCCGGTGGCGACAACCGGCAAATTGTCATCCCCACGTTTTTTCTCGTCATCCCCACGTTTTTTCTCGTCATCCCCAGGTTTTTTCTCGTCATCGCCGCACCCTTTTTCGTCAACCCCGCACCCTTTTTCGTCATCCCCGCGAAAGCGGGGACCTCCGCAACCCTCCGCCACGCCCAACATCTTCGCCAGCGTCGCCAGTGCCCCCGGCCCATCCTCATCGGGCCTTGCCAGCACATGCACCGTGCAATCTTCCGGGTACAAATAGCCAGGCTTGCCGGGATAGGCGAAGAACGCCACCGGCTCGGTGGTGCCCACCAGGATCAGGTTTTTGATGCCTTTCAGCGATTCCAGTGCCATATCAATCGGGTAGGGGATGCGCATCAGCGGCACCCGCCCGCGGCCACGAGCCACCCGCGCTGGCGAAACCGGCCCCAGCATTTTAGCCCCCGTCGCCTGCGCAATATCATGCGCCAGCCAGAGCGGGCCTTCCATCAACGCCGCCCCGCCGAGCAGCAGCATCGTCGGCGCCCCGGACCGCAATAGCCGCGCCGCCACCTCCACCGCGTGAACATTGGCGTGCGGCGCTGGCGCGGGTAACGCCGCCTGCGCCACCACCCCGCCTGCATCCCACGCCGTATCGGCGGGCAAAATCAGCGTTGCAATCTGGCCGGGGTAAGTCCGCGCCGCCTCAATCGCCGCCGCCGCATCCGCCCCCACCCGCGCTGCCGTTGCCGCGGTGCGCACAAAGCCCGAAACCGGCCTCGCCCAGCCTTCGGTATCGTTGGTCAGCACCGCATCCAGCGGGCGATGATATGTGGCTTGGTCCCCCACAATATTCACAATGGCTGAGCGTGCCCGCATGGCGTTGTGTAAATTCGCCAACCCATTGGCGAGGCCGGGCGCGCAATGCAGCAACGTGGCGGCTGGCTTGCCGGTCATCCGCCAATAGGCATCTGCCGCCCCGGTCACCACATTCTCGTGCAGGCAGAGCACGCAGCGTATCCCGGGAATCCGGTCCAACGCCGCCACAAAATGCATCTCGCTGGTGCCGGGATTGGCAAATACCGTATCAATCCCCGCCGCGATCAGCGTGTGCACCAGACTTTCCGCGCCGTTCATTTTTTCAGTCATGCTCATAGCTCCCGCAATTCATCCCCGTTATACATAGTTTTGCACAGGTTTATTCCCTGTCGCGACTCCTTCAATCAGCGTAGTCACTGCCAGATGAACTCAATCGACCCTTCCCGCGATTCGCCACTGCTTGGCCTGAGCCAACGCCTACCGCCCGCCAATTTGCAAGCCGAGCAAGCGCTGCTGGGCGCGTTGCTTGCCAATAACAAAGCCTATGAGCGGGTGTCTGAATTCCTCAGCCCCGAGCATTTCGCCGACCCCATCCATGGCCGCATCTATCAATCCATCCAGCGCCGCTGCGAAGCCGGGCAAATCGCCGACCCGGTACTGCTGAAGGCTGAGTTTGAACATAATGGCGTGCTCGATGAAGTGGGCGGCACCGCCTACCTCGCGCAACTGCTCTCCGCGATGGTCGGCATCATCAATGCCGGGGATTACGGCAAAGCGATTTACGATTCCTGGATCCGCCGCCAGTTGATCGATATCGGCGAGCTTACCGTCAACCGCGCGTTTGGCGCAGAACCGGAGCTAGACGGTGCCGACCAGATTGAAGCCGCCGAACAATCGCTGTTCGACCTTGCCACCAAAGGCGGCAATGAAGGCGCACTGATCACTTTTGAGCTGGCGTTGGCGAAAGCCATCGAGGTTGCCTCCACTGCGTTCCAAAACCAAGGCTCGGTTTCGGGCCTTGATACTGGCTTGCGCGATCTCAACAAAAAAACCGGCGGCTTGCACCCATCAGATTTGATGATTTTGGCGGGCCGGCCCGGTATGGGCAAAACCGCACTCGCGACCAAAATCGCCTACGGCGCAGCGCGCGCATTGCTGCTTAATGCCCGCATCGACAACCCAAACGGCGTGCCCAAGCAAACCGTCGCCATTTTTTCCCTCGAAATGAGCGCCGAGCAGCTTGCCACCCGTTTGCTCGCGGAAGAAGCCCGGGTTTCGGGCGATAAAATCCGGCGTGGTGAAATTAGCCAGAAGGATTTTGATAATTTCGTTCGTGTATCGCGCGAAATCTCGTCGTTACCGCTGATGATCGATGATACCCCGGCTCTCACACTCTCAGCGCTGCGCACCCGTTGCCGCCGCTTGCAGCGCACCAAGGGGCTGGCACTGGTCGTGATCGATTATCTGCAATTAATGCGCCCCGCCGCCGGCACCCGCCCGGAAAACCGCGTGCTGGAAATTAGCCAGATTACCCAAGGGCTAAAAGCCATCGCAAAAGAATTGGCCGTACCGGTGCTGGCCCTCTCGCAGCTTTCGCGTGCGGTGGAAGCGCGCGAGGATAAACGCCCGCAGCTTTCGGACTTGCGGGAATCCGGCACCATTGAACAGGACGCCGACATGGTGATGTTCATCTACCGCGATGAATATTATCTGCAACAAAAAGAACCCAAAATCGCGGCCTACGATAAAGACGATAAATACCGCGACGCGATGGAAAAATGGCAGTCGGATATGAGCAACGCCTACAACAAGGCCGAACTCATCCTGGCCAAACAGCGCCACGGCCCCACCGGTAAAATCGATTTATTCTTCGAAGGCGAATTCACAAGATTCGCGGACTTGGATACAGTCCACGAATGAGCTTGCTGTTTTTCTCTGTCATCCTCGGTCGCTTTCCCGTCATTGCCGCGCAGGCGGGAATGACGTGCTGGCCGATGGCTACAGTCTAGCAGCGTGACCTCACCTTCATCGCTGCACATCAACCTCGACGCCATCGCACATAACTGGCTCAGCTTACGTGCCCGCCACACCGGCGAAACCGCCGCTGTTGTGAAAGCCAACGCCTACGGGCTGGGTGCCGCGTCCGTGGCGCCCAAACTTTTCGCCGCCGGCTGCCGCAACTTCTTCACCGCCCATCTGTCTGAGGCGATCGCCATTCGCCCGCTGATCGGCAATGCTAACCTGATGGTCCTGCATGGCATCCTGCCCGATGAGGCAGAGCTTTGCACCGCCCATAACATCACCCCCGTGCTCTCCTCCCTGCCGGGAATCGCGCTGTGGCAGGCGCACGCCAAACGTCTCGGCAAACCGCTTCCCGCCTTCCTGCAAGCTGATACCGGCATGTCCCGCCTCGGCCTATCGCCCGCCGAAACAGCCACGCTGCTGAATGACCGAACCCGGCTGGATGGCATCACCATCACCTATGTAATGACGCATTTAATGAACGCCGAAATTGCGGAGGCGCCCAGTAACGAGGTGCAATTTTCCCGCATTCTGGAATTCCAAAGCCACTTCCCCGGCGCCAAACTCAGCCTCGCCAACTCCTCCGGCCTGTTCCTGGACCCCAAATTCGCTTCCGACCTCGCCCGCCCCGGCGCTGCTTTGTACGGCATCAACCCCACGCCAGGCCGCCCTAACCCGCTCAAACCTGTGGTCACCCTGCACGGCAAAATCATCGCCATCCGTGAGATCGAGCCCGGCACGCAAGTTGGCTATAACGGCATCTGGACAGCCCAGCGCCCCAGCCGCATCGCCACCGTCGCAGTCGGCTACGCGGATGGCTATTTTCGCTGCCTCGGCAACCAATCCTTCGGGTATTTTGACGACCACCCCGCCCCCCTGGTAGGCCGGGTATCGATGGACCTCACCACCTTCGACATTACCGGCATCGAAAACATCAATTTGGGCGATAGCCTGGAATTGATCGGTAAATATTGCACGCCGGATGATCTGGCCCTTGCTGCCAACACCAATGGCTACGAAATCCTCACCGCATTGGGGCAACGCTATCAACGCCATTACACGGGGGCGGTCAGCAACGCATGAAGGCTATTTTGAATGTCATCGGCCATATCGGCGCGGTGGTGCTGGACGCGCTCGGGCTGGTCGGGGAACTCGCCATTTTTGCCGGCACCGGCATCGGTGCCATTTTCCGCCCGCCTTTCTACCCGCGCCGGATTGGCGCAGCACTCATGGAAATCGGCTTTTTCTCGCTCCCGGTTGTCTCACTCACCGCCTTGTTCACCGGCATGGTGCTGGCGTTGCAATCCTATACCGGCTTCTCGCGCTTCAACGCTGAAAGTGCCATCGCCAGCGTGGTCATCCTCTCGGTTACCCGCGAGCTGGGGCCGGTGCTGGCCGGGCTGATGGTCTCCGGGCGCGCCGGGGCCGCGATGGCGGCGGAGCTGGGCACCATGCGCGTGACCGACCAGATTGACGCGCTTTCCACCCTCTCGACCGAGCCGATGCAGTATCTCGTCGCCCCCCGCCTGCTGGCAGGCACCATCGCCATGCCGTTGTTGGTGGTGATCGCCGATATTCTGGGCGTGATGGGCGGGTTTCTGGTGGCGTGGCTGAAATTGGGGTTTAACCCCAACACCTACCTGATCAACAGCTTCACCAATTTGCGGGCGGAAGATGTCCTCTCCGGCCTGATCAAAGCGGCGGTGTTCGGCTTTGTTATCGCACTTATGGGTTGCTTCAACGGCTATCGTTCGAAAGGCGGGGCGCAAGGTGTAGGTGCGGCCACCACCTCGGCCGTGGTGTCAGCCTCGATCCTGATTCTGGCGCTTGACTACATCCTCACCCAATTGCTGTTCACCGCGAAATGAACGCGCCAATGACCCAGCCAAAAATCCGCGTTCGGGGTTTGAAGAAATATTTCGGCGACAAAAAAGTGCTGGATGACGTGGATATCGACATTGTAGCTGGCACCGGTCTCGTTGTCATCGGCGGCTCTGGCTCCGGCAAATCGGTGCTGATCAAGTCCATCCTCGGCCTGGTCACGCCGGATTCTGGTGTTATTGAAATTGATGGGATCGATGTACTGAAGGCACCGCGCGCGCAGGCCCGCGCCTTGCGCGCCCAAATCGGCATGTTGTTCCAAAACGGCGCCTTGTTTGATTCGCTCCCGGTATGGGAAAATGTCGCCTTCGGGCTGCTGGCCGAGAAGAAAATCAAACGCAGCCAAGCGCGTGCCAAAGCCATCGAATTCTTAGCGCAAGTTGGCCTCGCTGATAACGTCGCCAGCCTCTCGCCTGCCGAACTCTCGGGCGGGATGCAAAAACGCGTCGCCCTGGCGCGCGCCATCGCCTCCGCCCCCGCCATCATGTTCTTTGATGAACCAACCACTGGCCTTGACCCGATCATGGGGGCGGTCATCGACGAGCTGATCGTCGATTGCGTCAAACGCCTGGGCTCCACCTCCATCGCCATCACCCACGACATGGCCAGCGCTGTGCGCATCGGCGATACCGCCGCCATGCTCTACGAAGGCAAAATCACCTGGACCGGCAAAGCCAGCGACCTGCTGACCAGCGCCAATCCGGTGGTGGACCAATTCACCCATGGCCGCGCCGAAGGCCCCATTAAAATGGCCTTGCGGCGGTGAAACAGGCAGGGCCAGGGAGCATTGCCCCCTGGCCCTAACTGCTGGCCGGTATACCGCCGGTCGCGGATTAGCCTTGGTTTGGCGTTGCTTTCCCGAGGCCGATGCCCACGAACAGGGCTTGGCCCTGCCGGATAATGCGCAACGCCACCGCCGGCGCACCAGACTTCTTGGCAGCTTCAATCGCCGAGACGGCGTTGTCTGGGTTGGTAACATCGGTAGGGCCAACGCCGACCAGCACATCACCGGGTTGGATACCGGCTAGGTCAGCGGCAGAGTTGGGCTTCACCTTCACGATCACCGCGCCAGTGGTCGAATCCGGCAGGTTAAGCTGGCTACGGGCATCCGGCGTCATGGGCGCCAGGGTAAGGCCCAGGCCGGACTGGTTGTGAACCGCCGGGGTTTGGTCACCACTGGCGCTGCCTTTCTGGAAGGCGGCGTCTGGGTTGGCCGGCATGGTCGCCACCGCCACTGACAGCGTGTTGGTTTTACCGCCACGAATATATGAAATGCTGGTATCGTGGCCAGGATCAACATTGGCGATATCAGCCGCAAGGTCGCTCGGGTTGGTGACCACAGAACCATTAACGGCCGTAATCACGTCACCGGGCTTCAGCCCCGCGCGGAAGGCCGGGCTGCCAGGTGAGATGGCGGCAACCAGCGCGCCGTCAGTGGCGGGCGCCTCGGTCGGCAGGCCCATGGCTTGCGCCATTTGCGGCGAGATTTGCTGGGCTTCAACGCCCAGATAGCCGCGCACCACCTTACCGCCTGAAACCAACTGGTCCACCACACGCTTGACCATGTCAGACGGGATCGCAAAGCCAATACCCACAGACCCGCCGGAGGGGGAGAGGATGGCGGTGTTCACGCCAATCACGTCGCCCTGCTGGTTAAATAGCGGTCCACCAGAATTACCCTCGTTAATCGGCGCATCGACCTGGATGAATTTGTCATACGGGCCATCCCCGATATCGCGCCCCAAAGCCGAGACGATACCCGCCGTCACAGTGCCGCCAAGGCCAAACGGGTTGCCAAGTGCCACCACCCATTGGCCGGGCTCCACATTGGCAGAGCTGCCGATATCAACATAAGGCAGCGGGTGCCCGGCATTGATTTTCAACACCGCAAGATCGGTGCGGGCATCGGTCCCCAGAACCTTGGCGGGATAGGTGGACCCATTGGAGAGCGTGACATTGACGGTCTTGGCGTCTTTCACCACGTGGTTGTTGGTCACCACAATGCCGGTGGAGTTGATGATAAAGCCGGAGCCTTTGGCTTCAACCACCTGCTGCTGGTGCGGTATGACCTGCAAGCCAAACGGAAAGCCGGGCGGAAAGCCAGGGATGTTCGGCAAATTCGGCATGGCGTCATTACCGCCATCCTGGCTGCCATCGCCACCGACATTATCAGCGGCTTGATCAAGCTTCAGATGGACATCAATCGAGACCACCGCCGGCGTGACTTTTTTGACGAGGTTCGAGAAATCCGCCACCGGCGTGCTGTTCTGCTGCACCGCCACTGAGGCGTCGAGCCCTGGGTTAGGATCGGCGGCAGAAGCGCGGGATATGGTGACACCGCCGAGCGCGGTCGCACCCAAAAGTAGTATACCAACCGCGACATTACGCTGAGTTTTCGTACGCATCATTCACCCGTTTCCTTGCAAAATTCCAATATGACATCCGAGACGAACGGCTCGTTAAGTCGTTGCTCAACCGCTACATACCGCACCCAAACTATACCCCAATAAGGACAGTTCATGAAAGAGTTGTTACCCGAAAACCACACGCAAGGGAAATCGTGTATTATTTACAAATTGTCACACTGCCCTTTTTTTGGGCGCATCGTGCGTTGTGCGTTGCGCATTACGCAATTGGCGATGGGGCCAGCCTATTGCAACGCTGAAGCTGCCGACTCACACACACGTCATAAGCGGCAATGCGCGCATCGGCGCGCTTGGTGGCTTACGCGCTTGGCGGCCTAACGGGCGGCGCGCACAGGCCACGCATAACAACCAAGCGGCGGCCGAGCAGCGGCCATGATTATTTCGCAATTACCAATGAAACGCTGCCAGAATCGCGACCGGCGCAATCCCGGCCTGTGCCGCTGCCTGCGGTGCCTCCTCAGCTTTCAACGCATGAATGCCTGACAATACCCAACAAGCATCAAGCCCCGCCGCTTTGGCACCCGCCATATCAGTGCGCAAACTATCACCCACCACCAAGGTGCGCTCCCGCGTTGTGCCCAGCAGGGCCAGTGTGGGCAGGTAAATCGCCGCATCTGGCTTGCCACGCTGCACCACGTCCCCACCGCGCGCCGCATACCATTGCGCCAACAGCCCCGCGCAAATAATCCGTTTGCCATCCCGGATCACTTCCAAATCCGGGTTCGCACAAATCATCGGGATTTTGGCATCGAGCCCGGCCTGCAAAGCCGGTTCATACACGCTCGGGTCATCGGGTCCCAAATAATCATCTGGCCCGGTATTTAAAATAAAATCTGCCTCAGCCGGTGTCGCCACCTCAAAATATGGTAGTTCTCTGAAAATGTCGCGGTCACGCGCTGGCCCTAAATGGTAAAGCCTGTTGCCCAGCCTCGCAAAATCATGTTCATTGCGGTCCCGCATCGCCATGTACACAGCTTCGCCGCTGGACATGATGCCGGTATATAAATCCGCGCCAATCCCCATTGCGGTGAGTGCTCGCGCTACACCCGCAGCACGGCGCGGCGCATTGGTAAGAAACACCACTTTCTTGCCCGCATCCCGTAAGGCGGTCAGGCATTCAATCACACCCGGATACGGCTTGATGCCATCATGCACCACGCCCCACAGGTCAACAATCAATCCATCATATTGGCCTGCTAGTTCTGCAATTCCGCTCAACACCCGGCTCCAATCGCCTCAGTCACATTTTTAAATCCACGCGCGCGCAGCAATTTCGCCAGGCCCGTTTTTAGGTGCGGCACCAGCGCCGGGCCCGCATACGCAAAGCCGGTATAAAGCTGCACCAAGCTGGCACCCGCCAAAATTTTCGCCAACGCATCCTCAGCCGAAAATACCCCGCCCACGCCGATCAGCATCAACCGCCCTGCCGATAATTTATAAGCCTGCGCCAGCATCTTTGTAGACATCTCGAATAATGGCCGGCCCGAAAGCCCGCCTGCTTGCGCCTTATTCGCACTGCGCAAATCAACTGGCCGGGTGATGGTGGTGTTGGAAATGATCAGCCCCGCCACCCGCCGTGCCGCACAAACGTCAATCACTGAAGCCAGACCGTCTTGCGCCAAATCCGGCGCAATTTTCACAAAAATCGGTTTGTCCGTGGAAATCCCGTCAAGAATTCCAACCAGCCGGTCCTCGCTCTGCAAATCGCGCAAATTCGGCGTGTTGGGCGAGGAGATGTTGATGGTGATGTAATCTGCCAGCGGCGAAACCGCTTTTACCAAAGCCGGGTAATCCCGCTCCGGGTCAGCGCCTTCCTTATTGATGCCAACATTCGCCCCCACCGCCACCAGCGTTCGCTCGGCCCGCTGCAGGTTGCGCAAATACGCATCCAGCCCGCCATTATTAAACCCCATGCGGTTGATCACCGCCTGGTCTTCTTGCAGCCTGAACAAACGCGGTTTCGGGTTGCCTGCTTGCGGCCTGGGCGTCACCGTGCCGGCCTCGACAAAGCCAAACCCCAGCCGCCCGAGTGCGGTCACTGCCACCGCATCCTTATCAAACCCCGCCGCCAGGCCGATCGGGTTGCGCAAACGCCGGCCAAAGGCCGCAATCGCCAAAATTTCGTCATCGGGCGCGCGATCCTGCCCGGCCAAACCCATCGCCAGCGCGTGCAGCGATAATTTATGCGCCTGTTCAGCATCGAGCAGCCGCATCAGCGGCATCAGCGCGGAAGCAAACTGCGGCGTCATTTCACATAAACGAGGATATTCTGCTCAGTGCCCGCCGTGGCGGCGGTCAGGCTAACCTTGTCCGGCGCCACGCCATCCGCGATGATCGCGCGCGCCACCGCGGCGGCTGTGCTGGAAGACCCCGCCAGCATGGCCGCTGCCGCATCCGGCGAACCGGCGGGCGCGGTGGCCTGCACGTCAAACGCCGCGCTCGGCTTAATCGCCAAAGCTTGCTTCACCGCATCAGCCACCGGCCCGGCAAAATCGCTGGTCCCTGGCAGAATTGTCACCAACGGTACCCGGCCCGCAAACGCCTTGGTGGCGTTCATGTTGGCGCTGTCCGCCGCGACCGGGTCGGGTGCAAAAATGGACCGCCCCGGCAAGGAACACGCGGCAAGCAAAACCGGCAAAATAAGGACATATCGCATAAACCCCGTTTAGAGCCTGCCCGGCCACAAGCCAACAGGGGGGTGTCAGCCGGCGCGATCAAGGCTAGATAGCGCCATAATATACTGTGTTCACCATCTGGGGTTATTGATGTCGCAAAAGACCATTCTCATTACCGGCGCCACCGCCGGGTTCGGTGCCGCCTTCGCCCGCCGTTTCATTAAGGATGGCCACCGCGTCATCGCCACCGGCCGCCGGGCAGAACGGCTGGACACGTTGGCGCAAGAGCTTGGGCAGAATTTGCTTACCTTCGCTCTTGATGTCACTGATCCCGCCGCTGTCGCCAATCTTCTGACCAGCCTGCCGGAGGACTGGCGGCATATTGATGTGCTGATCAATAATGCTGGTCTGGCCCTGGGCCTCTGCCCCGCCTGGGAGGCTGACCTCGCACAATGGGATACCATGATCGCAACCAACATCTCCGGTCTGGTGCATATGACCCGCGCCATCCTGCCCGGCATGGTCGCCCGCAATGACGGTATCATTATCAATATCGGGTCGGTCGCGGGCAGCTACGCCTATCCGGGCGGCCATGTTTACGGCGCCACCAAGGCGTTTGTGGAGCAGTTTTCGCTCAATTTACGCTCTGACCTCGCGGGCAAAAATGTGCGTGTCACCAACATCGAACCCGGCCTGACCGGGGGCTCGGAATTTTCAAAAGTCCGCTTCGGCGGGGACGAACAGCGCGCAGCGGCAGTTTACGCGGGCATCCATGCCCTCGGCCCGGAGGATATTGCCGAGGCCGCCGCCTGGCTGGTCAGCCTGCCGCCGCATATGAACATCAACCAGCTTGAGATGATGCCCACCTGCCAAGCCTGCGGGCCAACCTTGGTGAAACCCAATAAAACTTGATTGGCAATGGCGGTGTCAGTCTCTACATTAAGCTTATGAACGATGCGCTTGATGAGAAGCTGATCACCGCCGCCTTTTCCTTAGGGGCGGAAAAAGGCTGGAACCACGTCTCGGTCGCCGCCGCCGCCCGCGCCGCCGGGCTCAATTTGCCAGACGCCCGCGAGGCTTTTTCCGGCTGCCGGCCGATTTTAAAGCGCTTCGGCCAATTGGCCGATTCCTATGCGCTGACCGGCGCGCTCACCGAAGGCACCGTGAAAGACCGGCTGTTCGATATTCTGCTGCGCCGCTTTGATTACTTACAAATGCACCGGGGCGGCGTGATCGCCCTTCTGCGCAGCTTGCCGCTGCAACCCGGCCTCGCCCCCTGGCTGGCCATGGAAAGCTTGGTCTCGATGGGCTGGATGCTGGAAGGGGCCGGCGTCTCCTCAACCGGCTTGCGCGGCGAGATCCGCAAGCGCGGTCTGGCCGCTGTCTGGGGCTGGGGCATGCGGGCTTGGCTGCAGGATGACACCACAGATTTATCTGCCACAATGGCGGCTGTTGATGTAGCACTATCGCGCGCCGACCAGATTGCCGGCCGTTTCAGTGGTGATGCGCCAGCGCCCGAGGCCAACCAGAATATGGCGGAGCCTGAATTACCGCTTGAGACACCAGACTAATATCACGCCAGACTTGCTGCCCCACCAATAAGAAGGATACGTTTTATGGCCGAAAAGAAAACCCCCACGGCTGAGCAGACCAAAACAAGCCTGCCCGGCTTCATCGCAGACTTCGATGTCGCCAAATTATTCAAGGACATGAAAGTGCCGCCGATGCCGGATATGGAAGCGGTGATGGGCGCCCATAAGCGCAATTTGGAAGCGCTGTCTGATGCTAACCGCGTCGCCCTGGAAGGCGCGCAGGCCGTCGCCCGCCGCCATATGGAAATTATGCAATCTACAATGGCTGGCCTCACCGAGACGCTGAAAGGCATGTCCGTCACCGAAAAACCGGCTGACCGTGCTGCCAAACAAGCAGAACTCCTCAAGCAAGCCTATGAGAACGCCGTCTCCAACACCCGCGAGCTTGGCGATCTCATCCAGAAATCCAACACCGAGGCGATGCAAAAACTCAATCATCGTTTTGCCGAGGCGATGAATGAGATGAAGGAACTTTTCAAGAAGGCGTAAGCGGCAGCCCTGAACCGTAGCGCCAAATCGTCATTCCTGCGCAGGCGGGGATCGTCTCAAGCGACGATGCAAGAGGATGCTCGCCTCCGCGAGCATGACGATCAGGGGCGGGCATGACGCTCGGGGCGCGGGCATAACGGACGTGGAATTTTAGCCCCGCTTGGGCACCAACCCGCGCAGCCCGCTCCCGGCCTTTTCAAAACGCGCCGTCATGGTGCGCCGCAGCCCGCCGATTTTGCCCACATCCGCCAGCCGCCGGTCGAGAAACGCCAAAGTTGCCTCGTCATCATCAGACGCATCGCGCAGCCAATAGAGCAACGTGCTGGTATAGACCCCGGCCAGAATCCCGCGCTTGGTGTACCAGTTAAAATCCGCTGATGTATCGCCCGCAGCATGCCAGATGGCATCCACGGTGGCGGCGGTAAGCTTGGCCGCCAACGGCAAATGCATCGGCAGGCTCAGCCAGGCCAACGCCCGCCGGATCGCTTCCTTATTCCCCCGATTCTGCTCAAACCGCAGCGCGATGATGGCTTTCACCCGTGCTGGCACCCGGTAGGCCGCCAAATCCGCCGCCACCGCCGCCTGCTCCATCCGCTCATCGGCCAACGCACAAAAGGCGCTGATCATCTCCGCCGCCCCCCCTGGAAAATAGAGCGGCCCATCATCCGGGTGCTCGCCTGCCGCCGCCAGCGCATGGGCAAGCGCCCGGCTGGTCCAGCCGTCAAACGGCACTTGGCACAGCAGCGCATCGATCAGCGCGTCGCGCTTGGCATCTTCACTCATTCACGGGCTCCTGTTGCAATTGCACCTTCGGTAGCGGGAAATCGTACTTCATGGTTTCTTCGGTAAAGCCGAAATAGCGGAAGTCCGACATCCGCATCGGGTAGAGAATCCCATTTAGGTGGTCAGTCTCATGCTGCACCACCCTGGCATGAAAACCACTTATTTCAGACGCGAACGCATCGCCCGCTGCATTATAGCCGCTAAGCCTGATCCGCTCATAGCGCGGTACCGCCGCCCGCAAACCGGGAATCGACAGGCATCCCTCCCAGCCCATGGTTATTTCGTCACTCAAAGGCGTAATTTCAGGATTAATCACAGCGCTGAGCGGCACCTCATCCTCGCCTTCATCGGCCCGCGCCCCCGGTACCTTATAAATAAATAGCCGCAGGCTTTCATGCACTTGCGGGGCCGCCAGCCCCACGCCACCCGCATCCTCCAAAGTTTCTGCCATATTTTCAATAAGTTGCGCAATTTCCGGCGCTTTCGGGTCCACCACCGCCGCTGCGCGGAGCAGTAAAACCGGGTGCCCCATCCGGGCTATTTTCAGGATCGCCATGGCTGCATAGATGCCCCCTCAGAAATGATTTGGCGAGAGCAAATTATGTGCTATAGACCGCAAAATCTGGCGATCGCGGCAATCCTGCTGCGACGTTTTTTTGTTTTTCGGTTTCAGGAGTTGTCTGCCAAGTGCAAGTTCTCGTTCGCGACAATAACGTCGATCAGGCCCTCAAGGCGCTAAAAAAGAAACTCCAGCGCGAGGGTGTTTTCCGCGAAATGAAACTGCGCCGGCATTATGAAAAGCCGTGCGAGCGCCGTGCGCGCGAGGCCGCTGAAGCCGTCCGCCGCGCCCGCAAGATGGAGCGCAAGCGCATCGAGCGCGAAGGCTTCTAACACGCCAAGGGCCCCTGGCCGTTGTACGCGCGAAGGTTTCTAACCGTCTTACGCGCGAAGACTTCTAACCATCATACTCGCCAAGGCTTCTAACCGTCATACTCGCGAAGGCTTCTAACCGTCATACTCGCGAAGGCGAGTATCTTCTTCCTAAACCCGCAAAAGCGCCCCTGTGGCGCTTTTCTTGTCTCCGCACTGCGATGCCAGCCCAAAAATGCCGACCAAAAAAAGCGCCCTTTCAGGCGCTTTTTTCACAACAGTACCTTCGCCCTCAGGAAGCGGGCGGTACCTGGCCATCTGGCGTTAAATGGTTCACCACCGATGGCAGATGCTGGGCCAGCAACTGGCTCGCGGTGGCGGGGTCAACACCCAGCTTAGAAGCGATTGAGGAGACAACATTGCCGCCCAGGGCCTTTTCAATGGCGCTCGGGTCGATGGGTAGATTGGTGCCGTTGCCAACCCAGGACGCAACATGCTGTTCCATACCGGCCGCGGCAAACTGTTCGACCAGCCCACCAACGCCATTAATGCCGTGCTCAGAGAGCGCGCCCATCAACTGGCCCGCCACCGCATCGGTATTGCCGCCTGCCATGGCGGATGAAATCATGCCTGCAACGCCATCAAATAAACCCATCGTGCAATCTCCTGCTTGAAAACGTTACGAGTTATTAAGTAAGGGCCGCTGGGTCGCGTGCGCCACCCAGCGGCACAAAGTCAAATATTAGTTCTTGGCAGCGTGCAGGCCGGCGGCAGTCGCCGTCTTTTCGCACTCATAACCGCCATGCTTGGTCTTGCCGTACATCTTGGAGGTGGCCAGATGATAAGACTTGCTTGAGGTGTTGCTCGCCCAGACAACCGTGTCCATCGGGCAGCTCGCCTTGGCGGCAGCTTCGGTCGCGAACTGGCCAGCAGCCAGACCCTTGGCAGCCTTAGCAGGCTTCGCGGTGGTGGTAGCGGCAGCCGGGGTGGCTGTGGTCTTGGCAGCCTCAGCAGCCTTCTTGGCGGCCTTCTTCTCAGCCTTGGTCTGCTTCGCAGGCTTGGCGGTGGCAGCCGGCGCGGTCGTCACCGGGGCAGTGGTGGCAGCCGGTGCCATCGGTGCCATCGGCGCCATTGGGGTGGTGGCCGGAGCCATCGTGGACTGCGCAAATGCCGGGGCAGTAACGCTCATAGCGAAAACAGCGGCGATAACCGCAGATTCCTGAAGTCCCGCAGCGTTACTTCGTGCGCTACGGGTACTGATTACATTACGTGACAGCCAGCCCCGACACGGCCGGATTGAATTTCCGAGTATGTCACAAAGCTCTAGCTAACGCGGCTTGCGGTAGGATGATTTATCTCCGTTTGCAAGTAGAATATCGCGGTTTTTCCCTGGAAAATTCAGCATTTGGGCACAGTGTCATATAATTTTCCCAAAGCCCGCCCGCCTTGCGCAACGCTGCGTCTAGTTGCGGCTGCAACCCTGCCCATAGTTGCGCCGCAACCCTGCCCATAGTTGCGGCGCTGGGGCGGCAGGTTTAAGGGTATCGCCGTTTCCCCTCACCCCTCAATTTGAGTACGCAAATGTCCCTCACCGCCGACCGCATGAACCGCATCAGCCCCAGCCCGACCATGGCCATCACCGCCAAAGCGCGGGCGCTGAAGGCACAAGGCAAGGACATTATTTCACTCTCCGCGGGCGAGCCGGACTTCGACACCCCCGACCATATTAAAAACGCCGCCATTACCGCGATCCAGACCGGCGATACCAAATATACCGATGTCGCGGGCACCATGGCGCTTCGCAAGGCGGTCGCCGCCAAGTTCCTGCGTGATTCCGGGCTTGATTATAAGCCCGAAGAAATCATGGTTTCCACCGGCGGCAAGCAGGTGATTTTCAACGCGATGCTGGCCACCGTGCAGCCTGGTGATGAAGTGGTGATCCCCACCCCATGCTGGGTCTCTTACCCCGATATTGTGGCCCTCGCCGAAGGCACGCCGGTATTTGTGCCGTGCAGCCAGAATAACGGTTTCAAACTCCGCGCCGAGGATCTCGACGCGGCGATCACGCCAAACACCAAATGGGTGTTCTTGAACTCCCCCAACAATCCGACCGGTGCGGCCTATTCGGCCGAAGAATTGCGCCCGATCTGCGATGTGCTGCTCAAGCACCCGCATGTATGGGTGTTCACTGACGATATTTACGAAAAACTCACCTATGATGGCTTCAAACCCGCCACCATTGTGCAGGTAGAACCAAAGCTGCGTGACCGCACCGTGACGATGAATGGTTGCTCAAAAGCCTATGCCATGACCGGCTGGCGTATTGGCTTCTGCGGCGCCCCGGCGGCACTGATCAAAACCATGGACAAGCTGCAAGGCCAGTCCACGTCTAACACTTCCTCGGTCAGCCAGGCAGCCGCGGTGGCCGCGTTGAACGGCCCCGAGGATGCCCTCGTTGAAATGGTCGATGTTTATAAATCCCGCCGTGATTTGGTGGTGGATTTGCTGAACCAGACCCCTGGCATTCATTGCAGCAAACCTGAGGGCGCGTTTTATGTGTTTCCGTCCATCCAGGGCTGCTTGGGCAAAACCACCCCGAAAGGCGTGAAGCTGAACACGGATGAAGATTTCGTGATCGCACTGCTCGATGAAACCGGCGTCGCGGCAGTGCATGGCGCGGCCTTTGTCTATCCCGGCCATTTCCGCATCAGCTATGCCACCTCCACCGAACTGCTCGTTGAAGCTTGCGCCCGTATTAGAACTTTCTGCGAATCACTGGTATAATCAGCCAGCATTGTGGTTGCGGGGCGGCAACGCCGCCGCCGCAATCCATCGGCCTTCGCGTCCATCTCGGCGTTTCATCCTGGATGGATTGCCGCACCTGATGCCTGTGACAATCAATAATCTTTCGTAATAACCCGGCCATGGCGCGTAATCATACCCATATGATGATTATCGCGGTGCCATCGCACCATACGAAAAGGATTTTGTCATGAGCTTCGTTCCCCGTTTCCTCCTGGTCGCTGTATGCGCTGCGTCGCTGGCTGGTTGTGACCATATGAACCATCAGCAGCAACGCATGCTCTCCGGTGGTGCCATCGGCGCCGTTGGCGGCGCTGCCATTACCGCCGTGGTTGGCGGTCCGGTGTTGGCTGGTGCTGCCATTGGTGCCGGCGTTGGCGCCGTGGCTGGTGGGGTCACCCACTAATCGCGCTGACGTGATCAGGCGGCTTGTTTTCAACACCAAGCCGCCGCGATCTCAACAAAATCAGCCGGTATTCATGCTCTGAGGCTGGATATGCCTCTTTTAAAAGGACGAGTTCCATGAGCAGCTTGAAATTTCCACACCGCCTCAGTGCCGCCGTGCTGGCTTTTAGCATGGTTGCCGCACCCTTGGCCGCCCACGCCGATGACCATCATGACCGGCGCGACGGCGGCGGCCAATATTATGAGCGCGGTGATAACCGCGATAATAGCGGCAACGTCATTGGCGGTGCCCTGCTTGGCATCGGCATTGGTGCGATCCTTGGCGCCACCATCGCCCAGCAACAGCAGCAATATTACGCACCGCCACCGCCGGTTTACTACGCGCCACCGCCGCCGGCTTATTACGCCCCGCCACCCGGTGCGTATTATTCACCTTACTAATTCATTTTTTACCGGAGTACGCCACTATGAAACAAAATAACGCCGTTCGCGCGGCTACGATTCTTGCGGCCATGTCTCTGGCCGTGCCGGCTTTTGCCCAAACCACCACGGCAACACCGCCCGCCCCCACCATGGCGCCGCCCGCCGCGACCACGCCGATGGCACCCGCACCCATGGCAGCCGCACCTATGGCCGTGGCCACACCCACGCCCGCCCTGCCAAAAGACGCTGCCGCCAAGCTGGAGGCCCATATCAAAGCACTGCACGCGCAATTGAAAATTACCGCCGCCGAAGAGCCGCAATGGCAGCAATTCGCGGATGTTATGCGCACCAATGCAGCACAAATGCACCAGGCCTTCGAAAGCCGCGCCAAAGTCTCCACCATGACCGCGCCGGAAAACATGCAGTCCTACGCTGACCTCGCCAAAGCCCATGCCGATGGTATGCAAACTCTGGCTGCCGCCTTTTCCACCCTGTACGCCAGCTTCCCGCCAGCCCAGCAAAAGCTGGCTGACAAGGTGTTCCAGGATGACATGTCCAAGCGCGCCATGAAGAAGTAACGCGCCTTACATTGCAGTCATGGCGGCGGGTGCTTATGCAAGCCGCCATGACTGCCCTTTCTGCCCGTGTCGCCCGCACCCAACTTGCCGCTACCTTTGCCATGGCCGCCCGCGCCCGCGCGCTGAAAGCTGGCGGGCATGACGTGATTTCCCTCTCGCTTGGCGAGCCGGATTTTCCCACCCCACCGCATATTATTGAAGCCGCTTTCGAAGCTGGCCGACGTGGTGAAACCAAGTACCCACCGCTTGCCGGCACCGAAGCCCTGAAACGCGCGGTGCAGGCAAAATATGCGCGCGAGCAAAAACTTGATGTGAAGCTTGAAAACATCCTCATCACCAATGGCGGCAAGCAAGCCATTTTCAATGTGGTGATGTCGATCATCAACCAGGGTGATGAAGTCATCATCCCCGCCCCGGCCTGGGCCGGCTATGAGCAAACCGTGCAGTTCGCAGGCGGTGTACCGGTCTTTGTACCCTGCCTGCAATCTGATAATTTCGTGCTACAGCCAGAGACTTTGGAAGCTGCCATCACGCCGCGCAGCAAACTGCTGCTGCTGAACTACCCCAACAACCCAACCGGTGCCGCCGCCAGCGTCGCTGACCTTACTGCCATCGCCAAGGTGCTGCGCCGCCACCCGGACATTTGGGTTCTCTCAGATGATATCTACGAACATCTGCTGTTTGATGGTTTCACTTACGCCACCCTAGCCGCCGTCGCGCCGGATATCGCAGACCGGATCGTCACCATGACCGGCGTTTCGAAATCCTACGCCATGACCGGCTGGCGGATCGGTTTCTGCGCGGGCCCAGCGGCGTTGATAAAAGCCTGCACCGTGGTGCAAGCCACCGCCACCTCGGGCGTTTCCTCTTCCAGGGATCGACTGCCACAGCCCGAACGGCGCGTTCTATGTGTTCCCCGCCATCACTGGCTGCTTGGGCAAAACCACCCCGGCCGGTACCAAGCTGAACAGCGATGATGATTTTGCCATGGCTTTGTTGAGCGAGGCTTACGTGGGCGTGGTCCAGGGCTCAGCCTTTAGCGCCCCCGGCCATATCCGCATCTCCACCGCCACATCCGAAGCCGTGCTCGCCGCCGCCTGCACCCGTATCGCGGAATTTGTCGCCGCCCTACGTTGAATGCGCCGCCCGCCTCGCTACATGCCCTAAGGCTAACAACAAAAGGGGAAAGTAACATGAAGACACTCTACCACGCCCACGGCCACGCTACCGGCGGCCGCACCGGCGACGGCGCCACCGATGACGGCAAAGTTTCGGTTAAATTCAGCACGCCAAAGGAACTCGGCGGCGATGGCGGCCCGGGCACCAACCCGGAGCAATTATTCGCCGTCGGCTACTCAGCCTGCTTCCTCGGCGCGCTTAAGTTCGTGGCAGGCCAGGAAAAAGTGAAAATCCCGGAAGATGCCACTGTCCACACCACCATCGGCATCGGCCCGCGCGATGACGGCACCGGCTTTGGCATCACCGCCACCCTGAAAGTGCATATTCCCGGCATGAGCCACGAAGAGGCCCATAAGCTGGTGCACAAGGCTGACATTGTCTGCCCCTACAGCCACGCCGTGAAGGGCAACATTCATAAGGAAGTCGAAGTCGTCTAACACCGACCAACCACCGTCATCATGGCCCGGCTTGACCGGGCCATCCACGGTAGCTGCACCGCAGCCTGGTCATGGTCTGTGCAAGCCCGTTATGGCTGACGGTTGCAGTGCGGGTTTATGCGATGCTCCGCAAGCTGGCCGAACGGGTGCGCAACTTTCACCGCAAGTGGCCAATCGCCTGATATCCAACCGCTTCATTTAACGCGGATTTTAGCCGACGTTTCGAGCGTCATCGCAAACAGGCTGCGCCCTTTCTGGGTTGCCCACGCCGTCTCGCACACGCCCGCGTCTCGCACAGGCCTCGGGCCCGCTCACACGGCCCCCCAAAGCCCGCTTGCCTCAACCCACTCAATACATCGATGACAGGACGGGGCGGAGGCGTTTGATTTCCTCAAGGGCGCGGCCAGTGCCGAGGGCGACGCATTGCAGCGGGTTTTCCGCCACCATCACG
>NCAT01000094.1 GCA_002255575.1 Acidocella sp. 20-57-95
ATCAAAGCTCGACAGCCCAGCAAAATTGCGGGAATTGATTGCCCCGGGCCGCGTGCGCCATTCCAGATTACCCGGGAGTTGCGACCAGAAGGCCGCCTCAAGCCCCAGCCGCTCCTCGACCACCACCGCCCCGGCATCAGCCAACCGCCCGCGCGCCCGCCCCGCGTGCTCCTCTACCGCCGCTAAACTATCCCCATAGACCGCCAGCGAGAGGTGATGCGCGCCCATGACAAATTCATTGGAGGCCAGGGCATCCGCCGCTTCCTCCAGCCCTGCGATCTGGCTGACCGCCTTGTCCTGCGCGCCCAGCATCTGGGCGGATTTCAAAGAGAGCCGGTCCTGTGCCTGGGCGCGGGTGACGAAGGCGAAGGATTGCGCCAACACGATGGGGAACGGCACCGAAAGCAGCGTGTTCAGCATCCCAGGCCGGGTTTTCGCCGGGTATTCCCGGAAGGAGAAAATCGTCCCGAAACAGCTCTTATCCGGCGCGCGGACCTCTATGCCCCGCCGCCCGCAAATGACGCGATCCGTGTAAATCGAATCACCCAGATGCCCGGAGACAACCGGCATCGGCAGCGGCCTGCCGGTGATAATGAGGCGCAACGCCTCGGCGATTTCCGAGAAGGCGATCCCATCCCGCTCATACACACCAAGGCGCCGGACTCTGAACCCTTCCATCCCATTGGCCAAAACAAGCCATTGGTCCTCTAACTCTCGCGCCAGCCCATCCGCTGCTTCCGCGGATTTACGCCCGAGCCGCGCCCATTTTCTGGCCAAGCCGGTCCCCAGCGGGCTGCGCGGCGAGACCACCATGCTAATAAAATAATCATTCCGGTACAGCCGGCCTGCCAGCACCTTGTGGCGGTATGCGGCGTCCAGCGCGTGGGCAAAGCCGGAGCGGAACCGGCGGGCAGGTGTTGCCCGCAGATCGGCATGGCGGATCAGATGCGTATGGATGGTGACATTGTCGTCGGCGAGATTGCGGTAGGTCGTGTTCAGCAGCCGCAGCCTTGCATTACGCAGCGCATG
>NCAT01000049.1 GCA_002255575.1 Acidocella sp. 20-57-95
TTCCGCTGGGGTTCGAATCTGTTTCATGTGGGCGTTCTTGTTGTCATCGGCGGCCATTTTGCAGGCTTCCTGATGCCCGACTGGCTGGTCAAATTTTTGATGAGCCCTGCCCAGCATGAGCTTGTCGCCATGGTCGTGGGTGGGCTCGCTGGTATTATCGCGATCATTGGACTGTCTCTATTGATTCATCGCCGGCTTATTGATCCGCGTATTCGCAACACCAGCCATCAATGGGATATTGCGATCATCCTGATGTTATGGGCGCAACTGGCCCTTGGCTTACTCACCGTACCGGTTTCGGCGGCGTATATGGGGACGCCGTTATTTGAAATTTTGGTCGCTTACGTAAAAGGGATTGTATTACTCCAAAATAATGTGGCGCAATTACTGATTGGCACGCCATTAATTTACCGCGTCCATATTTTTCTCGGTTTCACGATATTTTTGGTCTCCCCATTCACCCGCCTCGTGCATGTATGGAGCGCCCCTGTGTGGTATCTTGGCCGCCCAGGTTTCCAGATTGTCCGTACGCGCAATAATTATGTACGCCCGCGACGTGATCAATCACTTGACGTAACCGATCTGAGCACTGCGCCGGCGGCGGACAAATCATACAGATCCGGCGTGGGAGATTGAGCCATGAACATTGTGACAGTTAATAATGTGCCGATTGCGCGTGCGACTCTTATACGCGAAGTTCAGAACCATGCAGCCGCTTCACCCGCTGAGGCGTGGTCGGCGGCGACGCGGGCGCTGGTTATCCGAGAATTGTTGTTGCAACGCGCAAATGAGCTTGGCCTGATCGCCGTACCGATTGAGCAGGATGGAGCCCGCGAAACAGGCGAAGAAGCCCTTATCCGCACGGTGCTGGAATGCGAAGTGCATACACCAAAGGCCGATGATGCCACTTGCCGCCGGTACTACGATAGCCATCCATCACGTTTTCTGACACCGGATTTGTTCGAACCAGCACATATCCTGTTCAAGGCACGTCAGGATGATGAAGCGGCTTTTGCCTTGGCCATCGCGCAAGCGCAGGCCGTGCTGGTTGAATTGACCGCGCATCCGGATCGTTTTGAAAGGCTCGCCCGCAGCCTCTCGGTCTGTCCCTCCGCGACGGAAGGTGGACGCCTTGGGCAGATTGTACTTGGCGAAACCTCACCAGAGTTTGAGGCGGTGCTGGTAAACATGCAGGAAAATCAAATTTTAGCCACGCCAGTGCCAACGCGCTATGGCGTTCATATTCTGAGGCTTGACAGAAAAATCTCTGGAGTGACGCTGCCGTTCGAGGCTGTGCGCGATCGGATAGCCAGCTATCTCGAGGTACGCACATGGCGCCGGGCGGTTGCGCAATATATCTTCTTACTCGCAGGGCAGGCGCAAATCGTTGGTTTTGATCTGCCGGGTAGCTCATCGCCGCTTGTGCAGTAGGAGACAAAAATGCTTGGTATGATCCTCAGCAAACTTGCCGATCCTTCCCAAGCCGAGGCAGCTTTGGCAGCGTTGAACGATGAAACAATACTCGCCCAGATCAAGGCTCGGGCCGAGGGTGAAAATACCACGGTAGGAGAATTTACATCTCGTGCCGTAAGCCGTGTTTTAAATCAAGCAAGTGAAGAAATTTGGTTGGATTTGCTAGGAAAGATGGCGGGTACGCCGGAACCAGGCACGGCGGCACTCGCGGTTATTCTTGGCCACGTTCTGTCTTCTAGGAGTTGCAACTGCAATGCTACATGAACCGCACTGTAAATCGGAGTTGAAGTAGATCCCTCTTGAACTGAAGGGCGACTCTTCGATGCTCGAAGGCAGATCCAAACTGCTCAAGCTAAAACGGGCTCAACGATAGCCTGCTACCTCACCCCCCTCTCGCGACGCGGGTGCGCCCATGGGCGGGAAACCACTGGTCCGGCTGCGCGCGGACCGGGCCCAATCCAGAACGCCGCTCTGGGGCGTGTAACGAAAATAAGCAAACGCTTTGCCGCCGATGGCTGATTACTGGCTTCAATCTCTTTGGGAGCCTTGAACGGGTGCTTCCTCGCGACCGGTTTACGATGACATGTTTTTTTCATCCTGGGCATACCAAGATATCCGAAATGCGAGTTCATCGCTCGTTTTATCGAATGCCAGCCGGAATACCGACCGCCTCGTCGTCGAGGCGGGTTAACGTGCCGAATCTTCCATTTCGCCTGATGTCGTTATCCCAGAGGTCAGTTCATCGAACGGTGTCGGATATTTTTGAACGGGTTCGTTAACTTTTTGTGCATCGATTGGTGCCATCTGACAATGCCATTGGCATTGTATCGCGCCGGGCGCAATTTTCATCGGGTTATAAATATCGCCAGCGGCGATCGCGGAATTTACAACTGCGGCAAAGTCATTTGGTTTGACCGGTTGTCCGGTGAGTTCCTCAAAACGAGCCAAACTCAAAAAAATCTCAGGTAAGGATTCTGTTGTGAAATGCGCCCAAAAGTAATGGGGTGTTCAACATCAGGTCGCTCGCGGCGAGCCCAGGCGATTTAATTTCATCGCCGGCATTATGCCATGATTTACTCTAGCGCCGAGTTCAAGACTCTGCGCAATTCGGTTGGCTCGCTCCATCAAGAGATTAACGGCTGCCGGTGTGCAAATCGAGCGGGCCGTACTCTCAAACAACACCAACCAACGCTCGAAATGCCGCCGCTCAAGTCCTAGAGGAAGGTGTGCAGCCATGGGTTGACCATGATAACTGCCGGTCATCAACGCAACCGAGGACCAGAAGGCACATATCTTTTTAATGTGGCTCTCCCAATCCTTTACCCGCTCAAAAACTGGGCCGAGAATCTGGTCATGCCGCGCGGTGAAATAGGATTCCCGTACCAATCGCTCCAGAATAGCCTCGTCAAGTCCTGTTTCTTCGCGGATGGACCTGGCCAGTTCCGCGCGCCGCTCCGAGCCTTCGGAAACGAGCCTTTTGGCTTCCAGGGCGGTGGCACGAGAAGGCGGAGAGGGCATGATACAGTCCTTAGGTAGAAGCCCGCGCCTCAGATCAAAAAGCGCGGGAATAGAATGTTGTTCTCGGTGTGAATATGTTCAACAAGGTCATCAGCAAATTTCCGTCCCCCACCATATAAGGCCCGCCAAGTGTTGCAGGCGCCTTCCGGTATCTCAAAGCCGCTGGTGAGTTCTTCCAGTTCCCTCAAATAGGCGCCATGGCCGTCATGTTCCGCGATCATGACAGAAACCGGACCTGCAATCATCGGGCCCGCATCTTGACGCATCGCCGGGAAGAGGATCAGCTCTTCTTTTTGCATATGAGATTCAAGTTCAGCCAAAATCTGTTCGAGCAGATTTGCCAATCCGATGGGGGCGGCAGCGTGATCCTTGTGGACCGCCTCAACGCGCCGGGCGAGCCGGATCAATTCGGGCAGCTCATGCCGATGCACGGTGTGATAACGGGTCTCGATCAAGTCAATCAGGTCATCGGTTGCTTGCGGCTGCGGCCGGACAAATGATGCGGCGGCAATCGCTTCAAGTTCGGCTTCCAACGCCGCGCAAGACAATCCCTTGACGGCGGCGGCCTTCGACAAGGTGACGTTGCCCCCACAGCAGAAATCTAGCTTGTAGCGCCGGAAGAGCGCCGTGGAACCAGGCAGGGACGCTGCGATGGCGCCAAGGCTGCGGGTGGCAAAGGAATTTTCGGAAGACTGTTGGGACGAAGCGTTCACGGCATTTCTCCTCTCCCGCCTGAGCGGGGTGGCCACCCGCGGATCGTCGCGAGCATAGACGGTATTGTGACTTAACTGGTATTCACGGTACCAGTTAAACATACACCCAATTGTGGTATCGTCAATACCAGTATATGCTGTGCGGTATGAAATTGCTTGCATCAACCGATTTTGCCCTGCGGACACTCATGGCACTCGCCAACGAGCCACCGGAGCGGCCGTTCAGCGTCGAGGCGATGGCGCAGAAACTGGGTGGATTGTCCCGCAACCATTTGCATAAGATCGTTCAGGAACTGGCCTCGCTCGGTTTAGTTCGTACCGTTCGAGGGGCTGGGGGCGGCGTGACGCTTGCCGTCGCTCCGAAGGAGATCCGGGTCGGTGCGCTGATCCGGCAGTTGGAGGGCGATCAGCCGGTCGTAGAATGTTTCCGCGCCGATGGTGGATGCTGTACGCTGACGACTGGATGCCGACTGCGCGGTTTTATCCATACTGCTCGGGAAGATTTCTACCGGAACCTCGACGAACACACGCTGGCGGATTGTTTTTAAAAATATTATCTCAATGGTGCAGGGTGCCACAGTGCCGCGCGGATGTCGGCCTGATCCGGGGACGGCCCGCCCCCAGGCTGGAGAGTACGACGGGGGTACAATGGTGCCATCAGGCCGGATATTTGCCATCGCTTACTCCAGAGCGGACTTTCGGCTCTCGGTCGATACTGTTGAAAAAGTCGCTAATTTCCGAAATGGTGAAATATTGGTTGACAACAACAATGAACGAAGAAAAGAAGTGCTCTTCTTGTGAGGTCTTCAGTAATGATCTTGCTTAAAATTTCCACGGGCCGACTTTTTCAACACTATCGGCCCGGTCCAGTCGTTAGCGGGCAGCCGGCTTAGCGCCCCTTTCGGTCATTAAGCCCGCGTGACGAATTCCCCAAATGCAGATATGGCCAGCCTAAGAATCGCCCGAAGGCTTGATAAATTTGAGCGTCCAACGGTCACTTTCGCCTATGGCAAGGTATTTAGCGCGATCAACTTCGCCCAAGGCAAGGATGGGCGGCAAAGTCCATACGCCTTTCGGATAGTTTTTTGTATCACGTGGATTGTCGCCGATCTGTGAAACGCCAGCGAGATTGAAGCCGGATTTCTGGATCAGTGCGATGGCATAATCCTCGCGTACATAGCCTGATTTAACGTGAGGATCTTGAGGTTGGGATAGAAGGCCACGATGATCCTCGATGCCGAACACACCGCCGCGTTTCAGTGCGGCGTAGATGGCGTCCAACTTAGTCGTGGCCGTCCCATTAGCCATCCAGTCATGTAAATTACGGAAGGACAGCACGAGATCAATGGAATTTGGTGGTGCCAGAGGGATTGAGTCTGTAAATGGCACGACGATCACGTCCCCATAGGTAGCGGCGCGCGAATTTAGGCTTTGCAAATAGGCGTCGATGACTGCATGGTCTCGCGTTGCCGTGGCTGGTACGGGGGGAATGGCTACACGGTACGCACCGTGGGTTTTGAGATAAGGGGCTAGAATTTCGGTCCAGTAGCCAGCCCCGGGTTCAACCTCAAGTACGGAGAGGTGATTGTTGAGGCCAAAAAATTCCAGTATCGCCACAGGATGCCGGTAGCGATCACGCGCGACATTAGAGGGCGAGCGAGACGTGCCCGCAACAGCCTGGTTAAGAGCGCTATCGGCTAAGGCGATGGCTGGGAAAGCCAGGAGGCAGGTAGAGGTGAGGAAGCTGCGGCGTTTGAGCATTCTGTTAAGAGAGAGTGTTTTTAAGAAAAAGAAAAGCAAAATAACCGTCAGCAAGTGTGGGGCGGATGTCCGTCATCGGTCGAGCTTCGTTGATAATTGACTCGGCGAGCAGGGGAGGGGCTAGGCCGCCACAGACAGGCGGCGCAACTCGCCAGACAGATTGATTCCTCCCTGATCGCCCAACGTGATCCGTCTCAGAAAGCCTTGTAGCAGCGCGGCCAAACAATTTTCACGGTTTCTGCCCACCCTCCTTTTGCTGTTCATCACCCAGGCAGTCGCAACGTAACCATCCGGCGGGGACCGCGGTCGTCTATGCAGCGAGTTGATCGGTTCCAGCTCTTGTCCATTTCCAAGGTAACAACTCATCAATCCGATGTGCCGGATGTTCGGCGATCCGTGCCAGGACATCGGCGAGCCAAGCCTGCGGATCGATGTTGTTCATCTTGGCGGTGACGATCAGGCTGTACATCATCGCAGCCCGCCTGCCACCCCGATCAGACCCAGCGAACAGCCATGATTTGCGACCGAGCGCGATACCTCTGAGTGCTCGTTCCGCGGCATTGTTCGTGAGGCAAATTCTCCCGTCATCCAGGAACCGCGTGAACGCCGTCCATCGGGTCAGCATGTAGTCAATGGCAATTGCCAGATCATCGTGGCGTGAGAGTTTGGCCCGTTCCTGTCGCAGCCAAATTTCGAACGCGGTTGCCAAAGGTGCGCTGAGGTCTTGCCGAACCACCTGCCGCGCCCCGGGTGATTGGCCGATGATGTTACGCTCGATATCGAACAACGCGTCGATGCGGCGCACGGCTTCAAGGGCTGTGGGCGAGGTGTACAC
>NCAT01000017.1 GCA_002255575.1 Acidocella sp. 20-57-95
GGTTAATGCTTTCGCGGCGACCCCTACCGGTACGTTCACAGGAACGCTCGCGGCTGGTGCGCATACCATCGTGATTGAAGATAATTCGAATGTTACCGGCGCGCCGACGGGCACTGGCAGCTTGCTCGAAACCCTCAACCTGACTGTTACCCCCACCGGCACCATTGCGGCCCCGCCGCCGGTGATCACCACCACCTATGGCGGTGCAGCGTTGAACCTCTCCGGCACTGAAGGTGCAACTCTCGGGGCCAGCATCGCCACCTTCACCGATAGCAACACCGCCGATACCGCCAGCCAACTGAGTGCGGTGATCAACTGGGGTGACGGCACCACCAGCGCCGGTACGCTCACCGGCGCCAACGGCACATTTGCCGTGACCTCTGCTGGCCATAGCTATGCTGATGAAGGCACGTTTGCCACCAGCATCGCCGTGACCAACAGCGTTGATGGCAAAACCACCACCCTGACCGGCTCAGCGATTGCCACCGAAGCCGATGTGCTGACCGCCGGTGCGCTACCCGCGATCAACCTGGTGAGCGGCAACATGTTCTCTGGCACGGTGGCGGACTTCACTGACACTTATACCGCCAACACCGCCAGCGATTTTTCGGCCACCATCAATTGGGGTGATGGCACCAGCAGCATCGGCAGCATCAGCGATGTGAATGGCACCATCAGCGTAACCGGCAGCCATAGCTACACCAATGCCGGCACCGATGCGATCAGCACCGTGCTGACCGATACGCATGGCACTGCGAGCGCGACCGCGAGCACCACCGCGATTGTAACCGCGCCGACCATCAGCAACCCGGGCACCATTACCAACCCAGGCACCGGCACCAGTGCGGGTGGCAACACCTACACGCTGACCACCGGTGAAGATAACATCCAAGGTGTCGGCACCGGCAATATTGTGATCGCCACCAGCAACACGCTGAGCGACGGTGACGTGATTAATGCCGGAACTGGCAGCAATTCGCTGCAACTTTCCGGTGGCGGCACGTTTAACCTCGGCATTCCGGACACGCTGAAGGGCGTGACCACCGTAACGGCACAGGAAGGTGCGGGTGGCGCTGCGCAAGTAGTGACATTGCGTGAAGGCACCACGCTGGCGGTGAATGTACTCTCGGCGCGAAACCTTGGTGGGCGGCAGCGGTGTTGCCACGGTGCATATCAACCAGGATACCGCTAATGCCAGCATTAGCGGCGGCACTGGTAGCATTAGCCTGGTGGTGGATGGCGGCGGTGATGTCACACTCGGCACGGCTGTGACACATGCCAACAGCGTGACGCTGACCAATACCACGCATTTCACCGCCAACAGCCTGACCGGTTTGCAAATTACCGGCTCAGCCGTAGGGCATGACGTGATTACGCTGAACAATGCAACGCAAAGTGTTGTGGGCGGTGGTGCCAATGAAACCATCAAAGCTTCGGCTGCGGCAGCGGGTGCTAGCATCAGCGGGTTGGGTGCCAATAGCACGCTGGAAATTACCAGCGCTGGTAACGTGACACTGAATGCCGCAACCGATGTGACGCAGATTAAAATGGATGGCTCTGGCAGCCTGATGCTGAACCAGATGCCGTTCATCACCGCGACCGCCATGAAGGCGAACACCACCTTGACGGCGGCGGCCACCAACCAGACCTTGATCAGCACCCATGGTCACGATGTGCTGGTGGGCGCTGCAGCCGGGCTGGATATCTTCCAGGGTACGGCGGCCGGCTTGTCGGGTGATACGATCAGCAATTTTGTCAGTTCTGATAAAATTGATATCAGCAATCTGGCGTTCGCCGGGGCAACCATACAGAGCAAGATTGTGGGTGGGAACACCGATATCACGTTGATCTCGGGCAAGTTGAAAACGCAGTTTGTGCTGGCGGGTGCCTTCAGCAGCACTGGCTTCCATCTGGGTAGCGATGGCTTGGGCGGCACGTTGCTGACCCATAGCTGATTAGGCTGCGCTTGCGGACTTGTTAACAGGAAGGGGGGCTTTGGCCCCCCTTTTTGGTGTTCACCAGATATTAAGAAGCCGTATGAACATGAATTGACGATACCCCCGTCATCCCGCTCGCTTTTCCTCGTTCCCGCGCAGGCGGGAACCTCCCCAACTTGAGAAGGTTCCCGCCGGCGCGCGTATGACGGCGAAGAGTCAGGAATAATCGGAGGGTCAGGCCTGTTTCAGCTCAATCAGGCTTTGCCGGATTTTGCGGCTGCGGATGATTTTGTCCTGGATGTAAGTGGTATCGCCCCAGCGGATGGCGCGGGCCATGGCTTGGGCGTCCTCGGAGAAGCGGGCCAGCATCTCCAGCACCGCGTCTTTGTTGTTGAGGAAAATGTCCGACCACATTGTGGGGTCGGAGGCGGCGATGCGGGTGAAATCCCGAAAGCCTGAAGCGGCATATTGCAGCACTTCCTGGCGGGTTTCATCGGCCAGGTCATCCGCCGTGCCGCAGATGGTGAAGGCCAACAAGTGTGGCAGGTGGCTGACGATGGCGGCCACGCGGTCATGATGCGCGGCATCCATGCGGGCGGTGAGCGCGCCCATGCGGCGCCACATGGTGTCGAGCTTTTCCACCGCCGCTTCATCGGTGCCAACGGGTGGGGTGAGGATGCACCAGCGGCCTTTGAACAGATCGGCAAAGCCGGAATCCGGGCCGGAAAATTCGGTGCCGGCCATCGGGTGGCTGGGGACGAAATGCACGCCTTTGGGCACGAAGGGGCCAATATCGCGGATGACGGATTGCTTGGTCGAGCCGACATCCGAAAGGATGGCACCGGGTGCCAAAGCGGGGGCAATTTGTTCGGCCAGCGCGGCGTAAGTACCGACCGGGGCGCACAGGATCACGCAATCAGCGCCTGCCACGGCTTTGGCGGGGTCAAGCTCGCAGATATCCGCGAAGCCAAGTTCGGCCACCCGGTCGAGCGATGTCTGGCTGCGGGTGTTGGCGACCACGGTTTCCGCGATGCCGCCGAATTCTTTCGCCGCGCGCGCGATTGAGCCGCCGATCAGCCCGGCGCCGATCAAAGTGAGGCGTTTGAAAATAGGTTCAGCCATTGACGAAAGCGATCAAGGTTTCGGCCAGCAGGTCGCATTCCTCGGTGGTGCCGATGGTAACCCGCAAGCAGGAGGGGAGGTTATAGGATTTCACGTAGCGCACGATGATGCCGTGGCGGCGCAAATATTGGTCGGCTGCGATGGCGCGGTCAGCTTCCAGGAAATCCAGAAGCAGGAAATTACCCTCGCTGGGGATGACTTTGATGCCAGCTTCGGTCAGGCGGTCAGCCAAGCGGGCGCGTTCCCTGGTATTGTGGGCGGCACCGTCTTGCAGCCAATGCTCGTCGCCCAAAGCGGCGATGGCGGCGGCGGCGGCCATGGCGCTGACATTAAAAGGGCCGCGCACACGGTTCAGCACGTCAATGATGGCAGGTGGCGCGTAGCACCAGCCCAAACGCGCCCCGCCCAGCCCAAAAATTTTCGAGAAGGTGCGGGTCATAACGGTGTTGCCACCGGCATTCACCAGCGCGATGCCTGGGTCGTAATCCGGCCTTGTAACATACTCGGCATAGGCGGCATCAATCACCAGCAGCACATCAGGCGGCAGGCTTTCGCGCAGGCGGTTGATCTCGGTTTGCGGCACCAAAGTGCCGGTGGGGTTGTTGGGGTTGGCGATGAACACCATGCGGGTGGCAGGGCTGACCAAGGCCAGCATCGCGTCGATATCGGCGGTGAGGTTTTTCTCAGGCGCTTTGCGGACCACGCAGCCCGCCAGCTTGCCG
The DNA here is from genome assembly GCA_002255575.1 of Acidocella sp. 20-57-95. Classification (GTDB taxonomy): domain Bacteria; phylum Pseudomonadota; class Alphaproteobacteria; order Acetobacterales; family Acetobacteraceae; genus Acidocella. The sequence goes on from NCAT01000017.1 coordinate 3,782, forward strand.
GCAATCTCGTAAATTGAGAAGCCGTGGGCGCTCATGATCAGCTCAGTGCCGGGGCCGCCATAGGATTGGATGAGCAGAGCAAGCAGGTCATCTGAGCCATTGCCGCAGACGATTTGGGCGGCATCGAGGCCAAATTTTTTACCCAAAGCGGCGCGCAGCAACGCCATGCCACCATCCGGGTAGCGGTGCATATTGGCAGCTGCCTCCTGCATGGCGGTAATGGCGGCGGGCGGTGGGCCGAACGGGCCTTCATTCGAGGAGAGTTTGATCACCCGATTTACCCCGGGCAGCTTGGACTCTCCGCCCACATACGGGGCGACGCTGAAAATCTCAGACCGTGCTTTGGGGGTGCTCATGGTGTGCCATCCAGCGGCACGGCGAAGCCGCCGATGGTAATGGCTGGCGCGTCCAGCCCATGGATTTTCAGCAGGCGGGCATCGTTGTCGTCTACAAGACCTTCAACTTCCACCAAAGCACGGGCGAAATCGCCCCGGCGCTTGAGCCAGATATTGGTGGCGTTGAAGCCAGCGGCATTCACGATGCTGGTCAGGCGGGCGCGTGATGTGTCGGCATTGACCTCCAGGGCGAGCAAGCCACGGTCGTGTCCGCTGGGGTCGGGCCGGATGGCGGCCACCACATAGGCGTCCCCCAACGGGGTGCCTTCGGCGCGTTGGGTCCAGAAAGGCAGTTTGGCGATAATAGAAAGCTGGGTGTTGCCGCGGCCCATCAGCGCGGTCCACCAGGCGCCGTCTGGCTCGTCACTCGGCGGGGGGACCACGGCTACCTGGGCGGCACCGGATTCGATGTCTGATAATGTTTGCAGCGGGTTGCGGTGGCGGCGCATCGGCGTGAGGGGGCCGAAATGTTCGCGGGCCAGAGCTGGTATGTCGCAGGACTCATCCGGGGCACATACCGCCACGGTCTGGCCGCCCTCAATGATCAAGGCGGCAGCGAAAATTTCGCGCCAAATGCGTAAAATGGATTGCGGCGGCAGGGTGCCGCGATGCTGGGCGAGCAGGCGGCGAACCATGCTGGCTTCCCGGCCCGGACGGATTTTGGTGCCATGCTTGCCGCCATCGCGGGCGACGCGTTCAATAATGCCAGCCCGGCGCATGAGAAGCGCGTGCATTTCATTATCGAGCGCGTCCAGCTCAGCGCGTAATTGAACCAGGGTATCAGGGGCGGAGATGTCATTGCTCATAGTACCGGGAGTGATACAGGCTTGTGATGATGCTGCAAAGCGGTGCGCGCCAACAGGCATTGCACGGCGAGGGGCGGCGGCGCATATGCGAAAATCATGGATCAAAGCCCGATTTTCTCTGAGGTACCGCACCAATCCGTTCGTTTTGACGACGGGCTGACGCTTGATTGTGGCCGCCACCTGAACAAGCTGACGGTGGCGTACCGTACCTATGGCAGCCTGAATGCAGCGCGCAGCAATGCGGTGCTGATCTGCCACGCCTTGACTGGCGACCAGTATGTGGCCGAACCGCACCCGATCACCGGCAAGCCCGGCTGGTGGGAGGCGATTGTGGGGCCAGGCCGGCCGGTGGATACCGATAAATATTTCGTGGTGTGTGCCAATGTGTTGGGCGGCTGCATGGGCTCGACCGGGCCGCGCAGCCCGCATGATGAACGCCCAGACGAGCCATGGGGGGTGGAATTTCCGCCCGTGACCATTGCGGATATGGTGCGCGCACAGAAAAAGCTGGTGGATTATCTGGGGATTGCGCGGCTGTTTGCGGTGGTTGGCGGTTCCATGGGCGGGATGCAGACGCTCGCCTGGGCGGCTTTGTACCCTCAGAGCGTGTTTGCGGCGGTGCCGGTGGCGGCGGCCTCCTACCATTCCGCACAAAATATTGCATTCCATGAAATTGGCCGCCAGGCGATTGCGGCAGACCCGTTTTTTTACGGCGGGCGCTATTGGGCGGAAGGCGTGATCCCGGCGCGGGGCTTGGCGGTGGCGCGGATGACGGCGCATATCACCTACGTTTCGGAAGCCGCATTGACGCGCAAGTTCGGCCGCAAATTGCAGGGCGCGTCTGATCTGCTGATTGGTGATCGCTTTGAGGTAGAAAGCTATCTGGAGCATCAGGGCTCCAGTTTTGTGCGGCGGTTTGATGCGAATTCGTATTTAACCATTACCCGCGCGATGGATTTGTTTGATTTGGCAGCCGATTATGGTGGGAATTTAGCTGACGCGTTTGCCGGCACGCCGACGCGCTTTTTGCTGGTGTCGTTCTCATCAGATTGGTTGTTCCCGACCGCGCAGTCGCGTGCCATCGCCAAGGCGCTGAACCATGTGGCAGCCAATGTGAGTTTTGTTGAAATTGCATCTGATAAAGGCCATGACGCGTTTTTATTGGATGAGCCAGATTTTCACCGGACCTTGAATGGGTTTCTGATTGGGTGTGCTGAACATGCGGGGCTGGATAGATGAGCGACGCGCAGCCGGTGCGGTTTGTGGCCAAAAATATGCGGGTGGATTTAACGCTGATCGCCGGGATGGTGGCGCCGCGCGCGCGGGTGCTGGATATTGGTTGCGGTGATGGTACGCTGATTGATTATCTGTTCCGCACCAAGCAGTGCGATGCGCGTGGCATTGAAATTGACATGGCCGAAGTGACGCAAGCGGTCACGCACGGGTTGCCGGTCATGCAGGGCGATGCGGATAGTGATTTGGCGAATTACCCTGATAGTGCTTTTGATTATGTTATTTTATCGCGCACCTTGCAGGCAGTGGAAAAGCCCCGCGAAGTGCTGCGGCAAATGTTGCGGATCAGCACGTTTGCGATTGTAAGTTTTCCAAATTTTGGCCATTGGAGCTTGCGCTTGCAATTATTGTTCGGCGGTAAAATGCCGATGACACGGGCCTGGCACCGCATGTGGTACGAGACGCCAAATATCCACCCCTGCACCATTCGGGACTTTTTCGCCTTGTGCGAAGCCGATGGCTATAAGGTGGTGGAATGGCTGGCAGCCGATGAGGATGGCAAGAAAGCACCATGGCGGAAATATGCAACGCTGGCGAATTTTTTCGGTGAGCAGGGGTTGTTTTTGCTACGCAAGGTTTGAGCGTTGTTGAGTTTCGCCCGATGGTAAAATGCCTGCTTGTTTGCTGTGAGATATACGTTGAAAAGACCCGATAGGAACCATAATGCAACTTGGCCTTACCGATAAAATTATTCTGATCACCGGCGGCTCGAAGGGTATAGGGTTTGCCTGTGCCAAAGCATTTCTCGCCGAAGGCGCACGGGTGGCGATTTGCTCGCGGGATGCTGGGAATATCGCAACGGCTTTGAAGGAGTTGCCCGGGGCGATCGGGGTGAGTGCGGATTTAACCGATGCGGCTGCGGCGGCGGCAATGCTGGCGCAGGTGGCGGGCCAGCTGGGGCCGATTGATGTTTTGGTGAATAGTGCCGGGGCGGCCAAGCGCACCGCACCGGAGGACCTTACGCCAGCGGCATGGCGGGCGGCGATGGATGCAAAATATTTTTCCTACATCAACGTGATCGACCCGCTGGTGAAACAAATGGCCGCGCGTGGCACCGGCGTGATTGTGAATGTTATTGGCAACGGCGGTAAGGTTGCCTCACCCGTGCATATTGCCGGTGGCGCTGCCAATGCGGCTTTAATGTTGGCAACGGCAGGTCTTGCCAACGCCTATGCGGATAAAGGTTTGCGGGTGGTGGGTGTTAACCCTGGCCTGACCGAAACCGGACGGGTGGCGGAGGGGATGATTTCTACAGCCAAGCTGGCCGGCGTGAGCATTGCGCAAGCGCGCGCCGATAGCATCGCGAAAATTCCGCTGGGCAGAATGGCCGCCCCGGAAGAAGTGGCCGACACGGTGGTGTATTTAGCTTCGGCCCGTGCCAGCTACGTAACCGGCGTGACCATCAGCATGGATGGTGCCGCCTCCCCGGTGGTGGTTTAGAATTTATATAAAACCGAGAGCGACACCACCGCTTCGTTTTTAGTCTGCGTAATTGGGCTATTGGCGGCACTGCCCAATAATCTTTCATAGGCGCCGCTCACATCCATCACCCAATGCGGGGTAAAGAACCAGTCTGCGGAGATGCCGAGGCCAGCGGATTTTAGCCCGGGTGCGGCTTTGTAATAGCGGTAATGGGTGCTGTGGGATTGCGCCGTTGAAACACCGAAATAGCCGTTCATATAATGGCCATCACCAACGGTGATTGTGGGTCCAACAAACCAGGCGAATTTTTCGCTGCTGCCGGGCATGGGCAAGTAAGCCCCGAAATCACCCACCCAGCCATTGGTCGCACCGATCTGGCGGCGCACATCCAAACGCAAGGTCAACGGAAAGGCCTCGGCCAGCGCGTACGTGGCGAAGAATTTCACCTCCGGTGCCGGGTGAATGGTGCCAAGCCCGGCGAGGGCCTTGCCATCCACATGTGGGGCGCGGCCAAGGTCGTAGGTGATGGCGGCGCCGATATCGATATGACGGAAGCTGAGCAGGTTTACGCCCAGCCCTTCGCCGGTGGAGATGAAAAACTCATCCTTGTAGCGCACATCAATCACCGGGCCTGGCTGTGCCTGGTAGCGGTTTAGCCCGTCCGCCACCGGGGCAAATTGCGAACCGAGGCCAAGCTCACCCTGCCAGGTGGGGATGGTGGGTTCAAACAGGCGCTGGAGCTGGATGCCGGAGGAATATTGCCACTCCGCCAAGGGCGATGGTGTCTGCGCCTGGGCGTGCGGGGGCAGCAAGGCCGTGAAACCAGAAGCGGCGAGGCCCCAGGCAGCGAGGCGGGCGAGCTTCAACATGAGGTGGAATCCTTTTAAATTCGCCCCGCATCTGCCGCGCGACACTCTCTGATAAGGCCCTTTAGGGGGCTCAGAACAAGCTCTGGTGGGCTAAAATAATCGCAAGCTTAGCGTTATGATTTCATAAACCGTCAAAAACCACCAAAATTTGGGCGGGTGTGCTGGCTGGGTTAGGCACCAGGCGAGGTTGGCGGGCGGCATAGCGGTGGCGGCAAATTCCGGGCATAACGAATCGCAAATCAACCGATGGGGACTGACCATGATTTATGAATTGCGGGTTTATGATTGCTTGCCGGGCAAATTGCCGCTGCTGTTGAAGCGCTTTGCCAACACCACATTGCCGCTTTGGGACAAGCACGGCATCGTGCAGGCAGGGTTCTGGACCGTCGAGGTGGGGCCGAATAATAATCAACTTTATTATTTGTTGGCCTGGGAATCGCTGGCCGAGCGCGAGCGCATTTGGGGGGCCTTCATCACCGACCCGCAATGGCTGGCAGACCGTGCGGCGAGCGAGGTAGATGGGCCGTTTTTGGCGAATATTTCCAACCAGTTCTTAAAGCCCACTAAATTTTCGGCGGTAAAATAGTCGGCAGGGCGGCAGCGGTGAAACCACGCAGCAGCACGCCGTTTTGGAAAATGCACGGTGCCGGCAATGATTTTGTGATCTTTGACGGGCGCGACAAGGCTTTGGCCTTGCCGCCTCACCAAGCAAGGCTGATTGCGGACCGCCGGCTTGGGGTTGGGTGCGACCAGATTATTCTGCTGGCACGCGACCCGGACGGTGCCGATGTGTTTATGCAGATTTTGAATGGTGATGGTTCGGAATCCGGAGCGTGCGGCAATGCGACGCGCTGTGTGGCGATGCTGCTTGCCGAGGAAACCGGCCACACCCACGTGAAGATCCGCACCATCTCGGGGCTGCTGCCGGCGGAGATTTTGGGCGGCGGGATGATTGAGGTGGATATGGGGCCGCCGAAATTGGAATGGGCAGATGTGCCGTTGGCAGGGCCCGCCAATACCCTGCATTTGGATTTGGGCGCGGGCACTGTGATGGACCCGGCCGCCTGTTCGATGGGCAACCCGCATGCGACGTTTTTTGTGGATGATATTGCTGCCGTGGCAGTCGCTGAGATAGGGCCAGTGCTTGAACATGCCGCGATATTTCCACAGCGTGCCAATATTGGATTTGCGCAGGTGGAAAGTCCGGCGCGGATCCGGCTGCGCGTGTGGGAGCGCGGTGCCGGGCTGACTTTGGCCTGTGGGTCTGGGGCATGTGCCGCGCTGGTCAATGCGCACCGGCGGGGCTTAACCGGGCGGCGGGCTGAGATGATTTTGGATGGTGGTGTATTGGATATTTCCTGGCGCGCGGCTGATGGGCATGTGTTGATGCGCGGGCCGGCGATGGTGTCCTTTACCGGCCAATTACCGGATATGAATTAATGGCGTTTTCGGATTTTTTTTCCAAACTAAAAACTGGTCTTTCGCGCAGTGCGGAAAAGTTAACAACCGGCATCACCGCGACGTTCACTAAACGCAAGCTGGATGATGAGGCGCTTGAGGAGCTGGAGGAAACCCTGATCGCAGCGGATTTGGGACCGGTGGTGGCAGCGCGGGTGATTGCGAATTTCCGGCGCACGCGCTTTGGCAAGGAAGTAACGGATGCTGAAATACGCGAAACTTTGGCGGCTGAGATTGCCGGTATTTTAGACCCTGTCGCACTGCCTTTGGTGCCAGATGCCGCCAGAAAACCATTTGTGATTCTGATGACCGGCGTGAATGGTGCAGGCAAAACCACCACCATTGGCAAATTGGCAACCCTGTATCGTGAGCAGGGCTTGGTGCCGATGTTAGCAGCCGGGGATACATTCCGGGCGGCGGCGGTGGAGCAGTTGCAAGTTTGGGGGCAGCGTTCGGGGGCGGTGGTTATTTCAGCCCCGGCGAATTCCGATGCGGCGTCGCTGGCGCATGAGGCGATGGTGAAGGCAACCGCGGCTGGTGCGGATGTGTTGCTGATCGACACTGCTGGGCGGCTGCATAATAAAACCGTGCTAATGGAAGAATTGCGGAAAATTATCCGGGTGATTCGCAAAACCGACCCGACCGCGCCGCACGCCACCTTGCTGACCTTGGATGCCACCATCGGGCAAAATGCCATTACGCAGGTGAAGACCTTTAAAGAGATGGTGGATTTAACCGGGCTGATTGTGACCAAGCTGGATGGCTCGGCGCGCGGTGGCATTGTGGTGGCGTTGGCCGACCAGTTCAAATTGCCGGTGCATGCGGTGGGCACCGGGGAGCAGGCGGCGGATTTGCGAGCGTTTGATGCCGGTGAGTTCGCACGGGCCCTGGTAGGGGTTTAGTTTCGTCCCCGCCACTGGCGCGGGGCTGGCGGTGGGTGGCGGTGGCAGCATATGCCATTGCCTTTCCAAGATTCCCGCTTAAGTTGCATACATGGAACGGTTAACCAGGCTTGATGGGCTGCGTGGCGGGCTCGCTGTGTATGTCATGCTGGGGCATGCGCTGCCTTACGTTGTGCTACCCCCTTGGGTGGGGGTGCCGTTTGTGCATGGTGAAGCCGCCGTTGATATGTTTTTTGCGCTCAGCGGGCTGGTGGTGGTGAATTCCCTGGCGCGCTTTGAATATCATGCGGGGCAGTTTTTGGCGGCGCGGGCCAGGCGCCTATTGCCGGTGTATTTTGCCGTGCTGCTATTCGCGGTTTGGCTGATTCTGGTGGGCTCGCCAGTGACCCAGATGCCGTGGATTGCGCCGCATTCCTTGCCAGCGGATTTTTGGGCCTTGGGTGTGCCGGCGCAGTTTGGCGCGCATCTTCTGGCGCATATTTTTTTGGTGCAGGGGCTGTTGCCACAAGGCTTGCTGCCTTGGGCGTTTATAACGCTGCTTGGCCCGGCTTGGAGCCTTTCAACTGAGTGGCAGTTTTATATGGTGCTGGCGGCACTTGGGCAGCGGGCCCGGCATTTGGTGGGGCTGGGTATGGGGCTGCTGGGGCTGGGGGTTTTGTATCGGCTGGTGATTGGTTTTTTGCCGGACTATTGGCAGTTCAGCCGGGCGTTTTTGCCGGATGCTTCGATATTTTTCGCACTCGGTGTGATGTCGGCATTTTGGATGCGCCGTGGCGATGCCAGGCCGTTTTGGGGCGCTGTGCTGGCGGTGGCAGTGATGGGGTTGGTCTCAGGACCGCCCGAAAAATCCCTGATGCCGCTCGCTTGGGCGATGGTGATGTATGTTCAGCGGTTTGACTTTTTGCCGCTGCTGGGGTGGGCGCTTGACCATCAATTTGCGCAGTTTTTGGGGCGAATTTCGTACCCGCTATATTTGTTAAACGCACCGGTGCAGCGTGGCTGTGCAATGTTGGTGGTGCCGTTTGTGCATGGTGATGCGCGGCTATTCGGTTTGGTGTGGTTGCCGCTGGCCGTGATGGTACCGGTGCTGGCGGCGTGGCTGCTGCATGCGGCGGTGGAGCGGCCGTTTATGCGCGCGCGTGTGAGGAGATCCCCGCCTGCGCGGGGATGACATAAAGGCAGCGGGGATGACATAAAGGCAGCGGGGATGACATAAAGGCAGCGGGGATGACATAAAGGCAGCGGGGATGACATAAACACCGCGGGGATGATGGGCTAGCTGGTGGTGGCCAAAGCGGTTGTAGCCAGAGCGGTGGTATGAGTTTTCCAATTCAGGGTGCCGGGTTTGCCGCAATTCGGGCATGCCGGGTGCCAGCCCGTGCTTTCGGCGTGGCATGCCGTGCAGGACCATTTCGGTGTAGGGGCGTCCACCGGTGCGTCACCCAGGGCGCTGAGCACCGCATAGGGGCGCTGGTCATTCAGCCCGGCGGCGATGGCGGCTTGGGCGTGGCGGCGGGCCTCGCCGGTGAGCTTGGCGGCCAGCGAGGTTTCGGCAAGCAGGATTTCAGATTCCGGGTGGCCGGGTTTGGCGGCGGCCAGTTGGCTGGCGGTCTGCACGCGCTCGATCGGGTCGGTGGTTTTGGAGAGATAGGCGGCGGCCAGCATTGGGTGCGGGGTGATGGTCCAGCCCTTTATTATTGCTTTCCTGGCGGCGCGGATGCGGTCTGCCTCAAACAGGCGGCCTGCATAGGCAGCAACCGCCGGGGCAAAGCCGGGGGCAGCTTTGATGGCTTGCTTGGCGTAATTCAGCCCGGCGGTACGGTCGGTGGCGGCATTGGCAGCGGCGGTGGCGATGGCGGCCACTTCGTGGGGTGCTTGCGTCAAGCCAAGGGCGCTGCGCCAATCCTGATTTTTCACCGCAACATCCAGCCGGGCGGCGCGCGCCCAGGTGCTGCCGGGGTAGGCATCCTCGGCGGCCAGCGCGTGGGTGCGGGCGGCATCAACATCACCAGTGGCGGCGGCATGGTGTGCCAAGCCGCGATGGCCCAGGAACGCCATGTCCTTGTGGGTGGTGAGTTTTTTGAAAGCGGCATCGGCTTGTTCGTGCTTGCCCATAAGCCGGGCGGATTCGGCGGTGAGCAGGAGCACCAACGGCGTTTCGCCAAGCAGTTTTTGGGCACGGCCGGCCTCAGCGTCAGCGCCTTTGGCGTCGCCGGCGGCAAGTGCCGTGAGGCCGCGTTGAATGGCGACCTGCCCTAAATTTTGCCGCCGTCCGCCCTGCCAGCGACTGAGGCCGCCCGGCGCGCGGCGGATACCACCGATCACTCGGAACAGGATGGTAAGGAATAAGGCGATCAGCGCCAGGATCATGATGGCAACCGGCGCTGAGGCGGTGACCGTGATGTCACCTGAATGCGCAGTTATGCTGCCGGGAATGGTGCTGACCCACCAGGCGATGCCTAGCAGAATGGCGGCGATGAGACTGAAGCGGGCAGCGCGCAGCATTTACGGCTGGTCCGCCAAGCTGATGATGGCAGCCCGCGCTGCCAGTAAGCCTTTGGCCTGAGTGAGCCAGTCGCCCATCGCGGCTTGGGTCTGGGTGCTAAGGCCATTGAGTGCGGCAACAGCTCCGGCCAGGTCCCCGGCATCGAGCAAGGTTTGCGCCTGCGCGGTGATGGCGGCGGCGGGCGCGCCCATAATCACGTGCGTACCATTGCTGATGGTGACCAGGCTTTCCAGCCGTTGCAGCGCGCCGGTCCAGGCCGAGCCATTGGCTACGCGCGCCACGCTGGCATTGTTGGCCGCTTCGGCGGCGGGGGGGAAGGACAGGCGCAAGGCGGCTTCGGTCGGTGGCGGTTGGGTCGCGTATTTAGCCAACGCAGCCGGGGCATTTGGGATGTCGCCCAGAGGCAGGCCGGAGTCGAGCGCGATACGGGCCGATTCCAGGCGGTTCAGCGTGGTGATTTTGGCGGCCAGCTTGGTGACATCGACATTATTGGCGGCCAACGTGGTGAGGGCGCCATGGTCGGTGGCGGCTTGCGCCTGCATGGCCTGCACCTGGGCGGTCAGCATGGTGAGTTTCTCACCGAGATCGGCTTGCACGGTGACACTGTCCGGCGCGGGTTGGGCATGGTTGAGTTGTTGTTGGGTGGCGCTGAGCTGGGCTTGCAGCACGCTGATTTGGGCGTTCGCAGAAACTGCCGCGGTCTGGTGCAGGGTCCATAAATAGCCTTCACCGGCTGCGAGGACCAAGAACCCGGCGACGCCGAGCAGCGGCCAGAAATTACCGCGCGGCTTGGCTGGCTTGGGGTCAGTTTTGGCCACAGGGGCGGTACGCGGCAGCGCGGCTGGTGCTGCTTCGGGCGGGGTCTCTTGGGTCGCGGGTGCTGTTTCACTCATGTTAGATATGCCAATAAATCCGCTTCTGTTGGCGCTAATGCGACACGGATTTTCATCCAGGGCAAGCCGTCAAGTGCGGCGGCGACGGCGGGGCTCAGGGCGAGCGCCGTGATACGGGCGGTGCCAGGCGGTTTCAGCTTGATAAAAGCGCGGGCAGATTCGGCAGAGTAGAACAACGCGGTGGCAATTTCGCCCGATTCTAGCAGGTGGCGTGCAGCTTGCGGCAGGCTGCGTGCGTAGGCGGCGCGATAGACCGTGCGGCGGATGATTTTGAAACCAGCGGCACGGAGCTGCCAGGCGAGCATCATGCCGTGACGTTCACCCACCGCCAGTAAATGCGTGCCGGGCAGGCGGCGCTCGGCGATGAGTTTTTGTAAATCCTTGGCATCACCACTGGCGCTGAGCACAGACGTGAAACCAGCGGCCCGTAGCCGGTTGGCGGTGGCATCGCCCACGCAGAACACCATGATATGGCGGTAATGGTCCGGCAAAGCCGGAATCGCCTGGCTGCTGGTGATGATGATGGCGGCGGGCGCATCGGGCAGATGGGTCGCGGTAAAGGTGATGGTGAGGCAGGGGGCCAAAATCGGCTCGTACCCCATGCTGGCCAGCCGCGCGGCGGTGATGGAAGCGCCGGGTTCGGGACGGGTTATGAGAATTTTCAAGGTTCGAAAATATCGTCCGGGCTGTCAGCCTTTAATGAGGCGCCAAGTTCATAGCCAATCCGCGCCGCATCTTCGGCCAAGCCCGTGACCGCGCGTTTGAGCAGGAAGCTGCCATCGGCACGGGCGACCAGGCCGGTTAAATGCAACTGGCCGTCCGGCAGTAATTTGGCGTAGCCGCCGATGGGGGTGCGGCAGGAGCCATCCAGCGTGGCGAGCAACGCACGCTCGGCAGTGGCGACGGCTTTGGCCTCGGGGTCCTCAATGCCGCTGAGCATGGCGCGCAGTTCCACGTCCGAACTGCGCACCGTGATACCGACAATGCCCTGACAGGCGGAAGGGACCATGGTTTCCGGCGCGAGGACAATGCTGGCACGATCCGCAAGGCCAAGACGGCGCAACCCGGCATAGGCCAGCAAGGTGGCGGCGAAATCACCGGATTCGACCTTGGCAAGCCGGGTGCCGACATTGCCGCGTAGCAAAGCAAAATTCAGGTCAGGGCGGGCGTGCTTTAACTGTGCCTGGCGGCGCACGGAGGCAGAGCCGATGGTGGCACCGTGCGGCAGCGTGCCGTAAGGGTCCGCCGCATCAAAGCCGGCGTGGCTGCTGGGTAGGATAAGCACATCGCGCGCGTCCTCGCGCTTTAAGGTGCAGGCGAGCGTGATGCCATCAGGCAGGGTGGTTTCCAAATCCTTCAGCGAATGGACGGCGAAATCGATCCGCCCGGCAGCGAGCGATTCGTGGATTTCTTTGGCGAATAATCCCTTGCCGCCGATTTCGGCGAGCGGGCGGTCCTGTACGGCGTCCCCGGTGGTGGTGATAATATGTTCCTCGAACACATCCATGCCTTTCAGCACCGGGCAGAAATGCCGGAGAATGGCGAGGAAATTGGCGGTTTGCGCACGGGCCAGCGGGGAGCCTCTGGTGCCCACGCGCAAGGGCAAAGCACGGCGGTGCGGCGGCACCAAGGGTTTTACGGAACTCACGCGGGTGGTCTAGAGCTTGCTGCATGGAAAGAAAAGTCATGGCCATACTAGGCTGCGTACTGGGCATTGAAAGCAGTTGCGATGAGACCGCCGCCGCCGTGCTGGCGCCGGATGGGCGGATATTGGCCGAACGGGTGCTGACTCAGTTGGCTGACCATGCGGCTTTTGGAGGGGTGGTGCCGGAAATTGCGGCGCGGGCGCATTTGGCGGCGTTGGGGCCGCTGGTGCAGGACGCGCTGCGCGAAGCCGGGTTGGGGTTTGCGGATTTGGCGGCGATTGCCGCAACCGCCGGGCCGGGGTTGATCGGCGGGCTGCTGGTGGGCACCGGCTATGCGAAAGGTGCGGCGCTGGCTTCGGGGGTGAAGTACCTGGCGGTAAACCATTTGGAGGCACACGCGCTGACGGCGCGGCTGCCGGGGCTGGCGGCGGCGCAACCTTCATTTCCGTATTTGCTGTTGCTGGTCTCGGGCGGGCATTGCCAGTGCGTGGCGGTGGAAGGTGTTGGCAAATATCGCCGTTTGGGCACCACGCTCGATGACGCGGTGGGCGAGGCGTTTGATAAAACCGCGAAGCTGCTGGGTCTGCCTTACCCCGGTGGTCCGGCGCTGGAGGCGATTGCGCGGGATGGTGTGGCGCGGTTTGAACTGCCGCGCCCGATGCGCGGGCGGGAGGGGTGTGATTTCTCGTTTTCGGGCTTGAAAACAGCGGTCGCGCAATTGGTGGCGGGCTATGGCGAGGGTGCGCTGCCGCGCCAGGATGCTGCCGATATTGCGGCTAGTTTTCAAAATGCAGTGGCGGATATTATGGCCGACCGGTTGGGGCATGCGCTGGCGATGCTGCCGGGTGCGACGGCGGTGGTGATTGCCGGGGGTGTGGCGTCCAACCAGGCGATCAGGGTGCGGCTGGCCGATGTTGCAGGGGCTGCGGGCAAGATATTGGTGGCACCGCCGTTACGGCTATGCACCGATAATGCGGTGATGGTGGCGTGGGCGGGGATTGAACGCTTGCAGGCCGGGCATGAGAGTTTGCTTTCCGCGCCGTGCCGGCCGCGCTGGCCGCTGGAGGAGATATGAATTACCGGCATATTTATCACGCCGGCAATTTTGCTGATTGCGTGAAGCATGCGCTGCTGCTGGTGCTCATCAAAGCCATGCAGCGCAAGGACAAGCCGCTGCTGGTGCTCGATACCCATGCGGGCATTGGGCGGTATGATTTGGCAAGTATTGAAGCCGAAAAAACCGGTGAGTGGCGGGCGGGAGTTGGCCGCGTGCTGCAAGCGCGGCCGGCGGCGCTGGCGGATTATATGGCGGTGATTGAGGCGCTGGGCATGTATCCTGGGTCGCCGCTGATTGCGGCGTCCGTGTTGCGCGAGATTGACCGTCTGGTTTGCTGCGAATTGCACAAGGAGGATGCGCCGGTGTTGCGCCGGGCGATGGCAGGCTTGCCGCGCGTGGCGGTGCATGAGCGCGATGGCTACGCAGCGTTGAAAGCGTTTTTGCCGCCACCTGAAAAACGCGCTCTGGTGCTGATCGATCCGTCATTTGAAAAGCCTGATGAGTTTGTAACGCTGGAGCAAAATCTGCTCGCGGCTTATGAGAGGTTCAAATCCGGTGTGTATGCTGTGTGGTACCCGATTAAACACCGCGCCCCGACCCGGAATTTCTTTGAGAGTTTGAAGCTGACGAAAATTCGTGACGTGGTGACTGCAGAATTTCTGCTGGCGGACCCGATTGACCCGCTGCGGTTGAATGGTTGCGGGCTGATGATTGTTAATCCACCCTTTGGGTTCGAAGCAGAGGCGTTGCCGGTGTTGCAGGCATTGGTTGAGAGTTTGGGCGCTTGTGGGTGTGCGGTGGAAAGATTGATTGATGAGTGATTTTGAAATCGGCGTGCTGGGGGCGGGCGCCTGGGGTACGGCTTTGGCCGTGCTGGTGGCCAAGCAAGGCAGGAAGGTGGCGTTATGGGCACGGGATGCTGAGCGGGCGGCGGTGATGGAAGCCTCGCGGTTGAACCCGCGGTTGCCGGGGGTGGTGCTGCCAGACTCGTTGCGGGTTAGCTATGAATTTCCAGATGCGCAGATTTTGTTGGTATGTGTGCCGATGCAGCATTTGCGGGGTACTTTGCTGGCCTTGCCACAAAAGCGCGCAGTTTTGGTTTTATGCTGTAAAGGGCTAGAACAAAATTCACTGCTGCTACCGCCTGAATTAGTGGAATCAGTGTTACCGGGGCAACAAGTTGCGATGCTGACCGGGCCGAATTTTGCGGATGAAATTGCGGCGGGGCTGCCGGCTGCTTCGGTATTGGCGGCAACAGATGCAATGTTGCGGGCCGATTTGATGGCGGCCCTTCGTAGCGACACGCTGCGGCTGTATGGCAGTGCCGATGTGCTGGGTGCTGCCCTTGGCGGGGCTGCCAAGAATGTGGTTGCGATCGCCTCCGGCGTGGTGATGGGTGCGGGCTTGGGTGAAAATGCCCGGGCGGCGCTGATCACGCGCGGCATCGCGGAAATTGCGCGCCTGGCGGTAGCGCTGGGGGGCAAGGCGGAGACGGTTTCGGGCTTGTCTGGCCTGGGGGATTTGTTGCTGACCTGTACCGGGACGAGCAGCCGGAATTACTCGCTGGGTACCGCGTTAGGAAAAGGCGAAGCGCTGGCAGCAATTTTGCAAAGCCGGACGAGTGTGACCGAAGGGGTTGCCACGGCACCGGCTTTGTTGGCGCGGGCCAAAGCGGTAAATGTGGAGATGCCGATCACCGAGGCGGTGACGGCGTTGCTGGCGGGCAGGTTGGATGTGGCCGGGACCATGCGGGCATTGATGGGGCGGGCGTTGCGCGATGAGTGAGGCGAGCGCGTCACAAACTCTCCAGCATCAACCGTTCAAATTCCGCAACGCTTAAAGTCTCTGCCCGGCGGTCTGGCGCAATTTTGGCGCGGTTGAGCAAAGCCTCGCCGCCCAAACTACGCAGAGATCCGCGCAGCATTTTGCGGCGTTGGCCGAAGGCGGCGGCGGTGAGGCGTTCCATAGCTTTGAAATGTTCAACCGGCGGCTGGGTTTTTTTAGGATACAGCCGCACCACCGCGGATTCCACTTTTGGCGGTGGCGAAAATGCACCGGCCGGCACATGCATGGCAATATCAACATCGCACAGCCACTGCGCCAGCACGGAAACGCGGCCATAGGCGCTGCTATTGGGTGCGGCGGCAATACGCTCCGCCACTTCCTGCTGGAACATCAAGACCATCGATTGGTAGTCTCCTGCCTGTGCCAGCCATTTGATCAGCAGCATCGTGCCGACATTGTAAGGCAGGTTGGCGATGATCGCGCGCGGGGCGGCGGTAAGGCTGGTGAGGTCTAGTTTTAGGGCGTCCGCTTCCAAAACATTCAGGCGCGCATCAAAGCCCGCGAGGAATTTGGTGGCGGCGACCGCGCGCGGGTCTAATTCCACCGCCAGCACGCTGGCGGCCTCGCTGGCCAGCAAAGCGCGGGTCAGGCCGCCTGGTCCGGGACCGATCTCAATCACGTTTACGCCGGCGAGCGCGCCCGCAGCACGGCAGATACGCTCCAGCAGGTTCGGGTCCAGTAAAAAATGCTGCCCGAGGGATTTGTCCGGGCGTAAATCGAATTGCGCGATAATGTCACGCAGCGGTGGTAAACTTGTTGGCAAGTGTGGCTTCATTGCGCTTGTTAGCCCGGGGGCGGGCGTGGCAACAAGGGTGCAATGCTTGAGCAGACCACACCCGCCGCGCCGCCGCCGAAAACCCATCGGCATTTAGGGGACTGGGTGGTCCATGCGCCACAGAGATTGCGGGCCTGGGTACGGGCTGATGAAATCTGGCTGGCGATTTTGTCGGCTGTGGTCGGTGTGCTGGGCGGCGCCTCGGTGGCGTTGATCGAACTGGCCACCGAGGCAATGCATACGAGGCTATTTGCTTTGCCGACTGGTCAGGGCCTTTCCGAATCCGCGGCGGTGGCGCCGTTACGGGCGTTTTTCGTGCCATTGTTGGGGGGCGCGGTGTTAGGGGTCTCGCTTTGGGCGCTGGCCAAATTACGGCCGCGGCCGTTGGTGGACCCGGTGGAGGCCAATGCGCTGTATGGTGGCCGGGTCTCGTTGAATGACAGTATCATCGTGGCGCTGCAGACAACCTGGTCAAACGGGGTCGGGGCATCGGTGGGTATGGAGGCCGGGTTCGCGCAGATTGGGGCGGGCATCGCATCGCGGTTGGGGCGCAGTTTCCGGTTGCGGCGAAATGATTTGCGGGTGCTGGTAGGTGCTGGTGCCGCCGCGGCCATTGGCGGGGCCTTCAACGCACCGCTTTGCGGCGCGTTTTACGGCATTGAATTAATTATAGGTATATATTCCATTACCACCCTGCCGTTTGTGGTGATTGCTGCCTTGGCTGGCACGCTAACCACGCAATTATTGCTGGGCGGCACCCCGCCTTTGAGCGTGGCCCTGCCGCTGGATGTACCGGGGTCTGCCTACCCGATGGTAGTGGTTCTGGGCGTGCTGTCCGGACTGGCCGGTATTGCGATTATGCGCGGTGTGACGGCGATTGAAGCCGGGTTCCGGCGTTCGGGTATTCCGCTATGGGCACGGCCGGTGCTGGGGGGCGCGGTGGTGGGGGTGTTAGGCTGTATTACGCCAAAAGCCCTTTCATCTGGCCATTCGGCCTTGCATGCAGATATCGGGGTGACGTTTCCGTTTTTTGTGCTGTTGCTGTTTTTTGTTCTCAAAGCCGTTGCATCAGCGTTTTCCATCGGGTCGGGGTTTCGCGGCGGCCTGTTTTTCGCCTCGCTGTTTTTGGGCGCGCTGTTCGGCAAGTTGTTTGCGGGGTTAATGCTGCTGACCCCGTTGGTAACGCCCATGCCAGTAGGGTTTTATGCGGTGGTGGGTATGAGCGCACTGGCCACCGCCATTGTGGGCGGGCCCATGACCATGACGTTTTTGGCCCTGGAGAGCACACAGAATTTTGCGGTGACCATGGCGGTGCTGGCGGCAGCCATTGTTTCGACCATCACGGTACGGCGGCTATTTGGGTATTCCTTTGCGACGTGGCGGTTTCATTTGCGTGGTGAGACGATCCGGAGCGCGGTGGATATTGGTTGGATCAATAACCTGACGGTGGGGCGCATGATGCGACCCGTACAGGCCATAGTGCAGCAAGATATGGCGCTCGGCGCATTCATGCGGGAATATCCGTTAGGGGCGGTACAGCGCGTGATCGTCACGGATGCCGAGGATAAATATGCGGGGATTGTTTACCCGGCAGAAGCGTTTGGGCTGGGAACCGCGGACGGTGTGGTTGCGGATATTTTGCACCATGCGGAACATTTCCTGTTGCCGGGTATGACCGTGAAGGAAGCAATTGCGGCGTTTGAGACCGCCGAGGCCGATGCACTTCCGGTGCTTGATTCAACTGCGAACCGTAATGTGACAGGCCTGTTGACCGAGCAATATGCGTTACGGCGTTACAATGAAGAGCTAGACCGGCGGCGGCGTGAGATTTCAGGCGAGGGGTAAATTTTCTGTATAAAAAATAGTCAAAGTCGAATGAAACGGAGCAAAGTTTGAGCGATCTAAATTATAATACAGAAGTAAGACGTTTGGTATTTTAAAATAGATTTTAATAAAAATTAAAACTAGTTATTTTTAATTAAAAACAGTTCACATAGTCGTGTGCCATTAAAATAACTTTATCTTCGGGCGGATTTTTTGTTGCCATTTTTGCGCTGCAACGATACCAACACACTTGAATATTAAGAGGTTTTTAATGTCTGGGACCCACTCGGTCACGATCATTGGCGGGAGTTCTGGCTCTGTCCCTGGTGGGCTGGTGCCGGTGCCGCTTGATGTTCAAAACCCGGTTATTACCAGTCTCCAGTTTTTGTTTGGCAGCACGGTCGGTGGGGCGCAATCAACGCCTGGCTACTCGGATTCCATCGCTGCCGGTAAGCTGTATCTACAAAACGCGGATATCGCGACCGTATCCGGGCCATTTACGTTTGCGCCAAACAGTTCAGGCCTCCCGGGGATTTATGAGCTGACAAATTATGCCTCCACGGGTGCCACGGTTGCGGGCTCTACGAGTATTACTGGCAGTCTGCCGGCCAACTATCAGACACTGATTGTCGAGGCGCCGGGCGCCACTACGATTAACGGCAATGGCAGCGACAGTTTCCTTGGTGTTATAGGTAGAAACAGCCCCACCTACTTTAATACCGAGGGCGGGAGCGGCACCGTTATTGCTGGTGGTGCGGGCGATTATGTTGGGCTTGAAGGCACGACTTGGAATTTCATTGGCTCCACCGACGGGGGTGATACGATCAACACCTCAGCCGCCAATTCGGCCATTTCAGTGTTTGGCTCGGGTACCAACACGAGCGGTTTTGGCTCACAAAACTTACCGAGCAATGTTGTTGGGATTGTTGAGGGTAATGTATCCGTCAATGCATACGGAACAAACGATCTCGTTGCTTTCAACAACGGTACAGGAAGTGGTTATGTAACCGTTGACGGCAGCGCAAACATTTTGGTCAATGGTGGGTTTGCAACGGTTGATGCGGCACCCGGTAGCGGATCGGTCAACGCATTTTTTGCTCATGATGGCGGTACGATTGATTTCATTAATAATAGTGGTGGTGCTCAGACCGTATCAGGTGATATCCAAGGCGCGATTGGCGGAAGCGCGACGGTGTTTGGCGGTGCCGGTGGCGGTTACTACCAAGGCGGTGTAGGCGGCAACAACTCTCTAGTTGGTGGCAGTGGTGCTGTTACATTGATTGGTGCCGGGTCCTCGACCTATGAACTGGCCGCGAGCAGCGTCGGTGGCGGGAACGCCCTGTTCGCCGATTCCGCCGGTGGCAGCACGACCATGATCGGCGCGGTTGGTTCTGGCAACAACCTGTTTGCAGGTTCAACTGGCAGCTTGGTGGTCTCTACCCGTGGGGCGGGTACGCAATCATTCTTTGTTGGTGCCTCTGGCCAGGAAAACCTAACCGGCTCCACTGTGAGCGGTGCTCAGAACAACTATTATTTCCTACAGGATAGCACCGGCTCCGGCTCTGATATCATTACCAACTTCAATATTGCCACGGATAACCTGTTCATCAACCCATTCAGTGTTGATAGCACAACGGGCGCGAATACTGGTGGTGTCAACATCGTCAATATCTCGCAGAACTTCGGAAGTGGCGGCGGCGTTATTGTTTCTTTGAGCGACAGCACGACAATCAAGTTGTATGGCGTATCTTTGACAGCGGCGGACGCCGCGACGCAGAGCGGTGGTGTGTACCACCTGTAAGTTCTAAAGTTTTATTACCTAACCAAAAATCTATGGCCGGCATTATGTACATAATGGCTGGCCATATTTTTTGTGGAACAGAAGAATAATGAAATCATTGATTTGATTCTGCAGATGCGCGGGATTACGAGAGCAAGACCTGTCACGAGCAAAAAGACTGCGCATGAAGATTACCTTTGAAGATTTATCCGAGACTCCCCTGGAATCATCGCTGCCGCCGTTGGATCGCTCTGGTCTCGATGAGGCGCGCCTGACCGAAGACCAAGCGGCCTGGGTTCGGGACGGGGCTGTTATCAAGCGGAAGTTCTTTCCCGACGCGTTGCTGGATGCGTATATCGACCGGCGCGCCGCCTTCCGGCCCGGCACAAACTGGTTCAAAAGTGGCTGGCCGGATGGAAATTGCTACGAAGGGATACCTGAACTACGCAATGTCGCGCTCCATCCGCCTTTAATGGAACTGCTCAAAGAGCTTATCGGCGAGCAGATGCTTTTTCATCTGGCGCTCACGGGCTGGATCAGCACTGAGCGGGAATGGCACCAGGATGACTACCTGAACCCGCCTTTTGTGAATACGTGGTACGCGGCTGTTTGGATTGCGCTTGACACCATCCATGCTGACAGCGGGCCGTTTGAATATGTGCCGGGCTCACAGAAATGGCCGCTTCTGCGTGGCGAAAAGGTCAGGCAGTTTTTGTCAGAAGAGGAACGGCAGCGGGTTGACCCGGTCACGGGTATCAACCAGTGGCCGTCCTATTCCGAGCGTTATGTAACGCCGGCGATTGAAGAAAAAATTCGGTTGAGCGGCTTACCGATCAGGTCGTTTCTGGCCGAAAAAGGTGACATTTTAATTTGGCACTCACGGCTGATGCATCGCGGCTCCCGGCCCAAGTCAGACATACCACGCAAATCGCTCATAACCCATTATTCCGGGGTCAATCACCGGCAGGACATGTTTGTGACTGAAAGCGATTGCAACGGCCAAAGATTCGCCGTCTTCAGAAATTCCATAATGCTGGATTAACTATTTTGGAAATTTCTTGGAAGACCTGCCTATCTTGCCACTACTGTTTCCGAATTTCCTGATCGAGCTATGTTGATATTTTTTTTTTGCGAAAAAAATCTACGCCGTCCGACTTATGGTGCTATGCAGGTTACCAAGTATAGGTGGATGCTTAGGCCTTTGCCCGCTGGCGCTCTAGCAGATCTACCGGCGCGCCGCCATGAAGCGGGATCAGTTCTGATAAAAGGCTGGTTGCGAGGTCGCGGCGGCTCAGCCGGTCGAGCGCAATAACTTCGCCGCGGACGGCGGGCCAGAACATGTTGCCAGGGTCTGCCTGGTTGTTCAAAAACAGGGTGCGCAATTGGCGGAAACTTTCAGCCGCGCGCGGGTAGTATTTTTCATCCTGTAATGCCAACACGCCGAGCGAGAATAGCGCATCGCGGCGTAATTCGAATGCAAAGCTGTTATCGGGCAGATACAATTCCAGGGCTTTTTGCAAGTGGCGCGCTGTTTCAAACGCACCGCTGCTGACCAGGCTGACAAAAGCGCGCCAGATGATTGTAATGGATGCAGCATCTTGCTGTAGCAGGCTTTGCGCTTCTGCAACGGTATCAGGATGTGCGGTATCTGCCAAACAGAGCAGAATTTCCGCCTTCGTAGCCCCAAGCAGGCTGGCGGACAGTCCATCAATCAGAGATCGCTGTGCTAAAGCCCCCTGCAAAGCATCAAGCGCGGCCAGCGACATTCGGAAAACTGGCAGCACATCAGCCCGCTTCTGGCCGCGGCACAGTAGGTAGATGGCGCGGCTGTAAAGGATCATGCCGAGCCCGAGCGGTATGATGCGGGCCAGATCGGCCAGGCTGGCGCGCGCGGTAGCGGCAGGCAGGGCTGTCATGCTGTTTAAATCGAGTGCGAAACGCTGTTTGGCGGCAGGGACCAGAACCGACCATGCGGCTTCCGCCGCGTCGTAATCGCCATCCTGCACGGCTTCAAACATGCCGCGCCCGGCGAAGCCGAAGCGTAAATCAGATTCCGGTTCAGCAACGCGGCCACGCTCAACCAGATATTGCCGGAACATGGCACGGCCGGCGGCAACATCCTGGCCGAGCGTAAAGGCAGCGGCGGATGCGTAGGCGATGAGAGTCATGTCGGTTTCGAGGATTTGAACATGCGAAAAACCGGCATTTTGCAGAGCGATTTGCAAACTATGCGCAGTTTGCAGCACCAGATGCGCGCCTGGCGACAAGGTTGGCAGCAGGATGTTTGCAGCCTGTGCGGGGGCAACCAGGGCACCGTTGGGTGTGGTGAGCATGAGGATGCCGTTATCGGCCAGCGCCCGCCGCATGAGTTGGAAGAATCCTGGCGGATGGGCGAGATGTTCGACAACTTCTGTGGCGATCACGACATCATAGGGGCCTTTGGCAAGGTCTTTCTCTTCGAAATAATCCTGGGTGACGGTCAGCCCCAGTTCGCGGATGCCGAATTCGGCCAGTGGGGAAGGGTCATAGCCTTCGCCGACCCAGCCGCGGGCGCGAACGCCGAAATCCAACCCAAAGCCATACGCGCCGCCAATTTCCAGCAGACGTGCGCCAGCAGGTTTGGCGATCCGGGTAAGCGGCTCGGTAATGGGCCAGATGCCGGCGCCGATTTGGGTTTGGTAGATATGCCAGCCAATTTCGATCAGTTCGGGCGTACCATAGTCCATTGTCTCAACATTATCGAAAAACAAGGCTGTGCAGGCGGAACAAATGTGAATCTGGTAGAAATGCTCGGCATCAGGTGGCCGGTAGTCGATATCCAGCAGCTTGGCAGCATCGCCGTTATGGCCGCAATTCGGGCAGGCCAAGCGATGGTGCGTGTCAGCCGCCCAGGCGATTTCGATATGCTCGGCAATTCTGATTTTAGGTCCAGAGTGAGACAATGTAGCAAGCTCCTCGCGATTGAAAGCGCCATAGCCATAGCAGGCTTGAGTAACAATTGTCTTGCGGTGGGTTGGCTGGTGAGCGTGTGACAGTGATTTTTGTGGCTAGGCCGAAACAAAAAGACCGGTGCAAATGCACCGGCCTTGTTTGAGGGGGTTTGGAAAACCTTAGATCGCCAGCAGCAAGCGGCGGGGGTCTTCCA
Organism: Acidocella sp. 20-57-95; assembly: GCA_002255575.1. GTDB lineage: Bacteria > Pseudomonadota > Alphaproteobacteria > Acetobacterales > Acetobacteraceae > Acidocella. Next base: position 26,398 of record NCAT01000017.1, read on the forward strand.
GGCTTTCCTTGACGCGCACCAGGAATGAGACCGCTTCGCGGCCGTCGATGATGCGGTGGTCGTACGAGACCGCGAGGTACATCATCGGGCGGATGACTATCTGGCCATTCACCACCACTGGGCGGTCCTGGATTTTATGCATGCCCAAAATGGCAGATTGCGGCGGGTTGAGGATCGGGGTGGACATCAGCGAGCCGTACACGCCGCCATTGGTGATCGAGAAGGTGCCGCCCGAAAGCTGTTCCAGCTTCAGCGTGCCGTCCTTGGCGGATTTGGCAAACCCGGCGATTTCGGCTTCGATCTCGGCGATGGATTTCTGGTCAGCGTCGCGGATGACCGGCACAACCAGCCCGTTCGCGCCACCAACGGCAATGCCCATATGGACGAAGTGCTTGTAGACGATGTCATCGCCATCAATTTCGGCATTCACGGCCGGGAACTCGGCCAGTGCGGCGCAAACCGCCTTAACGAAGAAGCCGTTAAAGCCAAGCCGCACGCCTTTGTGTTTTTTCTCGAACGTGTCTTTGTATTCAGCGCGCAGGCCCATAATCGCGCTCATATCCACCTCATTGAAGGTGGTCAGCATGGCGGCGGTGTTTTGCGCTTCCTTCAGCCGGTTGGCGATGGTTTTGCGCAGGCGGGTCATTTTCACGCGCTCTTCGCGGGCTTCGGTGGCGCGCGGGGCTTTGGGCGCGGCTGGCACTGCGGCCGGGGTGGGCTTGTTCACAAAGGCCAGTACGTCGCCCTTGGAGATGCGGCCATCCTTGGCGGTGCCGGGGCCAATATCGGCGGCGGTGATTTTTTGTTCTTCCATCAGCTTGGCAGCCGCCGGCAGCGGGGCGGCGCCAGGGCGCGATACCGGGCCGGGCGCGTCCTGCGGGGCGCGTACACCAGGTGCGGCGGCCGGTGCGGGGGATTGCGGGGCGGCGGCGGCCTTGGGGGCAGCGGCAGCGCCGGCGGCACCAATGCGGCCGAGCAGCCCGCCGACCTCAACCTCAGCGCCTTCCTGGGCGATGATCTCAGAGAGGGTGCCAGCCTCAGAGGCGTTGACTTCAACGGTCACCTTGTCGGTTTCCAGCTCCACCACAGGCTCGTCAGCGGCCACGGCCTCGCCAATTTTTTTAATCCAGCGGGCGATGGTGGCAGTGGTCACGCTTTCGCCCAATGTGGGGACGGTAATGTCGGCGGCCATGAAAAACTCCTCTTAAATTTTGTCGTCTTTATACGCTAAGCGCTTCGTTCACCAGCGCAGCCTGTTCGGCGGTGTGCACCTTGGCGAGGCCGGTTGCCGGGCTGGCGGCTGCGGCACGGCCCACATAGCTCGGGCGTTTGGCGGCATTATTCAGGCACACCAGCACGCTCTCAATTCGGCGGTCCAGGAAGGTCCAGGCGCCGTTATTTTCGGGCTCCTCCTGGCACCACACCACATCGGCGTTTTTGTATGCTTCGATGGCAAGTTTCAGGGATTTTGCCGGGAACGGGTAAAGCTGTTCGATGCGCACAATGGCGACATCCTTGATGCCACGTTCACGGCGTTCGGCCAGCAGGTCGTAATAGACCTTGCCGGTGCACAGCACCACGCGCTTGACCTGCTCCGGCGCCACTAACTCGTCAATTTCAGGGATGACAAATTTGAAGCCGGAGCCGTTGGTAAATTCATGCAGGCTAGAGACGGCCAGCTTGTGGCGCAGCAGCGATTTTGGCGTCATTAGCACCAAGGGCTTGCGGAAGTTGCGCTTCAACTGGCGGCGCAGCGCGTGGAAGTAATTCGCCGGTGTGGTCAGGTTGGCGACCGTCATGTTGCGTTCGGCGCAGAGTTGCAAATAACGCTCCAGGCGGGCGGAGGAATGTTCCGGACCCTGGCCTTCCTGGCCGTGCGGTAGCAGCATGACCAGGCCGCACATACGCAGCCATTTGGTCTCCCCGCTGGCGATGAACTGGTCGATAATCACCTGCGCACCGTTGGCGAAGTCACCAAACTGCGCTTCCCACAGCACCAGCACCGAGGGGTCGGCCAGCGCGTAGCCATATTCAAAGCCTAGCACGCCAACTTCCGAGAGCAGCGAGTTGAAGACTTCAATTGATGCTTGGCCGGGGCGGATATTATTCAGCGGGGTGTATTCATTCTGGTTGGTCTGGTCGACCAGCACCGCATGGCGATGGCTAAAGGTACCGCGCTGGCAATCCTCGCCCGAGAGGCGCACGCGGTGGCCGTCGAGCAAAAGGGTACCGAAGGCGAGCGCTTCGCCGGTTGCCCAGTCGATTCCTTCACCGGAATCGATCATGGCTTTTTTGGCTTCCAACTGGCGCAGAATTTTCGAATTCAGGTCGAAATTTTCTGGTGGCCGGGCGAGCGCGGCGCCCACTTCTTTGAGTTGTTCCAAAGGTGCCGCGGTGGCTTCCTCGGTTTGCTCGTCTTCGCTGGAGCCTTCGCCGAGCCCGGCCCAATGGCCTTCCAGCCAGTCAGCCTTGTTGGGCTTGTAGGATTGCGCGCCCTTATAGGCGTCCTCCAGCTTCTGCGCGTAGGTATCAACAATTTCCTTGGCCTGCGCCTCGGTAACGCTGCCTTCCTTGATCAGGCGCTCAGTATACAGAGACTGCGTGGTGTTGAGCGCCTTGATGGCTTTGTACATCACGGGCTGGGTGAATGCCGGTTCGTCATTTTCGTTATGGCCATGGCGGCGATAGCAGACGAGGTCGATCACCACATCGACCGCAAATTCCATACGGAATTCGGTGGCGAGCTGGGCGGCGAACACCACCGCTTCCGGGTTGTCACCATTCACATGCAAAATGGGGGATTGCACGGCTTTGGCAACATCGGTGCAATAGAGGCCCGAGAAGGCATGCGCCGGGACCGTGGTGAAGCCGATCTGATTGTTCACGATCAGATGGATCGACCCGCCGGTGCGGTAGCCGATCAGTTGGCTCATCGCGAGGGTTTCGTACACCACGCCCTGGCCGGCGAAGGCAGCATCGCCATGCATGATAATGGCCATCGCCGATTTGCGGCTGGTGTCGCCCATCATATCCAGACGGGCGCGGATTTTACCCACCACCACCGGGTCCACGGCTTCCAAGTGTGACGGGTTAGGTTGCAGCGAGAGATGCACCTGGTTGCCGTTGATATTAATATCTGTTGAGCAGCCAAGATGGTATTTCACGTCGCCGGAGCCTTGTACGTCATTCGGCTTGGCACTCTCGCCGCCAAATTCGCTGAACAAAGCGGTGAGCGGCTTCTGGACGATATTCACCAGCGTGTTCAACCGGCCGCGATGGGGCATGCCAATGGCAATTTCCTTCACGCCATGATTGGCAGCGGTTTCGATGATGGCGTGCAAAGCTGGAATGGTGCTCTCACCGCCTTCGAGGCCGAAGCGCTTGGTGCCCACATAGCGGCGCTGGCAGAAGGTTTCGAAACTATCAGCTTCGGTGAGTTGGCGCAGGATTTTGGCCTTGGCGTCCTTATCAAACGCCTTCACCCACGGGGCGCCTTCAATTTTGCGCTGGATCCAGTTTTTCTGTGTCGGGTCCTGGATATGCATGAATTCCACGCCGATCTCGCCGCAATAGGAGGCGCGCAGAATGGCCAGAATTTCGTTCATGGTCGCGGTTTCGCGCCCCAATACACCATCGATGAAAATCGGGCGGTCCATGTCGGCGTCGGTGAAGCCGTAGGTCTTGGGGTCTAGCTCGGCATAATATTTTGGTTGCTTCAGGCCCAGCGGGTCGAGCTTGGCTTCCAGATGGCCGCGCACGCGATAGACGCGGATGAGCATCAAAGCCCGGATGGAATCGAGCGTGGCGGCGCGGGTGTCGGCAGTGCTGGCGGCAGCAGCGGCCTTGGCAGGCTTGGCGGCGGGCGCTTCGTCTTCAAAACTGGAAGGGCGAGGGGCCCAGGAGGCGCCGGTTGCATCGGTCAGAACGGACCTGGCTTCGTCGTTCAAGGCTTCAAAGAGGCTGGCAAAATCAGCATCCACCGAATTGGGGGCAGACACCCATTTGGCGTAAAGCTGGGCGATGTACTGGGCATTCGCCCCATTCATTGCAGTGGCTAAAACATCAAAGCCGGCCATTTGAAACTATCCTCGTTGAATTTGGGACCGCTGCATACAACAACGGCGGTGCGCTACATAAGCCACACCGCCGCCTTTGCCGTGCTTAGGACCGCTGGGGCAGGGTTGTTTTTTACGCATAACCTGTCCCGACGAGTCGTTCAGCGTCTTTATCCTTTCAGCGCCTTCACCATGGTGCTGCCCAAAGCGGCCGGGCTGTCGGCAATGTGAATGCCGGCTTCCAGCATGGCGGCGGTTTTGGCTTGGGCGGTATCCTTACCACCGGAAATGACCGCACCGGCATGGCCCATGCGGCGGCCCGGCGGGGCGGTGACACCGGCGATGAAGCCGACGATTGGCTTCTTGATTTTGTGCCGCGCCAGGAATTCAGCCGCATTGATTTCCGAGGGACCGCCGATTTCGCCGATCATGATGATCGCTTGGGTTTCGTCATCATGCAGGAACATGTCCAGCACTTCGATGAAATCCAGCCCCTTCACCGGGTCGCCGCCGATGCCAACGCAGGTGGACTGGCCAAGGCCCGCCGCTGTGGTCTGCGCGACAGCTTCGTAGGTCAGGGTGCCGGAGCGCGAGACAATGCCGATCGAGCCGCGCTTGTGAATATGGCCCGGCATGATCCCGATCTTGCATTCATCGGGGGTAATCACGCCGGGGCAGTTCGGGCCGACCAACAGCGAATTGGAACCGGAGAGGGCGCGCTTGACGCGCACCATGTCCAGCACCGGAATGCCTTCGGTGATGCAGACGATCAGTTCGATGCCGGCATCGATGGCTTCCAAGATGGAGTCAGCGGCGAACGGCGGCGGCACATAGATGGCCGAGGCATTCGCGCCGGTTTTTTCGCGGGCTTCGCCGACCGTGTTGAAGACCGGCAGGTCCAGATGCTTCTGGCCGCCTTTGCCGGGGGTCACACCGCCGACAACTTTGGTGCCGTAGGCGAGTGCTTGTTCAGAGTGGAAGGTGCCTTGCGCGCCGGTGAAACCCTGCGTGATGACCTTGGTGTTTTTATTGACAAGAATAGCCATTACGCAGCTTCCTTCACGGCTTTAACGATTTTCTCAGCGGCGTCAGCCAGGTTGTCAGCCGAAATGATCGGCAAGCCGGACTTCGCCATGATGTCCTTGCCCAACTGCACGTTGGTGCCTTCGAGGCGTACCACCAGCGGCACGGAGAGCGACACTTCGCGGGCAGCGGCGATGACGCCTTCCGCGATCACGTCGCAGCGCATGATGCCGCCGAAGATGTTGACTAGAATGCCTTCAACATTCGGGTCGGACAGAATGATCTTGAAGGCCGCGGTAACGCGTTCCTTGGTGGCACCGCCGCCGACATCGAGGAAGTTCGCCGGCTCAGCGCCGTACAGCTTGATGATGTCCATGGTCGCCATGGCGAGCCCGGCGCCGTTCACCATGCAGCCGATGGACCCATCGAGTGCGACATAGTTCAGGCTGTGCTTGGTGGCTTCAAGTTCCTTCGGGTCTTCTTCGCCCTCATCGCGCAAAGCTTCGATGGCTTCATGGCGGTAGAGCGCGTTGTCGTCGAACGAGACCTTGGCGTCGAGCGCGATGATCTCACCGGCGCCGGTCACGACCAGCGGGTTGATTTCCACGATCGCACAATCGAGCGCCACGAAGGCTTTGTACATGGCATCGACGAATTTCGCGAAGGCGCTGATCTGCTTGCCTTCTAATCCGAGGCCAAATGCCAGCTTGCGGGCATGGAAGCCGGAGATGCCGGAAGCCGGGTCAACCGGGGCGCGCAGAATTTTCTCGGGGTGGTGTTCAGCCACCTCCTCAATTTCCATGCCACCTTCGGTGGAGGCGATGATGACAACTTCGGAAACCGCCCGGTCGATCAGGAGCGAGAGATAGAGCTCGCGCTTGATGTCGCAGCCAGCTTCCACATAGACGCGGCGGACCAGGCGGCCGGCCGGGCCGGTCTGCTTGGTGATCAGCGTGTGGCCGATCATGGCGGCGGCGGCTTCGCGCACTTCCTCGAGCGACTTGGCCAGGCGCACGCCGCCTTTGCCGTTCGGGTCTTCCTTGAATTTGCCAGCACCACGCCCGCCCGCATGGATTTGCGACTTTACCACATAAATCGGACCGGGCAGCTTTTTGGCGGCCTCAACAGCCTCGTCCGGGGTCCAGGCAATATGCCCATCAAGGACGGCGACGCCGTAGGTTTTGAGCAATTCCTTGCCCTGATACTCATGTATGTTCATGCGGGATTGGCCTACCTGTTAAAAGTTGGTGGAAAGGCGGGGTATTCTGGACTTGAAACTCTTTCCGGCGTGCTACTCCAATCGTGATCGGTCGGCAAGAATCCGGTTGTGCGCTGCAAACAGGCTGAAAATTTTGGCTAATTTCCAAGGTTTTTTATTTTTTCAGGGGCGAGATGTAAGTTCACCTGCCGCCCAACTTCAAATGCGCCGGCGCTGCCGCCGGGGATGATGATGGTGAGCTTGTGGGGGGCGGCGCAGGTGAGGCGCAAATCCCGGCCTTGTTCGCGAATCGCGGTGATGGTGGCCGGGCGGCCTTGCGGGGCGAGCTGAATATCTTCGGCACGAATGGCGTGGGTGAGGCCGTTTTCGGTCCAGATATTCTGGTAGCCGAGTAGTTGCGCGGCGGCGGTACTGGCGGGGTTGTCAAACAAATCGCGCGGCGTGCCTTGTTGGATGATGCGGCCATCGGCCAGCAACACCACCCAATCAGCCAAGGCGGCGGCGGCGGGGTCGTGGGTGGCGGCAAGGGCGGGGATTGCGGTGTTGTCGATGGTTTCAATCAGTTGGGCGAGGATATCATCGCGGGTGGCGGCATCCAGGGCGGCGGATGGTTCGTCCAGCAGCAGCAATTCAGGGTGGCGGGCGAGCGCACGGGCCAGGGCGACGCGCTGGGCTTCGCCACCGGAAATTTTGGCACCCGACCGGGGGGCGAGATGGCCGATGCCGAGCCGGTCCAGCAGAGTTTGCGCAACGCTCAGGCGGTCCGGGCCGTTCAGCGCAAAGGCGGCGTTTTCCAGCACGGTGAGGTGCGGGAAGATGGCGGCACCTTGCGGTAAGTAGCCAACCGGGCGGGCTTCGGGGGGTAGGTTGTTCCAGGGCGTGCCGGTGGCGGGAAGCAGCCCCGCCAAGGCTTTCAGCAGTGAGGTTTTTCCAGCGCCGGAGCGGCCCAATAAGGCCGTGAAGCCGCGTATCTCGAAGGAGACATCGAGGCTGACCGGGGCGGGGACGTGATATTGGATGGCGAGGGTCACGGACCCTGGTTACTGTGTCTGGCCCCTGCGGCGCAAACCAAGCCAAAGCGGCAGCGGCAAAGCGACGGTGAGGAACACGGCTAACAGCGGAAAGACAGCGGCAATACCCTCGTCCTGCACATCCACCCACAGCCGTACTGGCAGCCCTTGCGGGAAATAGGCGATGATGAGGACGATGCCGAACTCGCCCATCGCCCGCACCCAGGCGAGCGAGAGGGCGGAGGCCAGCCCGCGCTGGGCCAGCGGCAATGTGACACGGAAAAACAGTTGCGGCCCTGCAATGCCGAGCGTGCGGGAGACGTCTTCCAGCTCCTCCGGCACTTCGGCCAAAGCCGCGCGGGCGGCGATGATGTAGGTGGGCAGGGCGGCGTACAAAGCGGCCAGCACGAAGGCCGCTTTGCTGTTGGTGAGAACAACGCCGAAACGGGCGAAGGCCTCACCGACCGGCGCTGCGGGACCATAAAAGGCGGCAAGCAGAATGCCGAGCGCCAGCGTGGGCATCAGCATCGGGATCAGCACCAGCGCTTCGGCCAAGGCGGTGAAGCGGGTTTTGCGGCGGGCCAAAATGAGCGCCAGCGGCGTGCCAACCAACGCGATGAGCACAAGGGCGATGAGACCGCCGGTGAGGGAGGTGATGATGGCGCGGAGATCATCGGCGGAGAGAGACGTGCTGGCCCAGTCACCGGATATGAGCGCGAAAAGTGGTGCGGTGAGGAAGGCGAGGGTGAGCAGGCAGAGGGCCGCTTTGAGGAGATCCCCGCTTACGCGGGGATGACGGGGTTGGCGGGGATGGCGGGGATGGCGGGGGCGCAGGCGGCTCAGATGTTTGGCCCCCGCGCCGGGCCATAGCCATATTCTGTGAAGATTGCTTGCCCTTGTTTGCTGGTGAGGAAATCGACGAAGCCTTGGGCTGCCACGGGGTTGGCGGCGTTCTTCAGGGCGGCGGCGTAGAACACCAGCAGGCCCGGATGGATGGTTTTGCTGGTCCCTTTGTCGCTCACCGTCAGGGCCGCCTTGCTGTACCAATCCTTGTTCTGGCTGGGGTCGGAGAAGTTAATCTCGGCTGGCAATCTAATATATGGCAGCTTCTGGCTGATCACGGCACTCTCATAGCCCAAGGTCGCGTCGATCTGGCCTTCCTGTAGGCGGGCCAGCAAAGAGGGCTCGGTGAAAATCTGCGCCTCGTTCACATCCGGTCCGGCAATAGCCTTGGCAAGGCCCGGTTGTTTGTAGAGGATCTCCGCCAGTTGCAACGTGTAGAGGACGTACTGGCCTTGCGGGTCGGTGTTGGGGTCGGTGCGGCCCAGGCGGAAGCCGGGATTGCGCAGAATTTTGGTCCATTCCATGGCGTTGGTGTGGGCGTTGGCGATGGCGGCGGCGAATTTCGATTTCGGCGAATACGCCAACACAATACTGGTGCTGGCGACCGGCACGGCGGTGCCGGCAGCAACCAGCCCAGCGGCTTCAACCGCTTTCATTGGGGCGGCGGACACGGGAATGAACACATCCGCCAGCAAGGTTTTGGCGGCCAGCAAATGGGCGAGGCCCATGGCGGCCTGACCGATGCCCTGATATTGCGCGCCGGATTTCACCTGGTAGGCCGGGCCAACGCCTTCATCCATCACCACGCCCATTGAACCGGCAAAAGCGACGGTAAATTTGCTGTCTGCCAGCGCCGGGGCGAAGCCCGCGGCGGCGAAAGCAGAAGATGCGGCGAGTAGGCTGCGGCGGGTGATTTGCATGGAGACATCCTCGTTATGTTTGCATAGCGATATCGCTGACTAGACATATCGTCAATCCGGGTGGTTCATGCTTGGGTATTTTTATGTCCGAGCCTGTGCCGAGAACCAGTTTGCATATTCGCGTAATCACCCACACGGGGGTGGTGATTGGCTGGGGGCGGGCGGATTTACTGAATTTTATTGCCCAAACCGGGTCGATTGCTGCTGCCGGGCGTAAGATGGGCATGAGCTATAAGCGCGCCTGGGCGCTGGTGGAGGCGCTCAATGTGGCGTTTGAAACGCCGTTGGTGGAAGCCGCCAAAGGCGGGGCTGGCGGTGGTGGGGCGCATTTAACGCCGCTGGGGGTGGAGGTGCTTGACTGCTACCGGGAGATTGAAACCGAGGCTGCCAAAGCCGGTGCGAATGCCCTGGCCAGAATCGCGGCAAGGCTAAAGGCGTGACAGGTTTGCGGTCAGGCCAAAACGCGTTACGAGATTCGTATGCTGACTGATTTGCCCAATATTCTCACTTTGTCGCGGATTGCGGTGATCCCGCTGATTGTCTTGCTGGTGGCGGTGGGCGCACCCTGGGCGGCTTTATCAGCCTCATTATTATTTGGGGCGGCCGGCATCACGGATTACCTAGATGGCAAATTGGCGCGAGAGCGGCTGCAACTTTCGGATTTTGGCCGGATGCTGGACCCGATTGCCGATAAATTGCTGGTGGGTGCTACCTTGATGGCGCTGGTGGGGTTCGGGCATCTGCCAGGCTTGGGGATTTACCCGGCCATTGTGATTATGTTGCGGGAAATTCTGGTCAGTGGCTTGCGCGAATATCTGGCAGAAATCCGGGTCGGGCTGCCGGTGACCAAGCTCGCAAAATGGAAGACCGGCGTGCAGATGGTGGCTTTGGGGCTGCTGCTGGCGGGTAATGAAGGTGCTAAGCTAATCTGGTTGGGGTGGCTGCCAGTGAATGCCATTGGCGCGGTATTGATCTGGACTGCCGCCGTGCTGACCCTGGTGACGGGGTGGGATTATTTACGGGCGGGCTTGCGGCACGTCACCACCATCAAGCCCGCTGCGTAAGCTGCGATGAAAATTCTCGGCATTGTCGGGTGGTCCGGCAGCGGCAAGACCACGTTGCTGACCGCGATGATCGGCTGTCTGCGGGCGCGGGGCTTAAGCGTTTCCACCATCAAGCACGCGCACCACGCCATTGAGATGGACCAGCCGGGCAAGGATTCGTACCGCCACCGCCATGCCGGGGCGGAGGAGACTATTTTGGCGAATGCCGCGCGGTTTGCACTGTTTTCAGAGCATCGGGCAGCGCCAGAGCCGGATTTAGCAGCCCTTTTGGCGCGGCTGAAACCGGTGGATATGGTGCTGGTGGAAGGCTTCAAAAGCTATGCGTTTCCAAAACTGGAAGTGCACCGGCCAGCCCTCGGCAAGCCGCCTTTATGGGCTGAGATGAGTATTATGGCGGTGGCGTCTGATGACGCATTGCCGGGTTGTCCGGTGCCGGTGCTCGACCTTAATAAGCCAGATGACGTGACGTATTTTGTATTGTCGCGCCTTGGGCTAGATAGCGCGGGCACGGTGTGACGGGGGAATTTCATTTGCGGCGGATTGTGATTCTGACTTCGGTATTGTGGCTGTCAGCCTGCACCAGTGAGCGGCATTTTGCTTATGATTCAATCTGGCCGTTCGGTAACCCAAATGGTCCGGCACCAACCAGCGAGACGGCGCAGCGCGCCCTGGGGCACAGCCCGAATGTGGCGCCAATTGCGCCGCAGACCGGTAATGTGTGGCCAGGTGCTGTGCAGCCGATCCCGACGATTGCGGATGAACAAAAACAGATGAGCAAGCCATTGGGTGAGGCTTTCACGCCCTCGCTCCCCTCGCCCTACCCGCCCGGTGAGGCGCCGCCGGTAAATCCGGATTTGCAGAGTAACTATTCCGCACTTCCAGGGGCCACGCCCTCTGTGGTGCCAGGTTCGATACCATAATGAAATTACTTTATTTCGCTTGGTTGCGGGAAAAAATCGGGCTGGCGGAAGAAGATGTCGCGGTGCCGACAGGGGTGCGCGACGTGGCCGGGCTGGTGGCGTGGCTGCAAACGCGCGGGCCGGGTTATGTGGCGGCGTTTGCGCAGGCGAATCTGGTGCGTTGCGCGGTGGACCAGGATTTTGCCCAGGCTGATGCGCCGATTGCCGGTGCCAAGGAAATTGCGTTCTTCCCGCCTGTCACGGGGGGGTGATGCAGCGGATTATCGTGCAGGAAGCAGACTTTAACGCGGGCGCTGAAATAGCCCGATTGAATGCTGATGAGGTTGGCGGCATTGGTAGTTTCATTGGCGTGGTGCGGGGCGAAGGCAAAATAGCGGCCCTGCATCTGGAGCATTACCCAGGCATGACCGAGCGGGCTTTGCGCAAAATTGCCACAGAGGCGATGGCACGCTGGCCGCTGACCGGCTGTACCATCATTCACCGGGTGGGGCGCATGGTGCCGGGTGATCATATTGTGTTTGTGGGTGCCGCCAGTGCCCACCGGGAAGCGGCCCTGAGTGCTACGGCATTTTTGATTGATTGGCTGAAAACATCAGCACCGTTTTGGAAGCGGGAAGAATTTTTAACGGGCGGCAGCGCCTGGGTAGAGGCCCGGGCCACTGATGAGGCGAAGGCCGCCGGCTGGACGAAATAACACTGTTTATTCAATAGAAACTTAAAAACGTAGGAGACGTTAGATGGCACAAAAATCACTGCACCCGGAAACCTTGGCCCTGCATGCCGGTTGGCGTGCCGATGCGACGACCGGGTCTGTCGCGGTGCCGATTCATCAGACCACATCCTACCAGTTTAACAGCCCGGAACATGCGGCGAATTTATTCGCGCTGAAGGAATTCGGGAATATTTACACACGGATCATGAACCCGACCACGGCAGTGCTGGAAGAGCGTTTGGCAGCGCTTGAAGGTGGGGTGGCGGCGCTGTGTGTGGCCTCGGGCCAAGCGGCTTCGGCCTACGCGATCCAGAATTTGGCGCGGGCGGGCGATAATATCGTCTCATCTACCAATTTATATGGTGGCACCTGGAATTTATTTGCCAATACGCTGAAGGATCAGGGCGTCGAGGTGCGGTTTGTGGATCCGGCGGACCCCGAAAACTTCCGCCGCGCGACCGATGCGAAAACCCGCGCCTATTATGCTGAAACTTTGCCGAACCCCAAACTAAAAGTGTTCCCGATCGCGGAAGTGGCAGCGATCGGCAGGCCACTTGGGATTCCGTTGATTGTGGATAATACCGCCGCCCCGTTGCTGGCGCGCCCGTTTGAGCATGGCGCTGCGGTGGTGGTGTATTCTACCACCAAATATATTGGTGGGCACGGGACTTCCATCGGTGGTGCGATTATTGATGGCGGTAATTTTGATTGGGGCGCGCACCCTGAGCGCCAACCTTTATTGAATACGCCAGATAACAGCTATCATGGTGCGGTCTGGGTGGAGGCTGTAAAGCCGCTGGGGCCGATTGCGTATATCATCCGCGCGCGGGTGGTGTTGCTGCGCGATTTGGGCGCAGCACTTTCACCATTCAATGCGTTTCAGATTATTCAGGGGTTGGAGACCTTGCCGTTGCGTATCGCCCGGCATTCTGAAAATGCTGAGGCGGTGGTTAAGTTTTTGTCAGCCCAGCCGAATGTAACCAAGGTGATTCACCCGAGTGTGGCAACCGGCGAAGATAAAGTGCGGGCGGATAAATATCTGCGCGGCGGACGCGGTGGTTTGGTGGGTTTTGAATTGCAAGGCGGCAAGGCAGCCGGGGTTAAATTCATTGCAGCATTAAAACTGTTTTATCATGTGGCGAATATCGGCGATTCCCGCAGCCTAGCGATCCACCCGGCCAGCACCACGCATTCGCAATTGTCACCGGAGGACCAGATGGCAACGGGTGTTTCGGATGGGTATGTAAGGTTGTCGATCGGGATTGAGCACATCGACGATATTATTGCGGATTTGGAACAGGCGCTGGCCGCCTAGTTTGCGGTGAGAAATGTCTCGGCTATAGTCGGGCAATGGACCTTAAAGATCATATTCGCGGTATCCCTGACTTCCCGAAGCCGGGGATACTTTTCTACGATATTTCAACCTTGTTGCGTCATGCCGATGCCTGGCAGGTGGCGGTGGGGCGAATGGCGAACGCGATTCGTGCCTATCACCCGACCGTGCTGGCCGGGGTGGAAAGCCGGGGCTTTTTGCTGGCGGCGCCGTTGGCGCTGAAAATGGGCTGCGGGTTCGTGATGCTGCGCAAGCGCGGCAAGCTGCCCGGTGCCACCGTGGGGCTGGATTACGACCTGGAATATGGCCAGGACCGGATTGAAATCCAGGCTGACGCGGTGGCCAAGGGTGCCCGCGTGGTGGTGGTGGATGATCTGTTGGCCACCGGCGGCACGATGGCGGCGGGGATTAAGCTGCTCGAGACTGTCGGGGCGGACGTTGTGGCGGCAGCGTGTTTGATTGAATTGACGTTTCTGAAGGGCCGGGACCGGTTGAATGTGCCGTTTGAGGCACTGATGCAGTACGACAGCTAAGGCGGGATACGCCGGAGCATGGGTGGAGTTTTCATGAAACGTCGGCATTTCATCGCCGCTGCGGTTGCTGGTTATGTGCTGCCAGCCCATGCGCGGGCTGATGCGCTGGCGGGTGTCGGTGCAGCTTCATTGAACCTGCTGGTGGCCGGGCCGGATGGTGAACAGACCAGCCGCTGGGCCAACGCGGTGGCGCTGGCAATGTCTGCCGGGTTTCCCGGTAGCCCCAATATTTTAACGCAGCCGGTCGGTGGGCTGGATGGTGTGACCGGTGCCAACCGGCTGGATGCCTTGGTGGAACCCGATGGTAAAACCGCTGCCATTTTGCCGGGTGCCGCGCTGATCGCTTGGTTAACGGGCGATAGCCGGGTGCATTTTGACCCCACACGCTGGGCGCCGGTGATGGCGGGTAGTAATTCCGGCGTGCTGGTGGTGCGGCTGGGCGATACTGTCCCAAGCCTGGCAGCCTTGCAGAATTTCGGCACGTTGCGGCTGGCGGCGGACCAACCCGAGAGCAATGATTTGCCAGCCTTGATCGCGCTGAACCGCATGGGCGTAAAAGTAGCTCCGATATTCGGGCTGCGCGGCACGGCAGCTAAAACCAAAGCCTTTGTGGCCGGCGACGTGGATGCGGTGTTTCTATGCGGTGAAGGCGTGCCGGAGGATGTAGCACCGTTGACCGCCAATGGCGGTGCAGTGGCCTTTTCGATTGGCCGGGTGATTGATGGCGCGGTGCAGACCGACCCGCTCTTTCCCGGTGTGCCGGAAGCAACCGCTTTCGCCCCGGCCGCGAGCTTGCTCGATTCCGCGTATAAAGCGGCGGCGGCGGCGGCGCGGTTGGATTATTTCGTGGTGCTGCCGCGATTATCGGATTCCTCCGCGTTGGCAGCGTGGCGGCAGGCGGCAGATAGTACAGTTGCAAACCCGGCGATGGTGGCGGCAGCCAGTGCCAGTTCAGTGGTGTTGCATGCGGCCGGTGATGCCATTGCAGAGTTGAACGCGCTGAGCATTTCCGCCGCTGACCAGGCCGGATTGCAGACATTTCTGGCCGCGCAATTTGGCTGGCACGCGGGCTGATCTGGTTTGGCGAAGGCAACGCATCAATTCGTTTGTTCGGCCTGTGGCAGTGTGTTCCCCAAATGGGCCGGCAAGTGCGAGGCGTGCGGTGGCTGGAATACGCTGGAAGAAAGCGTTGTTGCGAAGGCCACGCCGGGTGGCATGAAGGCCACCAGCAAGGCGGGGAAGATTGAGTTTTTTGGGCTGGCGGGTGTGAACCCGCCGCCGCCGCGTGTGCCAACCACCATTGCGGAATTCGACCGGGTGCTGGGGGGCGGGCTGGTGCCGGCCTCGGTGGTGCTGGTGGGTGGCGACCCGGGGATTGGGAAATCCACGCTGTTGCTGCAGGCGGGTGCCGCGTTGGGCCGGGCGGGCAAGCGGGTACTTTATATTTCTGGCGAGGAATCGATCGACCAAATCCGGCTGCGGGCGGCGCGGCTGGGGCTAACCCAAGCGCCGATGGATTTGGCGGCGGCAACCCAGCTTGGCGACATTCTGGCGAGTTTTGCGCAGTTCCCCGATGCCGCTTTGGTGGTGATCGATTCGATCCAGACCATGTGGACCGATGGTGTAGATTCCGCACCCGGTTCCGTCACGCAGGTACGGGCGGCGGCGTTTGAGCTGATCCGCGCCGCCAAGACGCAGGGTTTTGCCCTGATGCTGGTGGGGCATGTAACCAAGGAAGGTAATCTCGCCGGGCCGCGGGTGCTGGAACATATGGTTGATGTGGTGCTGCATTTTGAAGGTGATCGCGGCCACCAGTTTAGAATCCTGCGCGGCGTGAAAAACCGCTTTGGCGCGACCGATGAGATCGGCGTGTTTGAGATGACGGGCGGCGGGCTGGCGCAGGTGGCGAACCCCTCGGCGCTGTTTTTGGCCGAACGGCGGGGCAATGTTTCGGGCAGTGCGGTGTTTGCCGGGCTGGAAGGCTCGAGACCGGTGCTGGTGGAGATTCAGGCATTGCTGGCGCCCAACCCGGGTGGCTCGCCCCGGCGCTCGGTGATCGGATGGGATTCCGGGCGGCTTTCGATGTTGTTGGCAGTGCTGGAAACACGCTGCGGGCTGAAGCTTGCCACCAATGATGTGTATTTGAATGTGGCAGGCGGTTTGCGGGTGGGCGAACCGGCGGCGGATTTGGCGGTGGCGGCGGCGTTAATCTCGGCGGCGTCTGACGTGCCGACCGACCCGCAAATGGTGTTTTTCGGCGAAATCGGGCTCTCGGGTGAGCTGCGGCAGGTTGCACAGGCGGAATTGCGGTTGAAAGAAGCGGCCAAGCTGGGCTTTGCGGCTGCCGTGTCGCCGAAGCGCGTAGCGGGCGGGGCGGCAAAAATTTCTGTACCGGCTTCGTTGAGACTAGTTGAAATTGGCCACTTAACAGACCTTGTTGCAGTGGTGACGCGCGGCGCAAAGCCAAAAGGATCAGGAGACGTTAAGTAAATGACATGGGTTGACGGTGTCGCGATTGGTATTGTGGTGCTTTCAGCAATTTTCTCGCTGGTACGCGGTTTTGTGCGCGAAGTGCTGGCGGTGTTCGCGTGGCTTGGGGCGATTTTCGTCGCGCTGAAATCCTATGGTTTCGTGCAGCCTTATGTGGATAGCGTGCTGCCCGCGAAGAACCTGGTGGTGCCGCTGTCGATCGGCGTGGTGTTTATTGTGGTATTGATTGTGCTCAGCATTATCAGCGCCTGGATTGGCGGAATGGTGCGGGACTCTTCGCTCTCGGGGCTGGACCGCTCGCTCGGGCTGGTGTTTGGCACGGCGCGTGGTGTGGCGATTATTTGTTTGGGCTATATTGGGCTTTCAATGTTCGTAATCCCGAATGAGTGGCCGCTGCCGGTGCTCAATTCCCGCGTGCTGCCTTACGCGTACCAGGGGGCAAGCGCGCTGGCAGGGCTGTTGCCGAAATCTTATCAGCCGAATGTGCTGCCAATTCCGACCCCGGCGACACCCAGTGCGGGGGCGCTGATGCAGCAGCCGGTGGCGGGGAGTGCGCTGCGGCAAGAGTAGCGTTGCACAAACGCGGCTCGACATCATCCTGTCATAAGTTTAATTGAGGCGCGTCTGCTGCAGGCTGGCGGGCCGGGGGTGCTGCAAATTGATAGATGATGACAAACCGCATGAAGAATGTGGCGTTTTCGGCGTATGGAACGTCACCGATTCGGCTGCCATTACCGCACTTGGGCTGCATGCGCTGCAGCATCGCGGCCAGGAGGCGACCGGGATTGTCACGCATGATGGCGTGCGCTTCCATTCCCATAAGGGGCTAGGGCTGGTCGGCGATAATTATGGTGATGCGAAAGTAATGGCCGGGCTGCCGGGCACGCGCGCCATTGGGCATAACCGCTATGCCACCACCGGTGAGACAGTGCTGCGTAATGTGCAGCCATTATTTGCGGAATTTGAATTTGGCGGGCTGGCGGTGGGGCATAACGGCAACCTGACCAACGCCCATACATTGCGCACGGCCTTGGTGCGGCGCGGCTGCTTGTTCCAATCCACCATGGATTCGGAAGTATTCGTGCACCTGATCGCCATCAGCCTGTATGCCAATGTGATCGACCGGCTGATCGATGCGATCAAGCAAGTGGTCGGGGCGTATTCATTGGTGGCCTTGACCAACGAGCAGTTGATCGGTGTGCGCGACCCGCTCGGCGTGCGGCCTTTGGTGCTGGGGCGGATGCACGGGGCTGATGGCAATGAGGGCTGGGTGCTGGCCTCCGAATCATGCGGGCTGGATATTGTGGGGGCGGATTTTATTCGCGATGTCGAGCCGGGTGAAATTGTGGTCATCGATGCGCGCGGCGTGCAGAGCATCAAGCCGTTTGCCGCCCAAAATCCGCGCTTTTGTGTGTTTGAATATATCTATTTCGCCCGGCCAGACTCCGTGATGGAAGGCAATTCGGTTTACGAGGCGCGCAAGCGGATCGGCGCGCAGTTGGCCATTGAGGCCCCCCTGGCGGCAGATGTGATTGTACCAGTGCCGGATTCCGGCGTGCCGGCGGCAATGGGGTTTGCCGAGCAGAGCGGCATTGCTTTCGAGCTAGGGATCATTCGCAACCATTATGTCGGGCGGACTTTTATTGAGCCGACTGACCAGATCCGCCATTTGGGCGTGCGGCTGAAACATTCGGCAAACCGTGCCATTTTAGCAGGCAAGCGGGTTGTGCTGGTGGATGATAGCATCGTGCGCGGCACCACCAGCCAGAAAATTGTGGAAATGGTGCGGGCGGCCGGGGCCAAGGAAGTGCATTTGCGGGTGGCGGGGCCGCCCACCACCCATTCCTGTTTTTACGGGATCGACACGCCCGAACGCGGCAAGCTGTTGGCGGCGCGCAATAGCGTGGAAGAAATGGCAGCTTTGATTGGTGTCGATTCGCTGGCCTTTATCTCAATTGCCGGGCTGTATCAGGCCTTGGGCAAGCAAGAACGTGACCCGAAAGCCCCGGCCTTCTGTGATGCTTGCTTCACCGGCGACTACCCGATTGCACTGACCGATCATTTGCAGCCGCAAAATGCGCAGTTGAACTTGTTGGCGGAACTTACCTAAATGCCGCAACCACGGCGGTAAACTGATGATTTATGTTTACGTCGCCGTTGGTGGTGCATTGGGCAGCGTGGCACGGTTTTGGTTAGCCAACGTGATGGTGCTGGCCACCGGCCCGGCATTTCCCTGGGGGACCCTGCTGATCAATGTCGTTGGTTCATTTATCATCAGTTTCTTTGGCGCTTTCACCGGCCACTGGCCACGCTTTGCGGTGCCGAATGAGGTGCGGGTATTTGTGACCGTGGGGGTCTGCGGCGGGTTTACCACTTTTTCATCGTTTAGCTTGCAGACAGTGGATTTGCTAAAAACCGGGCAGACCAGCCGGGCGCTGTTTTATGTGGCAGCTTCTGTTTTACTATGTCTGGGCGCTTGTGCGTTGGGGTTTTTGGCGGCGGCTGCTTTGGGCAATGCTCTGTCCGCCAGCCCGGAAAGCTGAGATAAAAGTCACAAACGGCTGAATTTGCGGTATTATTCTTGTGGGAAGCCGGAATCGTCGGGTTTGCGCCTGGATTTGTGTCTTTTCCGCCACAGCGATTGCGCAAAGCAATATTTTCTCTGGTTTCGGGTGGCACTGTCATCGTTTTGGCATGTAGATTGCGAAATCCCGGATGTGATGTGCTCCGAAGTGACCGGTTCGCTTAAGGTTAGTTGGGCATTTGAACAGGGTTTAGGCATTTACGTTTAATTACTGCGCAATTAGGAGGCAGAATGATTACCATGCGTCGTCAACTTCTTGGACTGGGCTTTGTGGCCGCGTCCTCTCTCTTGGCCCTCAATGCGGCCCAG
>NCAT01000095.1 GCA_002255575.1 Acidocella sp. 20-57-95
AGCAGCACAACACCGACGGCGTTATAATCCCGCGCCACCAACTCCCGAGCCGCCAGCCAGAGCGGCGCCATGACCATCAAATAAAGCGGGTTCTTGAAGATCACGACGATCAGCCCGGCCAGCATGAGCAACATCGCCCCCAGACTCAGCGGCACGCCCATGAACATCGCGGGCCTTGTCGCCGCGAGATACAGCGTGTCGGCCTCAAGGGGCTCCATCTCAGCCGCCACCGGTCAGGGTCTGGCCGAGATAGGAAGCGCCGAACATGATGACGATGCCGCCGATAATGCCCGCAATAACCCCCAGCGACGCCCTGCCGAACATGAACAGAAACCCGATGCCGATAATCCCGAGCACGGCGATCGTCTCACCAAACGGCCCCAGGATGAAGGTGCAGACATTATTGATCATCGTCTGCGGACTGGCCCCGCCAGAAACGGTCTGGGCGTAGGCAAATGCCGGAAGCCCCAGCATGACCGCCAGCAACGTCATGGGCCACGCTCGGGCGGCCACGGACCATAATCTGGTCAGGCGAAACATCTGCGCCTGTGCAAGAAGCATCGGGGCGATCATGTCGATCATGGCGACCTCATCGTTTGGGGTGGGGAAGCAGCCTCATCGGCCAGAGCAATTTTTTGCGCCGTCGCATCCAGCCCCAGCGGCACCAGCCAGGGAGCGCCATGGGTCCGCGCGTAACTGCCGGTAGCCGAAACATCCCACGCGGGCGGCATGTCCGGGGCAATAGCAGGCGGTAGCGGTGACGCGGAAAAACCAGATGCCGCCTCATCCGCATGGCGCATCACGCGCCTCACATAGCCATTCATGATCCCTTTGAGCGATGAGCCGGTATTGTAAATCGACAACGCCATAAGCAAGGCGGCCTGCTGCCCGGTATAAACCGGCCCAGAGCCATAGGCGGCCCGCAGCACCGCCGCGCCGCCCGCCAATGACGCGCAGGGATCGAGCGCCGCGCCGATCGTCATCCCCAGCGCGGGCTCGGCATTGGCCAGGCTCGCCGGGCTGGCACTGAAGTGGGTGCTGTTATCGTGCAGCCTCCACGGATAAAAATTGCTCTCCGTGCGGGCAACACCGCGCAAAACACTCTCCGGCATATCTGGCGCGCATCGGGCCGCGAGCGTGGCAAAATCTGCATCCGAGAGGCTCGCAGCAAAGACCGGCGCCGGGCTGATCGCGCTCAGGCCGAGCAGCACACCGGCGAGCCGATATCCACGCAACCTTTCCCGCCGCACGGCCATTTACGTCACCAGGACTGGCCGCCCGCGCAACCGGGTCGCCAGGCGTTGACGCATGGATGAAAGCGCTTCGGGGGTCGCCTCCCAGATACCGGCGGTTATGTTTCCAATCTCCGGACGTGCGCGCGCCAGCGGTTCCGGGCTCCAGCCGATCCGCGCATAGATGCGGGTCATCGGCGTTTCATAAACACCAACGACGAACTCG
>NCAT01000018.1 GCA_002255575.1 Acidocella sp. 20-57-95
CCTCTCATCCCCGGTCTCGTCATACGCGCGAAGGCGAGTATCTTCTTTTAGCGATGCTCAGACGTTAAAAAGATTCCCGCCTGCGCGGGAATGACGATGAAAAAGCTCCGCTCATCCATCCTACAGTCAATCCCGTCATTGCGACCCCCGCGAAGGCGGGGGGAAGCAATCCATCTTACTTTGGTGACGTGGCCAAAAAATTGATTGCCGCGCCGCGCTTTGCGAGGCTCGCAATGACGGTGTTTGGCGTTTGGCGTGAGGGGCGGCTAAAACCAGCCGCCCTGCATCGCTACCGTCAGCCCGTTGCGCGTTGAAACGGGTTCAAGCCACGCCGCGATTTTCGGCATCTCAAACGCAAAGAAAAACCGTGCAGCAGCTTTTTTACCTTCGACGAAACTGACTCCATGCCGTTCTGCGTCCAGATGCGCAACGATATCCAGCCACACAAACCCCAACACCGCATGGCCAAAGGCGGAGAGGAAATTTGTGGCATTGGCCAGCATCTCCGCCTCATCATGCGCCCCTTGCAAGCCCCGCAAACAATCCTGCAATGCCAGCATCGCCGCCCCTAGCGCCGCCGCCTCACCAGAAAACTCTGCTGGTGCAGACTTAATCGTTGCCCGTACCCGCAGTGCAAACTGGCCCAGAATTTTACCGCCATCGCGCAGAATTTTGCGCCCCAACAAATCCAGCGCCTGAATGCCGGTGGTCCCTTCATGGATCGCGTTCAGCCGGTTATCGCGGTACAACTGCTCCACATCAAAATCGCGCGTGTAGCCGTACCCACCATGCACCTGAATGGCGAGTTCATTGGCGGCCAGCGCCCATTCCGAGGGCCAGGTTTTGGCAACCGGCGTTAGCAACCCAAGCACCGCTTCAGCTTCCGCCCGCGCTTCCTCAGTGGCTGCGGTGGCGGCGTCATCCACCAGTTTCGCGCAATATAACACCAACGCCAGCGCCCCTTCTGTATAGGTTTTACTGGCCAGCAACATGCGCTTCACATCGGCATGTTCGATGATGGGAATTTGCTTGGACGCCACATCCCGCGCCCCCAAGGGGCGGCCCTGCGGGCGGTTGCGGGCGTAATCCAGCGCCAGCCGGTAGCCGCGATAGCCTGTCATGGTAGCGCCCAGCCCCACCGCAATGCGGGCCTCGTTCATCATATGGAACATGATCGGCAAGCCCTGCCCGATCTCGCCCACCCGCCAGCCAATGGCACCGCCATGCTCGCCCAAATTCAGCAAGCAATTGGAGGTCGCACGGCAGCCCATTTTATGGTTTAACCCGGCCAGATTCACATCATTACGCGCACTGGTCCCTGGCAATAATTTTGGTACGATGAAAATCGAAATCCCTTTGCTGCCCGGCACAAGTTTACCATCAGCATCGGGAATTTTCGCCAGCACCAGATGCACAATATTTTCCGCCGCATCATGGTCCCCACCGGAAATCCACATTTTATTACCGGTGATTTTATAACGCACCCCTAACGCATCCTCACCATCCGGCACGGCGCGGGTGATAATATCAGCCAGAGACGAACCCGCCTGCGGCTCGGATAAGCACATTGTGCCGGTCCATCTGCCTTCCAGTGCGGGCGTTACGAAGGTTTCAATCTGCTTAGGCGTACCAAAATGCGCGATAAGGTTGGCATTCCCCACCGTGAGAAACGAATAAGCCGCAAACGGCCCATTGGCTGCCATAAAATATGCCGTTGCTGCAGTATGGACCAAATTCGGCGCCCCTAGCCCCCCTAATTCCGGCGCAAACCCTGCGGCGAGAAACCCAGCCTCGGCATAGGCCGTAATGGCACGCCGCACTTCGGGCAGCACATGCGCACCATCCGCATCCTGGTAAGGCTCCTGCACATCGCCCTTTTTATAGAATGGCAAAAAATGGCTGGTGGCGAGCTTGTCGGCCGTGTCCAGCATTGCGCCAACGCTTGCCACCGAATGCTCGGCAAACGGCGCGCGGGCTAACAGGGTTTCCAACCCCAGCCAATCATGCAGGTAAAAATCCAAAGTGGCGCGGTCGATTAAAACACTCATTGCTGCACTGCAGTATGTTGGAGAAGACTCATTTTATCCTCACATGATCGTTAATCAGAGAGTTCGGCGCGCGCACCAGGTTGTCAAGCGCCGGCAAACTGCGCATTATCTGGCAAAATAATATGTCCCGGAGAGTCACCCTATGACCGCGTTTAACTATCAGCTCCTCATCAAAAACATCCTTAAAATGCCGCTGGCGCAGGTGACGCATAAACAAATCATCTATCGCGGCGAAAAACGATTTACCTATCCGCAATTTGCCGCACGCGTGAGCCAGCTTGCCAATGTGCTCACCACACTCGGTGCCAAACGCGGTACGCGGGTGGGTGTGATGGATTGGGATAGTAACCGCTACCTGGAAGCCTATTTCGCCGTGCCGATGATGGGCGCCACGTTGATGATGGTGAATATCCGGCTCAGCCCGGAACAAATCGCCTACACGATCGACCACGCGGAAGTTGAAATTCTGCTGGTAAATAAAGATTTTCTGCCGGTTCTGGATGGTATTCGCGGCAAGCTGCCACACTTGAAAAAAATTGTGCTCCTGACCGATGACGGCCTGAAAACCGAAGGCGCGTTCGTCGGCGAGTATGAAGAATTGCTTGGTGCTGCGTCAGATAAATTTGAATTCCCTGATTTTGATGAAAACACCATCGCCACCACCTTCTATACAACCGGCACCACCGGCAACCCGAAAGGCGTGTATTTTTCGCACCGGCAATTAGTGCTGCATACGCTGACGCTGATGTCCACCATGATGATGGCAGGCCTTAATGGCCGCATTTCACGCGAAGATGTATACATGCCGCTGACGCCGATGTTTCATGTGCACGCCTGGGGGTTTCCGTATGTGGCCACCATGATGGGGATGCAGCAGGTCTATACTGGCCGCTTCCTGCCGCCGGTGGTGCTTAAATTGCTAGCAACTGAAAAAGTAACCGTCTCACATTGCGTACCCACCATCATGCACATGATTTTATCAGCGCCGGAGGCTGCCAATATTGATTTGCGTGGCTGGAAGGTCATCATCGGCGGCTCGGCCATGCCGCGTGCCATGTGCACCGCCGCCCTCCAGCGGGGGATCGATATTTTCACCGGCTACGGCATGTCGGAAACCTGCCCGATTTTAACAATCAGCCATTTGAAGGGCGATCTCATCAACAACCCTGGCACCGGCAGCGAAGCCGAAATTGATGTCCGGGTCGCCGCCGGGCTGCCGGGTGTGCTCATTGAGCTCGACATCGTCGATGAAAACATGAAATCGCAGCCGCGGGACG
This sequence comes from Acidocella sp. 20-57-95, assembly GCA_002255575.1. Classification (GTDB taxonomy): domain Bacteria; phylum Pseudomonadota; class Alphaproteobacteria; order Acetobacterales; family Acetobacteraceae; genus Acidocella. The sequence goes on from NCAT01000018.1 coordinate 3,326, forward strand.
GCCATACAGTGGGCGAAGTGGTCGCGCGCGGCCCTGCCCTCACCGCTGGCTACATCAAAAACCAGGAGGCCAGTGACACGCTATGGCAAGGCGGCTGGCTGCATACCGGGGATATCGGCACTTTCGATGCCAACGGCTATCTGCACGTGCTGGACCGCAGCAAAGACGTGATCAAGACCGGTGGCGAATGGATTTCTTCCATTGGGCTGGAAGACGTTATCCTCAGCCACCACGCCATCAGCGAATGCGCTGTCATCGGGGTGGAAGATTCCCGCTGGGGTGAACGGCCGATCGCCGTCGTCGTCCTCAAACCCGACGCTCACGCTACCGAAGATGACATTAAAAACCTGGTCCGCGCCCGCGCCGAAACCGGCGAACTTTCCAAATTCGCCATCCCAGACCATGTGGTCTTTGCCCAATCTCTGGAAAAAACCTCTGTCGGCAAGCTCGACAAGAAAAAGATGCGCGCAATGTACGGCACCGTGAAGGCGGCCTGACGGAAGTGAGTCCAGGGCGGCATCACCCCTGGGCTTATCCCCGCCCGTCACGTGGCCAGCGGCGATGAACCCAAAACCATTGGGCCGGATATTCGCGCACCCAATTTTCCAACAAGGCATTTATTTGCTGGGTGGTGGTGATGATATCGGCTTGGCGGTCGTCGGTTTTTGTGATGTGAAATTCCTGCACTTGCACTTTGAAACGCGCACCATTTTGGCGGATAATCCGGGCAGCGACGATGGGTAGGTTAAACCGGCGGGCGAGTGTTGCAGGGGCCGTTGTGGTCATAGCGTCGCGGCCAAAGAATGGGGCTGCTATGCCTTCATCTTGCTTTTGGTCTACCAGCATCGTGATGTGCATGTGCTTTTTAAGCAGCCCCACGGCTTGCCGTGCACCTTCCGCGCCTTTTGGCAAAAATCCTTCCTGCTGCATCGATTTCCGCAAATCCATCAGCATCGCATCGACATAAGGGTTATTCGGCGCGCGGTAGAAATGATATTGTTTCAGTCCGGCGCGGTAGCCCGGCACAGTTCCCAGCTCCCAGTTACCAAAATGCAAACCAATCATCACCGCGCCAATCCCATCATCACGAAGTTTTACCGTGATGTTCGCCGGATCATCCACTTCAACGCGTTTGGTATCGTTGATCAGCTTACCCAAATGAGGATATTCCCCAACCGTGCGGCCGATATTATCCCACATATCAATGATCATTTTAGCGCGCACCGCTTCATTAAATTCCGGCATGGCAAGAGCTAAATTTTTCACCGCAGTTTTATGAGCGCCGGTCAGAGGCCCAAGCGTACGCGCCACCCAACCACCAAACCAAGAAGCTACATCCAGCGGCAACATGCGGAACATCTGCATAAAGGCGCGCGCACCGATCGCCTGAATGCGGTACGATAAATCTTGCATATTCAACGGCGCGGCCCGCGTGCCAGGTCAGCCACCACCCCATGCAACGTATTCAGCTCCTGCGTTGTCACTTCACCACGCTGAAAGAAATGCCGTAAATTACGCACCATGCCAGGGCGTTTCTGCTCATTCTTTAAAAAATTAGCGTCATCACACGCACGAATGAGATGCGCCATAAAATTTTCTAACTCACCCTTGGTAGCAACACGGGTCTCATTGGTTTGTAAGTTTTTCAACGGCGCATCCGCGTCGCGCACAATGAACCATTCATAGCCCATAATCATCACCGCTTGTGCAAGGTTCAGCGACATGAAGCCGGGGTTCAAATCATATCGTATTAAACTATCGGCGCAGGCAATATCATCATTATCAAGCCCCGCCCGCTCTGGCCCAAATAAAATGCCGGTCTTCAACCCACGCGCACCAATCTCGTGCAGCTCAATCGCTGCTCCCCGCGCTGTCAGCACCGGTTTAATAATGTGCCGAGGCCGCGGGCATGTTGCGAATACGCGGTGCAAATCCGCCACCGCATCAGCCACCGTTTCATGGACCGTGGCAGCATCCAGAATTTTATGCGCCCCGGAACCTGTGATCCACGCCCGTTCCTGCGGCCAACCATCACGCGGTGCCACGATCCGCAAATGAAATAACCCACCATTGCCCATCGCGCGGGCCACGGAGCCAATATTCTCGGCCATTTGCGGCCGCACCAAAATCACCACCGGCGAGGGTTCAATCGGCTGTAAATCTGCCCCGCCATCCCGGCCTGTCATTTTGCAACCTGCCGCCAGGTCGTCACACCCGCCTTATCTTCCAAAATAATCCCGTCTGCTTCGAGGGATTTCCGAATTTCATCAGCCCGCGCAAAGTCCTTGGCCGCCCGCGCCACCCGCCGCGCCTCGATCAGCGCTTCAATTTTGGCGGCATCAGCGCCGGCATGAAACCACTCATCCGGCGTGCGGTTAAACAGCCCCAATACGGCGCCGGCGGCCAGCAACCCAGCCGCGCCATGCGCATCCCCCGCTAAGGCTGCATCAGCCAACTGGTGCAAACCGGCAATCGCGCCTGGTGTGTTCAAATCATCGCATAACGGGTCCAGCACGCAAGCCGGAATTTCGGTTGCCGCAGCCACACCAGGGTGCGCGGCAATCGCCCGGTAAAACCGGTCTAACTCGCCCTTCGCCAACAACAACGCCGCATCGGAATAATCCAAGGTCGAGCGATATTGCGAGCGGATCAGCAAAAACCGCACCGCCTCACCGGGGGCCACCGCCAGCACATCCCGCACGGTTTTGAAATTGCCGAGCGATTTGCTCATCTTTTCGCCATCCACCAGCAACATGCGGTTATGCACCCACACATTGGCAAAGCTAGACCCAGGGAACGCGCAGCAGCTTTGGGCAATCTCGTTTTCATGATGCGGAAAAATCAAATCATCGCCACCGCCATGAATATCAAAACTCTCACCCAAATGCTTCCAACTCATCGCCGAGCATTCAATATGCCACCCCGGCCGCCCGCGCCCCCACGGGCTATCCCAGCCCGGCAAATCTGGCGTCGATGGCTTCCACAACACGAAATCTCCCGCGTCGCGCTTATAGGGTGCTACATCCACCCGCGCCCCCGCGATCAAATCCTCCGGCGAACGCCCTGAAAACTTCCCATAATCAGCATCTGATTTCACCGCGAACAACACATGGCCTTCCGCCTCATAGGCATGACCACCGGCGATCAACCGCTCGATAATCATGATAATTTCAGCAATATGGCCCGTTGCCGTCGGCTCAATATCCGGCGGCAGCGTGAACAAGGCCGCCATGTCGGCGTGGTAATCAATGGTTGTGCGGGCGGTGATCTCAGCAATCGGCTCGCCACTCGCTGCCGCCCGGGCATTAATTTTGTCATCAATATCGGTGATATTCCGCACATAGGTCACGCGCGGATACATCCGGCGCAGCAGCCTGATCAGAATATCAAACACCACCACGTTGCGGGCATTGCCCAAATGCGCGAGGTCATAAACTGTCGGCCCGCATAGATAGGCCCTCACATGGCTGGCATCGAGCGGCGTAAACAACGCTTTGCTGCGGGTTCTGGTATTATACAGAGTAAGTTTTGGCGATAAGATCATGCCTGCTTCTCGTTTAGGCTTTGAGACAAATCAAGGCGTGGCCCCCCTCGCGGCTGCATTCAGCGCGTTGACGATGCCCTGAAAATCAGCTAGAACTTAATGCAATTGCAAGTCATTCTCAATTAGGACTCATAGATGTTCGCCTGACAGCTCCGGCAACCGCTCATTTACTGCAAACGCTTCTCATTCTTAATATCATCCGGAGACTCGATGGTCCAAATCGCTCACTCGCCTGCCCGGCTCAATCATCTGGCACGTTTCGCTACTGTCGCCGGGCCCGGGATCGTGGTGATGCTCGCCGATACCGATGTTGGTAGCATCATCACGGCCGGGCAGTCAGGTGTGGCGTGGGGTTACAAACTTCTTTTGCTGCAATTTCTGCTGATGCCGATTTTATTTGTTGTGCAGGAACTCACGGTCCGCCTCGGCATTCATAGCGGTAAGGGCCATGGCGAGCTTATCCGCGACCATTTCGGCAAAGGCTGGGCCTGGCTCTCAGCCACCGGCCTCGCGGTCGCCACCATCGGCGCCATCCTGACCGAATTTTCCGGCGTCGCTGGTGTTGGAGAACTCTACGGCATCCCACGCGTCGCCAGCGTTGCGGTGTCGGCCGGCTTCCTCCTTATCATCGTACTCACAGGCTCTTATAGGCGGGTCGAGCGGGTGGCGATCGCCCTTGGGCTATTTGAGTTCGCCTTCTTCATCGTCGCTTATCTGGCCCATCCTGACGTCAACCAGATGCTTCGCCAGTCCATCCAACCGGCTCTGGCAAACCCGCAATATGTTTATCTCGTATCAGCCAATATCGGGGCAGTGATCATGCCATGGATGGTTTTCTACCAACAATCCGCGGTGGCCGATAAACGCCTGACTCATCTGGATTTGCCATTGGCGCGGCTTGATACAGCAATCGGCGCCGTGCTGGCCCAGCTTGTCATGATCGCCGTACTCATCGCCACCGCCGCCACAATTGGGCTGCATAACCCGAATGCCAGCCTGAACACGGTGGGCGATATGGCCAATGCGCTCATCCCTTTTCTGGGCTCAAATGTCGGTAAGCTGGTCTTCAGCGCTGGCGTCATCGGCGCTGGCATGGTCGCCGCCATCGTCTGCTCTCTGGCTCTGGCTTGGGGGCTAGGCGAGGTTGCCGGCTATCGCCGCTCGCTTGAGGATCATCCGCTTGAAGCAAAATGGTTCTATGGCGTGTATGCGGGCTGCTTGTTGGTCGGCGCAATTATCGTGGTTGGCGTCCCGGATTTGGTCTTCCTTAATATCGCCGTCGAGGTAATGAACGCTCTGCTGCTGCCGATGGTCCTGGGCTTCCTCATCGCGCTGGCCATCTTCGCCCTGCCGCCGTCAGTCAGGCTTCGCGGCTGGTATAAATGGTTGGTCATTTTCCTTGCAACCATTACCGCCGGCCTCGGCGTCTATGGCGGCATTACCGGTGCTGGCATATTCTAATCCCATGAAAGACATTCTCGCTTATATCGACGGCAATCTCGACGCTTCCTTAAACCGCCTGTTTGAGCTGCTTCGCATCCCTAGCATCAGTGCGCAAAAATCCCATGCGGTCGATTGCCGAGCCGCAGCCTTGTGGGCGCGCGACACGCTTACCGAAATGGGCTTCACTGCCCGCCTTTCTGAGACCACTGGCCTGCCAGGCGTCATCGCCCAGCATCACGCCGCCGGCCCCCACACACCGCACGTGCTGTTCTACGGCCATTACGATGTGCAGCCCGCCGACCCGCTCAATCTCTGGCACGCCGACCCGTTCGACCCACAAATCATCGACGGCCCGCGCGGCAAACGAATCGTCGCGCGCGGCGCTGTGGATGATAAAGGCCAGGTTGTTAGCTTTTTCGAAGCCTGCCGTGCCCATCTCGCCGTCACCGGCACACTACCCGTTCGCCTCACTATTTTGCTTGAAGGCGAGGAAGAGTGCGGCAGCCCGTCTCTTGCCGAACTCCTCACCAACGAACGCGAAACCCTTGCGGCGGATTTCGTGCTGGTGGCCGACACCAATATGTGGAATTTCGAAACCCCGGCCATTACCACATCCCTGCGCGGCTTAGCTGCCGTGGAGGTTACCATCACCGGACCGTCGCGAGATTTGCATTCCGGGCTTTATGGCGGCATCGCGCTGAACCCCATCAACGCGCTAACCCGCATTTTGGGCGATCTACAAGACGACCAAGGCGGCATCCGCATCCCCGGCTTTTATGATGGAGTCGCCCCGCTGGCCCCTGCCCTCGCCGCCTCCTGGAAGCAGCTCGGCTTCAACCCCGAGGCATTTTTAGGCGATGTCGGTCTGAAAAACCCAGCCGGCGAGCACGGCCAATCCCCACTCGCCCAATTATGGGCACGCCCAACCGCTGAGATTAACGGCATTTTCGGCGGCTACCAGGGCGATGGGACCAAAACGGTCATTCCATCTGAAGCCACCGCCAAACTCACCTTCCGCCTGGTGCCCGGCCAAGACCCCAAAAAAGTCATCGAAAATTTCGAGCGTTTCGTAAATGACCGCCTACGCCCCGATGCCAAAGCCAGCTTCAAATCCTATGGAGCGTCTCCCGGCTTCGCTGTCAGCCTGGATGCGCCTTTCATGCGCGCTGCCCAACAGGCCATGGCAGACGAATTCGGCAAACCGGCTGCTCTGGTCGGCTGCGGCGCCTCAATCCCGGTGGTAGAAGCCTTCAAGACCCATATCGGGCTCGACACGCTACTGGCCGGCTTCGGCCTGGATGACGACGCCATCCATTCCCCCAATGAGAAATTCGAGGTTGCCTGCTTTCATCGCGGGGCACGCACCCATGCGCGGCTGCTGCAAGCTTTCGCAGGCTAAGCTGGTTAATTGATGCGTCTTCACCAAAAACCCCCACGCAGGCAGCTCCCGACACCAAACCATCAACGAGCTTTTTATTGAGCCCGCTTCAAGCCTTAATTTGTCACACTGCACGCACCCAACTCAATCGATCAGGCGTTAATGATACCGAATTGCGTCTTCAATATGCTCGACTTCGCCATTGCAAACCAACGCAACATCAAACCGCATGGATGGCCGCTGCCAGTTAGCATGCTCAGCCAGCACCAGCTCCGCAGCTTCTAACAACCGGCGTTGTTGGCGCGGCAAAACCGCATACGCCGCATCCGAAAGCGAAGCACGCGCCTTCACCTCAACAAAAACCAAAATATCGGCATCCGCCAGGATCAGATCAATTTCACCCGACTTGGTAATGAAACGTCGCGCCAAAATATCAAAGCCACGGCCAGACCAAATAGCCGCCACCTGATCTTCAGCTAAGCGCCCTTTACATTCCGCTACCCGCCGCTTTTGTAATGATAATCCGCCCATGCCTCATCGCTAAACCAAAATAGTTAATGCTTTACCAATAACCCGCCTCTTCACGATTGCCGCCATGCACCACGCGGCTGGCCTGCGAATTCTTCCGCCACCGCCAGACCCAAAGCCAGCAACACCGGGCCCAGAAAAATTCCCAACGCACCAAACGCAATCGCGCCGCCCAATACGCCGATCAGCGTAAGTGAATATGGTAGCGACGCGCCGCGCGAAATCAGCCAGGGCCGAACGACCGAATCCGCCCCACCGACCACAACGAAACAATAAACCCCTAGAAATAAAGACGCTAACACGTGATTCGTTGCCATCAGATACAGGCATAACGGCACGTAAATAATCACAGCCCCAGCCGGTACGATCGAAACGAGCCCGGCAAAACTCGCCAACAATATCGCCTGCGGTGCCCGTGCCACCTCAAAGCCTATCGCGTACAGCACCCCTTGCATCGCGGCAGTCCCGACAATGCCAAACACCACCCCACGCACCGTACCCGCCACCAGCCCCAACAAATGCTCAACGCGGCTTTCAGTCATAATCCGCACCAACAGCAGCCTGATCCGCACGATAATCTGGTAACCTGACAGATAAAAGAAGAAGCTGATAAACAGCGCCACCACAATGCCAATCAACCCGTGGGTTAGCATCAGCAACAGGTTCAAACCGGAATGCGCAACAGTCCCGAGCACTGGCTGCAACTCGCTTGCCAGACCACCCAGATCATCCGCTGAATTATTCCAAAAATCCGAAATCAGCCCGCCCACCAGCGGAATATGCCCCAGGAAATCTGGTGCCGGTGGTAGGCCATTCTGCATGGCTCGATGGATCCAACCTTGGCTGTTGCGCGCCTCCTTGGCGCCCACCAGCCCGATATTGATTAACGGCAGCAACACCATCAAAGCCACGATCATCGTCAATAAAAATGCCGCAAATCCCGCGGGAACGTAGCGCTTCAGCCAGACAAAAAACGGCCAGGTGCAATATACCAATATGCCTGCCCATAGCATTGCAGGCACAAAAGGCAGTAAAATCAACAAACACCCGACACCAAGCGCCGCCGCCAAAGCCAATAGAAGAATGCGTTCTGATTTCATGCCCACCTAGATGGACGAAGGACGGCTTGGAATGCAATAGATACAATGCGTAACACCGCCGTCAGACTGTACGGTAACCCCCGAATCTCATATTACATGACATTTTATTGTATTGATTGACGTTTTCAGCTAAGTATTATCTCATAGCAGAATATTTCGTTTTCTGAGATTTTAGCCTGAGTTATGGACGTTCTAAGCCGCCAAATCCTCATGGCTTCAAGGAGTGGTTGAGAATGCGTTTTAATGAAATCGGCCAGCAATTGCGGGCATACCGCATGGAATCCGGCTTGAAGGCTGAGGAAATCTCGGCCCGGCTCGGCGTCTCGCGCGCCGCCTTGTACCGCTATGAAAAAGGCGAGGTCATTAAGCTCGATACGGTGAATCGGTTAGCCGAGCTTCTAAAAATCTCCCCCCTCACATTGCTCGGCATCGGCGTTGAATATTACACCAAGCCGATCGGCTATATGGAACGGTTACGGCAGATCGAGGAAACCTCTGACCAGATCCTACAAGTGTTTGGTCCCATTTGTTACCTCATTACATCCGACCAGTTTGACAATATTCTGGCTCAAATCTTCGAAGACCAAGCGGACTCAATGGGGACCGAACGCGGCATGGCGCGCGCCGCCGCCGAACAATTATTGGGGGTCATGATCTCCCGCAAACGCATGTATGCCGTGCGCAAGCCCTCGATCATTGGTATTTTCACAACGACCTCAATCCAGAAATTCCTTACCGAAGGTGTGGCGGGCGCCATCTCCACCTCGGATCGGCTGCGCAATGCTGCCCGCGATGTCGCGGCCCGCGAAATGGAACTGGTCGCGAATTTGATGGAAAGCGAACCGATCGGCCTGCAACTTGGGCTGATGGCGAACGGCGAACCAAACGGCCCCTTCACGCTGCTGCGCTCGCGCGAACGCGCAACCCTGGCGATCAACCCATTCCCGGCCGACGCTCTCCCCGCCACGCAATCAGGCGTGGCGATGATCACCGGCGCTGAAGATTCCGTCGGTGCCCATCAGCGCGTTTCGGAAATCGCTTGGCGCGACGCCATTAAAGGTGCGGCGGCGGCCGAGCGCGTACGGGCGATGATCGCCGCGGCGCGCGGCTAGCCCCGCGCATGAACCCGCTCATTTCCACCGCCTCTCTCGCGGCCCAGCTCGGCACTCCAAATCTGGTGGTGATCGATGCGACCTATTATCTGCCGAACGAGGCCAAGGACGCGAAAGCACTCTATGACCAGGCCCATATCCCGGGCGCGATATTTTTCGACGTCGATACGATCGCCGATACCGCGAGCGACTTGCCGCATATGCTGCCCACGCCGGCAGATTTTTCAATAATGGTGGGCGCATTAGGGATCAGCAATGCATCCCATATCGTGGTTTATGACCAGCGCGGCATCTTTTCTTCCGCCCGCGTCTGGTGGATGTTCCGGGTTTATGGGCATGAGACGGTGCAGGTTCTCGATGGCGGTCTGCCGCACTGGCTGGCCGAAAATCAGCCCGTCACCACTGCAACCGTCGCGCCAAAGCCACAATTATTTACAGCCAATTTTCGGCCTGCAATGGTCCGCAACGTGGCCGACATGCAGCGCAACCTCACCGAAAATGCCGCAATCGTCCTGGATGCGCGCGCCACCGGCCGCTTCAACGGCACGGTGCCCGAGCCACGGCCCGGTATGCGCAGCGGTCATATTCCCGGTGCCAAATCCCTGCCATTCGGCGACCTTCTCGAACATGGCAAAATGCGGCCTCCTCAGGCCCTGCAGGATATTTTTGCGCAAGCGGGGGTTGATGGCACAAAGCCAGTGATTGCCAGTTGCGGCTCCGGCGTTACCGCAGCCGTGCTTGCTTTGGGTATGGTTCTGGCGGGCTTTCCGGAAGCTGCGATTTACGACGGTTCATGGTCTGAATGGGGTAGCCGGGCTGATCTGCCGGCCGAGGTATAAATGACTGAAAAATTCGAAACACGCATGGTGCATGCTGGACGCGCAGGCACCAAAACATACGGCTATGTGAATCCCAAACTGGTCCGCGGCTCCACGGTTTTATATCCCAACATGGCAACCAAGCTCGCCCTTGGTAAGCGCGTGCTGGAGCCTGTCGAACTTTACGGGATTTGCGGCACTGAGACCCATTTCGCACTCGAAGCCGCGGTTGCCGAGATTGAGGGCGGCAGCCATTGCCAGGTGGTTGGCTCTGGTCTGGCTGCCATTACCACGCCGCTACTCGCCTATCTCAGCGCCGGCGATCATGTGCTGATGCCTGATTCCGTCTATGGCCCGACCCGCCATTTCTGCGCGACGATGCTGAAACGCTTTGGGATTGAGACGAGCTATTACGACCCGATGATCGACGCAGCCGGCATCACCGCTTTAATGCAACCCACCACCAAGGTTGTATTTACCGAAAGTCCCGGCAGCCACACATTTGAAGTGCAGGATATCCCCGCCTTAGCCAGCGCCGCTCATGCCCATGGTGCCAAGATATTCATGGATAATACCTGGGGTATTCATCATTTTCAGCCATTCAAGCATGGTGTCGATGTCTCAATTCAGGCGCTCACCAAGTATGTCGGCGGCCATTCGGACATTATTCTCGGCGCGGTTACAGTTAATTCGGAAGCCGATTGGGCGTGGCTGCGCAAGGGTTCGCTTGAACTCGGCCAATATGCCTCTCCTGATGATTGCTGGCTGGCGCTACGTGGTTTGCGTACCCTCAACATCCGGCTGCAGGCCGCAGAACGCTCAGGGCTGCAGCTCGCCAGCTGGTTTGCGGCGCGCCCGGAAGTGGCTCGCGTGCTGCACCCGGCCTTTGCCTCCTGCCCCGGCCATGAGTTTTTCAAGCGTGACTTTACCGGCTCATGCGGGCTGTTTGGGGTCGCGTTTCAACCGCATTATTCTGCGGCGGCCATCGTCGCCATGATCGATTCGCTGCAGTTATTTGGCATCGGCGCCAGTTGGGGTGGCTATGAAAGCCTGGTGCTGCCCACCACCGGCACCATCAGCCGCAGCGCTGGCACCGGTACCTTTGAAGGCCATGTCGCAAGGTTCCAGGTGGGGCTTGAAAATATCGAAGACCTGATCGCTGATCTCACGCTAGGGTTAGACGTTCTAAACCGCTATGAGTAACGTCATCCCGCCGTTATTGGGTGGTTTTCTCAGCACCATCGCCCTGTCCTTCATCATCGGGCTGGAACTGCACGCCTACCGGCGGCGCGACAGCAAAGAAACGGTGCCGATTGATCTCGGCTTTGGCACCTCCCGCACCATCACCATTATCGCCACCAGCGGCTTCGTGCTCTGGAGCCTGGCACCTGTCATTCCCTTCTGCGCCGGGCTGGTTACGGTTACCATTTTACTAGCCTTGGACTATCAAAAACGCCTCGCCAACGGCGATGCTTCACTGCTGGTAAGTTTTATCGCCTTGCTCAGCTACGCGCTCGGACCTTTCATCCTCACAGCACCTGTCGTGGTGATCGCAGCACTGGTGGTGGTAATGCTGCTGGCGCTTGGCGAGCAATCCGGCATTCGGCGTTTTTCAGATGCCTTCCCGGCCCAAGAAGGTGTTACACTTGCCAAATTTTTCATCCTCGCCGGGCTGATTTTGCCGCTACTGCCAAACAGCGAAATATTCGGCTTATCAGGGATCACTTACACCAAAGTATGGACAGCGGTGCTGGTTATTTCCGGCATTTCCTATCTTGGCTATCTCGCGCATAATTATCTGTTTCCACGCGCCGGTACATTGCTCACCGGCGTACTGGGGGGCATGTATTCAAGTACCGCTGCCACCGTGGTGCTGGCACGTGCTGCCCGCAGTGCGCCTGCACAAACCCCGCTTGCCCCTGCTGCTGTCGTGATTGCCACGGCCATGATGTATGCGCGGCTATTTGCGGTCATTTTCTTGCTCGGTCATCAGGATGCTGCGATCGCGCTAGCCATTCCCTTCGGTTTTTTCTTTTTCATGTCACTCGCCCTTGCAGGCGCGCTGGCCTGGCGGGTTCGGCATTCGGCACCGGCAGTCCACACAGCTGTCTCATCAAACCCGCTGGATTTACCAATTGCGTTTCTGTTTGCCGGGCTCTTCGTTGCCTTCGCTGCCATTACCGATTTCGTTACCACCCATTTTGGTGCCAATGGCCTGCATCTGCTTAGCTTTGTTGTCGGATTTTCTGACATCGACCCGTTTATCTTGTCGCTGCTCGACGGCAAATTTCAGGTCTCTCAAAGTGCCATCGTCGCAGCGGTGCTGATTGCCAGCGGCAGTAACAATCTGCTGAAAGCCTGTTACGCCATGGTATTATCCCGCCAGAAAACCATGCTACCGGCCGCGCTCTGGCTGGCGCTCACCTTATTACTGTCGGCTTTATACGCCGCCTATTTTTAGGCCCGCCAAAAACTCATCACCAGCCCACCTGAAACAATCAAAGCCCCACCTGCATAAATCGGCAAATCAGGCTTCACGCCAAATGCCAGCAAATTGATAATCTGTGCCACCACAAAAAACAGCGCCACATACACACCCAACAGCTTGCCAAAATCCCAGGACGGCAAATTCACTGTCACACCATAAATAAACAACACCGCAGCACCAGCGCCCATAAACCCGATGCGGGCTGACAAGGATGCGCCATGCAGGCCCGAACGCACCAGCGCATCGCCCCCCACCTCCAGCACTGAAGCCGCCACCAAAAGAGCGAATATAACCAAATTATTCATCAAACCTCCGACCACGTAGAAACCAACATGGTTTAGGCCTAGACGACCCTTCGACGATCAGCAACAATTACATAAATGTCTTGTAAGGGTCTGCATCATGCCAATCGATATCTTTACCTTCAACAAGCTGTCGCTAGTCTATGAAACCCACGGGACCCTAAATGCCGAAGGCACAAATTGCATATTATTGCCAACCTATTATACCGGCACCCACGCCTCTTACGCTCGCATGATTGGCGCAGGCCGCGTGCTGGACCCAGCCAAATATTTTATCGTCAGCCCTAACATGCTCGGCAATGGCGTCTCCAGCTCGCCGAGCAACAGCGGCTCCTACGCCAATGCCACCATCGCCAATAATGTGCATCTCCAACACGCACTCCTCAAATCCTTTGGCGTGCAACAGATCAAACTTCTCTATGGCTGGTCGATGGGCGCCATGCAGGGCTATCATTGGGCCGCACTCTACCCCGATATGGTAAAATCTCTCCTTGCCGTCTGCGGTTCTGCCAAATGCTGGCCACTTAATGAGGTATTTTTAGAAGGCATAAGTGCCGCCATGGGCCATGATGGCGACCGCGCCGCCTTCGGCCGGGCCTATGCCGGCTGGGCCTATTCAGCCGCCTTCTACCGCAACGAACTTTACAAAGACCTCGGCTACCAAACCCTCGAAGACTTCCTGAAATACTGGGAAGACGACCATTTATCCTTTGACGCGCGGGACCTGATGGCGATGCTCTGGACCTGGAAAAATGCCCGTATCTCGGATGCTGAATTAGCCCAAATCAAAGCCCGCACCATCATCATGCCTGCTGATACCGACATGTATTTCACGGTCGATGAAGCCCGGATCGAGGCTTCCGCAATTCCTGGTGCCGAACTGCGCGTTCTTATCTCACCCTACGGCCACTGCGCCGGCGCGCCGGGTCGCTTCCCTGCAGAAACCGCCAGCATTGAGGCCGCCATGCGCGCGCTACTCGCTTAGCAATCCAGCTCGCTTAGCAATCCAGCGTGTTTTGGCGTTCCCAGTCAGACAGATGCGCCGCATATTCATTCCACTCAGCATGCTTCATCTTGGCATAAGATGCCACAAAAGACCCACCAAGGCTGGATTTCAACACGGTCGAATGTTCAAAAGCCCTCAGCGCATCAAGCAAGTTCAATGGTAGCCGCTTGGCATCCTGCACCAGGTGCCCGTCGGTATACATGTTAATATCCAAGCGCTTGCCAGGATTGGTCTTGCGCGCAATGCCATCCATGCCGGCGCTCAAAATGCCCGCCTGCAACAAATACGGGTTGGTGGACCCATCCGCCAGGCGCATCTCAAACCGGCCAGGCTCGGGAATGCGCACCATATGCGTGCGGTTATTGCCTGAATAGGTCACGGTATTTGGCGCCCAGGTGGCACCCGATGTCGTGCGCGGCGCGTTGATCCGCTTATAGGAATTGACCGTCGGGTTCAGAATGGCGCAGAGCGCATCAGCATGTTCAATCACGCCCCCGATGAAATGGTAGCCAATTTCGGCAACTCCCAACTCACCTTTTTCATCTTCAAATAAATTCTGCTCACCCTTCCAGAGCGACACATGCGCATGGCAACCAGACCCGGTCAGCCCCAAAAACGGCTTCGGCATAAAGGTCGCGCGCAGCCCGTGTTTTTCGGCAATCGACTTCGCCATGAATTTGAAAAACACATGCCGGTCAGCTGTCACCAGCGCCTTGTCATAGCTCCAATTCATCTCGAACTGACCATTCGCATCTTCATGGTCGTTCTGATACGCCTCCCAACCCAGCGCCAGCATGGCATCGCAAATTTCCGTAATCACATCGTAACGGCGCATCAACGCAGCCGCATCATAGCACGGCTTGGCAGCAGTATCGGCTGCGTCCGCAATTGCGGTACCATCAGCATTCGTCAGGAAGAACTCACATTCCACACCGCTTTTCATCTCAAACCCGGCCTCTGCCGCGGCCGCCACCACGCGCTTGAGCACGTTGCGCGGGCCTTGCGCTACCGGCTTGCCATCCATCCAAATATCAGAGGCCAACCAACCCACTTCCGGCTTCCAAGGCAGTTGGATCAGCGTATCCGGGTCTGGTAGCGCAAACATATCAGGATCAGCCGGCGATAAATCCAACCAAGTCGCAAACCCTGCAAAGCCCGCGCCGTTTTTCTGCATCCCCGCAATCGCGGAAGCCGGCACCAGCTTGGCCCGCTGGGCGCCGAATAAATCGGTATAGGAAATCATGAAATATTTAATGCCGCGCTCAGCTGCAATTTTTGCAAGGTCTTTTGCCATTTTCGTTAAATCCCCGTCTTCCCTGGAATCCACTCCGTTCCCGCCAAGGGCACTTGTGCCATGGCCGCAGCCTCAATTGTCAAAGCCACCAAATCTTCCGGCTCCAAATTATGCAAATGGCTCTTCCCGCACGCCCGCGCGATCGCCTGCGCTTCCAGCGTCAATACTGAAAGATAATTCGCCAAGCGGCGCCCTGCCTTCACCGGGTCCAAACGCGCTGCCAACACAGGGTCCTGCGTGGTGATACCAGCCGGGTCACGCCCCTCGTGCCAATCATCATAACATCCAGCAGTGGAGCCAAGCTTCTGGTACTCGCTCTCCCATTCCGGCGCGTTGTCACCAATTGCAATCAATGCCGCCGTGCCAATCGCCACCGCATCAGCCCCCAGCGCCAGAGCCTTCGCCACATCGGCACCAGACCGAATGCCGCCTGAGACAATCAACTGCACTTTGCGATGCAGCCCCAGATCCTGCAACGCCCGCACGGCAGGGCGAATTGCCGCCAAAATCGGCAAACCCACATGCTCAATAAACACTTCCTGGGTTGCCGCTGTGCCGCCTTGCATCCCATCCAGCACCACCACGTCAGCGCCAGCCTTCACCGCCAGTGCCGTATCGTAATAAGGCCTGCTGGCGCCTACCTTAATGTAAATCGGCTTTTCCCAATTGGTCAGCTCTCGCAGCTCAAGAATTTTAATCTCAAGGTCATCCGGCCCGGTCCAATCCGGGTGGCGGCAGGCCGAGCGTTGATCAATCCCTTCCGGCAAATTACGCATCTGCGCCACACGTGGTGAGATTTTTTGGCCCAACAACATGCCGCCACCACCTGGCTTAGCACCTTGCCCAATCACCACCTCAATCGCATCGGCCTTGCGCAAATCCGCCAAATTCATCCCGTAACGCGAGGGCAGATATTGGTACACCAAAGTCTGCGAATGGCCACGTTCTTCCGGTGTCATCCCACCATCACCGGTGGTGGTGGATGTTCCAACCAATGTTGCGCCGCGCCCCAATGCTTCCTTCGCCTGGCCGGACAGCGCCCCGAACGACATTCCAGCAATAGTCACCGGAATTTTCAAATGGATCGGCTTCTTCGCAAACCGCGTTCCCAGCACAACATCCGTGCCACAACGTTCCCGATAGCCTTCCAACGGGTAGCGTGAGACCGATGCGCCTAGAAACAATAAATCATCAAAATGCGGCAGCTTGCGCTTAGCCCCACCACCGCGAATATCATAAATCCCGGTCGCAGCCGCACGCTGAATTTCCGCGATCGAGTATTCATCAAACGTCGCTGATCTACGCGGTGGCGTGCGCGGAATATGCGGCCCAGAAGTTTCGTTCATCAATAAGCTCCCGCATTATCAACATGGAAATGGTAAAGTGTGCGTGCCGAACCATAAAGCTTGAAGGCCGCCACATCAGCTTTGGCACCCGAGCGTTCCAGCAACGCCGCCAAAATCGCCCTATCCTCATCCGTCATGGTCTTCTCTTCACAATCCGCGCCCAGGCTTGCAGGTGTGCCAGCACAGAAGATTTTCGCCTCATAAAGACTATCTCCCAAAGCCTCACCCGCATCACCCAGAATCACCAAATTGCCAGACTGCGCCATAAACGCGCTCATATGCCCAACCGAGCCCTTCACGACGATATCAATGCCCTTCATTGAAATCCCGCAGCGGGCAGAGGCATTGCCATCAATAATCAACAACCCGCCATGCGCCGTCGCACCAGCGGCTTGGCTCGCATCGCCTTTCACATGCACAATGCCGGACATCATATTTTCCGCCACCCCTGGCCCGGCATTGCCTTCAATGGTAATCACCGCGCCATCATTCATACCGGCGCAATAATATCCAACATGGCCATCAATATGAATCCCAACCGGCACGGTCACACCCACCGCCACCGCATGTTGCCCACGCGGATTAAGGATGTGCCAAGATGTCTGGTTGCTCTGCGGCGTTAGGGCATGCAAGGCCACGCTTAAATCCCGCAGCTTTTCTTTGCCCAAGTCGAACGTAACCGCTTCGATGCGTGTCATCTCTTTTAACGCACTGCTCACGCTGCACGCTCCCAAAAATAAACTTTTGCAGGTTCTGGCTCAAATAATTTGGCTTTTGAAATACCCGGCAAATCCACCAAGGCACGATATTCCGAGCCAAACGCCACATAATCATCGGTCTCGGCCATCACTGCCGGCTTGCATGCCACCGGGTCGCGTAGCACACCAAAGCCGGATTCCGTACCGACAACAAAGGTGTAAAACCCGTCCAGAGTGTCCAATGCCGCAGTTAGAGCCTCATCCAACTTGGCCCCTTCCCGCAATTTCCAGCTTAAAAACCCGGCTGCCACTTCCGTGTCGTTCTGGGTTTCAAACACCATCCGCTCACGCATCAACACCCGGCGAATATCGTTATGGTTAGATAACGACCCGTTATGCACCAAGCACTGGTCCGGCCCGGTAGAAAAAGGGTGCGCTCCTTGTGTGGTCACCGCCGATTCGGTTGCCATCCGCGTATGCGCAATCGCATGGCTGCCGGACATGCCTTCAAGCCCAAAGCGCTTGGAAACCAGTTCCGGTAGGCCAACGCCCTTGAATAATTCCATCCGCGCACCGGCCGCCACAATCGCAACATCGGGGTAGCTGGCCGCCAACTTGGCCCTCACGTCCACTTCCCGGGCAACTGGCACCAAGGCCACCGCATGGTCATCGCGCAACGTCACGCCAACCTGCAAAGCATGGCCCAGAGCGGCAAAGTCAAACCCCACCGGCGCACGCAGCGTCATTTTCATGCTGCCCGGCGTACCGGCACCGTAAATGGCAAACCCAGCACTATCGGGCCCCCGGTCGGTCAGCACGCTCAACATGCCTGCTGTCAGCGCGCCAAGTTCTGGCTCTAAATCTCGATTTTTAAGAAACAAACCGGCGATGCCGCACATGCTCATACCTATCCGTTACACTGATATGAATGTTAGCCAGCATCGCACATCACGTCAACTGATAAGAATAATCAATTCTTATCAGGAAAATTATTTAGGTCGGTTCCCGCGCGTACGTAATAATCGAAAGATACGTCATCGGCTTCACAATCAGCTTCTCGGGTCCATGCGGCGCGCCGGAATCAAACAATAACGCATCACCGGCGGTCAGATGGTAAGATTGGTCGCCATGCCGGTACATTACTTCGCCGGTTAACATGTAAATAAACTCGGTTCCCTCATGCTGAAAGGCCGGGTAAGGGGCGGCATCCTCGTGCAGCGTAATCAAATACGGCTCCACCACCACCTTACCACCGAGCGCATGGCCCAGCAGGCTATATTGATGCCCGGCCTTGGTGCCGCGCCGCTCAATCGTCACGCCAGTGCCAGCTTTCACAAACGAGCAATCGCGCTTTTCCTCAAAGGTTGAGAAAAATATCGTCAGCGGCACATTCAACGCGGTCGCCAGTGCCTGCAAACTCCCCAGCGAGGGTGAAATCTGGCCATTTTCAATTTTGGAAAGCATCCCGCCCGAAAGCCCAGCGGATGCCGCCAATTCGGAAACCGTAATCCCCACCCGGCGCCGCAACTGCCGCACCTGCACGCCAATCGCCTGCTCGAGGGTCAGGTCCGAAACCGCCGCAGCGCTCGAGCCTGTCATATACGCATCCGCGATCCCCTCCGGCAGCCCGGCCTCACCCAAAGCCTCGTCTAACGAAACCTTGCTGATCCGCATGGGCTTGGCCTTCGGTGGTGTGCGCGCGGGCATTCTAAATTCTCCTTAATGTTCCGCATTATGACAAGAAAAACCGACTTGCCCAGCGGTGATTAGGGTTTAGTGCCGAAATTAGGCTATTATTTAGCCAAAACCATGAGTTCTCTTAAAGGCTGTTAGCGTATTGCGCAGCAAACAGGCAATTGTCATGGGCCCAACGCCGCCAGGAACGGGGGTAATGCGCCCGGCCACGTCCAAAGCCTCAGCGTAAGCCACATCGCCCACCAGCCGAGTCTTGCCCTCAGAAGCAGGTACCCGGTTGATCCCCACATCGATCACGGTGGCACCCGGCTTAATCCAATCGCCCTTAATCATCTCCGGCCGGCCCACCGCGGCCACCAGAATATCCGCGCCTCGGCAAATTTCCGGAAGATTCTTACTGCGCGAATGCGCAATCGTCACGGTGCAATTCTGTGCCAACAAAAGCTGCGCCACCGGCTTACCCACAATATTAGACCGGCCCAGCACCACCGCGTGCTGGCCAGAGAGATCCCCCAGCACATCATTCAGCAGCATCACGCAGCCGAGCGGCGTGCACGGCACCAGCCCCGGCAACCCCACCGCGAGGCGCCCGGCATTGATCACATGAAATCCATCAACATCCTTATCCGGGTTGATCGTATCCAGCACTTTGGCGGAGTCGATATGCCCCGGCAGCGGCAACTGCACCAAAATACCATGCACAGCATCATCGGCATTCAAACGCGCAACCAGCGCAATTAACTCAGCTTCCGGCGTTTGCGCTGGTAATCTAAATTCAAAAGACTCCATACCTGCCAGCACCGTCTGCTTGGCCTTGTTGCGCACATAAACCTGGCTGGCCGGGTCTTCCCCCACCAGCACCACCGCCAACCCTGGCTGCTTACCGTGCGCCGCTTTCAGCGCAGCTACCTCCTGGCGAATCGTTTCCACCAGCCTGGCGGCAAACGCCTTGCCATCAATAATCTTGCGCTCCACCGCACTCACGGTGTGAACACCACGGTCTTCTTCCCGTTCAAAATCACCCGGTCTTCCAAATGGTACCGCACGGCGCGCGCCAGCACCCGGCGCTCTATATCCCGGCCCTTGCGCACCAAATCATCTGGTGTGTCCGCGTGCGAAATACGTTCCACATCCTGCTCGATAATCGGTCCTTCATCCAAATCGGTCGTCACATAATGCGCCGTCGCGCCAATCAGCTTCACGCCCCGCGAATGCGCCTGATGGTAAGGTTTTGCGCCTTTGAAGCCCGGCAGAAATGAATGATGGATATTGATGCATTTGCCACTCAGCTTGGAAGCCAGAGCATCCGATAATACCTGCATATAACGCGCCAGCACCACCAGCTCGGCGTTGGTTTCCTTCACCAAGGCCCAAATCTGGGCTTCCTGCTCCATCTTGGTATCCTTGGTAATCGGCAGATGGTGGAACGGAATCCCCGCCAGATCGATCCCGGCAAAATGCTCTGCCCCATGGTTCGAGACGATTGCCGCCGGCGTCATTTTCAACTCACCAATCCGCCAGCGATACAGCAAGTCCACCAAGCAATGGTCGAATTTCGAGACCAGCAGCAACACTCGGCGCGGCGCGGTATGGTCGTTCAAATGCCAGGTAAACCCAAATTTAACAGCGACCTCAGCAAGGCTTGCCCGGATATCTTCCAACCGCTCCGCACCGATAAAGTCAAACGCGATCCGGGCAAAGAACTTGCCGGTTTCAGCATCATCATATTGCTGCGCCTCACGAATATCGCCGCCCTGCTCAAACAGGCACGTTGCCACGGCCGCCACAATGCCAGGACGGTTCTGGCAGGAAAAACTCAGCACATATTGCGATTTCATAGACGCGTTCAATCCTCAAATTCACGGCAAGCTTCAATCAGCGATGCGTATAGAGACTGCGCGAAGCTTCGGAAACAGGCCAAACGGAATGCCTCCCCTTCCCGCCAAATCTGCACGCCAATATGCCCAGCCAGGGTCAAGGCCGTGGCACCATCGGCAAACACCTGCTCATGCAGATCAATCGGCACTAATTTTGCCAGCGCATCCCGCGCATGCGGGCCGGAAACCGTAAAAACAGACCGGCCATCCGCCTGGTCTGTCATTGCGGCAAACGGGGTGGTCAGCGCCTCAACCGCGCCGCCCACCACCAACCACGCATCCGGGCCAGACCAGAGATACAACGTCTCCCCAACCCGCACGGATTTTGGCGTGAGCGGCAACGCCACCCCTAAAGCCGCTTGCAACGCCGCCGTCTGGCCGTGAAACGCCGCCAAGCTCACCAGCGGTAAAACCGGCTCCGGCGTCACCATCGCCGTCGCCACGAACGGAAAAATCTCAGCCTCAAGCATGCAGTCGGCTCCCTTGCGGGTCAAAAAACACCGGCGGCACCACCTCGGCTAAAAAGTCGCCATTCCGGATTGGGTCATATACCCGAATAATCTCGCCATGCCGCGCCGGACCGTTTTTCAGCAAAGCCAACCCGATCGAATGGCCCAGCGTCGGCGAATAGGCCGCCGAACATACATGCCCCTGGTCATTTGCTGCCACCGGCTCAGCATCATGCGCCAGCAAATGCGCGCCTCCGCGCAGCCGGTCCGCCTCATTCACTGGCTTTAGCCCTACGAGCGTTGGCCGTGCCGGGTCCATCAAAGCCGGCCGCGCCGCCATCGCCCGCCCGACAAAATCCTTCTTCTTGGAGAGCAACTTGCCAAACCCCAGATCATGCGCGCTGGTCTGGCCATTTAGCTCATTGCCGGCCGGGTGGCCTTTCTCAATGCGCATCACGCCCAAAGCCTCAGTCCCGTACGGCACAATCCCAAATTCCGCGCCAGCCGCCATCAGCGCTTCGGCCAACGCATTGCCATAACGCGCAGGCACGGCGATTTCATACGCCAGCTCGCCCGAGAATGAGAGCCGGAATAGCCGCCCCTTCACCCCGCCACAAAACCGCATCTCTCCGGCCGCCATATAGGGGAACGCCGCGTTCGAAACATCGCAGCCATCATCAACAATTTTCTGCAACACTTCGCGCGCCTTCGGCCCCGCCAGCGCAATCTGCGCCCATTGGTCAGTGACGGAAATAAACCGCACATCCAGTTCCGGCCACAGCCATTGGTGGCAAAATTCCAGATGCTGAAACACCTTGCCGGCATTGGCGGTGGTGGTGGTCATGACATAATGATGCTCGCCCAACCGCGCGGTGGTGCCATCATCCATCACAAAGCCATCCTCACGCAGCATCAACCCATAGCGCGCCCGGCCAACCGCTAAATTGGTCCAGCTATTGGTGTAAACACGTTCCAGAAAGATCGCCGCATCGGGCCCCTGAATATCAATTTTGCCGAGCGTGGTGACATCGCAAATCCCCACCCCATTGCGCACCGCCAGCACTTCCCGGTTGGTCGCCGCCAACCAATCCTCACCCGCTTTCGGGAAATATTGCGCCCGCAACCACATGCCGGTTTCAACAAACACCGCCCCTTGCGCCTGCGCCCAGGCATGTGTCGGCGTATAGCGCGTCGGTTTGAAATCCTTCCCCCGATGCGGCCCCGCCAGCGCCCCCAACGCCACCGGCGTGTAAGGCGGGCGAAAGCGCGTGGTGCCTGTCTCCGGCACGGTCTTCCCCGTTGCTGCTGCCATTAATGCCAAGCCGGTCACATTGGCGGTCTTGCCCTGGTCGGTTGCCATGCCGAGCGTGGTGTAACGCTTTAAATGCTCCACCGCGATGAAGCCTTCCTGCTTGGCTAGCCGAATATCCGCCGCTGTCACATCATTCTGGAAATCTACAAAGGCTTTGCCATCCGCCCCTGGCACCGCCCAGAGCGGCGTAATGCCGGCATTAATCCCCTCCCCGGCAGCCGCGCCCACCACGCTCATGCCTGGTGGTAATTTGCCGGGCACGAAGGCTGCCACTTCGTCTTTCCAAACCGGCTTATCATCCAGATGTGAGGTCAGATGCACCGCCGGGTTCCACCCAGCAGAGGCCGCCACCACATCACAATCAAACTTCACCACCCCGCCGTCGCGGGTGGTAATTTCCACACCTTCAACCGCACGCTTGCCAAACGCACGGGTAACCACGGCCCCGGCGAACACCGGCACCGAAAATGACGCCGCCAAATCGCGGATCACCGGCGATGACCCCGCCCGCGCATCAATCACCGCCGCAATCGCCATCACACTATTGCCCATGGCAGCAAGTACGCTGGCGGCACCATCATGATTTATAAACAACACGGCCCGCGCCCCGGGCGCCACGGCATAGCGCGTGATATAAGTCTCCACCGCCCCCGCCAGCATCACGCCCGGCAAATCATTATTAGTGAACACCATCGGCCGCTCGATCGCGCCACTCGCCAACACGCTGCGCTTGGCCACAATCCGCCAATAACGCTGCCGGGGCTGATGCGCTTGCGGCACTGCCAGATGGTCCGCCACCCGTTCCACCGCGCCATAGGTGCCACCATCATAAACGCCAAACACAGTGGTCCGCGGCAGATATTTCACACCCTCCAACGCCGCATCTTCCCGCGGCGGGTGTTCGTCACACAACACCACCCGCGCGCCGGTTGCCGCAGCGTCCCGCGCCGCCTGCACACCCGCAGCACCCGCGCCAATCACCAGCACATCACAAAATAAATGGGCTTTCTCATACACATCCGGGTCAGCCACACCGGCATTGCGCCCCAGCCCCGCCGCCTTACGGATCAGGGGCTCATAGAGCTTCTCCCAATATTTTGCCGGCCACATGAAGGTTTTATAGTAAAACCCGGCCGCGAATACCGGCGAGAGCAAGCCGTTCACCGCCATAAAATCATGCTTGAGTGAGGGGAACCGGTTCTGGCTGTAGGCTTCCAGCCCCTCATACAGCTCCACCATCGTCGCCCGCGTATTTGGCTCCCGCCGTGCCCCGGTCCGCAACTCCACCAGCGCATTCGGCTCCTCGGAGCCCGCCGCTAAAATCCCCCGTGGCCGATGATACTTAAAGCTGCGCCCAACAAGTTTCACGTTATTGGCCAGCAACGCGGAGGCCAGCGTATCCCCCGCGAAGCCCTGATACGCCTTGCCATCAAAGGTAAAATTCAAAATCTTGGAGCGATCAACCACCCCACCCCGCGGCAATCTCATGCGGACCTCCGCAGCGCCACATCATGGGCAGCCTCAACGCCTAAAATCTCATGGCTGCGCAAATCCCGCGTCACCACCAGCCACGCATGGCAGCCGGCATTATGGTACCATAATTCCCGGTGCGCCCCGTTCGGATTGTCTCTGAAATAGACATAATCCGTCCATTCCTGAGTCGGCTCTGCCCCACCATCACGCGGGCGCATAACCGTCGCATCGCCGTGATATAAAAATTCCTGCAAACCACGTTCCCCGCAATGCGGACAGGTAATACGCATCAGTGCAAATTCGGCGTCGCACCGACTCCCTTTTCATCAATCAAAAGCCCTTTGGCGAACCTGTCTAACCGGTAAGCCGCCGACACCTCATGGGGTTCATCGCGCGCAATCAAATGCGCAAAACACCAGCCAGAAGCTGGGGTCGCCTTAAACCCGCCATAGCACCAGCCGGCATTCAAATAGAGATTCTCCACCGGCGATTTATCAATAATCGGCGAGCCATCCATGGTCATGTCCATAATGCCGCCCCAATGGCGCACCAGCCGGGCGCGGCCAATCATCGGCATCAGCGCCATGCCGCCCTCGCACACGTCCTCGATAGTGGGTAAGTTCCCCCGGCTGGCATAGGAGTTATAGCCATCAATATCCCCGCCAAACACCAAACCGCCTTTATCAGACTGTGAGATATAAAAATGCCCCGCACCGAAGGTTATCACGTTATCAATCAACGGCTTCATCGCTTCCGAAACAAACGCCTGCAAAGCATGGCTTTCAATCGGCAGCCTTATCCCCGCCATCGCCGCCACGCGCGATGAATTACCCGCGCACGCCAAACCGATTTTTTTGCCCGCAATATAGCCGCGCGAAGTTTCAACCCCTACAGCCTTGCCATTTTCAGTGCGAATGCCCGTCACTTCGCAATTCTGGATAATATCCACGCCCAGCCGGTCCGCCGCCCGCGCATAGCCCCAGGCCACGGCGTCATGCCGCACCGTGCCACCACGCTGTTGCAGCAACGCCCCCTGAATCGGGAAGCGCGCATTATCATAGTCCAGATACGGGAGTTTCGCTTTCAGCGCGGCAAGGTCCAGCAGCTCGGCATCAATCCCATGCAGCCGCATCGCATTGCCGCGCCTGGCATAGGCATCACGCTGCGCGTCGGAATGGATAATATTCAGCACCCCGCGCTGGCTCACCATCGCGTTGTAATTAGTATCCTGCTCAAGACCCTCCCATAATTTCATGGAAAGCTCGTAGAACGGCAAATTGCCCGGCAGCAGATAGTTAGACCGTATAATGGTGGTGTTACGGCCAATGCTGCCATTGCCCAGCCAGCCTTTCTCCACCACCGCAATCCGCATGCGTTGGTGGTTCTTGGCCAGATAATACGCGGTGGCCAGACCATGCCCGCCACCGCCCACAATAATCACGTCATAAACGCCCACGGGGCTGGCATCGCGCCAGGCCGGACGCCAGCCAGTATGGCCCCGCAAAGCCTCCCGCAACACTGAAAAAACCGAGTAATCACCATTCATAGAGGGCACGCACCAAGCTCAAAAATAGTTCTTAAAAATAAAATTGATTTATATACAAGAAACCAACTTCGTCAAATCTCAACCAGCCCCGGGTGAAACCGCGGCCCTTTATCGCCATGATACCCGCGCGGCGCTGAGACCAAATGAATTCCCTCCACCATGCCATTATGGTCCACATGGGTATGGCCATATACCCATAAATTGGGCTTGAGCGGCGCGAATTCGGCAATAATCTCAGAGCCATAGGCCGGCCCCATATCCCCGGCCCGCCGCCCCAGCACCTGCCCGGTCGGCGCATGATGCGTCACCACAATGGTTTTGCCAGCCCCCCCCTTGCGCTTCAGCCCCGCCAATGTCTCCTGCAGCCATTTCAGCGAATCCTCATGCAGCCCCTTCGCATCTGCAGGTTTGAACATCGCATCATTCAGCCGAATGAAATTGTGATCATTCATGTGCTTCTGCGCGTACATCATCCCCATCTCGGCATCGCCATTCAGCCGGTAATCCGTCCAGAGCGAGCACCCCAGCACTGTCACACGCTCGGTGCCAATATCAAAATGCGCCACATTATTTTGCAAAAACCTAACCCGGCCTTTGGTTTTCAGCACCGCCAGCCGCAACGCCGGCAGTAATTTTGCCATGTCGTGATGATAATATTCATGGTTTCCCGCCACCATCACCACGGGTGCGGCCAAATATTTCGCCACCTGGTCAGCATATGTCACGCCGCGCACACCATTATGAATATCCCCCGCCAGGATCACCAAATCCACCTTACCCACATCATGCAACAGCGGCCCGCGCGGCGGGTGCGGCTCGCGCCCGCGCAGCCGCGCCCACCAGCCCGGCTGGGTTGGCCGCCACTCTTCCATCTCCAAATGCAGGTCGCTCATATATAAAACGCGGATCACTTGAAGCTCCGCACCAGCAGCAAAAAGAAGCCGAGCGCGAATATAAACGTCGCGGTCTGCCAGATTTGCAGATTATTCATCTGGTACCACCGCGCCACCCGCGTCGGGTCTGGCGTACCACTCACCAACCCTTCATTCAGGGCCAGCGCAAACGCACCAGCATCCGGGTAACGCTCAGCCGGATCAGTTGCCAACGCCTTCTTCAACACCAGCCCTAACCAGCTTGGCAGATCAGGCCGCAACCGCGCCAGCGGCACCGCCTCTCGCTGGCCAAACGGGTAAGGCCCACCGGAAAACATCCGGTAAATCGTCACCGCCAGCGAGAATACTTCCGTCCTTGCATTGGCCTGCACGCCTTTCAGCAATTCCGGCGCCATATAGCGCAACGTGCCCCCGGGTCGTGCCGCCTCGGCCAGATCAATCCCTGGCAGATACGCCAGCCCCAAATCCAGCAGCCGCACCTCGTTATGCGGCAACAACATGATATTTTCTGGCTTCAAATCCCGATGAATAATCTCAATCGCCGCCAAATCCTGCACCGCCTCACATAGTTTCAGCGCGATCCCCACACCATCGGGCAGAGACATTGGCGGCTCCCGCTTCAACCTTTTTTCCAAGGTCTCGCCATTATACAGCGGCATCACCAAATACAGGCTGCTGCGGCGCTCTGGTGGCAGCTCCAAATACCGCGCCACGTTACCCACCCGCACCGTACTGCCAATCCAGGCTTCACGCATGAAGCCGGCGGCAAAAATCTCATCTTGCAACATCTTGGGCAGCGGAATTTTCAGCACCACGTCACGGTTTTCGACCGTATCGCGCGCCACCACCAAATGGGTGTATTGGCCATGATACAACGTCCGCCCAATTTCAAACCCATCCCACACATCACCGGCTCGTGGCGCGGGCCGCAGCGGCAAATCAGCCAGCACGGCATGAGACTGCGCCACATCACGCGCGGGGGCCGCCAGCACATCCAGCACCATGGCGCTTAACATCGGCGCGTTATTCCCGGCCGCCAGTAGCGCAAACCCAGCCTGCACCGCTTCGGGTGTGACCGGTTCTGCCGTGCTCAATAGTAAATAACGATCTCCAACTTCAGCCTGCTCCTCGGCATAATCAATCGCCAATTCACCATCCAGCCCCACCGCCCGCGTCGGCTCATCGGCGTTCTGCCCGCCAATCCGCACATGCGCCCGCATCAGCGGCGTCACCACACCGCCCCGGCTGCGATACACCCGGCACGCCCCAATATGCACAATGCTCATCACCGGCCCGTTGAACATCAGCGCACTCAGAGACACCGGCGCAAACCCGCGATTCACATCAGCCCTGATCTGCCCAAACAACCAACCATTCAGACTATGCAGAGCTTGGTTCGCCGCCCGCTTCACCCCAAACGTGCGCCGTGCCCCAAAATAGCCCTCCGCAAAACTATGCACCGAAAGCTGCACCGCATCGCGTGCACCCGCCCCGTTACCGCCGGTTGGGTGCGCCCGCGCGATCGCGGCCATAATCCCGCGTTCCGGGTTACCAAAGGCGCTACCTTCATAAATCGCAAAAAAATCGCTGGCCGAGTCGCCAACAAAGCCGGCCTGTACCTGCCAGCCGCCACTTGCCAGCGGTTCAATCACGCTGTCAGCCATCCCGGTTGGCCGCCGGCACCCATAGCACGTCGCGTGCCCCTTTATCATTCACATAGCGCGACATCACGAACAGCAAATCTGAAAGCCGGTTCAAATATACCAGCACCAGCCTATTCACCGCCTCATCGGGCTCACCTAGCAGCCGCACCAGCTCGCGCTCGGCCCGCCGCACCACGGTGCGCGCCTGGTGCAAATACGCCGCTGCCGGCGACCCGCCCGGCACCACAAACGACCGCAAAGGTGCGAGCTCAGCATTCATCCGGTCAATTTGGCCCTCAAGCCAGTCAACCTGCGCCTGCGTCACCCGCAGCGGCGGATATTTTGGCGCCTCTTCAATGGGCACGCATAAATCCGCCCCCACATCGAACAGGTCATTTTGGATCCGCGCCAGCACGGCATCATCGGCGCCGTTCACATGCAGCCGCACAATGCCCAGCACCGCATTGGCTTCATCCACATCCCCGTACGATGCCACCCGCGCCGAGCATTTCGCCACACGCGCCCCATTGCCCAGCGAGGTCTCCCCCGCATCGCCGCCACGCGTGTAAATTTTATCAAGCTTAACCACAAAAACCCCTATCTCGTGCACAGCCCCTATTCAGCCATGCCCGGATACAGGCGGCAAGTAAAACCAGCCTTGCCTTACGCAAAGAAACGCAAAGTCATCGCCATCAGCCACTTCACCCGCGAGGTATAAGGCGGGTAGAGCATCGGGGTGGAGTTATACTGATCCCGCATCACCGCCCGCTCATGCGAAAATGCCTTAAACCCATATTCCCCGTGCGATGACCCAATGCCGCTATTATTCACCCCGCCAAATGGCAAATTTGCGTGTGAGAAATGCAGCACCGAAACATTAATCCCCACCCCACCAGAGGAGGTTTCCGATATCACGCGGTCGATATTGCCTTGGTTTTTTGAATAAACATACAGTGCGAGCGGCTTCGGGTTGGCATTAATATGCGCAATCGGCTCGTGCACATCGCTATAGCTGATGATCGGCAGCACCGGCCCGAAAATCTCCTCCTGCATAACAGCACTATCCAGCTTCACCTTGGTCAGCAAAGTGGGGGCAATGAATTTATCACCTTCCACCGCCATGCCCCCTGTCACCACCGTCGCGCCATTGGCGGTCGCATCATCGAGCAATCGCTTCACCCGGCCAAAATGCCGCTCATTCACAATCCGGCAGTAATCCGGGCTTGCCTGGACATCATCGCCGTACATCTTCTTAATCGCGGTTTTGGATGCCTCAAGGAATTGCGGCAGCACTTTCTCGTGCACATAAATATAATCCGGCGCCACGCAGGTCTGCCCATTATTCAGAAACTTGCCCCACATAATGCTTCTGGCAGCTTTATTCAGGTCCGCACTCTCATCGACAATCACCGGGCTCTTACCACCCAGCTCCAGCGTCACCGAGGACAGATGCTTGGCCGCCGCCGCCATCACAATCTTGCCCACCGCCGGTGAACCGGTGAAAAACATGTGGTCAAAAGGCATATCCAACAGCGCGGTGGAGACCTGCGCATCACCTTCAAACACCGCAATTTCGGCAACATCGAAGGTCTGGCGAATGATTTCCGCCATCAAAGCCGAACAAGACGGCGTTAACTCTGAAGGCTTAATAATCGCGGTATTGCCCGCCGCAATCGCACTCGCCAGCGGCCCAAAGGTGAGATTAATCGGGAAATTCCAGGGCGAGATAATCAAGCAAACCCCACGCGGCTCGTAGCGTATCCGCGCTTGCGTTCCCAACATCGTCAGGGTGGTCCCCACCCGCTTGGTCCGCATCCAAGATTTTAAATGGCTGACCGCATGATGGATCTCGCCAATCACCGGCATAATTTCATCCAAATCGGCTTCCGTCGCAGGCTTGTGCAAATCGGCCGCCAGTGCGCGGTAAATCGCATCCTTATTGGCCAGCACCGCCGCTTCCAGCTTCTTCAGCTTGGCAATCCGCTCATCGGCGGTCGAAGTCCGTAGCTTAATTGCGGTCGGCTGCTGCTTGGCAAACACCTCTGCCATCACCGATGCCGCGGCACCCTGCACGGGTGTAATCATAGTGGTCACATTCATGGACACATCCTTTTTATTAACCCTTAAGGTAAATGGGTAACGAATAGGGCCGCCTGTCAAGCCAAGAAAGCTTCACCCCACCCCCAAGCAGCTGACGATTTCGTGAAAACCCCGCCAGCCGCCAGTTTCCAGCAAACCGGACCGCCCAAATCAGCAACCGCACGCCGGTTTATCTTTCCGTACAACCACGCTAATCAGCCCGCTCAGTCTTCCGCCAATCCCGGCACAGGAGCCAATTTTGTCTAATTTTAATTCCGAGACGGTCACCTCCGTCCGGCACTGGACCGACACGCTGTTCAGCTTCACCGCCACCCGTGACCCTGGCTTTCGTTTCCTCAGCGGCCAATTCACCATGATTGGCCTTGAAGTTGAGGGGCGGCCACTGTTGCGCGCCTACAGCATGTGCAGCGCCAACCACGAAGAACAATTAGAGTTCTTCTCCATCAAAGTCCCGCACGGCGCGCTGACCTCACGCCTGCAGCATTTACAGGTGGGCGATAAAGTCCTGGTGGGCCGCAAACCCACCGGCACGCTGATTCAGGATAATCTACTGCCCGGCAAAAACCTGTATTTACTCGGCACCGGCACCGGCCTCGCCCCCTTCGTGAGCATCATCAAAGACCCAGACGCTTATGAGCGGTACGATAATATCATCCTGGTCCACGGCACCCGCACCATCGCCGAGCTTGGCTATGGCGAGCTGATCGTGAATAATTTGATGGAAGATGAATTCTTCGGCGAACTCGCCCGCACGAAACTCCTTTACTACCCCACCGTCACCCGCGAAGCCTTCCGCAACACCGGCCGCATCACCACCCTCATCGAAACCGGCAAACTACAAGCCGATCTCAACCTGCCTGCCTTCAGCCTGGAGACTGACCGCGTAATGCTGTGCGGCAGCCCGGAGATGCTGCATGATTTGAACATCGTTTTAAAAGCGCGCGGCTTCCATGAAGGCAACCATCACGAACCTGGCCATTACGTGATCGAAAAAGCCTTTGTCGAAAAATAAAATCGCCTGATTAGCAATAGGATTTTTTATTTTTCCCATGGAAATCGGAAACTCCCGATTGATGGCTAGGCGTTTGAAAACCGCGCGCCCGAGATATATTTCAGCGGCAATTTTCACATTAAGCGATTGCGCTTAGCGTCCCCCCGGCCCTAGCTGCACGGCAGTGGCGGCAACACCAAGGCGTTCGGGCTACCATCATCGAAATCCTGCTGTTGGAAGCAATTCTCGGCCAGATGCTGGTTTGTCGGGTTAAATAGGGTGATGTAAATTCGCGTACCCGCCAATTCAATTTTCGCAGGCGTCCCCAGCGGCGCAATCTTGGCAAAATTATCCGGCAAATGATGCGTGGTATTACTGTCCTGCCCCGCATGGCCGATTACCACCCATACGCGCTTACCCTGTAATTGCGCCTGCCGCGCATGGGTTAGGTCACCATCGGAATCACCCAACACAATATCCTGCGCACCAGCCGGTAAATAAGCCCGCAAAATCGTGTCATCCCAGGGGTCGCTCAGCAACACCACATCTCCCGGGGCAACCTCGCTTGCCAAAATTTTCGCAGCAATATCCCAGCGCGGCTTCGTTTCTACGTGATAATAAGGCAGCAAATTGAACAGCAACAACGCCGCCATCGCCCCAGCCGCCGCCCATTGCACGCGTTTTGGCAGCGCTTGCAACGCAAAGCCTAAGCCAATACCGGCCAGAATTGCAAACGGTGCCGCGCTCCACAAAATATAGCGCGGGATCAGCATGGAGCGCCAAAGCGAGATCACCAGCAACACCGCAGGCAGCAAAATGAACGAAAGACCAATCACGGCCAGCAGCACCGGCCGCGCCCGCAAGCGCCAGGCCCCCAGCATCGCCGCCAACAGCAACCCACCTTCAATCAGCAGCAACACCGGCAGCGGCGTTGATACATCCATCAGCCGGAATGAAACGGTATCGGCAATCCGCATCAAATAGACCGATGAAAAATCGTACCACAGCCGCGCCATATCAACCGGCGGAATCCAGGTCACGCTATCAATGAATTTTTTATCCTGATGAATTTCCATCAACACGTAGAACGGTGCCGAAAATACCACCATCAGCGCATCCGCCATCAGCAGGTTTTTCAAAAACCCCTGGCGGGCAGCACCCTGCCGCAACATCACAAAACCAATCACATTGACCGTCAGCAGCCACGGCACGCCATCACCGAGCACATCCAGCGCGCCGGCGGTCCCCAAAATCAACGCCGCCCAGGCGCCGCGCAGAGACCGTTTATCAGACCAAGCCAGCCCCGCCGCCGGCAAATTCATCGCCAGTTGCACCATGCCATAAAGCGCCGTCAGAATCAGGCACATTTCCAGCGTATAGGACCGCGCTTCCTGGCTGAACGCCAAAGCTGAAGGTGACAGGCCGATAATCAACGCCGCCAACAGCGCCGCAGCGCGCCCGGCAACGCGGGCGGTGATCAAAAACACCAGCAACACGCACAATGCGCCAAACACGGCAGACGGCAGACGCAGCCAGAATTGCGGATCGCCCAGCCCCGCCAGCGGTGAAAGCAGCAGGAAAAAGCTTGGCATATGATGATTGGCAAAGGAATCTTTCACCAAATCCCCAAAGCTCATATTCACCCGCTGCCAAGTGAAAATCTCATCAAGCCAAAATGGCCGGGCGCCGAGATCAACCAGCCGCACCAGCAACGCCAGCGCAAACACCGCCACCGGCAAAGCTGCCGCGTGGGTCATCACCGCCCGAATATGCAGGGGTCGTAAGGTGCGTGCGGGTTGCGCTTTCATCATGCCAAAGCCTCTGCCTTCCCTCCGGCGGGATAATCCGGAGCGGCCGTCTGTGCAGAGCCAGAACTTTGGCTTTGGCTCTGAGAGGCATCCAGCGTCTCAGCCGGAAATTGCCCCTCATCTGGCCGCCAATCCCGGAAGAACGCCCGGCCAATGGCGGCTGCCAATCGCTGCAATTGAATCTGCACTGCATCTAGATAGTCATGCAACCCCGTGGCGAGAATATGGCTAATCAGTTTTTCTGTTAAAATTTCACGTAAATATTCGGCAACCTCCATCGGCTCGTTGGCACGCGAAAGCCCATAAATCCGGCGCAAATCTTCCAAATACGCCTCCGCCCGGCGCACACACAGCAACGCCGACCGTGGTGAAGACGGGTCACGCAGCAGGAAATCCACCACATCTTCCGCTGAGAACATCGCCCGCGCATGGCGCTTAAAGGCATGATACCCCGCCCCCGCCCGCAACACCGCGTTCCATTGGGTCAGCTCGGCCACGCGCTTGGCTTCGCCATCACGCGGCAACATGGTGGTGTATTTAATATCCAGCATCCGGGTGGTCTGGTCGGCCCGCTCAATCACCCGCCCCAGATGGTAAAAATACCAGCCCTGATCGCGATACAACGTGCCCTCAGTAATCCCGGTATGGGCCTGCACGCCATCTTTCAGCTTGGTACACAGGCGCGACAGCGCATCACCTTCCAAATCCTCCGGTAAAATCCGGCTAACAAACCGATGAAACACGTTAATCTGACGCCACATCTCGGTGCTCATCAAGGGCCGCAGCGTGCGGGCATTGGTCCGCGCATCCTCAATATTCGCCGGAATGGATGTCGGGTTGCCCTTATCTAGCAGGTAAAACCGCTTCACATGCGTTGCATCTGGCGAAAACCCGCGCTTCTCGAAATTCTTCTCGTCGGCATTAATCTGGAT
This sequence comes from Acidocella sp. 20-57-95, assembly GCA_002255575.1. GTDB lineage: Bacteria > Pseudomonadota > Alphaproteobacteria > Acetobacterales > Acetobacteraceae > Acidocella. Next base: position 37,102 of record NCAT01000018.1, read on the forward strand.
CAGGCCAAACCAGGCCTGCGTCTCATAGCCTGGCGACTCAAAACTCTGCGTCACATCAATCAAGCGTGCCAGATTTTCCACCCGCTCCAGATAGCGCGCCATCCAGAACAGCCCCTCGGCATCGCGCGCGAGCAGAACTGTATCAAACCTCATGGTGCGCCCCCCTTACCAAAATCATCCGCCAGCACCCAGGTATCTTTCGACCCTCCGCCCTGGCTGGAATTCACAATCAGGCTGCCGCGCTTCAGCGCCACACGGGTCAGCCCGCCCGGCAAAACCCAGCTTTCCTTGCCGGTGATAATAAACGGCCGCAAATCCAAATGCCGTGGCCCGATGCCTTCCTCACTCAATGTGGGCGCCACCGAAAGCCCGATCATCGGCTGGCTGATCCATTGCGCCGGGTCCGCCAAAATCGCGGCGCGCGAGGTTTCCAACTCCTCCTTGCTCGCCCGCGGCCCGATGGTAATGCCGTAACCACCCGATTCCCCCACCGGCTTGGTCACCAACTTATCCAAATTCGCCAGCGTATAGGCCAAACCTTCTTTCTCACGGCAGATATTGGTCTGCACGTTTTCAATCAGCGCGTCTTCGCCCAGGTAATATTTAATAATCCGCGGCATATAAGCGTAAACGGCCTTATCATCCGCCACACCAGTACCAACCGCATTGGCAATTGCCACATTCCCGGCCTTCCAGGCGCCGATCAACCCGCGCACGCCCAGCATCGATTCCGGGCGGAACACGGCCGGGTCCAAAAAGTCATCATTCAAACGCCGGTAAATCGTATGCACCGGCCTGAGACCAGTGATGGTGCGCATGTAAACCCGGTCATTTTCCACCACCAGGTCCGAGCCCACCACCAGCGGCACGCCCATTTCACGGGCTAAAAACACATGCTCAAAATATGCCGAGTTATAAATCCCCGGGGAGAGCAGCACCACTTGCGGGTCATCCAACCCACCCGGCGCAATCTCAGACATCGCGGCCCGCAACCGCCGCCCATAATCATCCACCGGGCGCAGCCTGATCCCCGCCATCAAATCCGGGAAGGTCCGCAGCATCAAGTGCCGGTTTTCAATCACATAGGAAACCCCGGATGGCGTGCGGGCATTATCCTCGAGCACCCGGAAATCGCCGTGCTCGTCGCGGATAATATCAATCCCGCACACATGCACATAGGTCCCGTGCGGCACCGGAAAATCCTGCATTTCCGGCCGGTAATTGGCATTACCGTACACCAGCTCACGCGGAATAATCCCGTCTTTAATAATCTGCCCCTTGCTGTAAATATCGCCGAGAAACAGGTTCAGCGCCGCCACGCGCTGCTTGCAGGCACGCTCCAGCAAATCCCATTCACCAAAGGTCAGTATCCGGGGAATACAATCAAACGGCAAAATCCGGTCAATCGCGGTCGCATCTGAATAGACCGTAAAGGTAATCCCCAAATCGATCAGCTCGGTTTCCGCCGCCGCCGCGCGCCCGCGCAACTCGGTCAGCCCAATCTTCGCCAGCCGCTCCGCCAGCCATGTCGGCACTGGCCCGGCATCGGCGCGCGGCTTGGTGAGTTCGCAAAAATACCGGCCCGGGTCATAATCCGGCCAGGCGTGTGAAAAAATATCGCTCAACGGCCGGTTCCCCATAAAAACGGTTCAATCAAAAAATCGCGACCCGGCGAGATCGCCAGTGCCTCATTATAATCAAAAAATGCCCTATTCAGTGGCAATCCAGTCTCTAAAGCCAATCGTTTCACCAATTTTTACCCTGCAATAATAGTGACATCCTACACCGCGCCTAACCCTGATCTCGATAACAGCATCCAAGCAGCCGAAGCCATGCAAACAGCGGACCATACAAGAGAGACACACGCCAGCGCGTTGTGTTGCAAGCAAAATAAGCCATACGAAACTTTTTTAATTCGCTCTCGCCGTGCCGCAATCTCTCTGTTAAGCCTTCGGTGATGCATGCCACCGTCACCAGCGATGAAATGATCGACCGTTCGGGCCGTATCCGGACGCCCTGGGTTCCGGTCATGGAAGCATTCCGCAGCATCGGCCCCGAAGAAATGGGCCACCGCGCCATTGCGCTTAACAAACAGGTTCGCCTGGCAGCCCCCTTCGGTGCCGTTGCAAAGCATCGCTACGACCCGCTGCCAGCGCCGCTCACCGCCTCGGAATTCGCCGTGCTGGAAGCTGGCATCAAGCAGCGCGCCTTGGTGCTGGGCAGCCTGCTCGAGGATTTATATGGCCGCCAGCAAGTGTTGCAGACCGGCCTGATCCCGCCCACCCTCATTTTCGGCAGTCGGCATTTTGTCCGCAGCCTGCATACCGGCTCACCGCTGCCGCTGCCGCGCCTGTCATTTTACGCTGTTGACATCATTCGCGGCCCGGATGGCCGGTTCCAAGTGCTGCGTGACCATACCGGCATCATCCCCGGCCTTGGCCACGCTCTCACGCTGCGCCGGGTCGCCTCTGGCACCGTGCCGGAACTATTCCGCGCCGGCGGCCTGCGCAGCCTGCGGCCCGCCCGCGAAATGCTGGTGGACCATCTCCAACGCGACAGCCAAGGCGGCATGATTGCAGTACTCTCCGCCAGTGCCGCCAGCCCGGCGCAATCGCTGGATATGATGGATGATGCGCTGCTGGCCCGCGCGCTTGGCACCCTTCTGATTGAACCAGGCGACCTTGCCGCCCGCGGCGGGGCCCTGCATGTGAAAACGCTCTCGGGCCTGCTGCATGTCGCCACCCTCATTCGCGGCCTCTCTGGCATCGAACTAGACCCGCTTGAACAAGGTGGCCGCCCCGGTGCTGGCATTCCCGGCGCGTTTGGGGCGGTGCGCGCCGGTGTTTTGAACATGCTGAACGCGCCTGGCACATCACTCGCCGAGATCGATGAAATCGCGCCACTGATCAGCGGCCTGTTCGAAACATTCTGCGGCGCGCCGGCTTTGCTGCCCTCAGCCACCGGCACACCGTTGCTGATGGCGTCAAAAGCCCCGTTTGTGGAAGGCACCGGGCTGGTCTCCACCCCGCTGATGTTCCGCCTCTATGGCTGGCATGATGGCACCGGCTGGCAGGTGCTGCCCGGTGGCCTCGCCTTTGGTCTCAACGATGCGGGACTGCCGCAAAACATGAAAGATGTTTGGGTGCTCGACGCTGACGAACCGCATTATTACTCCGGCGTAACCCATTCCGAACCCGCCACCCGCGTGCCCTTCCTGCCTGCCGCCCATCTACCCGCCCGGGTTGCCGATAATCTGTTCTGGCTCGGCCGTTCGATCGAGCGTCTGGAAGCTGCCGCCCGCCTGTTAATGCTGGCTTTGCCACGCCTGGAATCCGGCACCTCCCTGCCGCGTGACGCCGCCGAGCGTACATTGATCACGCGCTGCTTGGCGCAAGCCGAATTGCTGCCCTCAGAACTCGCCAGCGGCAACCTCTCTGGCCGCCTGCTGCGCCAATCGCTGGCGCGGCGCAAACCGATGGCCCGGCTGATCAGAGAAGTCACTAGACTAGTCAACGCGGCCAGCGAACGGCTTAGCCCTAGTATGCTCGCCACCGTGCTGTTGGCGCTCGACCAAGCCACGACCACTTTAGTACCCGATGAAGAACAGGCATTGCCCGCCATTCTCGGCTTCACCGCCACCTTCGCCGGGATCGCTGCTGAAAATATGTCGCGGGACGGCGGCTGGCTGTTCCTGGAAATGGGCCGCCGGTTGGAACGCGCCGAGTCCTTCGCCGAGAGTCTGGCCATTTTGCTGGACGCCCCGCCCGAACGCCTCGAACCTGGTTTGGCGCTCGGCATCGAACTTGCCGACTCCGTCCTCAGCTACGACCTACGTCATGCCGGCATCCTGGCCCCCGGCCCGGTGCTGGCCATGATCCTGGCCGATGCCGGCAACCCGCGCAGCCTGTGCTTCCAATGCTCGGCGTTGCGCTGGTCGCTCGACCGGCTGGGCGCGGACGACGACGCGGAATCCGCCCGGCTGCTGCTCACTGAAGCCGCCAAGCTCGCCAGCGGCACCGCCGAACTTTCCGCACCTTTGCACGCCATTGGTGCGCGGCTCCGGCTCCTGTCAGACCGCGTGCAGCGCCGCTTCTTCACCTTACTGCCAGAAGCGCATCAGCTCGAGGATGAAGAAGAAGTCTTGGCAACCAACTCATGATCTACCGCCTGCGCCATGCCACCATTTACGAATATGCCGAACCGGTTCTGCTGGGCACGCATTTCATGCACATGGTCCCGCGCATTCGGCCAGGTCAGACGGTGCGCGAATCCGCCCTGCTGATCTCGCCAACCCCTGATAATCAGCGCGATGAGGTGGACCATTTCGGTAATTTCACCACCACCGTCGCCTTGGCCTTGCCGCATAAGCAATTCTCGGTCGAGCTGACCGCCACCATCGAGGTTGCACAACCAGCCCCGCCCGCACCAGCCACCACGCCGAAATTCGAGCAGATTATGGCCGCCGCCCGCGCCCGCGCCGACATTGCCGAATATACGCTCACCAGCCCGCTCGCCGCCCAGAATGATGACCTCATCGCCTATGGCCGCGCCAGTTTTCCACCCGGCCAGCCCATTTTAACCGGCCTGCTCGACCTCAACCGTCGTATCTTCACCGACATGACGTACAAGCCAGGCGTGACCAACAACAGCACCACCGCCGCCCAGGCGTTGAAAACCAAAATCGGCGTCTGCCAGGATTACGCCCACCTGATGATCGCCGCCTTGCGTGGCATCGGCCTGCCAGCCCGCTATGTCTCGGGCTATTTGCGCACCTCCCCCCCAGCTGGGCAGATCAAGCGCCGCGGTGCTGACCAATCGCATGCCTGGGTTTCGGCCTGGACCGGCGATTATTCAGGCTGGGTTGATTTTGACCCCACCAATAATCTGCTCGTCTCTGATGAACATGTCACCCTCGCTTGGGGCCGGGATTTCCAAGATGTCAGCCCACTGCGTGGCATCATCCTGGGCGGCGGCCGGCACACGCTGCAAGTGAATGTCGATCTCGACCCGGTTCTGACCTAATACGCCCAGCACCAAGGCATAATGGGGATGTTTAAATTATCAAACCGGCAGGCATGGCTCGCAGGGCTCATCGGCTGCCTTGCGCTGCTGGCGCTCTACATCCCGCTATTTGCCACCGAACAAATCAATGCCGACCAAGTCAACGCGCTATACTTGGCGCAAGACATGTTGGCCGGAAACTGGCGGCTGCATCATTGGTGGATGGCGCCCGATAATTACTGGGGGCTGGACGAGCTTATCTTCGCCGCGGTCTGGACCATCACCCATAACGCCATTCTCACCATCCGGCTGGTACCGATCATCGGTTGGATGTGCCTTGGCATTATCATCGTAATTCTGGGCGCTGGGGCCGACCTAAAGCGCGGCAAATACGGCAGCCTGCTGATCCTGGCCGCCATCATCATCATTCCCATTTCCGGCCCGTTTGTGACGGATTTTTACTTCAACGCGCCTTTGCATATCCCCACCATCGCCGCCATTTTTCTGGTGATCGCCATCCTTGAACCCGCCTTACCGGCGGTCAAACTTGGTTTCGGACGCATCATCGCCTTGGGTCTGATCAGCATCGATGCAGCATTTTCCGACCCGCTTTTTATCTATGTCGGCATATTGCCGATCATCATTGCATTATTGCTTCTATCGTCGGCAGCGGTGCCAAAACGGCTGCAAATCATCGCCATTCTAATCGGCAGCCTAATCCTCGCAAAGCTGGCTTTGTACCTAAACAGCACAACCGGCGGCTTTAGCTTCTACAGCCTGCCTTACGAAATTCACACGCTGGCAGAATTGCCCGCCGTAATTTACCTGGATGCTCAGGGCATTCTTAGCGTCTTTGGCTGCTGGAGCCCGGTTTTGCAGTTTCCGGACACCGCCATCGCCCTCATCCGCGTACCATTATTGATATTCATCTTAATGCCCTGCTTTGCCGCCGGGATTGCCATCCTGAAAAAAATTATTTTCTTTCGCACCACAAAGCATCAACTCGACTTCATCGAAACAGTCCTGTGCCTGATGATCATGGCAAACCTTTTCGCCCTGATCGTCCCCAACACGGTACAAAAATTAGCCGATATACGGTTCTTCCTCCCCTCCTGGGTGGCGCTGGCGATTCTGGCCGCACGGCATTTTCGGCTAAATTTTTTATCCGCCAGTTATTTCGGGATCGTTTGTGTCGTCGCGATCATGACCGATATTGCCACCTGCATCCAAGGCCGCAATATCACCCCGTTTCCAGAAGAACCATTATCGGTTGCCGCCGCGCTGGAGGCACATCATCTACATTACGGCTACGCGATCTATTGGGAAGCCTCTGAAACCATGGCGGCGGGTGATGGTTCCCTCACCGTGCGCTCCATCTCGCCCAACCCGTCTGGTCCGGGCATTGTGTCCACCAAATGGTTCACCAAAGCCGATTGGTATTTAGGCAACCCCAACACCAAACAGTTTTTCGTGCTCATCCCCTACCAGCATAACTTAATGACCGCCCAAGACGTCATCACCAGCTTTGGCAAACCCGCAGAAATCGTGCCGGTGGGCGCTGATTTCATCTATATTTATAACGGCCCGCTCCCGGCTTTGAATTAACGTATAATCTGCATCAATGCAGCGCTGGCATAGCACCAGCATATACGTAAACGTTGAAATTATTTACCAAAAAGCTTGATACCGGTGGCCCAAAGACCTTCTGTATCTGGTCAGGATTGAACCATATTTTATCGGTAAGCGTCAGCCAACGACCGCGTGAGCTTATGGTGTTGGGCTGTTTTCTGATTTGGTCCGGTTCCACGGGAGAAGTTCGCTGAGGCGGTTAATGGGAT
>NCAT01000096.1 GCA_002255575.1 Acidocella sp. 20-57-95
ACGGCGATTTGCCAATTCCTCGCCCGCGCCGTTCGTGGCGGGCATCAAGGCGGCGCGGGAACAGATTGTCGCGCGCCAGGATGACGAGCGCGAGAGTTTTCTGCGCAAGCGCGGTTTCAGCAAGGGCGAGACGGCAAAGATTATCGCCACCGTGCTGGAGGAGGAAGGTCATCCGCCCGAGAGTGTGTTCGACTTCGTGCAGGGCATCACCGCGCTGGCTCGCAGGAAGCCGCACCAGGATGCCAGGCTAGAATTGGAGGGCAAGGCGAAGCACTTGCTCGACCGTGGGGCCTAAGCGCTGATTGGCGTCCTGTTGGATATGTTTTGCGTATGTTTGCCGTGGGCCGCTATCCGGCTCACGGCATTTTTTGTGGTGCGGCCACAAAGAGTGAGAGGGCGGAGCAAAAATTCGTGACGGGTTATAGGCTAGGAGAGTGGCTCCAGGCTGCCCGTCATGGAGTTTTTCCCATGGCCAAAACTGTTCAAAAAATCACGCTCAGCGCCTCGCGCGATATCCCGTTTGATAGGCTTGTGCTGTCGCAATCAAATGTCCGGCGGGTTAAGGCCGGCATTTCGATCGAAGAATTAGCGGCGGATATTGCGCGGCGCACGCTGCTGCAAAGCATCACGGTCCGTCCCGTGCTGGATGAGGCGGGTGCCGAGACCGGCATGTTCGAAATCCCCGCTGGCGGGCGGCGTTACCGGGCGTTGGAATTACTGGTGCGGCAAAAGCGCCTCGCTAAGACCGCGCCGATCCCCTGCGTAGTGCGCACTGAAGGCATCGCTGAGGAGGACAGCCTGGCGGAGAATGTGCAGCGTGCGCCGCTGCATCCGCTGGATCAGTTCCGGGCGTTTCAGGCGCTGCGCGAGAAGGGGCAGAGCGAAGAAGAAATTGCGGCAGTGTTCTTTGTCGCGGTCTCGGTGGTGAAGCAGCGGCTGCGTCTCGCCGCCGTCTCGCCCCACCATGAGCGCCAGGAGCAGGTGTGGGAGGCGATCCAGCGCTCCTACAACAAAGAGCCCTATCAGATCCGCCGGATGCTGACAGAAGGTGCGGTGCGCGCGTCCGACAAGCGGGCGCAATATGCCGGTGGGGACTATGTGGCGGCGGGTGGCACCATCATGCGCGATTTGTTCCAGCAGGATGATGGCGGCTGGTTGCAGGATGCCGGATTACTGGCACGCGTGGTAGCGGAGAAATTAGAGCGCGACGCCGATGCCCTGCGCGCCGAGGGCTGGAAATGGGTCGAGACCGCGACCGAGTTTCCGTATGGCCACAGCTATGGCCTGCGCCGCATCCCCGGCTCGCGCCGCCCA
>NCAT01000097.1 GCA_002255575.1 Acidocella sp. 20-57-95
GGCTGATCCAGTATTGCGGGGGCCTGACTGCCCGCGAGATGACCGAGCAGGTGCTCGATTCGATGGATATCGAGAAAGAGCGCGGCATCACCATCAAGGCGCAGACCGTGCGGTTGGAATACCCGGCCAAGGACGGCAAAACCTATGTGCTGAACCTGATGGACACGCCCGGCCATGTGGATTTTGCCTATGAGGTCAGCCGGAGTCTCGCGGCCTGCGAGGGCTCGCTGCTGGTGGTTGATGCTTCCCAGGGCGTGGAAGCCCAGACGCTCGCCAATGTGTATCAGGCGCTCGATGCCCACCACGAGATCGTACCGGTGCTGAATAAAATTGACCTGCCGGCTGCCGATGTGCCGCGGGTGAAGCAGCAGATCGAGGATGTGATCGGGCTGGATGCCTCTGATGCCGTGGAAATTTCCGCCAAAACCGGCATCAACATCGAGGGCGTGCTGGAAGCGCTGGTGACCCGCCTGCCGCCCCCCACCGGCGATATCGAGGCGCCGCTCTCGGCCCTGCTGATCGATAGCTGGTATGACCAGTATCTGGGCGTTGTGACCCTGGTGCGGATCAAAAACGGCCGGCTCAAGCGCGGCCAGAAAATCCGCATGATGTCCACCGGCGCCGTGCACCCGGTGGAACAGCTCGGCGGCGCCGTGCACCCGGTGGAACAGCTCGGCGTGTTTACCCCAAAAATGCGCCCCGTGGATGAACTTGGGCCGGGCGAGATGGGCTATATCACCGCCGCCATTAAAACCGTGGCGGATTGTAAGGTGGGGGATACCATCACCGATGACCGCAACCCTACGAGTGAGCCGCTACCGGGCTTTAAACCGTCGGTCCCGGTGGTCTGGTGTGGCCTGTACCCGGTGGATGCCGATGATTTCGAGAAACTGCGCGACAGCTTGGGCAAACTGCGCCTGAATGACGCCAGCTTCCATTATGAGGCCGAGACCTCAGCGGCTTTGGGCTTTGGTTATCGCTGCGGGTTTTTGGGCCTGCTGCATCTGGAAATCATCCAGGAGCGGCTGTCCCGCGAGTTTGACCTCAACCTGATCGCCACCGCGCCCTCAGTGGTTTACAAAATCTTCAAATCGAACGGCGAGATGGAGTTGCTGCACAACCCGTCCGACATGCCGGATGGCTCGGTGATCGACCATATTGAGGAACCCTGGATCCGCGCCACCATCATGGTGCCCGATGACTATTTGGGCGCCGTGCTGACCCTGTGCAACGAGCGCCGCGGCCAGCAGGCTGACCTGACCTATGTGGGCAACCGCGCCATGGCGGTGTACCGGCTGCCGCTGAACGAGGTGGTGTTCGATTTCTACGACCGCTTGAAATCCATCAGCCGTGGCTATGCCAGCTTTGATTACCAGATTGAGGATTACGCCGAGGCCGATTTGGTGAAAATCTCGATTTTGGTGAATCTGGAGCCGGTGGACGCGCTCTCCTTCATCGCGCACCGCTCGGCGGCGGAATCGCGTGGCCGCTCGATT
>NCAT01000098.1 GCA_002255575.1 Acidocella sp. 20-57-95
GATACCGCAGGCTTTGCCACGGCAAATCTAGCAGCAACCATGGTGATGCTCCTTTTCATGCGATCCGGCGTTCACGGTCTTGGTGTAGGATGCAGGTGCCGCCTCGAACGCCTCGCGGCATTTCTGTGAGCAGAAATAGTAGATGCCGCCGCGGTAGGCGGAGGTCTTGGCGGTCGATGTCAGCACGCTTGTGCCGCAAACCGGATCTATCTCCTCGCCGGTTTGGTGGGACGGCATACCGGTTGTAGTAACACGGCCCGGATCAGATGGCAGGTGATTATGGCCATGGCCCATTATGTGCGCGCCGCAACCCAAGCGCATCATCATGAAAAACAGACCTGCCAAAAATACATAATAGACAACATCTTGAAGATACATCACTTATCTCCCGTGCCAGCCCGCACTCCCAATGACGTTGGGGCCAACTCGATGGACTCAGACTGTGCCATTTTATCAGAAGACGCCTTGATATCGATCAAGGTGTGTTGAAACGCCGATGAGTATAAGTTAAGCGGGGCCAAGCCCCTGATTGCGCACCCGCAAGGGGTGCGCTTTTGGGCGATCCGCCTAGCGGATCGCTACCCAGCCGAGATTAAACATCTAATCGGCATCCACTCTGGCAGCTTTTGTTTTCGGCTTCCCCTTTGCAGCCTTCTTGCGCACCACGTTAATGGCTGCGGCATCGAGCGTGTTCTTGAGGTGGACGGCATAGTGCTTCTCGATCATCTCGACCGATGTGCGGCAATTCTTCGCGACCTGATATATATCCGCACCTTCCATGAGACGCATGCAGATATAGGTATGGCGCAAACTATAGGCAGTCCTGGCTTTGCCATCGCGATCAATCTTCAGCCCTGCCCGCTCAAGCAAATGGCTCACCGCCGCTCTTGCGTCGCAATTGCCGCTCGCGCCTAGACTCGCCATGCGCCGGCTTCGCGCGGGCGAGTAGTCGCTGATAGACGCGCACAGCGCCCGGCATACTCTTGCAATGTCCCACCCCGCGCTTGCCGCGAACCTCGATCTCCAGAATTTCCGGCTTATTGCTTTCGTCCTGGGCAATCGTGACGTCG
>NCAT01000019.1 GCA_002255575.1 Acidocella sp. 20-57-95
GACTGTCTCTCCGCCACACCCCCCCTAAAATTGTCGGCTCATTTAACGCAACCTGACAAAAATCATGGCTCGCAAAGCTGCCATGTCTCATCAACTGACCTATTATGGTGCATTGCACAATAATACTGTGATATAACGATGTGGAGTAACAGGACGGAAGCGTTCTTCCCCGTGGGTTACCCTAGATGATGAAGGACATGGATTATGAATGACATCAAAAATATGCGCGGGTTAAAATTATACCCTGCGGAATACAGCCTACAGCTCTGGCAGGCACAGACCATTGCAGACGCCGTCAGGCAAATTAGCAACTGGCTCAGCCGCCAATTCTCGAAGGCAAGCAGCCGCAATCAGGTAGGGTTTGCCTGGCGCCTGCACTAATTTGTGGCAGGGACCGGCACAGCCTGACCGGTTGGTTGAAAAACGGTCTGTGGCGTCACTGGCGGGGATATATCAGCTGCGTTTACCGGTGCATTATCACTAGGAAGCTTAGCTGAAGGCGGTAATGGGGTGGATGCCGCGAGTTGGTCTCGTATTTGGGCATCAATCCGTGCTTGCACGCGCTTGCCAACAGCATAGCCGGCAGAATAGCCGGCCTCAAACGCTTTGTGGACAGCATCTGCATTTGGCGGCACCGCCGCCGCGACAGGTGCAGCGGCCGGCTGCGGCGGCGCTGTTTGCGCGGTACACCCAGCCAATGCCAAGCCGATAATGGCGATGACATGAATTGCCGCATAACGGGGCGGTTGAAGAATATTCATTTATTACGCCTAGCAACCGCACGCAGGTCTGCAAAGGGTTTTCAGTGACTGGCCTCATCAAAGAACAGTGCCCGACGCCAGCAAATCACGCACCAACGCCGTCACGCCGATCGTTGCTGGTTCCGCGATCACCCGATGGAAGCTTGCTACACCGGTGGGCTGCGGATTAACCTCAATGGTTAAGCAATCACCGCCATTCTGGTTGGCCATCGCAGCGAAAGCAGCCGCCGGGTAAACTTGGCCGGATGTCCCAATCGCCACAAAAATATCGGCCTGGGCGATGGCGGTATAGATACGATCCAGATGGTAGGGCACTTCGCCGAACCACACGATATCTGGGCGTAAATTGCCAGTCGTCCGGCAGGTCTGGCAGCTTATGTCCAGGCTGGCATCCTCTTCATGATACACCACCGCCTCACAACGCGCGCAGCGCAGCTTGCGGAGCTCGCCGTGCATATGCAGCAGGCTTTCGCTGCCTGCCCGCTCATGCAGGTCATCGACATTCTGGGTGATCAGCAAAAACCCACCCCGCCATTCCCGCTCTAACCTCGCCAGCGCGATATGAGCGGCGTTTGGCAGGACGCTCTTCAACTGGGCGCGACGCAAATTATAAAATCGGTGAACCATCTCGGGGTCGCGTTGAAAGGCCTGGGGCGAGGCCACATCCTCAATGCGGTGCCGTTCCCAGAGCCCATTGGCGTCACGGAAAGTGCTGATACCAGATTCAGCAGAAATACCAGCGCCAGTTAAAATAACGAGGTTTGCCATGCCACTATTTCAGTAAGACAACACGCCAAGCTTCTCAATGTCTGCCATGCTGGCCGACCCTATCCAGACAAGTTTGGTCGGGTTATGAAAGCGCTCGATAAACGGCTGCTGCCCAAGCTTCATAAGGAGTTTCCATGAAAATCGCCCAAGATGTCACCGCCCTGATTGGCCATACGCCGCTGGTCCGCATCAACCGCCTGGGCGCTGGGTTACCGGGTAATATCGTTGCGAAGCTGGAATTCTATAACCCGTCCAATTCAGTGAAAGACCGCATCGCGGTTTCGATGATCGAAGCGGCCGAAAAAGCCGGGCTCCTCACTTCAGACAGCGTGGTGGTGGAACCTACTTCCGGCAACACCGGCATTGGCCTTGCCATGGTGTGCGCCGCCAAAGGCTATAAATGCATCATCGTGATGCCAGATACCATGAGCAAGGAGCGCCGGGCGGTGCTGCGGGCCTATGGTGCGGAGCTGGTTCTCACCCCCGGCCCGGACGGCATTGGCGGCTCCATCCGCAAGGCCGAAGAAATTGTGGCCTCCGGCAAAAATTATTTCATGCCGCAGCAATTTAGCAATATCGCCAACCCTGATGTGCATCGCCGCACCACCGCCGAGGAAATCTGGGCGGATACTGACGGCAAGGTTGATTTTCTGGTCTCCGGTGTCGGCACTGGTGGCACCATCACCGGCGTTGCGGAAGTGATCAAAGCCCGTAAGCCATCCTTCAAAGCGGTCGCGGTCGAACCAGACGCATCGCCTGTGCTCTCCGGTGGCCCCAAAGGCCCGCATGTGATTCAAGGCATTGGCGCCGGCTTCGTGCCCGCCGTACTTAACACCCATATATACGACGAGATTATTCGCGTGACGAATGACGACACGCTGGTCACCGCGCGCCGCGCCGCCCGGGAAGAAGGGCTGTTGGTTGGTATCTCTTCCGGCGCGTCTTTATGGGCAGCTTTGCAGCTAGCTGCGCGGCCAGAGAATGCCGGGAAACTGATTGTCGCAATTGTCGCCTCCTATGGTGAACGCTACCTCAGTACTGCTTTGTTCTCCGGCCTACTGGATTAGTTATTGCCGACCATTAGCGAGCTTGTTTTCGCGTTAAAGACATTTCTGGGGGCTATGCTTGCCCTCGGGCTCGCATTTTGGTTGGGGCTGGACAATCCATATTGGTCGATGGCCACCGCCTATATCGTGGCCCAACCGCTTACCGGGGCTATGCGCTCAAAGGCGCTCTACCGGCTCATTGGCACGTCGGTCGGCGGCGTCGCAGCGGTTATTCTGGTACCTAATCTCGCTGATTCGCCTTTGTTGCTAAGTCTCGCTTTTGCGCTCTGGATTGGGTTTTGCCTGTATTTATCGCTGCTCGACCGTTCCCCACGCGCCTATTTATTTATGCTGGCAGGCTACACGGCCGCCATCATCGGCTTCCCGAGCGTTGCAGACCCTAACCATATTTTTGAAACGGCGCTCACCCGGGTTGAAGAAATTTCCATCGGCATCGCCTGCACCACTTTGGTTGGCACAATTTTCTTCCCCCGCCCGCTTGGCCCGGTGCTAGCGGCCCGTATCCTGGCCTGGGTGAAACCGGCGGTGGATTGGGCAGTCGCCGCCTTGGCCGGGCGTGAGGAGGATACGGCCACGCGCGCGGCCAGGCGCCGCCTGGCGGCTGAGGCTGTCGATGTCAGCATGATGATCAGTCAGCTTGCGTACGATACCTCGCATCTACAATCAGCCACCCGGCATATTGAACGGCTGCGACTATACGTGCTCAGCCTGATGCCGGTGTTAAGCTCCATCGGTGACCGGGTGGCGCAGTTACAAAAAATTGATGGTATCACGCCACCTTTGCAAAAATTGCTGAATGAGATTGCAGCCTGGATCAAAGATGGCGGGGCGCAGCACGTACCCACCCAACTGGAAGCGGACATCACCGCCCTAGAGTCTGCCGGTGAACCCACTTTAACGTGGGCGGGTATTTTGCGCACCACGTTGCTGGTACGTCTGCATGAGCTGGTGAGTATGGTCCGCCATTCGCGCGCCATTCGTGCGCATGTGGTTGATAACGACCCCGCCCCACCCGAACGCCTGACATCCGACATGATTAAGCGCCAGCAGGTCCGCGACCATGGGTTGGCATTGCTCTCCGCGCTGGCTGCCGCACTCGCCATATTACTTGTGTGTGGTTTCTGGATATTTACAACTTGGCCCGCCGGCGCCGGCGCCGCGATTATGGTTGCCGTGGCATGTTCATTCTTTGCAGCACAGGATGATCCTGCCCCCGCGATCGCGCTGATGACCCGCAACGCGCTGATCGTGGTGGTCGCCGACGCCATTTATGGTTTTGCAATCCTGCCGCGGGTGGAAACCTTTCCCGAACTGATGTTGGCGCTACTCCCCGCCGGGCTCATGATCGGCGTGCTGGTCTCACGCCCTGCAACGTTTGGCACCGGCATGGTGATGGGTGCGGTGGGCGCCACCACACTCGCCCTTAGTAACGGCTATGCCGGGGATTTTGCATCTTACATAAATGGCTGTTGCGGCCTGATATTCGGCTTATTGTCCGCTTTGGTCATCACCCGGTTGATCCGCTCGGTCGGTGCCGCTTGGAGTGCCCGCCGGCTACTGCAAGCCGGCTGGCGCGACATTGCGGCTGCCGCGGCCCCGAATGCAAACCATGACCGTGCGCACCTGACCGGCATTATGATGGACCGCCTGGGCTTGCTGATGCCGCGTCTCGCCGCGGTTTCACCCGGCGCTGATATTGCCGCCGCCGATGCGCTGACGGACCTGCGGGTGGGGCTGAACATCATTGGCCTGCAACGGGAGATGGCGTTTCTCTCATCCGCAGAGCAGGCGCGTAATGTGGCTGTGCTGGCGGGCGTGGCGGCGCATTATCAGGGCAACCCGTTAAAGCCCACCGATCCATCCTTATTGCAGAATATCGATACCGCAATTGACGGCCTTATCAAAACCCCGGTTTTGGCCCAGAGCCGCCCACATAAGGAAACATTAATGATGCTGGTTGGCTTGCGCATCGTGTTATTTCCAGTCGCCCCGCCGCCGTTTCGAGATATGGTGCTGGCTGCATGATCGGTGAAATCGACCTTTATGGCGTGCTGTGCCCGCCATTGCTTATCTGGTTGGCCATCGCTTTGCTGCTGTCGGCCGCTTTGCGATATGTGCTGAACCGCAGCGGCTTTTACCGCTATGTCTGGCACCGGCCATTATTCGACCTAGCCTTGCTGGTCATGTTGCTGGCGGGTGTTTCGGCACTTGCCAATCATATTTTCTAAGTCTGGACCTTCAATGACCAACACATCGTTCCTCCCACGTTTTCTCATCACCTGTGCCGCCGTGCTGGTTGCAGCATTTTTCGCTTGGCAATTATGGGTATATTACATGCTGGCCCCCTGGACGCGTGATGGCCGTGTGCGCGCGGATATTGTGGAAGTCGCCCCCGATGAATCTGGCTTGGTCTCCGATGTTTATGTGCATGATAATCAATTCGTGCATGTGGGTGATCCGCTATTTCAAATCGATAATGTGCGGTTCACGGTCGCTTTGCAGGCGGCGCAAGCGACGGTTGCCAAGGACAAAGCAGCTTTGGCGCAAGCAGTTGCCGATGCCAGGCGCTACAATGGCCTGCCCGGCAATGCGGTATCGAGCGAAACACGTGATCAGAGCAACACCGCCGTGCTGGAAGCGCAAGCCGAATTGGACCAAGCCAACGCCAATGAAGCTGAAGCTGTCCTGAACCTAACCCGTGCCACTGTTCGTGCCACCGTGAACGGCACCATCACAAACTTCTCGATGCGCCCTGGGGATTTTGTCTCACGCGGGAGCGCAATCGCGGCTTTGGTGGATTCTGGTTCGCTTTATGTCGATGGCTATTTTGAAGAAACCAAACTTCCACGCATCGCCGTGGGTGATGCTGCCCGTGTAACATTGCTCGGCGGCGGCCCGGTTTTACAGGGGCATGTTGAGAGCATCGATGCCGGCATCACCGACCATGAGCGTTCCGCCAGTCCTAATCTGTTGGCTGATGTGAACCCAACTTTCACCTGGGTGCGACTTGCGCAACGTGTACCAGTTCGCATCACGCTTGATAATGTGCCAGCCAACACGCGCTTGATTGCAGGCCTCACCGCTACTGTCGAAGTCGAACCGAAATAGAGTCGGACTGCTGATGGTCATGGCCAAATCATGACGCGTTCGACATAAATCTCTCAATGTATCCATCATCAGGGCGGCCCACATAGCAATTATAGACGTTATGAGGGAGCGGTGTCGTGAGATTACTACTAATAATTCTGCTTGTTTTGCTACTATTCGGCGGTGGCTTTGGCCTGCATGGTGGCATGTTTATGGGCTCAGGCGGTATTTATTACGGCGGCGGTCTCGGTCTGCTTTTGATTATTGTGATCGTATTCCTGATACTTTAGCTCTTCGACAGTTTGTCAAACGCCATCAGGTTTCTGATCAGCGCTTCCATCTCACGCAACGGGATCATATTTGGCCCGTCTGATGGTGCGTGGTCTGGGTCCTGGTGGCATTCTATGAATAACCCTGCGCAGCCCACTGCCAAAGCCGCGCGCGCCAGCACGGGCGCATATTGGCGCTCTCCACCCGATGACGTACCTTGCCCGCCTGGCTGCTGCACGGAATGGGTGGCATCAAAAATCACCGGATAGCCGGTTTGCGCCATAATCGGCAGCGCGCGGAAATCGCTTACCAGCGTGTTGTAACCGAAGCTGGCACCACGTTCAGTGAGGAGAATACGTTCATTGCCAGTACCGGCAATTTTCGCCGCGACATTCTTCATATCCCAGGGGGCTAAAAACTGGCCTTTTTTCACGTTGATGGCGCGGCCGGTTTCACCAGCGGCGATCAACAAATCCGTCTGGCGGCACAAAAACGCTGGAATTTGCAGCACGTCCACTGCTTCCGCCGCCGGGGCGCATTGCGCGGCATCATGCACATCGGTCAGCACCGGCATTCCGAATGTTTCCCGCACCCGGGCGAGAATTTCTAAACCCTTCGCCATGCCGATGCCGCGTTCAGCCTTGGCCGATGTGCGGTTAGCTTTATCGTAACTCGATTTATAAATAATCCCGACGCCAAGATTTTTTGAAATCTGGTGCAGCACGCTAGCGATTTCCATCGTATGCGCTTCAGATTCAATCTGGCAGGGCCCGGCAATGAGCGTAAATGGCAGATCATTGGCAACATGCAGCCCCAGAATATCAACACTCATACCAGCCTCGATTGCCGCACAGCAGCCGCGATGAAACCTTCAAATAACGGGTGCGGCGCAAAAGGTTTAGATTTTAATTCGGGGTGGTATTGCACGCCAATGAACCAGGGATGATCAGGATATTCAACAATCTCCGGCAATACGCCATCCGGTGAAAGCCCTGAGAAGCGCAAGCCAGTGGCTTCCAGTTCTTCGCGATAATGGATATTTACTTCGTAACGGTGCCGGTGGCGTTCAGAAATCTCCGCAGCGCCAGTATAAACTTCACGTACCAATGAGCCCTCAGCGAGATGTGCATCGAAAGCGCCAAGCCGCATCGTGCCGCCTAAATCACCACCTGCACGGCGACGCTCAATATCATTGCCGCGCGCCCATTCGGTCAGCAACCCCACGACCGGTACATCGCACGGACCAAATTCAGTGGAAGACGCGCTCGGCATGTTGGCGAGGTTACGTGCCGCCTCAATCACCGCCATCTGCATCCCAAAGCAAATACCCAAGAACGGCACTTTGCGTTCCCGTGCAAACCGCACCGCTTCAATCTTGCCGGCGGTACCTCGCTCGCCAAAGCCACCTGGTACCAAAATACCATGCACGCCTTGCAACTGTTCAACGGTGTTAGGTTGTTCAAATACCTGCGCGTCGATCCAATCAAGCTGCACTTTCACCCGGTTGGCGATGCCACCATGCGCCAGCGCTTCAGCCAGAGACTTATAGCTATCCAGCAAGTTGGTATATTTGCCGACCACGGCGATGCGAACTTCACCTTCCGGCGCACGCACAACATTTACAATCCGGGACCAGCGCGAAACATCTGGTTCGTTTTCAAATGGCAGGTTGAAATGCCGCAACACTTCGCGGTCCATCCCAGCTTCATGATATGAAATCGGCACCGCGTAGATGGTATCAATATCGAGCGCCGGAATCACCGCCTCGGTACGTACATTGCAGAACGAGGCAATCTTGCGGCGTTCATTGTCTGGAATGGGGCGGTCACAGCGACAGATCAACATCTGCGGCTGAATCCCCACATTTTGCAATTCTTTAACCGAATGCTGGGTCGGTTTGGTTTTCAGCTCACCAGCCGAAGGAATATAGGGCACTAAGGTCAGGTGCACGAACATCGTACGTGCGGCGGTCAGTTCATTGCCCAACTGGCGAATGGCTTCAAGAAAGGGCAGGCTTTCGATGTCGCCCACAGTGCCACCAATTTCAACCAGCACGAAGTCAAACTGTGTCACCTCGCGCAGCACCACATCCTTGATGGCGTCCGTGATGTGCGGGATCACCTGCACGGTGGCGCCCAGATAATCGCCACGGCGTTCCTTGGCGATTACTTCGGAATAAATTTTGCCAGTGGTGGCATTGTCGAGCTTGCTGGCGTGGACACCAGTGAAACGTTCATAATGGCCGAGATCGAGGTCGGTTTCCGCCCCATCATCGGTTACGAACACTTCGCCATGCTGATAGGGGCTCATCGTGCCCGGATCAACGTTCAAGTAGGGGTCAAGCTTGCGCAGGCACACCGAATAGCCACGGGCCTGCAAAAGCGCGCCAAGCGCTGCGGATGCGATGCCCTTGCCTAACGAGGAGACCACGCCGCCGGTGATGAATACGAACCGCGTCATGGAATCCGATCATACATGAGTCGTAGAAAAAGCGAGAGGGGGGGGCGTTAAGTTTAGTTGCTCTTTGGCTGCGCCGGCGCAGCGGGTGCCGGTACAGCTGGTGCTGGCACCGCGGGTACGGCTGGCACTGGGCTGGCCGGTCGCGCGTCAGCCGGGGTTTGCGGCAGCGCCGGGACCGCAGCACCAGGTGCCGGCACGCCAGGTATCGGCGTGCTGGGGGTGTTTGCCAGCGGAGCGGCCAAAATTGCCGCCGCACTGTTTGACGACCCACCTTTATACAGCAACGCTAGGCTAAGGGAGAGTACGAAAAACGCTGTACCCAGAATCGCAGTGGTCCGGGTGAGTAAGTTCGCCGTGCCGCGGCCAGACATAAAGCTGCCCATGCCCTGGCCGCCGCCAAGACCCAACCCGCCGCCCTCGCTACGCTGGATCAGCACCACGCCGATCAGCGCGATGGTGACGAAAACATGCAGAACGAGAAGAACCTTGATCATCCGAGACCTTGCTGAAAATTTACTGGCGTTGCCACCTTATGAAGATGCGGCTTCTAAACAACCCGCGCGCTGGCAGCAATGGCCGTAAAGTCCGCCGCCACCAAGCTGGCCCCGCCAACCAGCGCCCCACCGACCTCCGGTAGTGCTAAAATGGCCGAAGCATTGCTCGGTTTGACCGATCCACCATATAAAATGAGGGTTTTGGCACCGTTAGCCCCAAACCGGGCCACCAGAGCAGCACGAATTGCTGCATGCATGGCCGTTATGTCAGCCTCGGTTGGGGTCTTGCCGGTCCCAATGGCCCAGATCGGCTCATAGGCCACCAGCCCAGTAAAATCATCCGGCAAACTATGGGTAAGTTGGCTGCAAACCACATTTTCGGCCTCGCCCACGTCGCGTTCAGCTTCAGACTCGCCAACACATACAATCGGTATCAGCCGCGCCGCCAACGCGGTTTTCACCTTACCGGCCACCACCGCATTGCTCTCCGCATGGTCTGCCCGGCGCTCAGAATGGCCTAAAATCACGTAACTGGCGCCAATTTCCTTTAGTAAGGCTGCCGCCACATCCCCGGTATGGGCGCCAGATATATTCGCGTGGCAATCCTGCGCACCAAGGCCGATCTCGGAGCCAGCAAGTGCCGCCGCAAAGGCTGGTAATAGCGGGAAGGGGGGGCAGACAATCAGTTGGGCCGGGGTATTAGCCGCTTGCAAAGCCGCTGCGTACGCGGCAACCCCAGTTAGGCTGCCACTCATCTTCCAGTTTCCGGCAATTACTTGGCGCATCATCATCCCCTGTTGGGCTCAGCCGGTAGCGCGTCGTTGGCTTGCTGACAATCACGGCAACGCCGAGCTGCAATAAAAAGAGCGCAAATCAGCCATTCAGGCCAATTCACGCTCCTTGAATCAACGTCTCAGAAAAAAGCTTGGCTTAGCCGACGCTAATCGAACTGACTTCCGGACCCTTGGCACCCTGGACCACGTTCATGCGGACCGACTGGCCTTCCTGCAAAGGCGGCAGGCCGGCATGTTCAAGCGCTGTGGCGTGCACAAACACGTCCTTCCCGCCATCCTGTGGGCTGATGAAGCCGAAGCCCTTGGTGGCATTGTACCATTTCACGATGCCGGTCATTTCCACAGCCGGGCCACTGGCCTGCTGGCGTGGTGGGCGCGGGCCGGAGGGGCGCGGACGGTCATAACCGCCAGCACCACCACCAAAGCCACCACGGCTTGGCGGCGGAGCATCGCCTTCAGTAACTGAAATCACCTGGTCAACCTGACGACCTTTTTGGCCTTGGCCAACGCGGACCTGCAAAATTGCGCCCGGCGCTACGGCCTGGAAACCAGCATTTTGTAGAGAGTTGGCGTGCAAGAACACGTCACCTGATCCGTCGGCCATCTCAACGAAACCAAATCCCTTTTCGGAATTATACCATTTCACGGTGGCTTTCGCTTCCGGTGCGGAAGAGGCAGACCCAAACCCAGAAAAAGACGGTGGGGGCGGCGGCGTGTTGCCAAAGAAATTATCGTCATCAAAGCCGCGGCGGCGGGGCTGCCGCTGGCGGTCGTTTTTCGGGGGTCGCACTATTAAAACTGTCCTCTTAAAATCGAAATCACAGCCAAGGATCTTCCCTAGCGTTATTATCATACGGTACTGGCGGCTTTCCTTCAATGCTTATCAGCGGCCGGTACAGATGTTTTCCCATTCGGAAGCTCCCCCTTTTGTGCTTTATAGCAAAAACGACACCAACCGGGCACGAAATTCGTTCAACCTTTCGCCAACCCCGCGGTGTTTCCAGCGTGCAGCCGTAATTTCTAGCGATGACGCGATGTCTTTGCTGAACATAAGCTCCATTTGGGTACCGAAATCTGGCCCCATCACAATGGCGTCGATCTCGTTATTGTAAACCACACTGCGCCAGTCGAGGTTCGATGAGCCGACCACCGACCATTGCCCGTCGATCACTGCCGTTTTGGCGTGCAGCACCACGCCTTGGCGCTCATAAACATGCACCCCAGCTTTCAACAAATCGTCATAATCAGCACGGCCGGCCGCGATGGTGGAATCGCTATCGCTGATCGCCGGTACGATCACGCGCACATCCACCCCCCGGCGGGCTGCGCATTTCAACGCCTCGACCATATCGGGCGGTGGCGCGAAAAAGCCGGTGGTGAGGTGAATGGATGTACGTGCCGCCGCCATCGCGACCAGCAGGGTTTTGTAAATGGCCGGGTGGTGGTCGCGCGGCGAGCCATCGAGCGCCTGCACCACCGAGGTTCCACCTGGCAATTTACCAGCAGGTGGAACTGCATCTTCGATCGGTGGGCCTTTTTGCTCACGCCATGTCTGCGTAAAGAGTTGGTCAAACGAAGCCACCACTGGCCCTGCAATTTTCACATCAGTATCGCGCCAGGGCAGCGTTTGTGCTGTTGTCGCAATTTTGTAGCTGGCCCGGTGGTTCTCATAGACCTGGGCGATATTTACCCCGCCCGTAAATACCAGCTGGTCGTCAACCACCAGCAATTTGCGATGGTCGCGCTTGTTCACATCAAAATTCTTCATCTCAGCGGGGTTCAGGGAATTATATTTAACAACCAGAACGCCACCTTGGCGGAGCCGGTCGAACAAAGCACTCGGTGCGTTGGTCCCGTAATCATCATAAATCAGGTGCACCTGGACGCCTTGGGCCACTTTCATAATCATTAAATCCGCAAATTTATTGGCCACGTCGCCGTCAAATTCATAGCTTTCCATATCAATTCGTTGGGTTGCGGCGGCCATGGCGGCTAGCATCGCGCTGTATGTGGCCGGGCCGTTTTCCAGCAGCGTCACTTGGTTGCCGTTCACAAAGGGCAAGCCCGTCAACGCGGTGCTTTGCGTTTGCATCACGCTCAAAGCCTGGGCCTCAGAAATAGTCGGGATGGTGCAGGCCAGGTCAGGGTCCGATGCTGGTACATGCACACAGCCCGAACATGCGAGGACAAAACCGATACTCCAGCGCCTTGAAAAGCTCATCGGTCATGCTCCAATTGAACTAACATGGCCCCTACGGCTTCGCGAACAATGAGCGCTTCTGTGCGGGATCACTGCCGCTGCGCGTTGCGGCCATGCCGTACACCGGCGTTGCGGTGGGCGGACGATCGGGCTACGAGCCGCCATGACCTTCCCAATTGAGAACCCAGCCTTGCAGCGTGCCCTGGTGGCGCGCGGCTATACCGAACCCACCGCCGTGCAGCTCGCCGTGTTGGAACCAGATGCCGAAGACCGCGATCTGTTGGTCTCTGCCCAGACCGGTTCTGGCAAAACTGTTGCCTATGGCCTTGCCTTCGCCTCCACCATTTTGGGGGCTGAAGAGCGCTTGCCTCGTGCTGCGGCCCCGTTGGTTTTGGTGATCGCCCCGACCCGTGAGCTTGCCATTCAGGTGCACGGCGAACTCACTTGGCTTTACGCCGAAGCTGGCGGGCGGGTGGTTTCCTGTGTGGGTGGCATGGATGCGCGTGAAGAATCCCGTGCGCTTTCAGCGGGTTGCCATATTGTGGTGGGCACACCGGGCCGCCTGCAAGACCATATCAACCGCCGCCGTCTCGACCTTTCCGGCATCCAGGTGGTGGTGCTTGATGAGGCGGACGAGATGCTCGACCTCGGCTTCAAGGACGAGCTGGAATTCATCCTGAACGCTGCCCCCGAATCCCGCCGCACGCTCCTTTTCTCCGCCACCATCGCCAAGGACATCGCTGCCCTTGCCCGGCAGTACCAGCAAGACGCGCTGCGGATCGACACCGTCTCCCGCAACCAGCCGCATGCCGACATTGAATATCGCGCCGTGCGAGTCGCCGGCCACGAGATTGAATTGGGCCTGGTAAACCTGCTGCGCTATTACGATGCCCGCGGGACTTTGGTATTTTGCGCGACCCGCGAAGCGGTGCGGCGGCTGCAAAGCAGCTTGCTGGAACGCGGGTTTGATGCTGTATCACTTTCCGGTGAGCTCAGCCAGAACGAACGCAACAACGCCCTGCAATCGCTGCGCGATGGCCGCGCCAGGGTCTGTATCGCCACCGACGTCGCTGCCCGCGGGCTTGACCTGCCAGACCTCGACCTTGTGATCCATGCCGATTTGCCAACCAATAAAGCCACTTTGCTGCATCGCTCCGGCCGTACTGGTCGTGCGGGCCGCAAAGGCGTGTGTTTGTTGCTAGTGCCCAACAGCAAGCGCCGCCGGGCTGAAATGCTGCTCGCATCCGCGAATATCAATGCTGCCTGGGCCGACCCGCCTTTGGCCGAGGAGATCCGCGCCCGTGACCAGGAACGCCTGCTCTCAGACCCAGTGCTGACCGAGACGCCGTTGGATGAAGATATTGCGCTGGCCAAACAGCTTTTAACGCGCCAAAGCCCGGAATCGATCGCCGCTGCGCTGATCCGCCTCTACCGCGCCAAGCTACCGGCACCGGAAGAACTTACTGTCCAATATCAGCCGCCAGTATCAGCGTCTGCGGCCCGTTCGGTGCGGGCACCACGCGAAAAAGTCGCGTTTGACGCGCAAGCCCAAAGCGGCCCGATGAATTGGTTCCGCGCCTCGGTTGGCCGCTCGCAGAACGCCGACCCGAAATGGCTGATCCCGCTGATCTGCCGGGTTGGTGGTATCACCAAGCAGGAAATCGGCGTGATCCGCATTTTCGACCGCGAAACCAAGTTTGAAATCTCCGCATCAGCCGCGCAGCGTTTCCAAGAATCCGTCCGCGCCGCGACCAACCAGGACATGGTGATCGAGCCCTCCACCCCGCCAGGTGCCGGCCCGGCTCGTGACCCTGGCCCGCGCCCTGCGAAGGTCAAAGCCGCCCAGCCGGCTCGCCCACCGCGCCCCCCCCGCGCGGCGGATGCCAAACCGACCGAGCAAGAACGCCGCCGTAAGAACAAGGCGTCTAAATACCGCTAGGCTTAGCTTGTGTTTTAAGGGGGCATTCAGTACCGGTGCCCATATCCATCTGTGGCGAAAATTTGAACAGGGAACCTGCGTCTTATGAATAAACTCAACAAAATCCTATTGGCATTCGTTATCTGCGCGTCTTTCGCGCCGCTCGCCGCCCGGGCAGATGACCAACCCGCCGCCGCCGCCCCGGCCGCTGCACCTGCTCAAGCTGCGCCCGCCCCCGCAGCGCCAGTGCAAAAGCTGCTCTCACAAAATTTCGGTGACTGGGTTTATCGCTGCCTCGCCACCGCTCAACCCGGCAAGCCTGTTACAGCTATTTGCTCGGTGCAGCAGCAACTTTCCATCAGCAAGGATGGTCACCTAACCCCGTTACTAACCATCACGGTCCTGAAAACGACCGGGAAAAGTCATGAGATGAACATCGTGGCACCGCTGGGTGTGGCTTTGAAACCTGGCATTGACCTGTCGCTTGATAAGCAGAAACCGGTTCTGGCGACGTATAGTTTTTGCAACGACAATGGCTGCTACGTGGTCAACCAACCAGCATCATCGCTGCTCAAGGATTTGCATAGTGCTAAGCAGGGGCACGCTAAAATTACGCTGATGACCGGCAAGGCCCTGGTGATTGATTTCTCATTGAAGGGGCTGCCGGCAGCCATCGCTGCGCTCGACAGCAATGTCGCGCCGCGCGGTTAATTTAGTTACGGCGCCGCATTAGCGGTAGATGGCCTGACCCCGTGAATTTAGCCGACTCAAAAGGAGGGATTTCGGGGCAGGGTCACCGCTAATATTTGCGCAAAAGTGCGACCAGCCTTCCTTGGATTTTCACGCGGTCTGCCGGTAGGATTTTGGTTTCGAACCGCACATTTGCGGGTTCAAGTGCAATTGAATTACCGCGCCTGCGCAGCCGCTTCAGCGTTACCTCGTTCTCATCCACCAAAGCCACGATAATCTGGCCGTTTTCTGCGGTTTCTCCGCGGCGGATGATCACTGTATCGCCGTTAAGAATCCCTGCTTCAATCATCGACTCGCCTTCCACCTCCAGCGCGAAATGATCGCCACTTCCCAGCAGGTTCACGGGCACTTCGATTTCGGCGGCATGATCATCTTGCAATGCCTCAATCGGCAGACCAGCAGCAATTTTGCCATACAGCGGCAATGTGATTGAACCGGCTTCGCCAAGGTTGCCCAAAGCAGATTCATTCGCTGCCTTGGGGGCCTTAAATTTCCCGGGGAAATTGCCGTGTATGACATTTGGTGCGAAGCGCGGGATCTCGCGTTCGGGTGGCGTTAGGTCCTCGGACAGTCTCACCACTTCCAACGCCCGCGCCCGGTGCTTATGGCGGCGCAGAAACCCACGCTCTTCGAGCGCCGTAATCAGCCGATGGATGCCGGATTTGGAACGTAGGTCGAGTGCGTCCTTCATCTCCTCAAAACTCGGCGAACAGCCGGTTTTGCGCAGATGCTGGTCGATAAATACCAGCAGCTCGTGTTGTTTACTGGTTAGCATGGCAACCCTCCGGACCATGGCGCGCGATAGAACAAAACGCCAACATACCGATGTTCTAGTTAGGTTCTCGTCGCCACGTCAAGCGTCATGAAAGCTGGTGCTAAATTCCAAGCGCACCCAACCGAATAATCTCCACCGCCACACCCGTTCCTCTGGCAGCATCGAACGCAGGGCGTTTGATCAGCGCGCCGGCGTTGGCCAAGGTGCGTAACATACCAGAATCCTGCATACCAAAGGGAGTGGCCACCCAGCCATCAGAATCTCGATGCAAATGCGCCCGCACATAATCCTCGCGCTGGTCGTTTGGTTTTAGCGCCGCACCCAGGCGGGCCGTTTCAGTTGTCGGTGCGGTGCCGGGTAACCCTCCCAAGGCCGCGATGGCCGGTTGCAAAAACAGCAGCGCACAAACGAACGCGGAGACCGGATTGCCAGGTAGCCCGAGTACCGGCATCTCGCCCAAATTGCCGAACATCAAAGGCTTGCCCGGGCGCATGGCGATTTTCCAGAAATCCAAACTCAGGCCCCGGGCCTGTAAGGCGGGCTGCACCAAATCATGGTCGCCGACACTGGCGCCACCGGTGGTGACCAGCATATCCGCGCCTCGCGCGGCATCTGCGCCATCGGCAATGGCGGTGATATCATCGCGCGCAATCGGTAGCACCACCGGTTCACCACCGGCAGCGGTAACAAACGCCGCCAACATATGGGCGTTAGAGCTCACAATACCGCCCGCGGCAATTGCTTCGCCCGGCAGTGAAATCTCATCACCCGTTGCAAGAATCGCAATCTTTGGCCGCCGGTGCACAGTCACCCAAGGGTGGTTGCCGGCCGCCGCTAGCCCGATATCACGCGCGGTCAGTAATTTGCCAGCCGGTATCAAAACATCGCCTGTGGCAAAATCCTGGCCCGCGCGGCGAATATTTTTTGCAGCACCTGCCGCTTCATTCACGGTTATGGTGTCATTCTGCCGCGTGACATTTTCTTGGATAATCACCGTATCGGCACCGTTCGGAATCACGCTGCCCGTAAATAGCCGCACGGCCTGACCAGCACTCACATGCCCGGCAAAAGGATGCCCCGCCGGTGCCGTACCAATAATGCTCAGGATGGCTTTTTCCACGCCGTCAGCGGCGCGAATGGCATAGCCATCCATCGCTGAAAGGTCGGCTGGCGGCTGGGTTAGTCTTGCCATTACCGGTGTGGCCAACACGCGGCCCGCAGCATTTGCGAGTGCGACGGTTTCCGGCCCGGTGGCCTTAATCGCGCTCAAAATCTGCGCACGAGCTTGTTCAACGCTCAGCATTAGTCTTGCACAAAGTCACCGGACTTGCCGCCGGATTTTGCCACCACCCGGATCTCTTCAATCCGCATTCCGCGATCCACCGCCTTTACCATGTCGTAAATGGTCAGACACGCAATACTCACCGCGGTTAGGGCTTCCATCTCCACCCCGGTGCGCCCGGTGGTGCGGACGGTCGCTGATATATCAACAGAAGTTTCAATTTCGTTGAGCGCCAAATCAACGGTGACAGATGAAATTGCGAGCGGATGGCAAAGCGGGATTAAATCCGAGGTTTTTTTCGCGGCCATAATTCCCGCCAACCGCGCTGCCGCCAGCACGTCGCCCTTGGGGGCGGTGCCGGAACCAATCAGCGCCAAGGTGGATGCCAGCATTTTCACGCGGCCTTTGGCGGTGGCCTCCCGCATTGTCTCGTCCTTGGCAGAGACATCCACCATGCGGGCATTGCCAGCCGCATCAATATGCGTAAGCCCGCTCAATTTGTGCCTAGCAACTGCTGCACAGCCAGCTTCACGTCGGGCTGGCGCATCAGAGACTCGCCCACCAGGAAGCCTTGCACGCAGACATTTTGCAACCGCTTGATGTCATCATTGGTCTTGATGCCAGATTCCGACACCAGGAACCGATCCGGCGGCACTAATTTGCTTAAGCGTTCGGTGGTTTCCAGCGTGGTCACCATGGTTTTCAAATTGCGGTTGTTAATGCCGAGCAGCGGCGTTTGCAGGCCCAAAGCACGGTCCAATTCGGCTTCATCATGCACTTCTGCCAGCACATCCATATCCAAGCTGCGGGCCAGTTCTTCCAAGTCACGCGCCTGGGAATCCGAGAGTGCCGCCATAATCAGCAGGATGCAGTCGGCACCCATCGCACGCGATTCATAAACCTGCCACGGGTCCAAAATGAAGTCTTTGCGGATCACTGGCAGTTTCACGGCCGCTCGGGCCGTTTGCAAATGCGCAGGCGAGCCCTGAAAATATTTCTTGTCGGTCAGCACCGAAAGGCAGACAGCGCCGCCTTCCATATAAGCCATTGCGATACTTTGCGGGTCGAAATCTTCCCGGATCAGACCGCCCGATGGCGAGGCTTTTTTTATTTCGGTGATCAGCCCCGGCCGGCCCGCGGCTGTCGCATCCATCAGGGCCCGGCCGAAACCGCGCGGCTTCCCAGCTTCCTTGGCCAGACCCTTCACATCGTCCAGGCTGTGGCTCGCTTTGCGCGTCGCCACGCTGGCCAACGTATCAGCGCAAATTTTGGCAAGAATATCGTCGCCAGTCGTCATAGACCCGTCCATTACACAAATTCCTGATTCGTCGCCGCCACCAGAGCCCCCAGCACCGCTTTCGCCCGGCCGGTATCAATCGCGGTGGCTGCTATTGATATGCCCTCTGCCAGAGTTCCGGCCTTGCCTGCAATTATCAAAGCCGCTGCGGTATTAAACAATATAGTATCGCGATAGGCACCAGGTGCGCCATCCAGCAATGCGCGCAACGCCGCCGCGTTCTCCTTGGCATCTCCGCCTTTAATGGCAGCCTGCGGGGCAGGGGCCAGGCCCGCATCCGCGGCACTCAGGGTAAATTCGCTAATTTTACCGTCTTTCAGCGCAGCCACATGGTTGATGCCATCCAGGGTCAGCTCATCCAAGCCATTGCCAAACACCACCCAGGCTGATTGCGTACCAAGCTGTTGCAAGGTTTCCGCCACGGGGCGGACCCATACCGGGTCATACACGCCCATTAGTTGCAGCTTCACGCTGGCCGGGTTCGCCATTGGGCCGGTGAGGTTAAAGATCGTGCGGGTGCCAAGCTCCACCCGCACCGGCCCGGCATGGCGCAAAGCCGGGTGATGCTTGGGGGCAAACAAAAACACGCAGCCAACATCGGTCAATATCTGGCTCAACGCGGCAAGATCAGGTTCAATGTTTACACCCAGCGCCATCAACACATCCGCCCCGCCGGAGCGCGACGAAAGTGCGCGGTTACCATGTTTGGCCACGGGCACCCCGCACGCTGCCAGCACAAAGGAAACCGCGGTTGATACATTTAAGCTCGCCGCCCCATCACCGCCGGTGCCGCACACATCCATCGCGCCCATGGGGGCCACAACCGGCGTCATCCGGGCGCGCATGGCGGTCACCGCGCCGGTCAATTCCGCCACAGTTTCACCCCGCACCCGCATCGCCATCAGCATTCCGCCAATTTGCGCAGGTGTTGCCGCGCCATCCATCACCACGCCGAAGGCGGCTTCGGCTTCGGCCTGGTTCAGTGTTTCGCCACGCGCCAAGCGCACTAGAACCGGTTTCAACCCTTCGTTCATGCAGCCCGCTTCGGGGAATTCTTACGGGTGGCAATGTTCAAGAAGTTTTGTAGAATCTCGTGCCCGTGGCTGGTGG
Source organism: Acidocella sp. 20-57-95 (assembly GCA_002255575.1). Lineage (GTDB taxonomy): Bacteria > Pseudomonadota > Alphaproteobacteria > Acetobacterales > Acetobacteraceae > Acidocella. The sequence goes on from NCAT01000019.1 coordinate 19,034, forward strand.
CGATGCTTTCCGGGTGAAATTGCACGCCATAAATATCAAAGCTTTTATGGCGCAGACCCATAATAATCCCATCATCAGTCCAGGCTGTCGCCTTTAGCGTGTTTGGCAAAGTGGCTTTATCCACAATCAGGGAATGGTAGCGGGTGGCGGTGAACGGGTCGGGCAGGCCTTCAAACATATCGGTGTTAGCATGATGCACCGGGCTGGTTTTGCCATGCACGGGCTCAGGGGCGCGGATCACATCGCCGCCAAACGCCTGGCCGATGGCCTGATGCCCCAGGCAAACCCCGAGCAACGGCACTTTACCGGCGGCTGCTGCCACCATCTCCAAGCAAATCCCTGCCTCGTTGGGCGTGCAGGGCCCAGGGGAGAGCACGACCCCATCCGGCTGCATTGCCAGCACTTCGGCGGGCGTGATTTTATCATTGCGGACCACCGTGCATTCAGCACCCAGATCACCCAGGAAGTGGACCAGGTTAAAGGTGAAGCTGTCGTAATTATCAATCAGCACAATCATGATGCGCGTTCCTGTTCAGCATAGCGCACCGCATCTTCCGCGGCCCTGAACAAGGCGCGCGCCTTCTGCACGCTCTCAGCATATTCGGCTTCGGGGTCGGAATCCGCCACCACGCCCACGCCGGCTTGCACATACATCGTGCCATCTTTCACCAAGGCAGTGCGCAGCCCGATGCAGGTATCCATTGTGCCGTTGGCCGCAAAATAGCCGATGCAGCCCGCGTACAAACCACGCCGGGATGGTTCCAGCTCATCAATAATCTGCATTGCGCGCACTTTCGGCGCTCCGGAAAGTGTGCCCGCCGGGAAGCCTGCCACCAGCGCATCCAACGCATCCAGCCCTGGTTTAATATGGCCTTCTACGGTCGAGGATATATGCATCACATGGCTGAACCGCTCGATGGCAAAACTCTCCACCACCTTCACGGAACCAATTTCCGCAACCCGGCCCACATCGTTGCGGCCTAAATCCAGCAGCATCAAATGCTCGGCGCGTTCTTTCGGGTCGTTCAGTAGTTCGGCTTCAAGGGCTGCGTCCTCAGCCTTGTTGGCCCCGCGCTTACGCGTGCCAGCCAGCGGCCTGATGGTCACCACGCCATCGCGCAGCCGCACCAAAATTTCAGGGGATGATCCCACCGCCTGGAAATTTCCAAAATCCAGATAGAACAAAAACGGGGCCGGATTAATCCGCCGCAGGCTGCGGTACAGCGCAAACGGTGGCATGGTAAAGGGTGCTTCAAAACGCTGGCTTGGCACCACCTGAAACACATCGCCGGCGCGGATATAATCCTTGCCCTTCTCCACCATCGCCAGGAACTCCGCCTTGCTCATGTTGGATTTTTGTAATGGCGCCGGAATCGGCTTGGGGCTGACTAACTTCGGCACCGGCATGTCGAGCGCTTCTCGCGCCGCCTGCAACCGTAATTCCGCTGCCGCATAGGCGCTTGCCGCACTCACCCCGGCCTTGGGGTACACTGGTGCTGCTAAGGTTAGCTCATCAGTCACGCCATCAAAAATCGCAAACAGGCTGGGCCGCACCAAAATTGCTTCGGGAATGCCCAGAACATCTGGGTTGGCATTGGGAATATCCTCCATCAGCCGAACCATGTCGTAGCCGAGATAGCCTGAGAGCCCCCCGGTCATGGGTGGCAACCCTTCCGGTACATCCAACTTCGTCTCAGCAATGAGCGCCCGCAGACTATCTAAAGGCGGCTCACCAGTGGCCAAAAAACTATCTGGGTTGGCTTGGGGGTCGCGGTTCAAAAGCGAAACGCCATTCTCACAGCGCCAGATCAAATCCGGCGTCATGCCGATCACGGAATAGCGGCCTCGCGCCGCACCGCCTTCAACGCTTTCAAGTAAAAACGAAAACGGCTTGCCATGCGCCAGCTTCAAAAATGCCGCTACTGGCGTGAGCAAGTCTGCCACATCATGCCGCCACACCAGGGATCCGCGCCCGGCATCATAAGCGGCGCAGAACGCATCATAAGCAATCGGGGCGGCAGCATTCATAAGCGGGTTTGCACTTTCTTAAGTGATCAATTCGTCTATTGGTAAATCTGGGCGAGCAGCTTGCTGTCAACGCTCACCTTGTCGCGGGCTTCGAGGCCCGCCAGGAAGCTCTCTGCAACATCATTTTGCAAGGACTTCGTGAGTGACTGCTGGATCTGCCCCAGCAGAGCCGGGTCGTCCGATGGCTTCGGCTGGTCGATGTTGGACAACACTGCCACCAGGAACCCGTCAGGGGTTTGTTGCATTGTCGCCTGGCCAAGCTTCAGGCTGAACAATATCTGCTCCAACTGCGAGGTGATGCCGTTTGGTCCGGCATTGCGGGTCTGCGGTGCCGACTTGGTCACAGTAAACCCGGCAGCCTGCGCGACCTGATCAAAATTCTTGCCGCCATTTACAGCCGCCAATAAGTCAGCCGCTTTTGCCTCGGCTGCGTGCGACTGCGCGTCTTTTACCCAGTCGGCAGCCACTTGCGCTTTTACCTGATCATAGGGTCGTACGGCAGGCTTGGTGATATTGTCGATGGTGAAGGCGAAGTAGCTGCCATCCGGGCCGGTGATCAACTGCGCTGGATCACCTTGATGGCCGGCAAAAATCGCCTTGATCACGGCCTCGCGCACCTTGTCGCCACCGGGGATCGGCGCTTTGTTGCCGTCCGTGGTGTTGCCATTGACATCTAGCGTGCCTTGTACCGCAGCGAGGTCGAGATTGCCCGGCAGTTGGTCAAGCGGCGTCTGGCCGGCCAGCGCATCCTGCACGTTATCCACATCTTTGGCCACCTGAAGCTGGGCCTTCTGCAACTGGATCTGCGCTTTCAGCGCCGGTGCGAGGGACGCGAAGCTAGGTGCGCCGGCTGCTTGCGCATCGGTCACTTCGAAAACATAAGAGCCAAGATCGCCGGGCACGGGTCCAGTTACGGTCCCAGGGGTCGCGGCAAATACCGCTTGGGCGAGTGCGGTTGAGGGAATTTGGTTCTGCTGTGCATGGTCAAGCGCCACGGCGGTCGCACCGGCTTTCTGGGCGGCGGCCTGCATCGCGGTCCAATCGGCGCCGGACTGCCAAAGCTTGGCGAGCTTGGCGGCTTTTGCGGGACTATTGCTGGTAATCACCTGCACGCTGCGGGTGGCCGGGACAGATTGCTGGGCGCTGGCCTGGGCGTAAAGTGTTTGCAATTCAGCATCGCTCACGGGCTCAGAGGCAGCCAGCACCTGTGGCGACAGCACCACAATTTTTACCGTCCGGTATTCTGGCGCGGTATATTGGGCCGGATGGTTCTTCCAATAACGCTGCAGCACCGCATCGCTCGGCAGCGCTGGTGCTGGTTGGCTGGCGATCGGGACCGTCACCATATCTGCGGTGCGGGCCTGCGAGATAAAACTAAAAATTTGGTTGCTGAGCTCGGTGGGCGGGGCGACACCGGCAATCACCGCTGGCACCACCTGTTCGGCTTTCACATTATCCGTCTCAAGTGCCAGAAACCGGTCGGGCGAGAGGTTGTTTTGCTGCAATACAGTATTGAATTTGGCTTGATCGAATGTGCCATTCGTCAGGAACGCGGGGATCGCATAAATCCGCGCCCGCACGGCAGCATCTGGCGCGGTGACGCCCAAAGCCTGCTCCTCCAGGGCGAGTGCCTGTTGGCGCAGCACAGTCGCCAATGCGGATTGCGCAATCTGCTGGCGGGTGTTGGCATCTGGCGCGGAGGGCAGTTTGGCTTGGTTTAGCTCGGTCTGATATTCCGCCTGCACTGCCGTAATATTCACCGCCTGGCCGCCAATATGGGCCACCGAATTGGTGCCACCGGTCATCAGCGGTAGGGCGCTGGATGCGCCCCAGGCGATAAACACGAACATTAGCAGCACGGAAAAAACCCGTGCGATCCAACTGCCCTTTAGACTGCGTACCCAATAAAGCATATTCGCCCAAGATCCCTGAAACCTCGGCCTCTATAGTCCGGGGGGCTCAGCCCTCACAAGCCATCGTGCCCACGCTTGGCGCCCATCCGTGGATTTTCGCTCGCCGAATAGGTGAAATGCACGTCAAACATGCCTGACGAGTATAGACAAAGGGGCAAAAAACCCTGTAAGGCTCCGCGCTTCAAGGAACGCGGGAGGTTGGGCGAAGGGTCGCTTGGCCGCATGTACCACGGTCCATTGGGCATTGTGCCCAGGGATAGGAGCCAGCAATGGCAAAAAAGATTGTCGGCTATATCAAGCTGCAAATTCCCGCCGGTAAGGCTAACCCGTCGCCGCCAGTAGGCCCGGCGCTCGGCCAGCGCGGCTTGAACATCATGCAGTTTGTCAAGGAATTCAATGCGGCGACGCAGGGCATGGAGCCCGGTATGCCGGTGCCGGTGGTGATCACCGCGTACGGCGACCGTACCTTCAACTTCATCATGAAGACCCCGCCGAACACCTACTTCCTCAAGAAGGCCGCTGGCATCACCAAGGGCACCACCACCCCCGGCAAGGGCGCTGCGGTGGGCAAAGTGACGATGGCGCAGCTGCGTGAAATCGCCGCGACGAAGATGATTCATATGAATGCCAACGATGTTGACGGCGCTGTCCGGATGTTGATTGGCTCGGCCCGTTCAATGGGCGTGACCGTGGTGGAGGGCTAATTCAATGGCACATGATAAGCGCTTAACCAAAGCCTATAGCAGCATCGACCGCAACAAGAACTATGCGCTCACCGAAGCTGTGCAGCTTGCCAAGTCCAATGCCAAGGCGAAATTCGATGAAACCATCGAAATCTCGCTGAACCTCGGCATCGACCCGCGTCATGCTGACCAGATGGTGCGTGGCTTGATCTCGCTGCCGAACGGCACCGGTAAAACCCTGCGCGTGGGCGTGTTCGCCCGTGGCGCAAAGGCTGAGGAAGCTCTGGCCGCTGGCGCGGATGTTGTTGGCGCTGACGATCTGGCTGAAAAAATCCAAGCTGGTGACATTCAATTCGACCGCTGCATTGCCACCCCGGACATGATGGCTCTGGTGGGCCGCCTGGGTAAAATCCTCGGGCCGCGCGGCCTGATGCCGAACCCGAAGCTCGGCACCGTGACCATGGATGTGAAGGGCGCGGTGACCGCTGCCAAGTCCGGCCAGGTTGAGTTCCGTGCTGAGAAGGCTGGGATCATCCATGCCGGTATCGGCAAGGCCAGCTTTGATGAAGTGAAGCTGGTGGAAAACGCCAAGGCTCTGGTGGATGCGGTGCAGAAAGCCAAGCCGACTGGCGCCAAAGGCACCTACCTGCAGAAAGTGGCGGTCAGCTCCACCATGGGTCCGGGCATCCGGGTCGATGTCGCGAGCATCAACGCTTAAGGTTTGTTAACGAGATACGTGGTGGCGTAAGCCATCACGGGCAGGGGGGCCTTAAAAACCCCTCGATACCTGTCCGAGACCATATGTATTCTTCGGGATTTAATGGGTGCAAGCCCGCACATGGTAGACGAGGTGCCAGAGATTTTTAGGAATCTTTGGTGGTTCTGACGCGTAAGGACAGGCGATTGGTGTTGGGGGATGGTCCCCTTGCACCTTGGGTAACCTGATAGGACGGGATGGTCCCGGCCCTATCGCCAAGTTGGAGACGGATGTGGATCGCATAGAGAAGCGTGAGTTCGTCGCGGAGTTGTCTACGGTGTTTGCCGAGACGTCGATGGTCGTTGTCACCCGCAATGAGGGTATGACGGTCGCTGACGTTACGGATTTACGCCGGAAGATGCGCGCGGCGGGGGCGAGCTTCAAGGTTGCGAAGAATCGTCTGGCCCTCCTCGCTATGGATGGAACCCGGTTTGACGGCTTAGCGCCCCTGATGAAGGGGCCAACGGCAATTTCCTGGTCTGCGGACCCGGTTGCGGTTGCCAAAGCGGCTGTCGACTTCGCCAAAACCAACGACAAGTTTGTTCTCCTCGGCGGTTCGCTGGGCAAACAGGTACTCGATGTATCTGGTGTCAAAGCGCTCGCCGAGCTGCCGTCGCTCGACACGCTGCGTGCCAAGTTCCTGGGGCTTCTCAATACCCCGGCAACCCGCATTGCAGGCGTTGTGCAGGCGCCGGCTGGACAGCTTGCCCGGGTTTTTGCGGCGTATGCCGATTCCAAGAGCGAGGCGGCCTGAGGCTTTCCTCGAGGATCTTGAAATTTTTGCGGGCTGGCATGGTGCTGGCTTGCAGTGAACCAACCAAAGACTACTTATTAGGATGTATATAAAATGGCTGATCTTAACTCGCTCGTCGAAGAGCTGTCGAAACTGACCGTTCTGGAAGCTGCTGAACTTTCCAAGCTTCTGGAAGAAAAGTGGGGCGTTTCTGCTGCTGCACCGGTTGCCGTTGCTGCGGCTGGCCCGGCTGGCGGTGGCGCTGCTGCCGCCCCGGTTGAAGAACAGACCGAATTCACTGTGATCCTGGCCGCCGCTGGCGACAAGAAGATCAACGTGATTAAGGAAATCCGGACCATCACCGGTCTGGGCCTGAAGGAAGCTAAGGACCTCGTTGAAGGCGCGCCGAAGACCATCAAGGAAAACGCCACGAAGGACGAAGCTGCGACCATCAAAAAGACACTGGAAGAGCAGGGCGCGACTGTCGAAGTCAAGTAATGTTTTCCTAAGCGTGGGTTCTCGGACCCTCGCAAACTGCGCCTAACAGGGCGGGCGGCTACCTTCGGGTTGCCGCCCGCTATTGGCTGTTGTGACGCGGGACGTGCCTACCACTGACTATGACTGAATTTTTGTTGAATTGGGGTTAGCTGATGAACGCAATGAATGGTTTGGGTAAAGGGTCTTTCACCAGCCGGAAACGCATTCGTAAAAGCTTCGGGCGCATTCCCGAAGTGGCACCCATGCCCAACCTGATCGATGTGCAGCGCGCCAGTTACGACAGCTTCCTGCAGATGCACATCAAACCCGACGCCCGCACCCATTCCGGCCTGCAGGAAGTCTTCAAGTCGGTGTTCCCGATTGATGATTTCGCCGGCCGTGGCCGTCTGGAATTCGTGCATTACGAACTGGAAGACCCGAAATACGACGTTGAGGAATGCATCCAGCGTGGGATGACCTATGCCGCCCCGCTGAAGGTGATTCTCCGTCTGATCGTGTGGGATCTGGACGAGGATACCGGTGCGAAATCCATCCGCGATATTAAAGAACAGCCGGTTTATATGGGCGACATGCCTTTGATGACCGACAACGGCACCTTCGTGGTCAACGGCACGGAGCGCGTGATCGTCTCCCAGATGCACCGCAGCCCCGGCGTTTTCTTCGACCATGACCGCGGCAAGACCCATTCGTCCGGCAAATATCTCTTCACCGCCCGCGTCATCCCGTATCGCGGTTCCTGGCTCGATTTTGAGTTCGACGCCAAGGACCTGGTGTATGTGCGCATCGACCGCAAACGTAAGCTGCCGGTGACCACGCTGCTCTATGCGCTGCATAGCGCTGCCACCGAAGCACTGAAACTTGCCCGTGAAGCGAAGGGTGAGACGGTTGAGCTGAGCGAATTGAAGGGCATGGATGCTGAAGAAATTCTCGGCGCATTCTATGGCCAGGTTGTTTATACCTGCACCAACGGCCAATGGGCCCGCCCATTTGAAGCTGAAGCCTTCCGCAATCAGAAGCTGATTGAGGATTTGGTGGATGCGGATACTGGCGAAGTGGTTGCCAAGACCGAGGAAAAACTCACTGCCCGCGTGGTGCGCAAGATTGCCGAAAAAACCAAGCGCGTGCTGGTCGCCCGCAACGACCTGCTGGGGCGTTTCGTCGCAGTTGACATGTACGACCCCGAAACTGGTGAAATTTTCGCTGAAGCCGGCGAAGAACTGATTGAAGCCAAGCTTGCGTTGCTCGAATCTAAGGGCATTGACGAGCTGCCAACCCTGGCGGTGGACCAGAGCAACGGCCCGTGGGTTCGTAACACGCTTGCCGTGGACAAGAACAGCAACCGGGAAGATGCGCTGATCGATATCTACCGCGTCATGCGCCCCGGCGAGCCGCCAACTTCGGAAACCGCCGAAGCTTTGTTCCGCGGCTTGTTCTTTGATCCAGACCGCTACGACCTCTCAGCTGTTGGCCGCGTGAAAATGAATATGCGCCTCGGTCTGGAGTGCGATGACACGGTGCGGACCTTGCGCAAGGAAGACATCATTCGCACCCTGAAAATTATGTGCGAACTAAAGGATGGCCGTGGTGCCATCGATGACATCGACAATCTCGGCAACCGCCGCGTGCGTTCGGTGGGCGAGCTGATGGAGAATCAGTACCGCGTTGGCCTGCTGCGTATGGAACGCGCCATCCGTGAACGTATGGGCTCGGTGGATATCGACAGCGTGATGCCGCATGATTTGATCAACGCCAAACCGGCGGCGGCGGCGGTGCGTGAATTCTTCGGCTCCTCGCAGCTCTCGCAGTTCATGGATCAGACCAACCCGCTGTCGGAAGTGACGCATAAGCGTCGTCTTTCCGCCCTCGGGCCAGGCGGTTTGACCCGCGAGCGCGCCGGCTTTGAAGTGCGCGACGTTCACCCGACCCATTACGGCCGTATCTGCCCGATTGAGACGCCGGAAGGCCCGAACATCGGTCTGATCAACTCGCTTGCCACCTACGCCAAGGTCAACAAATACGGCTTCATCGAAACCCCGTACCAGTTGGTGGTGGACGGCGTGGTGCAGCCTTCGTGGAAATACCTCTCCGCGATGGAAGAAGAGCGTCTTACGGTGGCGCAGGCTGACGCCAAAAAAGATGGCAACGGCAAATTCACCGCCGACCTCGTTTCCGTCCGCCGCAATGGTGATTTCTTGTTGGTGAAGCCGGAAGAAGTGACTGCCATCGACGTATCTCCCAAGCAGTTGGTGTCGGTTGCTGCCGCGCTGATACCCTTCTTGGAAAACGACGACGCCAACCGCGCCTTGATGGGCTCGAACATGCAGCGTCAGGCCGTGCCGCTCATCCAGTCCGACGCCCCGCTGGTGGGTACCGGTATGGAAGCCGCGGTGGCGCGTGACTCAGGTGCCACCATCGTTGCCAAACGCGCCGGAATTATCGACCAGATTGACGGTGCCCGGATCGTGGTGCGTGCTACCGGTGAAGATGGCGCTACCAAGGGTGTCGATATCTACCGGATGCGCAAATATATGCGCTCCAACCAGTCCACCTGTATCAATCAGCGTCCGCTGGTTCGCGTGGGTGACCGCGTGTCTGAAGGCGATATTATTGCTGACGGCCCGTCCACGGAATTGGGTGAATTGGCGCTGGGCCGAAACGCGCTGTGCGCATTCATGCCGTGGAATGGTTATAACTTCGAAGACTCCATTCTGATCTCCGAGCGTATTGCCCGTGACGACGTGTTCACCTCCATCCATATCGAAGAATTCGAAGTGATGGCGCGTGACACCAAGCTCGGTCAGGAAGAAATCACCCGCGATATTCCGAATGTCGGTGAGGAAGCGCTCCGCAACCTCGACGAAGCCGGCATTGTCTATATCGGCGCTGAGGTGAACCCTGGCGATATTCTCGTCGGCAAGGTCACGCCGAAGGGCGAAAGCCCGATGACGCCGGAAGAAAAACTGCTCCGCGCCATCTTCGGTGAAAAAGCCTCAGACGTGCGTGATACCTCGCTGAAGCTACCGCCTGGCGTTGCCGGCACGGTGGTGGATGTGCGGGTGTTCAACCGCCGTGGCGTGGATAAGGACGAACGCGCGCTGGCGATTGAACGCGCTGAAATCGAACGCCTTGCCAAAGACCGCGACGATGAACGCGCCATTCAGGAGCGTTCATTCCTCAACCGCCTGCGTGAAGCGTTGCTGGGCCAGGTTGCGGGTGCTGGCTTCAAGGGCATCAAGGCGGGCACGGAAATCACGTCTGAAATTCTGGCCGAGCATCCACGTGGCGCCTGGCGCAATGTGGTCGTGCAGGATGACGCCGTTATGGCGAGCATCGAAATCCTCAAACGCGAATTCGACGCTGCTTCCAAGCGTCTGCAGGACCGCTTTGAGAGCAAGGTCGAGAAATTGCAGCGCGGCGATGAATTGCTGCCCGGCGTGATGAAGATGGTGAAAGTCTTCATTGCCGTGAAGCGTAAATTGCAGCCGGGCGACAAGATGGCGGGCCGCCATGGTAACAAAGGTGTGGTTTCACGCGTGGTGCCGGTGGAAGACATGCCGTTCCTTGAGGATGGTACATCAGTTGACCTCGTGCTGAACCCGCTCGGCGTGCCGAGCCGTATGAATGTTGGTCAGATTCTGGAAGTGCATTTGGGCTGGGCTTGCGCCAACCTCGGCAAACAGGTCGGCGTGGCGGTGGAGGAATACCGCCGTACCGGCCGTGCCAAGCAGGAATTGCTTGACACCCTGAAGGATATTTACGGCGAGGATATCTACAACAACCAGATCGCGGATATGAGCGAAGGCGAACTGATCGAGCTGTGCGGAAACCTCAAAAAAGGCATCCCCATCGCCACACCAGTGTTCGACGGCGCGCGTATTCCGGATATTGAAGCGATGCTGGCGAAAGCCGGGCTCGATATCTCGGGTCAGGTCTGGCTGAAGGATGGCCGCACTGGTGAGCAGTTCGAACGTAAGGTGACCGTTGGTTACATGTATATGCTCAAACTGCACCATTTGGTGGACGACAAGATCCACGCCCGCTCGATCGGCCCGTACAGCTTGGTTACCCAGCAGCCGCTGGGTGGTAAGGCGCAGTTCGGTGGTCAGCGCTTCGGTGAAATGGAGGTCTGGGCGCTCGAAGCCTATGGCGCCGCCTACACCTTGCAGGAAATGCTGACCGTGAAGTCCGACGACGTGTCCGGCCGTACCAAGGTTTATGAAGCCATTGTGCGTGAGCAGGATAACTTCGAAGCCGGTATTCCGGAAAGCTTCAACGTGTTGCTGAAGGAACTGAAATCCCTGGGGTTGAATGTGGATTTGGAGCAATCGGCCACTTGAGGCCGATTGCCAACCGCAACCAGAAATTTGAGGGTGTTGAACGATGAATGATTTAATGAAGATTCTGGGCCAGACCGGCCAGGCTGCCAGCTTCGACCATATCAAGATCCAGATTGCCTCGCCGGAGCAAATCCGCTCCTGGTCCTATGGCGAGATCAAGAAGCCGGAAACCATCAATTACCGTACCTTCAAGCCGGAGCGGGATGGCTTGTTCTGTGCCCGCATCTTTGGCCCGATCAAGGATTATGAGTGCCTGTGCGGCAAGTACAAGCGGATGAAGTTCCGCGGCATCATCTGCGAAAAATGCGGCGTGGAAGTCACGCTCGCCAAGGTGCGGCGCGAGCGGATGGGCCATATCGAACTGGCCTCGCCGGTTGCCCATATCTGGTTCTTGAAGTCGCTGCCGAGCCGCATCGCGACGATGCTGGACCTCACGCTGAAAGATGTCGAGAAGGTTCTGTATTTTGAGAGCTATATCGTCATCGATCCCGGTACGTCGCATTTCAAGACGCATCAGCTGATCTCGGAAGACGAGCTTTATAACCACCAGGATGAAAACCCTGATGATGGCATGATCGCCAGCATCGGCGCGGAAGCCATCAAGACCATCCTGCTGAAGATTGATCTGGCTGAAGACAAGGCGCGGATGCGCGCTGAGCTGAAGGAAACCAATTCCGAAACCAAGCGCAAGAAGCTGGTGAAGCGCTTGAAGCTGGTTGAAAACTTCCTGGAATCCGGCACGCATCCTGAATGGATGATCCTGGATGTGGTGCCGGTCATCCCGCCTGAGTTGCGCCCGCTGGTGCCGCTCGATGGTGGCCGCTTTGCGACCTCTGACTTGAACGATCTTTATCGCCGCGTCATCAACCGTAACAACCGTTTGAAGCGGCTGATGGAACTGCGCGCACCGGATATCATCGTGCGCAATGAGAAGCGCATGTTGCAGGAATCGGTGGACGCGCTGTTCGATAACGGCCGCCGTGGCCGCGCCATTACCGGCACCAACAAGCGACCGCTGAAGTCTCTGTCCGATATGCTGAAGGGCAAGCAAGGCCGCTTCCGGCAGAACCTGCTCGGCAAGCGCGTCGATTATTCTGGCCGTTCGGTCATCGTGGTGGGTCCGGAACTCAAGCTTCACCAGTGCGGCCTGCCGAAGAAGATGGCGCTGGAGCTGTTCAAGCCCTTCATCTACGCCAAGCTTGAGAAGTACGGTCTCGCCACAACCATCAAGGCTGCCAAGCGGATGGTTGAAAAAGAACGCCCCGAGGTTTGGGATATTCTCGAAGAGGTGATCCGCGAGCATCCGGTGATGCTGAACCGTGCGCCCACGCTGCACCGTTTGGGCATCCAGGCATTCGAGCCGACCTTGATCGAAGGCAAGGCCATCCAGTTGCACCCGCTGGTATGTACCGCGTTCAACGCGGACTTCGACGGTGACCAGATGGCGGTCCACGTGCCGCTCTCGATTGAAGCGCAGCTCGAAGCCCGCGTGTTAATGATGTCCACCAACAACATCCTCTCGCCCGCCAACGGCAAGCCCATCATCGTGCCGAGCCAGGACATCGTGCTTGGTATTTATTATCTCTCACTGGAAACGGCCGAATATGCCGCGACCAAGGATGAGGATGCGAAAGCTTTCGGCTCGGTCGGCGAAATTGAATTCGCCATGGCTGCCGGTGCAATCAAATTGCACGACAAAATTCGCGCCCGCATCACCACCATCGACCATGCAGGCGTGAAGAAGCAGGTCATTGTCGGCACCAGCCCGGGCCGTATGCTCATCGGCCAGTTGCTGCCGTTGAACCCGAACGTGCCGTTCTCGGTGGTCAATAAAATGCTGACCAAGAAGGCTGTCTCGGACGTGATCGATCTGGTCTATCGTCATTGCGGCCAGAAGGAAGCCGTGATTTTCTGCGACCGTCTGATGGGCCTCGGGTTCCGTCATGCCGCGAAGGCCGGCATTTCGTTCGGCAAGGACGACATGGTGATCCCGGATTCCAAATGGTCTCTGGTGGCCGCCACGCAAAGCGAAGTGCGCGAGTTTGAGCAGCAATATCAGGACGGTCTGATCACCGCCGGCGAACGCTACAACAAGGTGGTGGATGCCTGGTCGCGTTGTAAGGACCTCGTGGCCAAGGCGATGATGGCAGAAATTTCTCGCCAGACTGTCGGCAAGCCCACCAACTCGGTGTGGATGATGAGCCATTCCGGTGCGCGTGGGTCGCCAGCCCAGATGTCACAGCTCGCCGGTATGCGCGGCCTGATGGCCAAGCCGTCTGGCGAAATCATCGAGCAGCCGATCATCGCGAACTTCAAGGAAGGCCTCTCGGTTCTCGACTACTTCAACTCCACCCATGGTGCCCGTAAGGGTCTGGCCGATACGGCATTGAAGACCGCGAACTCTGGTTACCTTACCCGCCGTCTGGTGGACGTGGCACAGGATTGCATCATCATCGAAGATGATTGCGGCACGGAACGCGGCCTCACGGTCAGTGCGGTTATGGATGGTGGCGAGGTTGTCTCCTCGCTCGCCGAACGAGTTCTCGGCCGTACCACGGCAGCGCCTGTGCTGGATGTTGTTACGGGTGCTGAACTGGTTGGCGCCAATGTGCTCATCGAGGAGCCGCAGGCGGAGATCATCGAGAAATCCGGTGTGGAATCCGTCAAGATCCGCTCCGTGCTCACCTGCGATACCAAGATCGGCGTTTGCGGCCATTGCTATGGCCGTGACCTCGCACGCGGGACCACCGTTAATGCGGGTGAAGCTGTCGGCGTGATCGCCGCGCAGTCCATCGGTGAGCCCGGCACGCAGCTGACCATGCGTACCTTCCATATTGGTGGTGCTGCTCAGCGTGGTGCCGAACAATCCAACGTGGAAGCCAGCCATGACGGCACCATCGCCATTCGTAACCGCAACGTGGTGACGAACAGCCAAGGCGTGCCGGTGGTGATGTCGCGTAACTGCGAAATCATCATCACTGATAATGCCAAGCGCGAACGCGCCCGCTTCCGCGTGCCCTACGGTGCGCGCTTGTTGGGTGACGAAGGTGCCACCGTCACACGCGGCCAGAAACTGGCCGAGTGGGATCCGTACACCTTGCCGATTATCACTGAGCGTTCCGGTATCGTTGAATATGCCGACCTCATCGAGGGCATCACCCTGGTTGAGCGGACTGACGAAGTGACCGGCCTGACCTCCAAGGTGGTGGTTGACTACAAGCAGTCAGCCCGTGGCGCCGATCTGCGTCCGCGCCTGATCCTGAAGGATGCCAATGGCGAGATCGTGCGTCTCACCAACGGTGCTGAAGCCCGCTACTTCCTCAACCCGGACTCCATCCTCTCGGTGGAACCAGGTGCGACGGTGGCCGATGGTGACGTGCTGGCACGTATTCCGCGTGAAGGCTCCAAGACGCGTGACATCACCGGCGGTCTGCCGCGGGTGGCCGAATTGTTCGAAGCCCGCCGTCCGAAGGACCATGCGATCATCTCTGAAATTGATGGCCGCGTTGAATTCGGTAAGGACTTCAAAGCCAAGCGCCGGGTGCTGGTGAAGAATGACGAAACCGGTGAAGAAACTGAATATCTCATCCCCAAGGGCAAGCACTTCTCGGTGCAGGAAGGCGACTATGTGCGCCGGGGTGACCCGCTGGTGGATGGCCCCCGCGTGCCGCATGACATTCTGCGCGTACTGGGCGTGGAAGCGTTGTCCGACTATCTGGTCAACGAAATCCAGGATGTTTACCGTCTGCAGGGCGTGAAGATCAACGACAAGCATATTGAAGTGATCGTGCGCCAGATGCTGCAGAAGATCGAAATCACCGAAGCCGGCGACACCACCTTCCTGGTGGGCGAGCTGGTGGACCGGGTGGAATTCGATATTGAAAACGCCAAGCTGCTGGCCGCCAATGAACGCCCAGCCACCGGCCTGCCGGTGCTGCAAGGCATCACCAAGGCGTCTTTGCAGACCCAGAGCTTCATCTCGGCGGCCTCCTTCCAGGAGACCACGAGAGTGCTTACCGAGGCTGCAACCGCCGGCAAGACCGATGCTCTGATGGGCTTGAAGGAAAACGTCATCGTGGGCCGCTTGATACCTGCTGGTACCGGCAGCGTGATGAACCGCCTGCGGGCGGTTGCCGCGGGCCGCGACCGGCAGACACTAGGCGGCCAACGCCCGGCGATAGCCAAGCCGGAGATGGCAGCCGAGTAGCAGCCACCTCTCACGGCAATGAAACAAAATGCCGGGCTTGTCCCGGCATTTTGCGTTGTGCGGCGATAGCTCGCGGAACAGCTGTACTTTGGTGCGACTTCACCCCGTTTTTGGTTCGGTTTTTAGACGAATGTTCGTAAGCGTCAGCCAACGACCGCGTGAGCTTATGGTGTTGGGCTGTTTTCTGATTTGGTCCGGTTCCACGGGAGAAGTTCGCTGAGGCGGTTGATGGGATGCCCCTTGGCCATGCGGTCGATGACGTCGGCAAGATAGGCTTCCGGGTCGAGGCCATTTAGCTTGGCTGATTGCAGTACGGTGTAGATGATG
>NCAT01000020.1 GCA_002255575.1 Acidocella sp. 20-57-95
TACATCACCCACCATAATGGCCCGCAATATTTTGGTTATGTTGCCAATAACCCAGAGATGCGCGCCAACATGCAAGGGCTGCATGCCATGTTCACCGCCTTGCAAACCGCCAGCCTGCCCAAAGCTGGTGGGGTATTTTACATCAAAGGCGGCTATCAAAATATTTTCGGCATGACCCCCGCTGACCCAGATGCCAAAGTGCAAAAAGCCTTTGTGGGCGATGACGATCACCCCGCCTATTCTGATGCCGGCATCAGCGAAAGCCTGGTGGCACGCACCGTGAATGCGATTGCTGCCAGCCCTTATTGGTCACAATCGGCCATCATCATCACCTGGGATGACTCCGAAGGCGATTACGACCATGTGCCGCCGCCGATCACTGGCAAAGGCCCAGATGGCAGCGTGGTCAGCGAAGGCCCGCGGGTGCCGATGCTGCTGATCTCACCTTATGCCAAGGTGCATAATGTGTCGCATGAAATGGGTAGTCAGTCCTCAGTAGTGAAATTTGTTGATGCGGTGTTCGGCCTGCCCGCTCTGGCCAGCTTACCAGACGAGAAAAAAGGTTTTGAACTGGGCAAGAAAGAATTCAACCAAACCGATATGGGGCCAACCGATGGCAACGACCCCAATGTTGGCAATTTATTCTCGGCCTTTGATCCGGCACGTTTAAGCGGCCGTACGAAGCCACTACCGGCTTCCTATGCGCAAGTACCGGATGCCTGGGCCACCCAGTTACCGGAACAATCCGGCGCCAGCTGCAAGGCCATTGGTATTGTGCCGGTGAATGTGCAGCTTGGGATTCCCAACAATATCCCTGCTGACTTCAACCCGCGCCCGCATACTAATCCGACAAAGGTTGCTGAGGCTCCCGCGGCATCACCAGCGACCCCCACCAACGCGGTGCCAGCCGCGCCTGGCGCCATGGCACCGGCGAAGTCAAACTAACAATCGGTCATCCCCGCACCCGTGGGGATCTCCCCCAAGCCACGCAAAAAGCCCCTTTGATATTTCAAAGGGGCTTTTTTAGTGCGCTAAATTTTATGAAGCCTCGCGGATAACTTCCAGCTCCAACCAGCGTTCTTCTGCTTTTGCCAAGGCGTCCTGCGCGTCTGCCAGACCATTGGTGGCGGCCTTAAATTTCTTGATATCTTTATTATACAACCCCGGCTCAGCCAGAACCGCTTCAAACTTTTTTACCTCGGCGTGCAGAGTTTCAATTTTGGCGGTCAAGGTTTTCAATTCATGCTGTTCTTTAAACGATAACTTCACCGGCGCGGCGGTTTGCGGCAAGGCGGCTGGGCGGGCGCTGGTCTTTGGCTTGCCCGCTTCTGGCTTGGACGCTTCTGGCTTGGCCTTGGCTTCGCCGCGTTGGGCCAGCATATCCGAATAGCCACCCGCATATTCCACCCAGACACCATTACCTTCCGAGGCCAGGGTGGAGGTTGCCACCCGGTCCAGAAAGTCACGGTCGTGACTGACGAGCAAAATTGTGCCCTGATATTCGCTCAGCATTTCCTGCAGCAAGTCCAGCGTCTCTAAATCGAGGTCATTGGTCGGCTCGTCGAGCACGAGCAAGTTCGAAGGCTGGGCAAGCGCTTTTGCCAACAGCAAGCGCCCGCGCTCACCGCCTGAGAGCGTGCCAACCGGGGTGCGCGCCTGTTCGGGCTTGAACAGAAATTCCTTCATGTAGCCAATCACATGGCGGCTTTGGTCGCCCACCTGCACCATGTCCGATTTTCCACCGGTTAGGGTGTTGGCGAGCGTAACGTTGGGATCCAACGCGGCGCGGCCTTGGTCCAATGTGATGATATTGAGATTGGTGCCGAGCTTCAGCGTGCCAGTATCCGGCTGCTCGAGCCCCAGAAACAATTTCAGCAGTGTGGATTTACCCGCACCATTCGGCCCCACAATGCCCAACCGATCCCCGCGCAGCACGCGGGTTGTGAGGTTTTTAACAATCAGCCTTGTGCCGTATGATTTGGAAACTTCATCAGCGACCACCACCAGCTTGCCGGAGGTCAGCGCCTCGGCTGAGACCATTTTGGAGGCAGATTGTTGCTTATTATGCTCGCGCTTGGCCTGCCGCAGCGCGCCCAAATCAGCCAGGCGCTTTACATTGCGCTTGCGCCGCGCGGTCACGCCATAGCGTAGCCAATCTTCCTCGCGCGCAATTTTACGGCCCAATTTATGGAACTCGGTTTCTTCCTGCTCCAAAACCTCGTCGCGCCAGGCTTCAAAATGTGCAAAGCCCTGGTCCAGGCGGCGGGTTTGGCCGCGGTCCAGCCAGACGATGCTGCGCGATAGTTTTTCCAGCAACCGGCGGTCATGGCTGATCAGAACAATGCCGGCGGAGAGTGATTTGAGTTCTGATTCCAGCCACTCAATGGCAGGTAAATCCAAATGGTTGGTCGGCTCATCCAGCAGCAGCAAATCAGGTTCTGGTGCCAATGTGCGCGCCAAGGCGGCCCGGCGGGCTTCGCCACCTGAAAGATTGGCAGGCTTTTCCAGACCCGTCAGGCCTAGCTGTTCCAGCAAATAGCGGGCACGGTAATGGTCGTCATTCGGCCCCATCCCCGCTTCAACATAGTCCATGGTGTTGGCAAAGGCCGAGAGGTCGGGTTCCTGCGGCAGATAGCGCATGGTGGTACCGGGTTGCAGAAACCGGGTACCGCCATCAAAGGCAATCTCACCCGAGGCGATTTTCAGCAACGTCGATTTGCCCGAACCATTGCGCCCGACCAAGCAAATGCGCTCCCCAGCACCCACGCCGAGGCCAGCGCCATCCAGCAATGGAATGGAGCCGAGGGTGACGCGAATATCAGTAAGCAGCATTAACGGGGGAGAAGCCATGCGCCGGTTGTGGCGGTTGCGGCGGTAACACTCAAGGGGGTTGCGGGCTTGGCTGGCTTGCGAAGTTTATTTGGACGATTATGTGGACGCTATGAACGCACCGTTTGACCCGCTAAATTTTGAGTCTGCGCTAGACTTCACCAACGCCGCACTTGGCTTTTTGGCGCGCGGCGTAAAAGACCGACGCAGCGCGCTGCATATCATCGGGTTGGGTAGCACGGGGCTGGATGGCACCCCGCAGCTGCGCAACGTGGTATTGCGGGGGCTGGATGTCAGTAACCTAACCCTGACCTTCCATACCGATAAGCGGGCCGCAAAATTTGCCGAGCTTGTAAAAAACCCGCAAGCAGCAGTGCTGGCCTATGACCCTGGTGCCAAATTGCAGATAAGGCTGAGCGGGGTGGTGAGACTGCATAATGCAGACCAGCTTGCGGCCAAAACTTGGGGGTCCATGCAGGCGACCTCGCAAGCCTGCTACTTTACACCCACGCCGCCAGGCACTTCTGTCAAATCTGCGGCGCTATTGTCCGAAGCCGAAGCCATGGCGCAGTTTACGGTTTGTATATTCGATATCATCAAGCTGGATATTCTGTATTTGCTCGCATCCGGGCATAAACGCACAATCAGCACCTGCACCGCGGGTAGCATTACGGCAGAATGGGTTGCCCCTTAAATGCCGCCAACGATAATGTGCTGTTCATCATTTTTAGAACGCAACTGATTATTTAAAAATTATCGGTTTCATTTGGAAAGTTGCTGCTTAAACCATCATTTTTCTAAATAGCTTGCGGTTGATGATATCAGCTGAGTGATGTGAAACCGAAAAAATGCTTAAAAAGCTACGGCAAAATCCATACCCCGATGATAATACCAATTGCAGTGCTGCTCTGTGAGACATGAAGGACTGCCGACACGACACGCGAACTTCATTCACAAACCCGCTCCCGCCGCCGGTTAATCGCTGCGCAAAGAGCCCAGCGCTAACAGCACAACGGCAATTATCAATTTCGGATTGGGCAATCGGTAGATGAAATTGGTGGGTGCTGTAGGGATCGAACCTACGACAAGCTGATTAAGAGTTATCTAGTCAGCGTGTCAGACGCCATCCGGCTCTGTTTCGGAGCGTATAAAAAACACAATATTTTCATTGATTTACCAATATTGACCCGCTAACTATAGTCCTACTCCATCCGGTTATACCCCCCTCTATTGAAGCCCCGGTGAAGCCCTGCTGAAGCCCCACGGGAGTTCGATATGACGATTAAGTTGACAGATACGGCAATTACGGCGGCGGTAAAGAAAGCTACCGAGACAAAAAAGCGGGTAGAATTGGCTGATGCCACCCTACCGGGCCTCCGACTGCGTATTACCCCGACTGGGGCTAAATCTTGGGTGCTAGCAATGCGAGACCCGTTGGGGCGAATGCGACGATTTTTGCTTGGCGCGCATCCCGACAAAGGAGTCTCCGAGGCTAGAGAAGCCGCCCGTATAATGCGGGCAAGCGTTAAAGCAGGTGCGGACCCGGTAGTGGAAGCCCGTCGCACAAGGGCAATTGGACGAGATGCCAAGGAGGGTATTGGTACTTTAGCAGCCGTAATTAAGATTTATGGCAATAAGCGAGGGCTTACCCTCAAAAGCTGGCCAGAATGCAAAAAACGCATCGACTCGGTGTTTGCGCGTCTTCTGGATAAGCCAGTTGCCACCATGAGGCCGGGCGACCTTCAATTCGAGGCTGATAACTGGGCGTCACCCCAAAGCGCCGCTGCCGCCGTGCGGTATCTGCGGCCGATTCTCAAATGGGCGAGCGACGGTGGCCGGGGGTACGTTAACCGTGATCTTGCCTTATTATCGCCTCCCGCCGCTGTAGGACGGAGAGACAGAGTTTTGAGCAAGGATGAACTTTCGCGTCTAATCCCTGCCCTGAGAGCATCTGACCGTCCATACGGTCACGCCATGCATTTAATGCTTCTTACGGCCTGCCGGCGGGAGGAGGCAGGGGCAGCTAGATGGCGCGACATGGACCTGGAAGCAGCGACCTGGACGATACCTGATACCAAGAGTGGCCGCCCTCATGTTGTGCCACTCTCCAAACAGGCGGTTTTATTGCTTCAGTCGATTAAGGCTAAGGTAGCGAAACACGACGATTTGATATTTTCGACGTTTTCTGGTGGACGGCTGGCGAACTGGGACCGAGGCACCAAGACCCTGCAAACCGCCAGTCAAACAACGGAATGGACGCGGCATGACCTACGCCGTACTGCTGCAACCCTTATGGGTGAAATGGGCGAACTGCCGCACGTTATTGAAGCCGCGTTAAATCATGCCTCCGTGCATTCGCAACTGGCCACCAATTATAATCAGTCGCGCTACAGGCCAGAGGTGGCCGCTGCGTTACAGCGCCTCGCCGATCATTTAGACGGCATCGGTAACGGTGGCGCTAAGATCATGCTTCTGAAGCGCGGGAAAAAAGCGGCTTGATCGTGGACGGGGGGGGGACCCCCTTTTTTGTGTTCGCCAGACAACCGCTAACGCCAGCGAAAAAAAATTTAAACTAGGGAATTGGGAATTATAGATTATGCATCATAATGACAAAGCGGGAGCATTTGCACCATTTAAAGCAATACAGCCTTGCATTGGAAAAGAACTTGATCGGGTAGAAAATTCATTAACGGAGTTCACCAAAGCCTTTGGCGCGGTATTGGCTAACGAATGGCCACAAAGTCGGCAGGCGATGGAAATTGGTGAAATGCTGACACCTGTGGCGCTGTATCTCAATTTATGGGCAACACAGCTTGGCCAAATATTGGCCGAAGGTCCGCGCCCAAAGCGTAATGAAATATCGGTGAAAATTGACGGAAAAGTAATATTTCCTGGCCCGGTAAAATCCAACGATATGCGCCGAATTACAAAGGCGGGTCAGGCGAGGATCGTCCAGGCTGTTGGTCACCAGTTGATAGCCGACGATCTTGCTGACTGGTGGCGAAATGTTGACCTTTATCTGGGGATGTTCGTCGGACTCGCTTTATCTAAACCTCCAAAATTTGAACGTAAAAATCTTCAGGAGATAAAAAAGCAGGCAACGGCGTTACGACGGTCTTGCGAACATTTTGTGAAACTTGCGCCGAATGTCTCTCCGTCACCTCTCGAAGAAATCGGCCCCCTCTATCTGTTGAGTGCAAGAGCCGACGCCCTTTTGAAGCAATTCGCCGTTACAACGAAGCGCGGCCCGAAAGTGAATTCAACCAAAAAAATACAAATAGATAATTTAACCAAATTATTTAAGACTGGCTTCAATCTGAAAGCATCCACGCAGGCAGAAAATGGACCGCTTAACAGATTTATTAGGCAGGCCATCTTGGAAAAGACAGGGGAAAGTGTTCCTCCAAGCTGGCTCCGTAGTCAAACGAGAGATCGTGTACGGGTCAAATCATTAAAATAGAAAAATTGACCCAATAACGGCACGGCCTCCCAATGATCATATCCCACCCAACGCAGCAGGATACCGCGTTGAATGGAGTGCCAAATGCAGACAATCGCTTTGACTATTGAAGATACGGTGAAGACCAGCGGGTTAGCCCGCTCCCGTATCTATGAGTTGATGGGGACCGGGGAACTGATCGCCCGCAAGGCTGGCCGCCGCACGTTAATTATGGCCGATAGCCTCCGTGCGTATCTAGAAAACCTTCCCCAGGCAGTGATCGCTGCACCTAAACGCGCCGCTTAACAAAAACCCCGGCCTTTGTGGGACCGGGGGATATTTGTAGTGGGGCCTTAGCAATCTCATTTTACAACTGTTTTCCGCGTTTTGCAAAGCCATACAACAAGGCATTGCTATGACACCTGAAGAACAAGTCACCCTCGCTCATGCGTTTGAATGCACTGCAAAAGGATGGGCACTTTTTCCCGTTGGACTGACGAAAGCCCCCCGTACCCCGAATGGCCATAAGGATGCCAGCACTGACCACGACCGCATTAAGGCCATGCATATTCAATACGGATTTGCATTGATCGGCATTGCCACCGGCGAACGCAGCAATCTCGCCGTGCTTGATATTGACCGCCAACACAATGGCTTGAACTGGTGGCAAGCTAACAGGCATCGCTTACCGGATACTCGTACGCACCGAACCCGCAGTGGCGGTTTGCATCTATATTTTCAACACAAAGCGGGCCTACGTTGTAGTACCGCCCGTATCGCTCCAGGCATCGATGTGAAGGCCGAAGGCGGTTCAATTATTTATTGGCCCGCCAAGGGCCTTCCGGTCTTGTCTGAAGCACCTCTCGCGGTTTGGCCAGAATGGCTTGTCTTACCTCCCCACCGCGATCCTACGCAGCCCCCTATGCCTGTAGGGCAGAATCTAACCGCTTACATCACAGGGCAGTTGTATGGTCTGATTCGCACCGTTGTTCGCGCGCCACCGGGACAACGCAATGCATCGCTTTTTTGGGCAGCAAGTCGGGTCGCTGAGATCGTTGCTCAAGGTCATTTGGTAAAACCCTATGCTGAAGCCGTCTTAATTGAGTCTGCTTGCCGTGCCGGCTTGTCACATACCGAAGCCGCTCGGACCATCGCATCAGCTTTTGCAGCAGGAATCTAAACATGAATGCATTTTCTAAAGACGCACGGAACGCTGTTGAATTAGCGATCAGCAATACTCCACCCGCGAAGGCAGAGGCAAAACCATTAAGCCTTGTCGCTTTTTCATGCGCTGAACTTTTGGCAATGTCTCTGCCCGAACGCGAAGTGATCTTGACGCCTTGGCTTCCAGAGAAGGGGCTGACCATGGTCTATGGACCGCGCGGTATCGGCAAGACACATCTCCTGATGGGTTGTGCTTGGGCTATTGCATCGGGCGGCAAATTTCTCGCCTGGAAAGCCTCGAAGCCTCGTAAGGTGTTAATCATTGACGGCGAGATGCCAGGACAGGTTTTGCAGGAACGGTTAGCGACAATCGCGCGCGATGCCCAGCATGAACCTTCTCCTGGGTTTCTAAAATTCTTGCCCATGGATATGCAGGAACGTGGCCTCGATCTTGCGAACGAGGCTGATCAGATTGCCCTCGAAATCGTAATTGACGATGCCGACGTGATCATTGTGGATAACATATCTACCCTAAGCCAAGGCGGTAGAGAGAATGAAGGGGAGTCATGGCTACCTGTGCAGCAATGGGCGCTATTACAGCGCCGTGCAGGGCGTAGCGTCATCTTTGTTCATCATGCTGGCAAGGGCGGTCAACAGCGCGGTACAAGCCGCCGTGAAGACGTTCTCGACACGGTAATTGCATTGAGGGCACCACAAGACCACGAAGCCGAAAATGGCGCACGGTTTGAAGTGCATTTTGAGAAAAACCGTGGCTTCTACGGTGATGATGCTAAGCCATTTGAAGCATCACTTACGCCAACTGGCTGGACAGTGCGTGACATAGCTGACGCCGATATGGCGAAGGTTATTAAATTGACTCTGGAAGGATTAACGGTGCGCGAAATTGAAGATGAAACTGGCATAAAAAAGAGTCGGGTTAGCCGCATTCAGAATAAGGCCCGAGAAGCGGGGCTTCTACCGAATGGAAATGTTAATTCGGATGCCAAGCTGATCAATCACCCAGGCACCAGCCATGAGTGAACTTGCACTCTACGCGCCTTGTCCCACTGTCCCAAACCCTGGCAATAGGACAGCGGGACAAAGCATTTTCAACGCTGCTAACTCCCGGGACAAGGCGCGGGACAACTTTGGAATGCCAACCTTAAAAACTCTGGCAATCCGCTATTTTAGCAGGGACAAAGGTGGGACAGAAGCGGTTTCATCGCTGCCAGACAACGACCATTTAAACTTAAATGCTTCAGTCAAAACAAGCCAAGATCAATGCCATCACGATGCTAATGAAGCGGCATACGAAGCCACGGAACGCGCCGCCATCATCGCCGTAAGCCAGTATGACAACCCCCATGCCTCGGTGCCGCACAACCTACCGCCCGCCTGGAATGACGTGACCATTACTCCTACGGCAGGTGCATTATGCCTAAGCTGCGCCAAAACGGTGTGGTGGTTAAGCACTCTAAAACCCACTGGTTGGCGGTGCTTAGGTTGCTACCCACCTTCCCCAGGTCAATTTCAAGTGGTGGCTACATAGCACCCACCCCCTTTGCGAAACGGCAACAACACTGCACAATGGCACCCAAAGCGCCCATCCCGTCGAAAGCAAAAGCTAATAATGACCGCTCTCAGCACCCTTCTCGACACCTACCGCCAAGCTGCCGCCTCCGAACGCGAGAAGGGCACTTATTTTGAAGATTTAATTGCCTGCTACCTCCGCAGCGAGGCACGGTACAACGACCTCTACAGTGACGTGTGGACCTACGCGCAGTGGGCAGAAAGCCTGGGGCTGGACAAGCGTGACACTGGCATAGACCTAGTGGCCAAAACCCACGTTACCGATGAATTTCACGCCATTCAGTGCAAGCTCTACGCGGCGGACTACAAGCTACGCAAAGAGGATATCGACAGTTTTTTCACTGCCTCTGGCAAAAAGCCCTTCACCCGCCGCCTAATTGTCAGCACCACCAACCACTGGACTGAGCACGCAGAGAACGCGCTCGAAGATCAGCAGCCTCCCGTTGATAAAATTGACCTCTATGATCTGGAAAATAGCCAGATCGACTGGGCGCAATACCAGCCCAAGGCCCCAGCGCCCCTGAAGCCAAAAAAATCCCCGCGGGAGCATCAAATATCCGCACTCAACGCCACCCTGGCCGGATTTAAGGGGGCTGACCGTGGCAAACTCATCATGGCCTGTGGTACCGGCAAAACCTTCACCAGCCTTAAAATAGCCGAGGCGCAAGCTGGTGCTGGCAAGCGGGTGCTGTTCCTGGTCCCCAGCCTCTCTCTACTCTCCCAAACCCTCACCGAGTGGACGCAGGAAAGCGCCACCCCCCTACATAGCTTCGCCGTATGTTCTGACAGCGACGTGGGTAAAAAAAAGAGCGATGACATGGTGCGAACCACCCTCAGTGAGTTGCGCTACCCAGCCACCACCAACGCCGGCAGCTTAGCCAAAGCTATGAACCTGCGCCACGACCCCACCCATATGAGTGTGGTATTCAGCACCTACCATTCCATCGATGTCATCCACCAAGCCCAGCACCAGCACGGCCTGCCCGCCTTTGACCTGATCGTGTGCGATGAGGCCCACCGCACCACCGGGGCGATTTTTGATGGTGAAGATGAAAGTGCCTTTGTGCGCGTTCACAATGCTGACTACCTGCGCGCCGCCAAGCGCCTCTATATGACCGCAACGCCTCGCATTTATGGCGACAATGCTAAAGCTACCGCTGAGCGGACCAGCATCGCCCTTTGCTCGATGGATGACGAGGCCCTGTTCGGCAAAGAATTTTACGTCATCACCTTCAGCCGGGCTGTGGGGCTTGGCCTGCTAGTCGATTACAAGGTTATCGTGCTGTCTGTGGATGAAGCCCACATCACCCGCCGCCTACAATCTCTTCTGAAAGATGACGACAACCAGCTAAAGGTAGATGATGCGGCCAAAATTGTGGGGTGCTGGAAGGCTCTCTCGAAACAGGGCTTAACCGATGACTTGACCGGCGACACCGAGGCCATGCACCGCGCCGTTGCTTTCTGCCAGGTTATTGAACCGGCTACCAAGGCAAAGGTTCACAAGGTCAGCTCTAAAAATATCGCTGGCATGTTTCAGCGGGTGGTAGAAGCCTACCAGGAAAAGGAAGAAACCGACCCCACCACCCGCCTGATTTGTGAGGCCGAGCATGTGGACGGCGGCATGAATGCCAGCCAGAAAGAGGAAAAACTCGACTGGCTGAAAGCTGAAATACCGGAAAACACCTGCCGGATTTTAAGCAACGTGCGTTGCCTGTCTGAAGGTGTGGATGTGCCAGCCCTGGACGCTGTTTTATTCCTCACCCCGCGCAATTCACAAATAGACGTGGTGCAATCCGTAGGCCGCGTCATGCGCAACGCGCCGGGCAAAAAGCGAGGCTATGTCATCCTCCCCGTGGTCATCCCCACCGGCATGGAGCCGCATGAAGCCCTGAACGGCAATAAAACCTTTTCCGTGGTGTGGCAGGTGCTTAATGCCCTGCGCTCGCATGATGACCGTTTCGACGCCATGGTGAACACGATGGACCTAAACGGCCCGAACCTTAGCAAGTTGCAAGTCACCACCATCACCGACAAAGTGCCGGTCCGCCAAGCCAAAGCCCTCAATGTAAAAAAGGACTCTGGCAAAGGCGAATTCCAAATTGGCACTGCCCCCAAGCGCCCTGGCCTTGCCGAGACCCAAGCCACGATGGAATTTGAGATCGGCGATATTGAACGCGCCATCTATGCCAAGCTGGTGCAAAAAGTCGGCAACCGCCACCATTGGGAGGATTGGGCGAACGACATCGCCAAAATCGCGCGCACCCATATCGCCCGCATCACCACCATTATTGAAAACCCGGAAAACACCGCCGAGCGCGCCGCCTTTGCCGCCTTTGCCGGCGAACTGCGCGCGGATTTGAACGACAGCCTGAGCGATGCTGAAATTATTGAAATGCTGGCCCAGCACGTCATCACCAAGCCGGTCTTTGATGCCTTGTTTGAAGGCTATGATTTCGCCGCCTCTAACCCCATGTCGCTCGCCATGCAGAACATGCTTGAGTTGCTGGAAGGCCACCGGCTGGATAAAGAGGCCGACACGCTGCAAGCCTTCTATGAGAGTGTAAAACTCCGCGCTCAAGGCATCGACAACGCGGCTGGCAAACAAAAAATCATTGTCGAACTCTACGACAAATTTTTCCGCAACGCCTTCCCGCGCATGACCGAGCGGCTGGGCATTGTCTATACCCCGGTGGAGGTGGTGGATTTTATCATCCACAGCGTCAACCACATTCTGCAAACCGAATTCGGCCAAACCCTCGGCAGCGAGGGTGTGCATATTGTGGACCCCTTCACCGGCACCGGCACCTTTATCACCCGGGTGCTGCAAAGCGGGCTGATTACGCGCGAGCAAATGGCGCATAAATACAAAACCGAAATTCACGCTAACGAAATTGTGCTGCTGGCCTACTACATCGCCGCCATCAATATCGAAGCGGCCTATCATGGCATCATGGGCGGGGCCTATGAGCCGTTTCAGGGCATCTGCCTGACTGACACGTTCCAGAATCACGCGGGCGGCGATCTGGTCAGCAATCTCATGGCCGCCAACAATTCGAGGCGCAGACGTCAGGACGAGTTGGATATTCGCGTCATCATGGCTAACCCGCCCTATTCCATTGGGCAAACAAGCCAGAATGATAACAACCAGAATGTCGATTACGCTTCTTTAGATAAGCGCATTACTGATACCTACGCGGCCAGATCTAAAGCGGCCCTATCGAAGGGCTTATATGATTCCTATATCAGAGCTATTCGCTGGGCATCTGATCGGATAGGCAAAAGCGGTGTGATCGGATTTGTTTGCGGCTCCGGCTTTACCGAAAAGCCCGCCATGGATGGCCTGCGCAAATGCCTAGCTGAAGAATTTTCCTGTATTCATGTCATCAATTTGCGGGGTGACATTCGCAAAAATATGCTGACTAAGGGCCGCGCCAAGGAAGGCCAGAATATCTTTGGTAGTGGGAGTATGACCGGCATCGCTATTGCATTGCTAGTAAAAAATCCCAAAGCTGACGAACTGGGCAAAATTTACTACCACGACATTGGCGATGAACTGACCCAAACCGAAAAGCTGAGCAAGATTGCAACTTTCCAAAGCATTTCCGGCATCGGCGCAACTGAGGGCTGGCAAACCATCACCCCTGATGCCCATGGCGATTGGCTGAAGCAACGTGATGACGGCTTTGCCGAATTTATCGTCTTGGGTGACAAGAAGGGCGACGCGCTAAAACTGTTTGATAACTTCTCTTTAGGTATTGCTACCAACCGTGATGCTTGGTGCTACAATTCTTCTAAGGACAACCTTACCCAAAACATGATGCGAATGATTGCCTTCTACAATAGCGAGGTTGCACGTTATGAAAAAGCCTGCGCTGACTTGGCTAAGGATGCCCGCCCGCTGGTAGATGGGTTTGTGGAAAACAATTCTGCCAAGATAAGCTGGACACGCGCTCTTAAGCAGGAACTCTCCAAAGGGCGACATTTTGCATTTGATGATGCGTGCCTTACCCCCAGCCTTTATCGTCCTTTCACCAAGCAGTATCTCTATTTCAATCGCAAGCTCAATGAAATGGTTTTGCAGATGCCGCGTATCTTCCCGGATACGACGGCAGAAAATTTAGTCTTTTGCGTGAACGGCAAAGGAAGCAGAAACGGCGTTACAGCCATGATGAGCAATACAATAGTTGACCTGAATGCTCTTGAGGCTGGGGCACAATGCTTTCCACTTTATCTCTATGGCGATGCCGAGCCAGAATCGGATGAAGCCGCACCGCAAAACGCTGATCTGTTCGCCGCACCCTCGCCAGCCGCCACCACCGGCAGAACGCGCCGCGATGCCATCACCGATGCCGGACTGGCGCATTTCCGAGCCGCCTACCCACAGGATAATATCAGCAAGGAAGATATTTTTTATTACGTCTATGGCTTGCTGCACGCGCCAGACTACCGGGACCGCTACGCCGATAATCTGGCGAAGGAACTCCCCCGCATCCCTTGCGTGAAAACCCCGGAGGATTTTTGGGCCTTCAGCAAGGCTGGCCGCGCCTTGGCGGAACTGCACCTGAACTATGAGACCGTGGCCCCGTACCCGCTTAAAATTGACACCGGCAACAAGCAATTGACCGATGCCGACTACCGGGTGGAGAAAATGAAATACGCCAAAAAGGGCGGCGAGAAAGACCTCACCACCCTGATCTATAACAGTAAAATCACCCTTACCGGCATTCCGCTAGAAGCCTACGACTATGTGGTGAATGGCAAACCAGCCCTTGACTGGGTGGTAGAGCGCCAATGCGTGAAAACCGATAAAGACAGCGGCCTTGTCAACGACGCTAATGACTGGGCAACTGAGACCATGCACAACCCGCGCTACCCGCTAGAACTGGTTCAGCGCGTCATCACAGTAAGCCTGGAGACCATGAAAATCGTGAAAAGCCTGCCAGCACTGGTGATTGACTAAACCAGCCCTCAAGCCATCGCCATTTCTGCCAGAGCGGCATTTACCGCCTCTGGCGCCCGGTCAATGACCAGGAGCAATACTTTGGCCGCTTGCTCCGGCTGGCGGCGGTGCTGTTCCCAATCCTTCACGGCGGCGGCGCTGAAGCCAAAGCGCTTGGCAAAAGCAGCTTGGCTCAAATTCAATTTGGCGCGAATCGCCTTCACGTCCACCTCTGCCGGGACATGCGCCACAAAGCCTTCAGTCACGTCACCGCGCGCATAGGCACGGGCAGAGCGCACGCTACCCAGAATACGACTACCTGCTTTTGACATTGCTCCGCACTCCTTTCCGATAATCAGCGGCAAGACCCGCCAATTCCTTCCGCAATTCATTCCGTTCCGCCTGGGAGAGGTCAACCCGGTCCCCTTTGGCGAACACGTTCAATAAAAACACCGGCACGTCATCGCCCGAATAAAACGTAATCACCCGGTAGCCGCCGCTTTTACCCTTACCCCTACCCGCAAAGCGAAGCTTTCGCGCGCCACCAGTGCCGGGTATTTCATCGCCTGCCATAGGATTGGCCGCCAATTTCAAAATTACGACCTTACGTTCAGTCTCCGTTAAACCCGCATCCTTCGCATCCGCGAGGTAAGTAGGGGTTTCAATGACCGAATGCATGACCTCATCTATACGGCAATGCCGTACATATGTCGATGATTATTTGCACTGCTAGCCCCCAGTCAACGCCGCGCGCGCGTCACATGTGGCTTTTCCATTCAGTACGCGCCCGCGCGCGCGCGAGGGCCGAGTTTCCCGCCTTATCCCGGTCTATCGAACCGACACTGAAGCCCCAGTGAAGCCCCAAGCATTTTTTGATGATATGGTATTTTGAAAAGTTGTTGGTGGGTGCTGTAGGGATCGAACCTACGACAAGCTGATTAAGAGTCAGCTGCTCTACCAACTGAGCTAAGCACCCGCCAAGGCGCATCCTCTAGCAAGCTATGCTAGGGATGGAAAGACCCTAATCCTCTCCCATCTCGATATATTGCACCGCACAAAAAACGCATGCAGGCCATGCAATAATCGCATAACGAGAGACGTTCGCCTGGGGTACACAAGAGAAGCCGTTACGGCAACGCAGGAGACACGCACCCCAGAACCAAAGCGAGGGT
Source organism: Acidocella sp. 20-57-95 (assembly GCA_002255575.1). Lineage (GTDB taxonomy): Bacteria > Pseudomonadota > Alphaproteobacteria > Acetobacterales > Acetobacteraceae > Acidocella. The sequence goes on from NCAT01000020.1 coordinate 15,134, forward strand.
GCGGGCCGACGGAGCAACCCCCCGGGAAACTCTCAGGCGAAAGGACTACGTTGCCAGGTAAATCTGGAGAGTGGTGCGGCACATCGCGTGCGCGGCACCCGCCGAAGGGGAAGCTGGATCCGCAAAGGAGCAGTAAACTCTCAGGCAAAAAGGACAGATGGGGACAAGTCGGGCGGGGATCTCCCTTGCCCTTAACGAGTCCATCGGAAAGGTTGCCCCTATGTCTCCACAAACATCCAAACCAAAGCATGTTATTATTATTGGCGCCGGTATTACCGGCGTTACCACCGCCTATGCGCTGCTCGACCGTGGCTGCAAAGTGACCATGATTGATCGTCACCGCTATGCTGGCATGGATACGTCCTTTGCCAATGGCGGCCAGCTTTCGGCCTGCAATGCCGAGGTTTGGAATAGTGTCAGCACCATCATCAAGGGCATGAAATGGATGTTCCGCAAGGATGCGCCCTTGCTGCTGAACCCCAGCCCGAGCTGGCATAAATATTCCTGGTTGGCCGAATTTACTGCAAATATCGGGAATTATCGTAAAAATACCATTGAGACCACGCGGCTTGCCATCGCTGCCCGCCAGCATTTGTTTGAGATTGCAGCGCGCGAGAATATTCAGTTTGACCATGAAAGCCGTGGCATTTTGCATGTGTACCGGGACGCTGCGAGCTTTCATAAAGCTGAGGCCGTAAATGCGTTGCTAGCTGAAGGCGGGCTGGACCGCCGGGCGGTAACCCCGGCTGAAATGCGCAGCATCGAGCCGGCTTTAACCGGCGATTATTTTGGTGGGTTCTTCACGCCATCCGATTCAACCGGCGATATTCATAAATACACACGCGGCGTGGCCGATGCCTGTGTGCGCCGGGGGGCCAGCATTCTTTACAATACTGAAGTGCAGCACATTGCCACCGTGCCGGGCGGGATTGAGACCCGCATTCTGACCGAAGGTGCCACGGCGCCTGAAGCCTTGCGCGCCGACTCGGTGGTGATTTGCGCGGGCTTCGCCAGCCGTAACTTCGCCGCCATGCTGGGTGACCGGGTGAATATCTACCCTGTCAAAGGCTATTCCATTACCATTCCGCTGGAAGATACCAGCGTGCAAAAAGCTGCCCCTTGGGTAAGCTTGCTCGATGAAGACGCAAAAATCGTCACCAGCCGGTTTGGGGCGGGGCGCCTGCGAGTCGCCGGCACGGCCGAATATAATGGTGCAAACCGCGACATCCGTGCTGACCGGATTCGACCCTTGGTGGAATGGACCCGGCACCTATTCCCCGGCGTGCAGACCGAGCATGTCATCCCCTGGACCGGCCTGCGCCCGATGATGCCGGACATGATGCCGCGCGTGCAGCCAGGCAAGCAGGCTGGGGTTTTCTACAATACCGGCCACGGGCATCTGGGGTGGACCTTGTCGGCTGTGACCGCGCAGATGATTGCCGAGCAGATTATGCCGGGCGTCGCACCCGTGACCACACCGGCATCGACACCAACGCCTGAATTGGTGGTTCAACAAAAAGCCGCCTGATTGTCATATTTAGCATTGACCATAGCGCGGTGGTCGTATCCATTGCGCGCATGGTCGTGATGCAAATAGGATAATTAAATGGCGTATGCGCTGCAGCAACTCGTCAATGGCGTTACGCTTGGCATGATTTATGGGCTGATCGCCGTTGGGTACACCATGGTGTACGGCATTATTGGTATGATCAATTTTGCCCATGGCGATGTGTTCATGGTGGGGGCGTTTGTGGGGATTATCGTCCTCACTGCCCTGGCGGGTGTCACATCGGTACCAGTCGGCATTCTGGCGGCACTGGTTTTGTCAGCCGGCATTTGCGCGCTTTATGGGTTTTCAATCGAGCGGGTGGCCTACCGGCCTCTGCGGGGGTCATTTCGGCTGGCACCGCTGATTTCTGCCATCGGCATGTCGATATTGCTGGAAAATTATGTGCAGACCAGCCAGGGCGCTTTGGAGCGTGCCATCCCGGCGCCAATACCCGGCGGCATTCAGTTAATGAACGAGAATGGCTTTGTGGTCCAACTATCCTGGATGCAGATTGCCATCGTGATTGTGACCTTGGTGACGCTGGCAATTTTCACCTATATCGTCACCAAAACGCCGCTGGGGCGCTCAATGCGGGCGGTGGAGCAGGATGCTAAAATGGCCGCTTTGCTTGGCATCGATACCAACCGTACCATCAGCTACACCTTCATCATCGGCTCGGCCTTGGCGGCGGTGGCGGGGGTGATGTTCCTGCTTTATTATGGTGTGATCGATTTTTATATCGGGTTTAATGCCGGTATTAAGGCGTTTACCGCGGCGGTGCTGGGCGGCATTGGCAGCTTGCCAGGCGCCGTGTTGGGCGGCTTGCTGATTGGGCTGATTGAAGCCTTTTGGTCTGGCTATGCGACCGTCGCCTACAAGGACGTGGCCGTCTATTCCATCCTTGCCATCGTGCTGATGTTCATGCCCACCGGGCTTTTAGGCCGCAATGAAATTGAGAAGGTCTGAGATATGAAACATCTCAGTGCGAACCTGAAAGATTCCCTTACCGTCGGCGGCGTGGCGTTGTTACTGTTCGGGCCGTTCCTTGGCCTGCAACTAACCAATAGCGGCAGCGGCAATTTAGGACTGGCGGCACGGCCCGAACTCCTGGCCATTGCGGTCGGCTTGACGATCCTCGCGCGATTTTTGCTGCTGCTCTGGCAAGACCACCGGGTGACACGCAAACCATCGCTTAAACTGGCTGCAACGGTCACCAAGTCCGGCAAATATGTCGCCCCCGCTTTGCTGGTTTTTACCGTTATTATGCCGTTGATCCCAGGGATCGATAATTCCTATGTCGATCTCGGTGTGCTGATCATGACCTATGTCATGCTCGGCTGGGGTTTGAACATCGTGGTCGGGCTCGCAGGCTTGCTGGACCTTGGCTATGTCGCGTTTTATGCCGTTGGCGCTTATGGTTTTGCGCTGCTCTCACATTATTTTGGCCTCAGCTTCTGGGAATGTCTGCCACTCTGCGGCATCCTGGCGGCCGCCTGGGGGATTTTTCTGGGCTTTCCCGTGCTCAGGTTGCGCGGTGATTATCTGGCCATTGTCACACTTGCCTTTGGTGAAATCATCCGGCTGGTGATCACCAATTGGGTGGATTTTACCGGCGGTCCAAACGGTATCTCGGATATTCCACACCCGACCTTTTTCGGCCTGACATTCGATATGGCAGGCGGCCCGGGCACGGTCTCCGACTTTTTCCATGTTGACCCGGACCCATCGCAGCGCACGATGTATCTGTATTACATCATTCTGGCGCTGGCCTTGCTCACCAACTGGGTGACGCTACGTTTGCGCCGGCAACCTTTGGGGCGCGCCTGGGAAGCTTTGCGTGAAGATGAAATTGCTTGCCGTTCTCTGGGCATTAATCTGCGCAACACCAAACTCAGCGCCTTTGCCATCGGCGCGATGTTTGGCGGCTTTGCCGGTTGTTTCTTTGCCACAAGGCAAGCTTTCATCAGCCCCGATAGTTTCACCTTCATTGAGTCAGCTACCGTGCTCGCCATCGTGGTACTTGGCGGCGCGGGTAGCCAGCTTGGCGTCGCACTGGCTGCCATCGTAATGATCGGTGTGCCGGCGTTGCTGCAAGATTTGCAAATCTACCGCATGTTGATCTTCGGCATCGCGCTGGTTGCCATCATGGTTTTAAAGCCGCGCGGCTTTATCTCCACCCGTCGCCCGTCTGTCTCACTGGGGGATGCCAAAATCATCGGTGCGGATATGATCTCGGAAGGGCATGGCTGAGATGGATAATACGCTCCTGAAGGTCACCAACCTCACCATGCGCTTTGGTGGCTTAACGGCCGTGAATGCGCTCAGTTTTCAGGCCAAGCGCGGCGATATCACCGCTGTGATCGGCCCGAATGGTGCGGGCAAAACCACCGCCTTCAACTGCATCACCGGGTTTTACAAACCCACGGAGGGCAGCATTGAAATTGCCCACGCGCCCGGCACGATGTTGCTGCTCAATACGCTGCCTGGCCATCTGGTTGCCAAAAAAGGCCGTGTTGCGCGTACCTTTCAAAATATACGCCTGTTTAGCGGCATGACCTTGCTGGAGAATTTGCTGGTCGCACAGCATAATGAATTGCAGGCTGCCACCGGTTTTGGCGTGTTGGCCATTCTGGGCATCGGCAAATATCGCGCCGCTGAAAAAGCTGCCATTGAGCGCGCCAAATATTGGCTGAATGCCACCAATCTTTTGGAACGCGCCGACGACCCCGCGGGCTCCCTGCCCTACGGGGCGCAGCGCCGCCTTGAGATTGCGCGGGCCATGTGCACCGACCCGGTATTGCTCTGTCTTGATGAACCCGCAGCCGGGCTGAACCCACGTGAGAGCCAGGCGCTGAATGATCTGCTGTTGAAAATTCGCGCCGATGGATGCTCGCTGCTGCTGATTGAACACGATATGGGCGTGGTGATGAAAATCTCTGACCATATTATCGTGCTCGACCACGGCAAAAAAATTGCGGATGGCACGCCACTGGAAATTCGCAGCGATCCCGCTGTTATCGCGGCCTATCTCGGCGAAGGTGATGAAGACGACCCCGACGCACCGATTGCCGAAACATTGGAGACTGCCCAGTGAGTGCGGTACTGACGCTAAGTGGCGTGAATACATTTTACGGCCCCGTCCAGGCGCTGCGCGATGTGAGCATGGATGTGATGGAGGGCGAGATCGTTACCCTTATCGGTGCCAATGGCGCTGGTAAATCTACCCTGATGATGACCATTTGCGGCAACCCGCGGGCAAAATCTGGTAGTATTTTGCTCCGCGGCGAGGATATCACCAACCTGCCCACGCATCTCATTGCGCGCCGTTCGATTGCACAATCACCTGAAGGCCGCCGGATTTTTCCCCGCATGAGCGTTGAGGAAAATCTGCTGATGGGCAGCCAGGTGATCAAGTTCGAGGATTACGACAAGCAACTGAACCTGATGTTTGAATTATTCCCGCGTTTGAAGGAACGTTTCGCCCAGCGCGGCGGCACGCTTTCAGGCGGCGAGCAACAAATGCTGGCCATTGCACGCGCTTTAATGTCCAAGCCAAAACTTTTGCTTTTGGATGAGCCATCGCTGGGTCTGGCACCTTTGGTGATCAAGCAGATTTTTGGCGCCATCAAGCAACTAAACCGTGAAACCGGGCTGACCGTGTTGCTGGTCGAACAGAATGCAAATCAGGCATTAAGGCTGGCCCATCGTGGTTATGTGCTGGTGAATGGCGCCATCACCATGGCCGGTACCGGCGCTGAATTGCTGGCCCGGCCCGAAATTCGTGCTGCTTATCTTGAAGGCGGCCATTGAAAATTTTTAAATTCCGGAGCCTAATCAATTCCGGCGTAACGACCATAAACCAAAAACAGGAGTAGCGATTTGAAAAAATATCTTCTTTGCACAGCGGCGACGCTGGCACTTGGCTTCACCGTGGCAGCCGCCCCGGCGCAGGCCCAGATCAAAGTCGGCGTGGCTGGCCCGCTCACCGGCTCGAACGCCGCGTTTGGCGTGCAGTTGAAATCTGGCTTTGACCAAGCCATTGCTGACATTAACGCCAAGGGCGGTGTGCTCGGCAAGCAGCTGGTGCCGGTCGTCCAGGATGATGCCTGCGATCCCAAGCAGGCCGTGACGGCCGCCAATCAGCTGGTATCCGCAGGCGTGGTGGTGGTTGACGGGCATTTCTGCTCGGCCTCCTCGATCCCGGCCAGCAAGGTCTATTCCGATAGCGGTATTCTCGAAATCTCCCCGGGTTCCACCAACCCGAAATACACTGATGACGGCACACCCTTCACCTTCCGTACCTGCGGCCGTGACGACCAGCAGGGCAAGGTTGCTGCCCAGTATATCGCCAAGCATTTCAAGGGCGCCAAGATCGCTGTGCTTGATGACAACTCCACCTACGGTAAGGGCATTGCTGACCAGGTGCGGATGAACTTGAAGAAGCTTGGCATCCCCGATGCGTATGACACGTCCTATACTGCCGGTGACAAAGACTATTCCGCGCTCATCAGCCGCTTGAAGCAGCAGGGCATCACGCTGGTTTACATTGGCGGTTACTATGCTGATGCCGGCCTGATTATGCGTGGCGGTGCGGCACAGGGTTTCACGCCGCAATATTTCTCCGAAGACGCAGCGCAGGCTAATGAGCTTTGGCAAACTGCCGGCCCGGCTGCTGAAGGTATGCTATTCACCTTCCCACCGCCGGCTGAAACAGGTTCCGCCGCCGCGGCTGTGGTGGCTGAGTTGAAAGCCAAGAACATCGACCCGAGCGGCTACGTTTTGTATTCCTACGCCACCATCCAGGCTTGGGCCGAAGCTGCTAAAAAAGCCCATAGCGTTAAGGGTGCGCTCGTGAGCAAAGAACTGAAAGCTGGCGGCCCGTGGCCTACGGTGCTTGGCCCGCTGAAGTTTGATGCCAAGGGCGACGTGGTGAACGCTGCCTATGCGATCTGGCAGTGGCATAACGGCACGGCGGTGGAACTGCCGCCCTCTAAGTAATTATCAAAAGCTTGCTCACCGGCGCCGCTGGCGAGCAAGCGTTTGACCCGTTAAAACCCCCGGCGTTTTGCGCCGGGGGTTTTTGTGCAATGCGCCGCAGCATTTTTAATACTGCCTGCATTTACCGGGCATCTTTCAACACCTGAAGAAGCGGAACAACGGTGAGCTGAGCCATGACATTCTCCGCCACGAGGCTTAGCGCCAGTCGTGATGGCCCTCACCCTCGCCGCCGCCAAAGCCAAAACCAAACACAACCGGTGGCGCATAATAGGTTGGGGCCGGGGCGTAATATGCGCCGCCATAACCGCCATTTGGGTAAACAACACAGCCCGCGAGCGTTACCGCTAATATCCCCATCGCAAGCCAAGCTTTCGCACGCATTGGCACGCGCGCGGCTGTTTGTTTCGTTAAGTTCATCACAGGTTTAAGCATTGTCCACTCCTTCAAGCCCGTATGGCCGAAATTCCACAATTCAGAAGTATCCTTATATTTGCGGCAAGTTTACGGCGTTCACGTGTTGAAATGTAACTTCGCTTCACGTCCGCGTGACAACAATGCGCCCGCATGCGCCTGCAATGCTGTGCAACAATTTGCCCCAGCAAAGCCATAATTTTACCAATCGCAACACTTAAACGCGTGGCTTATTGTCGTTCGTGAATGAATACCAATAATAACGATACTTCAGGAGATATGCCTGTGACCAAACTAAAGTCCCGGTTCCGCTTTGTACTATCCGTTACCACCTCACTCTCACTAGTACTTCCGCTCGTCCCCAGCGCGGCCCAGGCGCAGGATGCCGCCACGCCGCCAGACCGGGTGGGCCAGATATCTAGTATATCCGGGCAAGTCTCGTTTAACGGCTCTGGTTCAGGCGGCTGGGCGGCAGCGGCCATTAATTATCCGGTTGCGGCCGGGGACTCGCTTTACACGCAAGACCAGTCACGGGCGACCATTGCCCTGAATGCCAGCAAAATAGCGCTGAACAGCGATACCGAACTGCAAATCACGCAATTATCAGACAGCCTGCTCGCGGCCACACAGGCGCAAGGTGAGGCTTTCTTCACGGTCAATGACCTTGAACCCGGCCAGAGTTTTGTGATCGCGACACCGCACGGCAACGTAACCATCAGCCAGGATGGCCAGTACGATATTCAAACCGGCGACGCGAACAGCCCCACCATTGTGATGGCATTGCAAGGCCAGGCCGAGATTCAAACCAACGCGACAACGCTGGAAGTGCCGCAAGGCGAGGAAGCTGTGCTGTCAGGGTCAGATGAAATTCAAACACAGCTAGCGCAGGCCGTTCCAGACGAGTTTGCTCGCAATCAGTTGGCGCAAAATGCCCCGCCACCGCCCCCTTATGCACCGCCGCAAGTCGCGCAGATGACCGGCACCTACGAGCTTAGCAATTACGGAACCTGGAACCAGAACCCGCAATACGGCGCTGTGTGGTATCCGAACGTGGCGCCCGGCTGGGCACCGTACCGGGAAGGCCACTGGGCCAATATCGCACCCTGGGGCTGGACCTGGGTGGATAACGAACCATGGGGCTTTGCGCCGTTCCATTATGGCCGCTGGTTTGACGATGACGGCCGCTGGGGCTGGGCGCCGGCACCTGCTTATGAAGAAGGCGGCTATGGTCCGTCTTATCAGCCGGTCTATGCACCCGCCGTGGTCAGCTTCTTTGGGCTGGCAGCCGGTGTTGCCATTACGGCGGCATTATTGTCATCGCGGTCAGTTGGCTGGGTACCGCTGGCGCCTAACGAGCCGTTTTACCCTTATTATCATGCTTCACCCGACTATGTGCGCCGGATCAATATTGTGAATGTGCGCAATATAAACGTGGTGAACATTCATCAGACCAATAATTATTATAGTGATAATCATCCAGCGTACGACCATTTCGCGAACCGGCGTGCGGCAACCATAATTCCTGGTGAAGCAATGAGCCGGGGCCAGCAGGTTGCGCAGTTTGGCCACCCGGCACCGCAAACTGTGCTGGCAACAGCCCGGCCGATTAATCCGGGCTTTACCGGAGCCCACCCGGCAGCCGGACAAGCCGCCTATAGTTTGCCGCACCCGGCGGCGCCGCTGGCGCTGCAACACCCTGCACCGGCACCGCGCCCAGCCGTCTTCGCCCCGCATAATGGCGTGCCGCTGCCGGCCGGCCAGCATGTTGGACCCGCAGGTGGGCCTGGCCCGCAGGGCAATGGCAATTTTGGCCATGAACCGAATGTCATCACCGGCCAACCGGTTCGTCCGGTATTTACCGGCAACAATCCCGGTTATCATCCGCCACCGCCGCCACCTGGCCATGATCAGCATCCGTTGGGTCAGCCGCCGATGCAGAACGGTCATCCGCAAACCCCGCCAGCGATGACGCTGCCACAGGGACAACCGCAGCCATTCCACCCACAAGCGCTGCAACCCGCCGCGCACCCGCAAGTGGTCTATCCGCAGGCATCGCAACCAAGACCACAAACACCCGCTTATACCCCGCCCGCACCGCCTGCCTTCCACCCGCAGCAGCAGCCACAGCCGATGCCGCAAGTGTATCAACCACAGGCACAGCCGGCGTATCATCCGCCGCAACAGCACCAGCCGATGCCACAAGTTTACCAACCGACAGCGCAGCAGGCTTATCACCCGCCGGTCCAGCAGCCACGGCCGATGCCGCCGGCTTACCAACCACCAGCACAACCTGCTTACCAACCCCCGGTACAGCAACCGCGGCCAATGCCACAGGCTTACCAACCTCCGGTGCAACAGCCGCGCCCGCAACCACCAATGCAGCCACCAATACAACCACAGATACAACGGCCAGAGCCACCGCCGCGTCCCGAACCGCCACCACCACCACCGCAACAACAACAGAGGCAAGACCACAAGCCAAACGGATAGGCGGGGCATCGTTGCTTCTGCTAGACCGGTGGGATGAATGCCCTTAGCCATCTCGCGAAAGCTGATAAGAAGCTTGGCCGTTTGATCGCCCAAATCGGGCCGCTCAAACGGCGCAAGCGCGAATTCACCGAACCTTATGAAGCCCTGATTTCAGCCGTGGCCCATCAACAGCTGCATGGCAAAGCAGCGATGACGATTATGGGGCGGTTCCGGGCGCTGGCAGATGGCAATATGCCGACGCCTGAGCAGTTACTGGCGCTGCCTGATGAAGCTTTGCGGGCCTGCGGTTTTTCAGGTGCCAAAGCCCGTGCCCTGCAAGACATCGCGGCCCATGCGGTGAGCGGCATTATTCCCAGCGCGGCGCAGGCCAAAAAACTCAGCGATGCTGAACTGATCAAGCGCCTCACTGTGATTCGCGGCGTGGGGCAATGGACCGTGGAAATGCTGCTAATTTTCACTCTGCGCCGACCTGATATATTTCCGGTCGATGATTTTGGGGTGCGGGAAGGCTATAAAATTCTGCATGGCCTGGATGAACAACCCAAGCCCAAGCCATTTGCGATCATTGGCGAGGCGTACGCGCCCTATCGCTCCACGGCGGCTTTGTATTTATGGCAGGCAGCTGATTTGGCGAAGCTTCAACGCTCAGCCAAGGCAAAATAACCCAATGCCAGCAGCGGTGCGATAAACCCGGCCACGCAAATCCCGCCCCAGCCGAAATGGGTGAGTAACGGGCTGGTGATGGCGGAACCAGCGGCCCCCCCCAGGAACAGCATGGCCAGAAACACACCATTCAAACGCGCCCGCATGGAAGGTGCGAGTGCGAATATGGCACGCTGCCCAAACACTAAATTGGCCTGCACCCCACAATCGAGCAGCACGCAGGCAATTGCCAGAATAATCACCGAATGCGCCCCAAGCCCGCCCCAAGCTGCCAGTAGGAAGGATAGGGTGATGGACACCAGAGCCATAATGGTACCAACCCGCCCATGACCACGATCCGCCAGCCTGCCGGCCACCGGTGCCATGGCCGCCCCGGCCGCGCCGACCAAGGCAAAAAGCGCGATCCCGACTTGCGAGTAACCAAAATTCTGCGCCAGCAGCAGCGGCACGGCGGTCCAGAACAAACTAAAGCAACCAAAGGAGGCCGCCTGATACACCGCCCGGTGCCGCAAGACCGGCGTGTTGAAGGGCAGCTTTAATAACGAGGTCAACAATAAAAAATAATGGTGGGTCGAATTGGGCTGCAAGCGCGGCAGGGTGGTGCGCAATATGCAGGCGAGGATGAACATCATGCCAGCGGACATAAAAAATACCGCCCGCCAGCCAAACGCATCCGCCAGCAGGCTTGCTACCGGCCTCGCCAGCAGCACCCCCACCAGCAAACCGCTGACCACCGTACCGACAATGCGGCCACGCAAATGGTCCGGGGCTAAATTGGCTGCCAGCGGCACCAACATTTGCACCGCGACCGATGTAAGACCAATGGCACCAGCGGCGATGAGGAATAAGCCGCCAGTTTGCGCGGTGGCGGCAACCAGCAACGGGGGAATCGCCGCCACCACCATGATGGTTAATAGCAGCCGGTTTTCAATAATATCGCCCAACGGTACCAAAAACAGTAACCCGGTGGCGTAGCCAAGTTGGGTGAGCGTCACAATCAGGCTGGCCGTATGCGCATCAATCCCAATCGCCGGTGCAATAAGACCCACCAACGGCTGCGCGTAATAGATATTTGCCACAATTAAGCCGCAGGAAGCCGCGAGGAGGAACACTAAGGCGGGTTTGGGGGCGGTGATTGTCTGATCGCTCATGAAGCTGACTTAACGTGCCCTCTATTTTGTGCAATGCACCAGCCTGCGCGGCCGCATTGCGCCGCCTAAATACCGGAGTTTCCATGGATTTCCTGCACGCCATTTTGTTTGCCATCCTGCAAGGGGCTACCGAATTATTCCCCGTTAGTAGCTTGGGCCATGCGGTGATTGTCCCGGCTTTGCTGCGCTGGAATATCGACCAAGCCGCCGAAGGGTTTCTGCCGTTTCTAGTGATGCTGCATTTTGGCACCGCCATCGGGTTGCTGGCCTATTTTTGGCAGGATTGGCTGGCCATGCTGCGCGGCTTGCTCGGCCGTGGCTATGCGGTTGAAGTCACGATCCAGCGCAATATTCTGGCGCGCTTGGTGGTGGCAACCCTGCCGGCGGTGGTGATTGGGTTGCTCGTAAAAAAACCGGTGCAGCATTTGTTCGCAAGCCCGCTGATTGCTTGTTTATTTCTCATCGCCAATGCCGGTGTGTTGATGCTAGGCGAGATGATGCGCACGCGTAGCGCAAAGTATGCTGAGACCGTCAGCTATACCGATGCGTTCATCATCGGGCTGTTTCAATGTCTGGCCTTCTTGCCAGGCATTTCACGCTCCGGCGCCGCCATTGTGGGGGCCTTACGCCGTGGTGTACCGCATGAGGCTGCTGCGAAGTTTTCATTCCTGATGGGCACGCCGGTGATTTTTGCGGCCAGCGTGTTGGAAATTCCGAAATTATTGAAAGCACATGAGCTGCACGCGCTATTTGGCATCTCCCTGGTTGCCGCCATCATCGCCGGTGTGGTGGCCTATGCCAGCACGGCGTTCCTTATGCGGTATTTCCGCGACCATGATGCCTGGGCGTTAAAACCGTTCGCATGGTATTGCGCAATTTTTGGTGCCGCCAGCTTTGCGATGATTTCGGTGGGATTATAAAATGAAGCGGCTGCTCCTTGCGACTTTGTGCCTGCTGCCCTTGGTCGCGCAGGCCAAAACCAACCTTGCCACCATTCCGATTGACCGTAACGATTTGCCTTGGTGGAAGGCACGTTTCGCGGAAACCCTCACCGAAGCCAAAGCCCACCCGCAAGCGCAGATTATCTGGCTGGGTGATTCAATTACGCAATATTGGCAGCGCAAAGGTACGCACGGCTACGACAATGTGCTGCCGGTCTGGCAAAAATATTATGCGCCTTATAACGCGCTGGATTTCGGCTTCATTGGCGATACCACCTCCAGCCTGATCTGGCGGCTCGATCATGGGCAGGTGGCACGGCTTGACCCGCGGCTCGTGATTATTCTGATTGGTGCGAATAACCTGGGTAAACCGCACTGGGATGCCGCGATGACCGTTCCCGGCATCGAAACCGTGGTGAGCAAAACCCATGCAGATTTGCCCGATGCCCATATTTTGTTGCTGGGCGTGCTGCCTTCCATTCGCTCGCTTTGGGTGGATGAACAGACGCGTACCATCAACAAGGCGTTGGCCACACATTACGCAAGCGACACGACCGTAACGTTCCTGGATGTAAGCCCCGTGCTGACAGTGAACGGCAAGACCGATGCAAGCCTGTATGTGGACCCCAAAATGACGCCACCAGAACCGGCCTTACACCCGGATGCCGAAGGCATGGCGCGGATTGCAGCGTTTATTGAACCCACCGTGAAGCGTTACGTGCATTAAGCACAAACTGCTTAATCAGCGCCGCTGATTTTTCACCCGGCGCGGTTTCCACGCCGGAGGACACGTCAACACCGGGTGCATTAGAGATTCTAATCGCTTCGGCGACGTTTTCCACACTCAACCCACCGGCCAGCAGCCACGGCACTGGCGTCTGCCAGCCGCGCAGGATCGACCAGTCGAACGTCACGGCATTGCCACCGGGGCGGGTGGCATCCTTAGGTGGTGCAGCTTCAATAACGAGCCCGGTTTCGGCATCAATGGCGGTTGGTAAATCCTCCGCCTGCCGCACGCCAACTGCCCGCCAGACGGGCAGGTTGGTCTGTTCGGAAATCTCGCGGCATAAAGCGGGATCGCCATAGATTTGCAGAACATCGAGCTGCAGTTCGGCTCGTACCGCCTGAATGGCGGCAATATCGGGCTGCACGAACAAACCAACGCGCTGGGGGCCACCGCCATAACGGGCAGAGAGATTAGCGGCCTCGGCCGCAGTTACAAAGCGCGGCGAGCGCTTGAAGAATACAAACCCCAGATAATCAGCACCGGCTTCTACCACCGCATCAAACGCGGCTTCACTATTCACGCCACAGATTTTAACCTCGGTCACGCAATCGCTTTCGCGATAACCGCCGCAGCAGCGCTTGGGTCGGTAGCACCAGTAATCGGCCGGCCAACCACAATATAGCTGGCACCGGCAGCCATGGCGGCTGGCGGGGTCATTACCCGCGCTTGGTCGCCGATATCGCTGCCTTCAGGCCGGATGCCGGGGACCACCAAAATTGGCTTTTCACCGAAGCTCGCGCGCAGAGGCGCCAATTCATGCGCCGAGCACACCAAACCATCTGCCCCAGACTCCAGCGCCAGCCGCGCGAGGCGCAGCACCTGCTGGGTTGGCCCCCCTGAAACACCAATACTGTAAAGCGCTTCGGCATCCAGGCTGGTGAGAACCGTCACTGCCAGAATCAAAGGGCGCTTGGCCCCTGCCCCATCGGCCGCAGCCCGGGCGGCGGCGATCATTTTGGCGCCACCGGCGGCATGCACCGTTAGCATCGCCACATTCAGCGGGGCCAATGAGCGCACCGCACCTGCGACCGTGTTGGGAATATCGTGCAGCTTTAAATCCAGAAATACCGGTGCGTCACCGGCCACTTTCAGCCCTGCCGGGCCATTGGCCAGATAAAACTCCAACCCTAATTTCACGAGGCCACTATGCGGCGCCACGGCCGCCACCAAAGCGGCCGCGCGGGACATTTCGGCCACATCAATGGCCGTGATCAGGCGTTTTGAAATCTCAGTCATCGTAGGTTGCTGGCCGGGGCCGCTAATTTACCTTCAAGTTCCGCCACGCGCTTCTCCGCCCGCTTCGCCCGCCGCTCGGCCCCTAAGCGCTTGGGCAGATGCGCCAACAGCCCGACAAAAAACCCCAACAATAGAGCCGCCAGCACCACCGCGCCGAATGGCAGGGAAATGAACATGTTAAACGGCCAGAACCCCACCGGCACCGGCAGACGGTTCGAGAGTAGAAAAATCACCAGCGCCAGCATGACCAGAAAGCCGATGACCGCACGAAAAATTTTCAGCTTTTGCTCCCGTTCTTCTTCGGCACTGCAGCAGAGATGGGTTTGTTGATGCGCTCACGCAACTCCTTGCCAGCCTTGAAAAATGGCACGGATTTCTGCGCCACCTCCACAGCCTCACCGGTACGCGGGTTGCGACCAGCCCGCGCGTTGCGATGCTTAACGGTGAACGCACCAAAACCACGCAACTCCACCCGCTCACCACGGGCCAGAGCCGCGGTCATTTCATCGAAAAACGACGAAACAATGCGTTCAACATCAGCCAGCGTTAAATGCGGGTTATCTTCCGCGAGCCCCGCGATCAGTTCCGAACGTGTCATAGGTCTCTCTCCATGACATAACGATGCCAGCCCGGACCGGGTTGGTCAATAACTTCTTGTGTTGAAAGGGTTTTATCCTGCACCACACAAATAAAAACGGCCCTCCGAGGAGGGCCGTTTCGAAATCCCCATGACCGAGGCGATGTTACTCTTCGGTGCTCTGGTTCCGGCGGCGGATCGCAGCCCCTAAAATATCCCCCAAGGACGCGCCGGAGTCCGACGAGCCAAACTCAGCCACGGCTGATTTATCTTCGTCAATTTCCTTGCCCTTGATGGTTAGCTGCAGCTTGCGGGCGGCGCGGTCCACTGCGGTGATCTTGGCGTCGATGCTATCACCAACCGAGAAACGCTCAGAGCGCTGGTCGGCCTTGTCGCGGGCCAGTTCGGCGCGGCGGATAAAGCCGGTCAGCACGTCATCAACCTTCACTTCGACGCCGTTCGCTTGCACGGCGGTGACAATGCAGGTGACGATCTGGCCCTTGTGGATCTTGTCCAGAACGCCGGCGGCCGGGTCAACTTCCAACTGCTTCACGCCCAGGCTGATGCGCTCTTTCTCAACATCGATGTCGAGAACCTTGGCCTTCACCATGTCGCCTTTATTGTACTTGGCAATGGCAAGCTCGCCAGTGTCGTCCCAGGACAGGTCAGACATATGGATCATGCCGTCGATCTCAGCGCCGACGCCGATGAACAGGCCAAATTCGGTGATGTTACGAACTTCACCTTCCAGCACGGACCCGATTGGGTGTTCATCCTGGAATTCTTCCCACGGGTTGCGGGTAACCTGCTTGAGGCCGAGCGAAATGCGGCGCTTGGACGCGTCCACATCCAGCACCACAACGTCAACTTCCTGGCTGGTGGAGACAATCTTGCCAGGATGCGCGTTCTTCTTGGTCCAGGACATTTCGGAAACATGCACCAGGCCTTCAACGCCGGCTTCGAGTTCCACGAATGCACCATAGTCAGTGATATTGGTGACGCGGCCGGAAGCCTTAACGCCAGGCGGATACTTGGCGTCCACACCTTCCCATGGGTCAGCTTCAAGCTGCTTCATGCCGAGCGAAATACGCTGGGTATCAGCATTGAAGCGGATCACCTGCACCTTGACCGGCTGGCCAATAACGAGTGCTTCGGCCGGGTGGTTGATGCGCTTCCAGGCAATGTCGGTCACGTGCAACAGACCATCGACGCCGCCGAGGTCGACGAACGCACCATAATCGGTGATGTTCTTGACCACGCCGTCGAGAATCTGGCCTTCTTTCAGGCCGAGGATCAGTTCGGAGCGCTGTTCAGCGCGGGTTTCTTCCAGCACGGCGCGGCGCGAGACCACGATATTGCCGCGCTGACGGTCCATTTTCAAAATCTGGAACGGCTGGGCAACGCCCATCAGCGGTGCAACGTCACGTACCGGGCGGATATCGACTTGGCTGCCCGGCAGGAACGCGGTGGCGCCGCCGAGGTCAACGGTGAAGCCGCCTTTGACGCGACCATGGATGACACCATTCACGCGGGTCTGGGCTTCAAAGGATTTTTCGAGCAGGGTCCAGGACTCCTCGCGGCGGGCTTTCTCGCGCGAGAGCACCATCGAGCCGTCTTTATCTTCGTAGCGCTCGATATAGAGGTCGAACACGTCACCGATATTTACTTCCGGCTTGGCGCCGACAGGGGCGAATTCACGTAAGGGGACGCGGCCTTCGCTCTTGAGGCCAACATCGACGATGACGAAATCATCATCAATGCGCAAAACGGTTCCGGTAACCACCGAACCTTCAAACCCGGAATTAATGCCGAGCGAGGTTTCGAGGAGGGAGGCGAAATCTTCGGTGCCCGAATAAGCAGGCGCTTCGGAGTGGCGAACAGCAGTTGAAATGGAAGCCATGTGGCTGGGTATGTCCTTGACGGGGTACATTGGCACCCCGGTTGTCTGCGCAGCCCGTTCAGAGGCAACGGCTAAGCGTCCCGCTTGGGGATGCCCGGTTAAGTGAATGCGCGTCTCTTAAGCCTGCCGCCTGAGAAGTCAACTATATTATCGGTAGGCGTGTGGGCGCGGAAAAAGGCTTCAGAGGCGTAGTTTCCAAACGAACCTCAGATGCTATAAGCCGTTCGCAATGACAAATTACCGCTCCGGCATCGCCCGCTCCGCCCTGCTCGCCCTGGCCCTTGGCCTGGCAGCTTGTTCCTCTCATTCGGTCGATGTGGACCTGTCTGGTCCCAATCTGCCGCCAGCCGATAAGCTTTACGCCATTGGTGTTGCTCAGGTGGAAAATGGCCAGGAGGATTCGGCGGTGAAAACCTTCGATGCGGTCGAAGAAAATTATCCGTATTCAAGCTGGGCAACCCACGCCCAGCTGATGCACGGCTATGCCCAGTACAAAAACCAGGATTACGATGAAGCGATCGGCGCGCTCAACCGCTTTATTGGTTTGCATCCTGAAAACGCCGAAATCGCTTATGCCTATTATCTGAAGGCGCTGTGTTATTACGAGCAGATTGACGATGTGCAGCGTGACCAAACCTCAACCTATGAGGCGATCCAGACGCTGACCGATGTGATCAACCGCTTCCCGGATAGTTCCTATGCGCGCGACGCCAAGGTGAAGCTGCGGCTGACCGATAATCGCTTGGCCGGCCACGACATTATCATTGGCCGTTATTACGAGAAGCAGCATCTCTATGCGGCGGCGGTTGGGCGCTACCAGGATGTGATCCAGAGCTACCAGACCACCACCTACGTGCCGGAAGCTTTGGAGCGTCTTACAGAGGTTGATTTGCAGCTTGGTTTGACCAAAGCAGCGCAGGATACAGCTTCTGTATTGGCCTATAATTATCCAGGCAGCCCCTGGTATCAGGCGGCTTATGATAAGCTGAAGGCGCATGATCTGCTGCCAGCGGCCTCGGCGGCGGATGTTGCCAGTGGCAAAGCTGCGCCGGCGCCGAAAAAATCCAGTGGTTTCTTTTTCGGGCTGTTTTAATACGATTCGATGCTGACCGCCCTCTCGATCCGCGATGTGGTGCTGATCGAGAGGCTGGATCTCAGCTTCGCGGCCGGGCTAACCACGCTCACCGGTGAAACCGGGGCTGGTAAATCTATTCTGCTCGATAGTTTAGGGCTGGCCTTGGGCGCGCGCGCCGATACCGGGCTGATTCGCAATGGCGCTGAACAAGCGGTGGTTTCGGCGGCATTTTCAGTGCCGTCTGGCCACCCGGCGATGGTCCTGCTCGGTGAGCAGGGGCTCGATGGTGGGGATGAGATTCTGCTCCGCCGAATTATCGGCAAAGACGGTAGGTCGCGCGCTTTGGTGAACGACCAGCCGGTGAGTGTGACATTTTTAAAAAAATTAAGTTCCCAGCTGATTGAGGTGCAGGGCCAGCATGAGCAGGTGGGGCTGGCCGACCCGGCGAATCATCTTGCCCTTCTCGATGCGTTTGGGGTGCCCGGTGAGGCACGCGCCAGCGTGGTTGCTGCCTATAAAGCCTGGAAGGATGTGGCGGGGAGGCTGGCGGCAGCAGAACTGCAAATCGCTGAAGCGGCGCGCGATGAGGATTTGCTCCGCCACGCAGTTTCGGAACTTTCCACATTGGCGCCGCAACCCGGCGAAGAAGAAGCGCTCTCCACCGAGAGGCTGCGTTTACAGTCCGGCGAACGGCGTGCCGAGGCGATTGCCGCCGCGCTTGCAGAACTTACGCCCAAAGACCGTCGCTCGCTTGGCCCCGCTTCGCATTTGCGGGCAGCGGCGCGGGCGCTGGCCAAGCTTGCCTCACCAAATGGGGAACACCCGGCCGCCGCGGCGATGGCGGCGATTGAACGGGCTGAGGAAGCTTTGGCGGAAGCCGAGACGTTACTCACAAGGCTGGCGCACGAGGCTGAGGATGACCCGCGGGCGCTGGAAGCCACCGAAGAAAGGTTATTTGCCCTGCGTGCCGCCGCCCGTAAGCATGGGGTGAATGTTGTCTCACTGCCGGAATTTCTGGTCCAGCTGCGGGAAAAACTGACGGCGCTGGAAACCGGCACCGCTGACATCGCCGCCTTGCAGCGCGAAACTGTCGTCAAGCGCGCCGCCTATATTGAAGCGGCGGCTGCTTTGTCCGCGTTACGCCAGCAAGCCGCCGGCCAACTCACCGAGGCCCTGGCGCTGGAATTGCCGCCCCTAAAGTTGGAGCGCGCCCGCTTTGTGGTGGAGCGCAGTACCCTGCCCGAGCCCAACTGGAGCTCGCGCGGCGCTGATTCGGTAAAATTCCTGATCGCCACCAACCCCGGCGATGCCCCTGGGGCGCTGGATAAAATCGCCTCCGGCGGCGAATTGTCCCGCCTGATGCTGGGGTTGAAAGTGGTGCTCACCGGTGGCGCCTCGGTGGAAACCCTGATCTTCGATGAGGTCGATTCCGGCATCGGTGGTGCCACCGCCGCCGCCGTGGGCGAACGCCTCGCCCGCGCCCGCGAGGCCGCGACAAGCTTGTTGGCGACGAAATGAGCAAACGCTTTGCCGAGTTGATAGCGCAAATTAAAGCCGCGAACGAGGCGTATCATGCCGACGATACGCCGATTATGTCGGACGCCGAATATGACGCGCTGCGCCGTGAGGCCGCCGAGCGACTCGCTGCCAACCCGGAGCTGGGGGATGCCGCTGCACTTGAACAAGTTGGTGCCGCCCCCGCCACCGGCTTTGCCAAAATCACCCATAACGTGCCGATGCTCTCACTGGACAACGCATTCAGCGCGGAAGATTTCGGTGAATTCTGCGGGCGCATCCGGCGCTTCCTTGGCCTGGACGCCAGCGCCTTGCATTTCGTCGCCGAGCCGAAAATCGACGGCCTCTCAATCTCCCTCACTTACGAAAACCACCAATTCCTGCACGCTGCCACGCGGGGCGATGGTACCCAAGGCGAGGATGTTACCCGCAACCTGCTCACTATGGATTGCTTCCCCCGTACGCTGCCCACGAGCGCACCGTTGCGAATTGAAATTCGCGGGGAAGTTTACATGACCAAGGCGGATTTCCTGGCGCTGAACGAAAGCCAGGAGCGCAAATTCGCCAACCCGCGCAACGCTGCGGCGGGCAGTTTGCGGCAGCTCGACGCCAGCATCACCGCCAAACGCAGACTCTCGCTATTTGCCTACGCGCAAGGCGAATCCTCCACCCCGGTCACCGCCACCCATTGGGACTATCTGCAAACGCTCCAGGAATGGGGTTTCACCGTGAACCCACTCTCCAAACGCATCGCCGAAACAGATGCCACAAGCTTCATGGACAGCATCGGCGAGGCCCGCGCCCAACTGCCCTACGACATTGACGGCGTGGTCTTCAAAATCGACGATCTCGCGCTGCAAACCCGCTTGGGCTTCGTGGGCCGTGCGCCGCGCTGGGCGATTGCCTGGAAGTTCCCGGCCGAGCGCGCCACCACATTGCTGGAGGACATTGAAATTCAGGTGGGCCGCACCGGCGCCCTCACCCCCCGCGCGCGCTTAACACCCGTGAATGTGGGCGGCGTGCTGGTGCAATACGCCACCTTGCATAATGAGGATGAGATTGCCCGCAAAAATATCTGCATCGGCGATATTGTGGAACTGCAACGGGCTGGCGATGTGATCCCGCAAATCCTCGGTGTGGTAACGCCAGCGCCCAACCGCCAGCCCTTCGCCTTTCCCAGCCATTGCCCGGTGTGCGGCAGCTTGGCAGTGCGCGATTCCGACGAAGCCGTGCGCCGCTGCACCGGCGGGCTGATCTGCCAGGCGCAGGTTACGGAGCGGCTGATCCATTTCTGCGCGCGCGGCGCGTTTGACATTGAGGGCATGGGCGAGAAGACCGTACTGGAATTCTATGCAGCGGGCTTGTTGAAATCCGCCCCCGATATTTTCAAACTCCCCGCGCACGAGGCTGAAATCGCCGCCCGTGAGGGCTGGGGCAAACTCTCCGCTGCCAACCTCACCGCCGCCATCGAAGCACGCCGCAGCATCCCCCTACCCCGCTTTATTTTCGCCCTCGGTATTCGCCGGATTGGCGAGAACAACGCCAAGCTTCTGGCCCGCCATTACGGTAGTTTCGCCAACTGGCGGGCCAGCATGATGGCCGCCACCGAAATCGGCTCAGACGCGCGGCTGGAACTGGGCTCGATCTCGGGCATCGGCCCGACCATCGCCACCGATCTCGCTGCCTTTTTTGCCGAACCCCATAATATAGCGACCATCGATGAATTGGCTTCATTGCTGACCATCAGCGACGCACCATCTACCGCCACGTCGTCCTCGCCACTCGCCGGCAAGACCATCGTGTTTACCGGCACCCTGAGCATGGCCCGCCCCGAAGCCAAAGCCCGCGCCGAGGCGCTGGGGGCGAAAGTGACGGAATCGGTCTCAAAAAAGACCGATTTTGTGGTAGTGGGTGAAGATGCTGGCTCGAAAGCCAAAAAGGCGGTGGAGTTGGGCGTGCGGGTGTTGAGTGAGGCGGAGTTTCAGGCGTTGGTGGCGATTTAGCGACTGAGCGAAGCACGACAGACAATCACGAAGCGGAACTAGGCGGCATTACTAATCAATTCTCGCTGTTTTATCAGCCCCAGAATCATCTGCGACAAATTATAATATGTCTCGCGAGAAAAATGCGCGCCGCCCGCGTCCGGGGTTAAATCCTCTTCACCACGCACAAATTCAGCCAAGTCGATATAATCAAAACCTGCTGCCATGGCCTGCGGTTTGACAATTTTGTTGATCGACCGAAATACGCCTAACGTTGACGTATCCTTTCCGGCAATCTCGTTTAATCCGACGATGATGACATGCTTACGCATTCGAACCAGTTGCGCAAATAGCCGTTCCAAATCCTGCGTAAACCGGGCAGGATCAAAGCCGCCAACAAATTCAAACGAGCTTCTCAGAAATTCCCATTGCTCGTGGGAAACATTTTGGACGCCATGGGAGATTATCTCATCATATCCCAATTTGGTATAATCAAGCTTTGCCTTTAACCAATGGCCAAGGCTGAAATGCCCCATAGGCACAACCATGCCAGTTGGCTTGTAGCGGTAATAACCCTGAAACGTCTCCTGAGAGAATGATAGGATGTAAACATCTGACGCACCAACATTCAGGTCTGACTCAAACCGTCCCGGAGGAAGTCCCGGCAGCTTGGCCACCGCTTCAATGTTTTCCAACCGCTGCAAGTCCTCGTGCAAAACCACAATCCTCGGCAACGAGCAGATTTCCCATCCCTGATACGCAAATGTCAGCTCTTCAAGTGTGTCAACCTGCACGCGCAGAAAATTCGAAAGCATCGACATATCACATGCGCCGCGAATACAAACTTTTAGCCGCCTACGGAAATCATCGGCCGTAACTGCAATGTCTTGATCCGCGTCGTCCACAACCGAGACCCAGTCCACCGGTACATCGAGATCAGAAATGACATCGCCGCTGATCTGAACAAATGGACGCCCCAGCCGGGCCCAAACATATTGTTCAATTCCCATATTCATCGTACGGCAGGAGAAGAGAAAATGGTTTGAATTTTGTTGCTGGATTGAATAAAACCCACAAATTCCATATTTGCCGTAGCGATCGGCCACTTTGATATAGCCACTATGCCCGCCAAATTGCTGCTCCTCCTGTAAAAAAACATCGCGGGCGGCATCGATGTCTTCCGGCCAGCGATTTTTCGTGAAGTTAAGCTGATTAGTACGGTTAACCAACTCATGTACACGCGGGAACTGCGCAAGCACATCAGTGTGGAAGCTGATCCGTATTTGGCTATCACGTAAGAATTTCGTATTATCACCGGCGGCGGCTGTCTTCTCCGCCAGCTTTGTCTCCAGCACTTTGTAGCGCGCAAGCCGTGTTGCTTTTGGGTCGGGCTTGCCGGAAAAGCGCTCGTCATTGAGCATTTTACCTATAAATGTTGGGTCTTCGACCTGTAACTTTGGCAAATAAAATTTTGCTTCATTCAAATTTGTTTCATTATCATCAATGAACAGCACAGTGGCGGGCCGCAACTGCGCATTGCGGATTATGTTTTTAACCATCGCGCCCTTCGGCTGCCAGGCTATCTCGGGGAAAACGAAATAATCCCAAACGCCAAGCTCGATCAGCTTGGCCTTGGCTACATTAAACTCATTCTTTGAGCAGATCGAATTGATAATACCGCGATAGGTCAGCTCTTTTACCAACGCAATATGTTCAGCAACGGGCCTCACCTCTCCTTCAGAAATGGTACCGTGCCAGAAAGTATCATCCAGATCCCAGATCACCAGACGAACAGCCTCGATGCCGCTCGTTTCATTGCCGCCGTCTTCAGGCAGGAATTCCGTATCTGCTACCGGCGCGCTGGCTTCGGCATTATATTCGGTAAGGCAGTAATAAGTATCCCATGGCGAATGCCGCGGCGATTTGCTGATCAGCGTGAGACGGTTATCGACCAGCAACATAATCTCAAATGTCCACATCACCGCGCCGGCATTGTTGTAAATACGAACAATGCCTTGGTCGATGCCCCAGGTTTTCTCGTTGTCTTGGGACCAGACCTTAATCATTCCGTCTGCACCGAAATAGAACGATTTGGTAAGGGGCGGCTTATGCAATTCTGCCCATACCCAGCGGGTGTTGATCATCTTCTCGCGGGTGACAATGTCGGAGCCGGGGGCGAGTAGCATTTTTAAGATCCCATGATACGGTGCGTAAGCAACAGCGACCCCCTGACTAAATCAAAAAGCCCGAACATTGCAATGGGAGAGCCTTTTGAGGCCAAGGCCAGGCGGGCTGACCTCGGTTTTCCAAAATAATGGTACCGTGTGATCGGCTTTTTCACAAAATACTGATTATAAATCAGATAGTTAGATGAATATCGCCCGGTTGGGCTATGGACCGGGGATTTATGTTAATAAACTACTGCCACGCGGTACCCAAAATGTCGCCAAGGCTGCGAAAAGGCCGCGCTATGCCAGCAGTTGCCGCACTTGCCGGGCTGTTTCATCCGTTGCGTTGAGTGTGTCGCTGACCAACTCTTGCCGAATGAGGTTAAGTTCATACCGCGCGCGATGAAAGTAAAAACCAGGCCCTGGTGGCAATGGCTTCGCCACAACGTCGCTCTCGTATAAAACTGTCCGCGGCAAGGTATGCCATTTAACCCGATGTTTGTAGAATCCCCAAAAATTCTCTTGCAGCATTTCCTTAATCATCGATGCTGTCTCAAATAATTTTGACACGGGTCTGGTTTTACCGATGAAATAACGGTCTCCCATACCATCAACATATTGGGCCGCTACATCAAGATCGCAAAAAACGGATCGTTCTTCATGTGATTGCAAGCTACGGTTTACCACGTCAATCAGCGACCCAGTGTTGAAGATGACATCTGGCCGTACCAAAGCAAAATTGGTCACTGGTGCGCCAAGGTTTTCTGACGCTAATTCAGAAAGCTTTGCGAACGCGGCGATACGATGGAACATTCGACCCTGATTAAGAACCAGAGTATAGTTGCCGAACGCTGCCTCCATCTGGCCACCCAGATCACTCATGAAATCAGCTTCAGATTGCAAATCGATGAATAATTTATCCGTCTCAAGCCCATGAGTGGTGAAATATTTCTCAATCAGATCGGTTCTGATCTCCTCATGCTGCCGCGATAGAGCTAAAATTTTCTGCCCAGCCAACGGGAATTTTTCAATGAATTTCTGGAAATCTGGGAACTGATCCGCCGTGATAACAGGCTCAAGTTCGCTTGGCATACGGTGGATAAATTCAAAATGCCGGTTGCTTGGCTCAACCACCTTGGCACCCGTCTCTTTCCAGGTGGAGACACCAAAACTGACCAGATTGCCGGCTGCACACCAGGCCTGAATGTCTTTTTTCAAATATTGCAGTTGCGGCGGTAGCGCCTGATGCAACGCACGCATTTGCCCAAACAGGCCGATAAACAGATGCCGCTGAGAGCCTGGTGCCGGCGATGAACGCTTGGCTTGCGACAAGAATTGCAGCTTTGCCACTTTCGCGAAATTCAACCTATCACGATACCGCGAACAAATCTCCATCGCGCAAGATGCAGCTACCTCAGATTCTGCAAAATCAAACGCTGCCTGATCCCCCGCAATGAATTTTTCCAATGCGGAGCTACGTAAAAACGACGCTAAGCAAATTTCAAATTGCATCGCACCTTCGCCAGTCCGTTGTACATGCAGGTCAAGATTTTTAATAAATCCTGGAAAATGCGAAACAACTGCCAGACGCGTAGGGTTATTCAAAAACTCGCCAACAGCTTCATCCTTACAGAGCGAGACGATGACATGGAAAAATATCACCTGCTGGACGCTGTCAAGACTATCCAGATTATCCAAAACAAACCGAATGACGGCCGCGTGCAAGTCAAAGCCGGGAATGGCCGTTTCCAAACTGCGTTTTAATTGCTGTTGAAAGATAAAAGCCGAACGTCCAAACGGATCAAGAAAACCCGCGATCAGGGAGGTTGGCACAGGGGATGCAACCGAGCTTGTCCAAGTGCCTTTCGCCCAACCGGCGTTCAGTGTTTGGAACAGCAGCAAACTATAACGGGCAACTTCAAAACTGATCTCGGCCCAAATTGCTTCGAATGGAAAAAACCAAATCGCCGAGGGGATCAACCGAGCATAGACATCAGCCATTTGGGCCGTTTGGCCGAGACGCCGAAAGCATTCGGCTTCCCAGAACATCATCCAGGGGTTGGTTCTGACCGCATGGCTCGCGTTGATATGCGCAAGCCCTGCATCCGGTTGGTTTCGTGTTAAAACCAAGATGATCAGAATTTCTTTATGGGCCGGCAAAAATCCGGCATTGCAATTCACACAGCTTTGCAACAAGGCAAGCGCATCATCAACCCGCCCGGCATCGCGCAGTTTGATTGACATAGCAACGGCTGCCTCCATGACCTTTGTTTGATCAGGCTGCTGCATCGAAGCCAGTATATCAGTGCGCGACAGCAAGTTGCCAAGTGCCGGAACAGCATCTTCAATGGTACCCGATAACGCGGCAGGTAACATATTTTGCCCTATGACCAATAATGCGCCACTATTTTCAGTCCGTTGAGAATTCATCACACATCTTTAAAATGAAATTCATGCAGATTTCAGGAATACACGGCCGCGCCCGGCGCCACGCCGATGAATTTATCGTCCTTCGCCGATGGCAATTTCACCACAACTGTCACGGTGTCCTGCAACACCTGAAAGTCAGTTGCTTCACCAGGCTCGATGACGATGATATCGCCGTCACGCCATTCCTGTCCCATCATGCACACATGACCGGACACGATCAGCGTAATTTCGGTCGCAACCCGATGGTGATGTGTCTCTTCATGATCACCGGCTTTATAGTGTTTCACGGCCACTTCACAGGCGGTTGACTGCATGACCGTTGGGTTAAAATCGCCGACGAACCAGCCTTTCACCATGTCTTGCAGCTTGGCATGTTTCATGGTGCGGACTCCATATGCGTCTCGCCTTCATAAATCGAAATTTGATGGCGTGATTTCAGGGGTTGATACTGCCGGCTTTCAACTTCACGGACACCAAGTTTTTTCTGCCATAGCACAAATTGGTTGAGGGTGAGGCTGATATAAAAACGGCCATCGACTTGCGCGTCCTTGCGCATCATTTCCTGTGCTGCAGCCACAAATTCTGCGCCGCGCCGGAACCAGTAAAATCCGGCGGTGGCCAGACGCGAGATAGGCCGTTTTTCGGCGGCTTCGATAATATACCCGTCAGCATCTAAAGCCACGTAAGAATAGCGCGGGTGCAAGGAGGGAAATACCACAGTGGCGGCATCAAGGTTGCGCGCCCGGAAGCCATCGATGGTGTCCTTATAGTCAATTTCGAGCAACTCATTGGAGGCCAAAATCAACAACTCATCATCCATATCGAAATGCTCGATGGCAAGTAAGGCCGTGCAGGCCGCACCACCTGTTTCAGCACCCACCAAAACCACTTCAGCATCGGGGGCGGCAAGCTTTATAACATTGTCGATATGCAGGCGCTTCTGATCTTCGGCCCGCACAATAAATACTAATTTTGCTTGTAAGCCCTGCAACAAGCGCACAAAGCGTTCAACCAATAACTCACCATTCTGCTCGGCCAGCAACACCGGTGGACCATCAGACCCAGCCACTTGGCCAGCACCCAGAATAAGAACCCGCATGGTCATGCTAAGTCTCCTTGGGCAATTTCATGAATCCGCTTCATAATATTGCCATAGGTCACATCGGTGGTTTCTCGTACCGCCAGAATATGGGCACCCGCCGCCTTGGCCGCCCGTATGCCGTTTTCATGATCTTCAACCACCAGACATTCAGCCGGCATTAGCCCCATTTTTTGAATGGCCACCGCATACATTTCAGGGTCTGGCTTCGGCTTGGTCACATCTTGGTTCGAGACTGTGAATTCCAAATAGTCTTTTAATGCCGCTTTCTCCATCATCACATCAATCGTATCGCGCACAGAATTTGAACAGACGGCCAACCGTAATCCTTCGGCGCGCAGACGTGATAACGCATATTCGTGGTTAAAGCGCGGCTTGCACTGCGCAAAAATAATTTCCATTGTATAGAGCTGCTTGAGTTCATTGATGAAATCATGCAGCGCGACTGGCAAATCATAAACCGCCGAAAGCATTTGCAGCTTTTTTTTGGTCGGCAAGCCATCGAATGTGGTAAGGTGGTCGTAACGGCTGATCTCATAACCGAACAAGCGCAGCGCACGGTTCAGCGCCTCATAATGCCAATCTTTGGCTTCGATCAGCACGCCATCCATATCAAATATAACGGCCTTGATCATACGCTTTTTCCAAAAAATGTAACCGCGTCTTCGGGAATATCAGTGCACAGCATCAACCCAGGTGCGCCAACCAAACCATGAGTTTGAAGATCATGCCAGAGCGTTTGATGATCGCGCCGATGTAGCTCTGGCGACACAATGCACACCTGCTTACCATCATTCAGGAAAGCCCGTATATCCGAGGGCGCGTACCAGTTCGCACCAAAATCATCGAGCCAAACGCCAATCACCCGGTCATAGCACGCGGGCTGGCGTTCATATTCACTGGCACGGGTGAATACTGGCAAGCCTAATTGCAACTGCACCAGCATCTCTGGCACTGACATATCGAAGGTAAACCAGCGCGTCAGGCCGCGGGCCTGCATAATCTCGTTCAGTGCCTTCGCCAAACCATCGGCCTTGATGTTCATCGCCATCGGCAAATCTTGCCCGGCCAGAAAATCGAGCATCGCTGAAACGGTTATTTCATCGCCTTTCGGCATATCGTGCGAAATCACCAATTTACCGGCGCAATCACGAATATCGGTCTCGGTGCCAAAGCCCAAACCAAATGAACGCTCAAACGCTACTGGCTGGTTTTTTTCAGCCAAATCCTTCCAATAACCGCGATGGCTGATGATGATCATGCCGCCGTCAGCCCTTTGGTGGCGCGGTGGGAAATATCCAAACCCAGGAACAGGTTCAAATCATCTGGAATACCAAGCCCGTACATGCCATCAGCCTCGGCACCAATGCCATAGATGCCAATGTTGGCACCAGCCGCGATCAGTTCATTATAGACCGGGGCCACATAAAATTCGTTGTTAATCCGTAGATTTTTGGCGATCATCGCCTCAGCGTGCTGAACGAAATCACGGCCGGAGCGGAAATTATAAATGCCGACTGTGGCATGGTTTGAAATCACCTGTTTTTCAACCACGCTGGTTACCATGCCATGGTCGTCAATACTGGCAAATGACCATTTAGGGTCGTCAGCCTGCATGGTCATGATCAGCCCATCGAGCCGACGGTCATCCATGTCGGCCAGGTAATCATTTATATCAATGTCAACGAACTGATCCGAATTGACGATCATCATCGGGTTGTCATCGCCGAATAAAGATTTGGCGCAGAGCACGGTACAGACGGCACCTTCCGTTAGCCCATCAATTTCCACGATTTCAGCATTGGCGCTCCAGCTTTTCAACGTCTCACGCAGCCCGAATTCCTGCACATGCGTCCGCTGGCAGATATAGATAAAACGATGCGGCCGCGCGGGGCGGACATTTTCAGTCACCAGCCGGATCATCGGTACGCCATGCACCGGGATCAAAGGTTTCGGCAAAACATAACCCGCTTTTGCAAAACGGCTGCCGGCACCGGCCATCGGAACAATTATGTTCAGCATTAAGCCACACCCGTCAGGCGGTGGCGACCGTCGCCCCATTTATTGCATAAGCCAACTGCATAAATCATTGGAAAAATACCACCATTGTTAACCAACTCACCGGCTGGTCAGCCGGAATTCAATCCGCCTGTTTTGGGCATAATCCTGCGATGTTGTTCCGGTGGCAATAGGGTTAGCGCTGCCAAAACCGGTCGCGGCAAGCCGGTCCTCGGGCACCCCGTCCTTCACCAGCAAATGCAGCACCGCGAGCGAGCGCGCGGTTGAGAGGTCAAAGTTGGAATTATATGGCCCGCCGGTAATCGGCTGGGCGTCGGCATAGCCATCCACGCTCAGCACCCAGTTGATGTTGGGCGGAATTTTTCCAGCAATTTTCATAATCGCCTTCGCCACATCGGCAATCTCAGCCTGGCCGGCGGGTGTCAGCGTGGCCTGGTCCACAGGAAACAGCACGTCGCTTTCAAACACAAACCGGTCACCAACAATTTTTATGTTCGGCTCATTGGCCAGCACGCTCCGCAACGTGCCAAAGAACTCGCTGCGATATTGCTGCAATTCCTCAACCTTGCGGGCCAAAGCCTCGTTCAATTGCTTGCCGAGGTTAACAATCTGCACGTTATCTTTTTTATCGGCCTCTTGCGCCGCATCCAGCGCTTGCGCCAGCACCGCCATTTGCAACCGCAGGGCGGCTAATTGCTGGTTCAGCAGATCAACCTCGTTCAACGCCGCCTGTGAGGTCTGCGTCTGCGCGGCCAGCTTCTGTTTGGTCTCGGTCAATTGGTCTTGCAAGGAAGGCCCGGCATCGGCGGTATTTTGTGCCTGCCCGGCCAACTGCCCCTGCAAGGCGGCAATGCGCGCCCCGGCAGATTGCGCCTGCGCCTGCGCATCTGAAAGTTGCCTTGTGAGGCTTTGGATTTGAGCGCTCTGCGCGGTTTGCGCTGCACTGGCAGTGCCTAATTGCGCGGTAAGCGCGGCATTGTCAGACTTCAGGCTGGCAAGCTGGCCGTTCAGCGCTGCCAGCTCCTGCTGCAACGAAGCATCCTTGGTTGTTTGAAGCGACAGTGCCGAAGACAGCGCAGAGATCTGGCTGCGTAGCTGGTTGATGGTGTTATCGCTGCCAGTCAGCGCCGAGGATAAAAACGCCTCTGCCAGCACAAATACCAGCAGCACGAAGATAATCACCATTAACAGGGTGGAGAGCGCATCCACATAGCCGGGCCAAGCCTCCAGCCCATTATTGCCGTTGCGGCGGCGTGCCATCAGTTGGCCCTGGTACCGTCAGCAAGGGCCGCAATGGTGCGGGTGAGAATTTTCAAATCACTGCGCAATTCCGCGGTGCTTTGCAAACGCCCCGTTTCAGTTTCACCCAAGAGGCGCGTGAGCAGCAATTCGATGTTGCGTAGATGGGCGCGCGAAAGATCGTCCTGAGGTTCAATACGGGCGGCGGCTAGATTTTTCAAAGCCGGGCCGAGGGCTGATTGCGCTTCCGCCAGTTTCAGCATCAACTGCTGGTTGGTGCGCAAAGTCTCCGACAAGTTGCCCATCCGCTCCGAGAGCGACTGCAAAATATTATTGGACTGCACGCGGGAATCTTCACCGCGCATCAGCACGCGCTGCAAGGCTTCCATATTCTCAGCGGTCTGTTCCAGCAGCGCCTGCACATACACCGGCACCGAGCTCTCACCATCACCACCAAGTGCACCAGAGGACAGGCGCGTGAGACCCGCCAACCATTCTTCCAAATCATTAAAGAAGCGGTTCATCGCCTGCCCGGCGGTTAAATCCAGGAAGCCCAGAATCAACGCGCCGGAGAGGCCAAACATTGAAGCCGAGAACGCCGTGCCCATGCCGGCCAGCGGGCCTGCCAGACCAGACTTCAACTGCGCAAACATGGCATTCACGTCGCCACCCGAGAGGCTCATGCCGTTAATGACCGCCGCCACCGAAGATACGGTGTGCAAAAGCCCCCAGAAGGTACCAAGCAACCCTAAAAAGATCATCACGCCCGTGATGTAGCGGGACAACTCCCGGCTCTCATCCATTCGGCTGGCAATACCATCCAACAAGGTGCGCATCGCCTGACCCGAGAGCGTGATGCGACGCTCACCATCCGCCCGGCCGGAAAGCATCCGCGCCATAGGGGCTAACAGGGTCGGCGGCTTAGCCTGTTCCATCGGCTGGCGGGGGCGGCGGAACTGCTCCACCCAAGCCACTTCCGGGTAAAGCCGCTGCACCTGCCGCAAATTCCAGAACACCCCGAAAAGTTCGACCAGCACAATCACGCTGTTGATGAGCAAGTTTGCCGTGAAAAACCGCACCAGCTCCGGCGAGACGATGGCCGCGATGCCATAAACAATCACGATGAACACCAGCATCCGCACCAGGTAACTCGTCGGCTTGGTCATGGGTTGGTTCCTGTTGTGATTCCCAGCGTTACAACCGCCGTATCAGGCGCATGGCCAGCCACGGCGCCATCAGCCCGCGGGAGGATCCGCGCAGCCTGCACACCGCACGCCACCAGCGCGTCTCGCACCGCCAAGGCACGGCTGAGCGATAGGCGCATGGGGGCGGAAATATCAGCATTATCGGCGGCGGCGTAAGCATCAACCCCCACCAGCCCACCGTTGCTGGCATGGTCGCAGATTGGTTTTAAGGCGGCGGTGGCATCGGCGGGCAAATCAGCCGAACCAGCGGCAAAATTCAGCCCCACTGGCTGCGGCGGCAGAGCTTTCGTAACGGGCGGCACCACCGCAGGCTGCACGGCAACTGGCGGCGGCGCTGGCGGGGTTGGCGGCGTAGCTGGCCGCACAGCAGCCGCAACAATTTTGGGCGCAACGCGCTTATGTGCACGCGGCAATGGCGCCGTGGCCGCAACCGGCGCTGCCACAACCGGCGGGACGATGCCCGCCAACTGATCCAACGCGGCCTGATGAAAAATAACCTGTGCTGGCGCCAGCGCCGGCAACAAACTAAAAAACAGGGCGAGATATAATGGTTTCACGAGGAAACCATAACGTCATCCCCGCGCCGCCGCCAGACCATCCACAACAACTTCAAGCAACTTCGGGTGCATATGCGGGTTTCCCGCCACCACCGTGCTGGCCACCACGTCCTTGCCTTCAGAATCAGTGGCGTAACCACCGGCTTCGCGCACAATCAGCATACCCGCCGCAATGTCCCACGGCTTGATGCCCATTTCCCAATAGCCATCATAACGCCCTGCCGCGACCCAGGCTAAATCCAACGCCGCCGAGCCGAACCGGCGCACCCCAGCGATTTGCGGCATCAAAGTGCTCAGCGTGCGGGCGAACGCCAGGCGGTTAGCCCCAGAGGTCGCAGCAAACGGCACGCCTGTCGCAAACACCGCATCCTTCAACTCGCGCCGGGCCGAAACCCGCAGACGCTTGTCGTTCACATAGGCACCGACACCCTTCTCGGCCCAGAACATCTCGTTATTCACCGGCGAATACACCACCGCCGCCGCAATCTCGCTCCCGCCATCCGGCAAACGCCGCTCCAGCGCGATTGAGATCGCCCAATGCGGAATGCCGTGCAGAAAATTCGTCGTGCCATCCAGCGGGTCCACTACCCAGCGCCACGCCCATTTGTCGCTGCCGGAAGCGCCACTTTCTTCCATCAGCATCGCATAGCCAGGCCGGGCCTTTTCTAAATCCTCGCGCAAGCTCGCTTCCGCCCGCAAATCCGCCTGCGAGACAAAATCCCCCGGCCCCTTCACGGAAACCTGCAAATTCTCAACCTCATTGAAATCCCGCAGCAACCGCTTCGCCGCCTTCTGCGCCGCGGCATGCATCACCGTCATATGGGGCGAAAGACGAGGCATCATGGTAGTAGGCTCCTAGAGTTACTTAAGGCCAGGGGTGCTACCCCTGGACCCCGCCAAAGGCTCGGCCTTTGGAAACGATGAGTGAAGGTTTTAAGGCCCGCGCCGCACCCCGGGAACCTTCGTGGGGGGGGGCCAGGGGGCAATGCCCCCTTGCCTTCCTTAACCTTTAGCCCGTTCCACGTAGCTGCCATCTTCGGTGCGGACCACCACGCGTTCGCCGGCTTCGATGAAGGGAGGAACGAGGGTTTTGACGCCGTTAGAGAGTTTGGCGGGCTTATAGGACGAGGAGGCGGTTTGGCCTTTAACAACCGGGTCAGCCTCAATAATTTCGAGCGTAACATGAGGTGGCAAGGTCATGCCGACAGCATCACCTTCAACCAAGGCGACCGAGACCGCCATGTTATCCTGCAAGAACGGCGCGGAATCGCCCAGGATAGCGGCGGGGACCATGAATTGCTCAAAGGTTTCCGGGTCCATCAGCACCAGGTTTTCACCATCGGTGTAGGAATAAGTGTAGTCCCGGTCTTCGGTGGTCAGGCGTTCCACCGTATCGGCCGTGCGCCAGCGTTCGTTGGTTTTGTTGCCGGTCTTCAGGTTGCGCATTTCCACCTGGATGAAGGCGCCGCCCTTACCGGGGGTGATGATTTGCTGCTTCAGCACGGTCCAGCGTTGGCCGTCATGTTCGATCACTTGACCGGCGCGGATAAGGTTTGCCTGCTGTTTCATAGAGCACTCTGCTTTGATGTGTGAGACGAAAAGGAGGCCGGGGATTACGCCGCCCGCGCGGTTTGGGCAAGACTTCCCGCTATAAGGGAATTTTACCCAGGCCCCCGGGGCGGTCGTAAATATAAGTGGGCAGCGCGGTGCCGCTGATGTTGCCGCGCAGATTGGCCAGAATGTCCCGGCCGCGGGCGGGCGGCACATGGAAGCGGGCGGTGCCGGGGGCGGCGTCAAGCTGATGTAAATAATAGGGTTTCACCCGGGCGCGCAGCATGGCGCGGAACAAGTCCCCTAGAGCCTCCTCACTATCATTCACCCCGGCGAGCAGGACGGTTTGGCCGAGGATGGGGATGCCGCGTCGTTGCAGTTTGGTCAGCGCCGCCACGGCTTCGGGTGTGATTTCATGCGCATGGTTGGCATGCAGGGCGATGAAAAGCGGCGTTGCAACATCCAGGGCGGCGGCGAGTTCGTCGGTGATCAGCGCTGGGTCCGCTACCGGCACGCGGCTATGGATGCGCAGCAACTCCACATGCGGGATCGCGCTGAGGGCGGCGAGAATTCCGGAGAGGCGGCGGGGCGAGAGAATCAGCGGATCACCGCCGGTTAGGACCACCTCGCGAATTTCCGGGTGCGCGGCAATGTAGGCATAGGCGGCAGTAAGCTGAGCATCGGAGAGCAACCCGCCATCCGGCCCCACCTGCTCACGCCGGAAGCAGAACCGGCAATAGACCGGGCAGGCCAGCAGCGGTTTCAGCAACGCGCGGTCAGGGTAGCGATGCACAATGCCAGGCACGGGCGAGAGCGCTTCATCGGCGATCGGGTCAACGCTTTCATGCGGGGCGGTGATGAGTTCTGCAGCGTCGGGGATGAATTGCAGGCCGATCGGGTCGCTGGGGCTGGCAATGAGCTTTTGCATCGCTGGCGTGATGGCGATGGCGTAGCTTTTTGCCACTTCATTAAGCGCGGCCTGGCCGTGCGCCGGTATCAACCCAGCAGCGACAAGCCCCGCCACCGAGCGGATTGTGCGTTTGGGGGATTGGGTACCATCGGGCATAAAGCAGGCTGTAGAACCGGAGCTTGAATGTCTCAACCCTCGAAAGGCATGTGGGAGCCTGAACGTCTGGCGGCGCGCCTACCATATCTGCGCCGCCGTGGGCTGATGAATGCCGCCACAAGGGCGTTTTTCAACGCGCGCGGCTATACCGAGGTGGAAACGCCCTATGCCGTGCCCGCCCCTGGCGAGGAGGTGCATCTGCCGGTGTTCGCGCTCAGCCCGCCAGGACTATACCTGAACACCAGCCCGGAATTTGCGATGAAAAAATTGCTGGCCGGCGGGGCCGGTAAAATTTTTCAGCTGGCACGGGTGTGGCGCAACGAGCCTGCCAGCGCCACCCACGCCGCAGAATTCACCATGTTGGAATGGTACACACCGGCTGCCAGCTTGAGCGACTTAATGACTGAGACCGAGGCGCTGCTGCGGGTGTTACTGCCACCCACCGTCACATGGGGTGGCGTTACCGCCAGCTTAGAGACATTTGAGCGTCTGACCGTAGCAGATGCCTTCGCCCGCTATGGCGGGGTGGATGTGCTGGCTACCGCTGAGAACGCCCCTGCCTTGGCCGCTGCCGCTGGTTGCACGTTACGCGACGGTGAAACTTGGGAAGATTTATTTTTCCGCCTGCTGCTGGAACGCGTCGAGCCGAATATCGGCCGCGCCCAGCCTACATTCCTGACCCATTGGCCCGCCGCCCAAGCAGCGCTTGCCCGGCGCGATCCGCAAGACCCACGGGTGGCGGAACGGTTTGAACTTTATGCCTGTGGGCTGGAGTTGGCGAATGCGTTCGTGGAACTCACCGATGCTACCGAACAGCGCGCCCGCTTTGAGGCTGATCGCGCACGCCGCGCAGATTTATACGGCGTCACGTGGCCCATGGACGAGGATTTTTTATCGGCGGTGGCACAATTACCACCCTGCGCGGGCATTGCGATGGGGTTTGACCGGTTGGTGATGCTGGCAACCGGCGCACCAAAAATTCATGATGTTTTATGGTTACCGACGAGGTGAAAAAAACTCTTATAAACCCTATATCGGAAGCACGATTCAGGATGAGGAGTATCATGCGTAAGTTTCTGTGTCTGATAAGCTTACTCAGCATTTCGGCCTGCGCCACCGGGCCCGGACTGCAAAGCCGCATGGCAGCTTATATCGGTGCCAGCCCCGAGACGTTGGTGCAAAAATTGGGCGTGCCGGACAAGCAGATTACGTTAAATGGCGTGCAATATTTCGCCTATGACGAGCATCATACCGTGGTTACGCCTGGGCTTTACAGCTATGGCGGGTTTTACGGTGCGCCGTTCTATCCGGGCCCATTTTTTGACAGTGGCATTCCACCGGTCGTCACAGAATCAGGGTGTGAGACAACCTTTATGCTGCACGACAATAAGGTGGATAGTTTCACGTTGCGCGGCAATGATTGCGGCTGAGCCAAAAACAAACCTCGTTAACGCGCGACTAATTTTATAACCTGTTTATGCAGGGTTTGCAGAGGCGATCGCCTGTAGCATTTGTTTCACCCCGGCGGCTGGTCCGCTGGGGTGGCTCCATACCGCCCCGACAACCGCCAGAAAATCGGCACCAGCCTGGACCAGAGGCGCGCAATTCTCAGCCGTAATCCCGCCGATGACGACACACGGCACTTCCATAACCTGCGCCCACCAGCGTAGGGTTTCGATATCCGCCATCTCGGGCGGGGCTTTTGTGGTGGTGGGGTAGAACGCGCCGAACGCCACGTAATCAGCGCCGTCTTCGCCCGCTTGCATCGCCAGATGACGAGAGCCGTGGCAGGTCACGCCGAGCGTTAAATCCTTCAAAATTTTTCGGGCCGCTGGCGCTTTCATGTCGGTCTGGCCAACATGCGCACCATCACAACCTAGCTTCACGGCAAGGTCGGGACGGTCGTTGATCAGGAACGCCACATCACGCGACTGCACGATGGGCCGAAATTTTTCGATGGTTTTTTGCAAGACAGCATCAGGCACGTCTTTAAGCCGCAACTGCACCGCCGCAACATCGCCCGCATCCAAAGCGGCCGCCAGTAAATCCGCAAAATTCTCCGGCAAAACGGGCGGCGTGATTAAATACAGCCGACACTCATTGTTGCTGCTCACACGCTGGTCCCGAACAATGCACCAATCCCGGCCGTCACCGCCATTGCTAAGACGCCCCAAAAAGTGACGCGGATGGCGCTACGCAATACCGGAGCCCCACCAGCCTTGGCGGATAACGCGCCAAGCAATGCCAGGAATAATAATGAGCCGGCTGCCACCGAGACTGGCAGAATGGTAACCGGGGAGAGCGCGCTGACAATCAACGGCATCCCGGCGCCGACCGCAAAACTCGCAGCGGATGCCATGGCAGCCTGCACTGGGTTGGCGCTGGTAACCTCAGAGAAGCCAAGCTCGTCTCGTGCATGGGCACCCAAAGCGTCGTGCGCCATTAATTGCTCGGCAACCTGCTTAGCCAGCCCAGCATCTAACCCGCGCGCCACGTAAATCGCCGCGAGTTCTTTATGTTCCGCCTCGTCATTGGCCGCCAACTCGGCGCGTTCACGGTCAAGATCGGCTTTTTCGGTATCGGCCTGAGAATGGACCGACACAAATTCGCCAGCCGCCATCGCCATCGCACCAGCCGCCAAGCCCGCGACCCCGGCCACGATGATAGCGTGATGCGTGCCGTGGGCGGTTGCAACGCCCAAGACCAGGCTGGCCGTTGAAACGATCCCGTCATTGGCGCCAAGAACGGAGGCGCGGAGCCAACCTGTGTTGCCGCCGCGATGACCTTCATGATGTAAGACTGGCATTTAAAACTCCAAAAAGACAGTCTTTACCAAACTTGGTTAAGCCTTGCCCTGATATATCTCAATGATCTTGGCGAGCATGGCCAGCGCTTCTTCACGCGGGCGCTGGAAGGTATTGCGGCCGATGATCGAGCCATTGGCGCCACCATCACGCAAGCCACGGACTTCTTCATACAGGCCTTCCAGGTCCTTAGCTTCGCCGCCCGAGAACACCACAATGCGCTTGCCAGCAAAACAAGACTGCACAACATGCGCAACGCGCTTGGCGAGCGTAGAACCATCGATATTGGCGTAGGATTTCTTCGCGGCTTCGAGCGAGACCGCCGCCGTTGGCGGCTTTACCTTGATAATGTGCGCACCCAGCAAGGCCGCCATGTGGGCCGCATAGGCGCAAATATCGAAGGCCGTTTCGGCGGTTTTATCAAGGTTCGGGCCGCGCGGATAAGACCACACCACCACGGCCAGACCAGCGGCCTTGGCTTCTTCGGCCATTTCGCGGATTTCTTCCATCAGCTGGAAGGCATATTCGCTGCCAGGATAAATGGTGAAGCCGATGGCAGCGCAGCCAAGCCGCAGCGCGTCATTCACCGAGCCGGTCAGCGCCTGGTCTTTTTCGGTCGCCAGGCTGTTGGAGGAGTTCACCTTCAGAATCGTCGGGATGGCACCGGCAAATGTATCAGCCCCGGCTTCGATCATGCCCAAGGGCGCGGCGTAAGCAGAAAGCCCAGCATCAATGGCGAGCTGGAAATGGTAGTGCGGGTCGTAGGCGGCGGGGTTGGGTGCGAAGGAGCGGGCCGGGCCATGTTCAAACCCTTGGTCAACCGGCAGAATAACCAGCTTGCCGGTACCGCCCAGCTTACCTTCCATCAAAATCCGGGCGAGGTTGCCCTTGGTGCCGGGGTTATCGCTTTCATAGTGAGAGAGAATTTTCTTAACCCGCTGGGTAACCCGCATGACGACCTCCGTTAAATGACTAGCCAGCGTTTAGTCCAACAAGCTCGACCTGTCATCCACCCAGCCAGCCAGAAAGGGCGCGTAAAGCCACAGGATCAGCCATGTCTAAGGCGGTGGGCGCTGTCCTTAAAATCACCACATTCTTATCCGCCACCCGCGCCACCGCACCGTGCAAATCGGGCGGGCTGGTGAGGATTAGGCCGGTTAATCCCAGCCTGAGCGCCTCCAGCGCCCGGCCGGGTGCGTCGCCGCAATCTAAAAAGGCGGGCCCAGTAAACCCAACGGCACTGAGCAATGAGGCCCACCATAAGCAGCCTGCATACAAAGCTGCGCCCGGTGCTGAGATTAGCGTGACCGGCAAGCCCGGGGCCAAGGCAGCTTTGGCGTCGCGCGCCCCGTGAATTATAACGGCTGGTGGAAGAACCATAACTTGACCTTAAAGCGCGACATCGCTTGAGTAACATAATGAGGATACGAGCCAATGACCGAGTCTGAAACCGAAGAGCAAACGCTTGAGCGCCTAGAAGCTGCTTTACGCCGCATCGCAGATTTGGCAGGGGCGCCCAAGATGACGAGCCATCCGGACATTGACCGAAAAGCGCTGGTGAAAACTCTCGATACTTTGATCGAGCGCTTGCGCACCGGGCTGCAAGCGCCCAATTCCAGCCAGTATAATTTGGAGTAGCCAGCCCGATGGCGCAGGTCACAATACGCATTAATGGTTTCACCTATCTGGTGGGCTGTGAGGATGGGCAAGAGCCGCATTTGGAGAAAATGGCGGCTGAAATCGACCAACGGATCACCAGTATCAAGGCGATCGGCGGCCAATCAGGTGAGTCGCGGTTGCTGATGCTGGCGGCCTTGCTGCTGGCCGACGAGCTGCACGATACGCGCAAAGCCAGCGCGGAAGCTGCCCCCGCCACCATTGAAAAACCCTCAAAAGCAGCGTCCGAGAAACATGCCAAACTGCGCCGGCTGGCAGCGCGCGCAGAAGAGATTGCAGCGGACCTGTCGGACGCCTAAGTAAGTATCGGAGCTGCCCGGTTCGTCAGGCATATCATCCCCAGGGCCGTAAGCATCTCCCTCGGGAACTGGCTCTGTCGGGATTTTGGTCCCGGTATCTGGTGCCCGTCTGAAATTGCAGGTAATTTAATTGCCATCGGGCGCGCGACTCCACTATTAACGTTTTGAAATAAAGTGCTATAGGGACGTAATGGCAGAAGATCCTTATTCCGTTCTCAGAATTCATCGCGGGGCAA
Source organism: Acidocella sp. 20-57-95 (assembly GCA_002255575.1). Classification (GTDB taxonomy): domain Bacteria; phylum Pseudomonadota; class Alphaproteobacteria; order Acetobacterales; family Acetobacteraceae; genus Acidocella. The sequence goes on from NCAT01000020.1 coordinate 54,759, forward strand.
CCCAAGCTGAGATACGCGTCGCATTCTTGAAGCTTGCCAAAAAATACCACCCAGATTTGAATCCTGGCGACCGCAAGGCTGAGGAACGTTTCAAAAGGCTCAATGCGGCGCATGCGCAGCTGACCATGCGTAACGAGGATAGCGACAGCAATCCCCCAACGGCTGCCGACCTCAATGAAATGCGCCAACCATCAGAACCTGCCTCAGGCGGGGGCTTTGGTGCGGCGCTGAGCGACTTGGTCTCTGGCGTTAAAACCTTATTCACCAAATAATCGCGGCGCCCGATGAGCATGGAGGCTGCGAAGGCTGCTGCGCGGCAAACCGCCTTGGCCCGCCGCGCTTTATGTAACCCGGCTTTGGGCGAAGCCATGGCAGCCAATATTCTTGCGTACTGTCCGCCAGCTTCCAGTGCCATTGTGGCGGCTTTCATATCGTTGCCAGGGGAGATTTCCACAGCACCGATTCTAGCGGCCCTTCACGAGAAAAATTTTGACATCTGCCTGCCGGTCACGCCGCGCCGGGGTGAGCCGCTTACCTTTCGGCAATGGCGACCAGGCGATGTGATGGTGGCAGGCCGGATGGGCACCCAGCATACCGAGGGGGCCGAGATGGTGCCGGATTTTATTCTGGTGCCGCTTTTGGCATTCGACCGGTTCGGCAACCGGCTCGGCTACGGCGCTGGCTATTACGACCGCACGCTCACGCAACTGCCCAACGCCTACCGGCTGGGCTGCGCCTTTGCAGCACAGGAGTTAGACGACGTTCCCGCTGGGCCGAATGATGTGCGGCTGCACGCCATCGCGACCGAGCGGGAGGTTAGAAGGTTTTAGGCGGCGCGCTGAGCCGGACGACGCTGGTTGTTCTGACCATTGCCACCGGATTTTTGCGCATATTGCGGACGCTTCGGCTTACGCACGATGAGGTCCGGGTGCGGTGCTGGTTTCTTGGTGGCTGCCGCATGGGCCGGGCGAACGCCGCTCGCCACGGTCAGCTTCACACCGGTGAGTTTTTCGATCGAATTGAGGTAGGCCAATTCGGTTGAATCGCACAAAGCCACCGCAATGCCTTTGGCACCGTTACGCGCGGTCCGGCCGATCCGGTGAACATAGCTCTCCGGCTCGTTCGGCAGTTCGTAGTTAAACACGTGGGAAACGCCAGCAACGTCGATGCCGCGGGCGGCAAGGTCGGTTGCGACCAGCACGCGCACCGAACCGTCCTTGAAACTATCCAAAGCGCGCTGGCGGGCATTCTGGCCGAGATTGCCGTGCATGGCAGTGGCCGAGATTTTTTCCTGGTTCAACTGCAAGGCCACGCGGTCAGCCCCGCGCTTGGTACGGGTGAACACGATGGCGCGGGTTACGGAGGGGTCACGCAGCAGGCTGGCCAGCAAATGGCGTTTGCCGGAACCTTCCACGAAATGCACGGTCTGGTCCACCAATACCGGCGTGGAGGCAATGGCCTGAATGCTGACGCGGGTTGGTTCGCGCAGAAACCCTTCGGCGAGGCTGGCGATTTCCTTCGGCATGGTGGCCGAGAACATCGCGGACTGGCGGCGGCTCGGCAGGGCCGAAACCACTTTGCGGATGTCAGGCATGAAGCCGAGATCCAGCATCCGGTCTGCTTCGTCGAGCACAAAGAACTGGCATTGGTCGATAAGCAGATGGCGGGTGTTCATCAGATCGCAAATTCGGCCTGGCGTGCCGACAACGATATCAGCGCCACGCGACATGCGGTTCACCTGGCCGGTACGGCCAACGCCGCCGACCACCAGAACGGTGTTCAGGCCGAGACCGGTACCGAATTTCTTGAATTCCTGCTCAATCTGCACGGCCAGTTCGCGGGTGGGTGAGAGGATCAGTGCCCGGGTGGCATGACGACGCGGGCGCATCGGCGAGGTTGCCATGGCCTGCAAAATCGGCAGCGCGAAGGCCGCGGTTTTGCCGGTGCCGGTCTGGGCGATGCCCAGAACGTCTTTGCCAGCGAGGCCAGCCGGCAGCGCGCCAGCTTGAATAGGGGTTGGTTTGTTAAAGCCGGCATTGCTCAGCGCCTGTAAAATAGGCGGGGCAAAGCCAAAGGATTCAAAGGTAATTTCAGTCATAGACATAGCTCTCCGGCGCTGCAACCACTTGGTTTGCAACGATATTGTCCGGTTTCCACGCGCGATATTGGAGTGGACGGGTAAAAAAATGCCCGGGAGGGCGTCCCCGCCCCAATAGACAAATTAAGTGCCAAGGCCGGAGCAATCCGGTCGCGCATTCGCACTCAACGAGCGGCTTGTAGCCGTGTTGCGGCGCAATAAGCAAGGAAAAGAAGTGAGGGGCAGGTGTGCGCGGCGCAGCAGCCCCTGCGAGGGATACTATCCCTGCTTCCAGGGCAAGCCTTCGTGCTTCCAACCGCCCACGAGTCCACGGTGGCCGCGCGGGTCCGGCGGACCTTCAAAACCATCCTTTATATTATAGACATGCTTGAACCCGGCTGCTTTGGCGGCTTGCGCGGAGGCCATGCTGCGGGCACCGCTGCGGCAGAGGAAGTAAATATGATGGTCATGCGTCAAATGCGCCTGCGTCAACGCTTCCAGGAATTTGGGGTTCGGCTGCATGGTGGGGTAAACTTGCCATTGCACCAAAATCGGCTGCTTGCCGGTCTGGCTTAAATCCGGCACGCCCACAAATGTCCATTCGGCATTGGTACGCACATCGCAGAGCACGGCATCCGGGTTGCTCATTAATGCTTCCCACACCTGTCGCGGCGTCAAATCTTCGATCATGCTATAACCCCTTGGACGGTCGTATCGGCCTTATTGAGCGTGAGCATAGCGAGGAGTTTTGAGGATGGAAACAGGCAAAGGCGTCCCAAATGGGCGGTTGGCGGCGGTTGGCGACACGTCACGTACCAAACCGCAACAGCTGCCGGTGCCATCATGGTTGCGCTAAACCCGGCGGTGCTAAACCCGGCTGACTTAAACACGGCTGAATTAAACCCTGCCGTGATGGATGCGGAGGAGTTGCTGGCGCATTTTGCAGCCAAAACACTCACGCCGCTGCAGGCGCTGCAATCTGTGCTGGAGCGCATTGCGCGGCAAAACCCGGATATCAACGCTTTTGCCATCCTCAACCCCGTCGCCTTGCAGGATGCGCGCGAGAGTACGGCGCGGTGGCAGGCCGGAATGCCGAAAGGGGCGTTGGATGGGGTGCCGGTGACGGTCAAGGATTTGATCGATATGGCAGGGCTGCCAACGCGGCGCGGCAGTAATCTCACCGACCCCGCCCCTGCCCGCACCGATGCGCCGGTTGTGAAAGCGCTGCGTGATGCCGGGGCCGTTATTATTGGCAAGACCACCACCACCGAATTTGGCTGGAAAAGCCCCGGTGACTGCCCACACACCGGCATCACCCGCAACCCATGGCATCTGGACCACACGCCGGGTGGCTCATCCTCCGGCGCCGGGGCGGCAGCGGCCTCTGGTTTTGGGGCGCTGCATGTGGGCACCGATGCCGGGGGCTCGATCCGAATCCCCGCCGCCTGGTGCGGCGTGGTGGGGTTGAAGCCAACTTTTGGCCGCGTGCCGCAATGGCCGCTCGGCGCGTTCGGCAATGTGGCGGTGGCTGGCCCCATAACGCGATCCGTACGTGATGCTGCCCTGATGCTGAATGTGCTGGCACGGTTTGACGCAAGCGACCCATTCAGCCTGCCGGATGATGGACGGGACTGGCGCCATGGCATCGAGGATGGCGTGGCGGGGCTGCGGATTGGCATTCTGCAAAATCCGGGTTTCGCGGCCCCGGTGGATGCTGATGGTATGGCGGCAATGGAACGGTCTCATAATATTTTGCAAGACGCTGGCGCTTCGGTTATGATTGCAGAATCAAAATTACCCGATACGTCAAAGATATTTACCAAAATCTGGGGTGCTGCCTTGGCTCGGCTGGTTGGTAGTTTTCCCGTTGCGGAACAGCAATATCTTGACCCCGGGCTATTGGAGGTGGCGATGCAATTTGCCGATGTATCAGCCGTGGAGATGATCGAGGCGGAGGCACTGCGCTTAGCAGCCGCCCATGAAATGGCGCGGCTGAGCGATGAGTTCGACGCTTTCATCTGCCCGACCGTGCCTGCCTGCGCGCCATTGGCAGACGCCAAGCTGAGCAACCCGGTCGAGGCTTTGTGGCGTGACTGGGCGCCTTGGACTTTCCTGTTTAATCTAACCCGCCAGCCGGCAATTTCCATCCCGGTTGGGGTCAATGGCCAAAACCTACCATGTGCCGTGCAGATTGCGGCACCTTTATACCGGGATGATATCGTTTTGCGGGTGGCACGTACGATTGAAAGGGTAATGTGACGAATATTGTTCTGGTCGGCGCCGGGCACGCGCATATTGTGGTTCTACGCCACTTTGCCAAACACCGCCCGAATGCCCGCGTGACCCTGATTAATGATACCGAGCGCGCCAAATATACCGGCGCGCTACCCGCGCTGATTCGCGGCGAGATTACGCGCAAACAAGCCAGTATCGATTTAGTTCAACTAACCAAGTCCTGTGGTGCCAGTTTTGTTCGCGCCCGCTATGCCGGGTTTGAAGGCAACAAGGTGCGGCTTGAAAACGGCAAGCTCGTCGAGTTTGACCGGCTTTCAATTTCAACCGGGGCCAAACCATCCGTTAGCAGCGTCAAGCCGATCCGACGGCTGACTGACCGGATCGATCATTGGGACCGTCTGCCTGCGCCCAAAATCGGTGTCATTGGCGGTGGCGCCGCGGGTGTGGAAATTGTGTTGGCATTGCGGGCGCGCCTGAACCGGCATGCCAAAATCCATTTGCAGATAGGCCGCCAACAATTGCTGCCAAATGCGCCGCGCCGCGCCCGTATAATTGCTTTGGAGGCGCTCAAAACCGCCGGTATCTCCGTGAATAAATCATTGCCGCTACCGATTGATGACGTCATCGAAGCCTATACACCGGAGCCTGATATTGCGGTGCGCCCGACCCTGCAGCTGCTGGACCGGGATGATGTATTTGCCGCTGGCGATTGCGCGGCATTTCCAAAGCCATTGCCGCGTTCAGGCGCCATTGCCGTGCGGCAGGGCAAAATTCTGGCGTATAATCTGACCCACAAAAAACTGAAAAATTTCCGTCCGCCCCGGAGAACGCTGGCAATTCTCAGCCTCAGCCCAACCCGCGCCGTGGCCTGGTATGGCAGTTTTTGCTGGGCGGGCTGGCTGCCGATGCTGCTGAAAAAATGGCTAGACCAAAGCTGGCTGCAAACCATTTGGCGCAAAAACAAACCGCCGCGCCCACCACATCAATCCAGGCCAAACCTACGGGGGCTCAAGAAAGCCTAACTCACGTCACGTTCCACCCGCACGCGCTCAATGCGCCGGCCATCCATTGCCAATACTTCGAACCGCCACCCGCCGAACAGGATCGCATCGCCCTTGCGTGGTAGGCGCATGAGCAGCGCCAAAATCAGACCACCCAGCGTGTGATAGCTGCCTTCATTCGGTAAATCCGGCAGATGCAGCCGCGCCTTTGTTTCATCAACCGGCATCAGCCCATCGAGTTCAAATACATCATCAGGGGCTTCCGGTGCGCCGTCTTTGGGCCCGGCATCATCCGCATCGCCGACAATGGCTTCGAGCACGTCGGCCGCCGTGACCATGCCTTCAAAACTGCCATATTCATCAAGCACGATGGCGATGCCGAGTGTGTCTGATTTTAGGCGTTCCAGAGCTTCCAGGGCAGAAACAGAATCCGGAATCGCAATCGGCTGGCGCAGGGCGGCGGCGAGGGAAAACTCCTTACCATCCAACACGCGGTCCAGAATATCCTTGGCCTGCACAATGCCCGCCACGTTGTCGATCGCGCCATCACACACCACAAAGCGCGAATGCGGCGCGGCACGGAGTGTGGCGATGATGCTAGGGCGGGGTGCCGTGCGGTCGATCCAGGCAATTTCGGTGCGCGGTGTCATGATGGCGCGCACTGGCTTGTCCGCCAGGCGGAGCACACGTTCGATCATGTCGCGCTCTTCGGTTTCCAGCACGCCGGTTTCGGCCCCTTCCACCAGCATGGCTTTCAGCTCTTCCTCGCTCATCGCCCGGCGGTCCGCGCCCGCGGGGCCAAACAGTCTCAACACCAGCTTAGTGGCATGGCCGAGGAACCAGACCACCGGGCTGGCTACCAAAGCGAGCCAGGACAGCGGCTGCGCCACGATCACCGCGACCCGTTCAGGCTGGCGAAGCGCTAACTGCTTGGGCACCAGCTCACCAAACACCAGAGACACCAGTGTGATGAGAAAAACCGTGACCCCCAGCGAGACCGGGGCGGCGTAAGGCGCCATAAAGGGGATTTTGGCAATCGGCCCGGCCAGATGCTGACCGAGCTGATCACCACCGAACACGCCAGTCAAAATGCCAATCAGCGTGATCCCAAATTGCGATGCCGGCAGGTAGGCTTGCGGGTTGTCTGCCAGTGCCCGCGCCTTGGCGGCCCCGCGCAAACCCTCGCGTTCGAGCAAGGTCAGCATGGCGCGGCGCGAAGAAACCAAGGCCAACTCGCTCAACGCAAACGCGCCGTTTAGCAAGATGAGAATCGCCAGGATGAGTAGTTGGACGGCTAGATGCATGGTCCCCTTCTAGCCCAAAAAAGCCGGAAAGACACGCAGGCGGTCCGCCCGGAAACCGCCAAAATAATTCCGAAATCGGACCCTTGCCACAATCAGGACACAATCACGCCCAGCCCCCGCCGCAGTGCATCATCATAACGTCGCTTAAGCGGGAATTATCCCGTCCGTTTTTGGACGTTTCACATGACGTATCAGTCGCCGATCCAGCCGCAAGCCGCCCGCGTTTCCGCCGCCAAAACCCGCAAAGGGTTATTGAGCGCCAGCTCCTGGGCGGCCGCTTTGGGTGCCGGGGTCATCGCATTCGGCATTTGGGCAGGTACCAACCGGCCGGTAACGGACATCGCGCCTTACAACGGCACGATCGGCGGGTTTGCGTTCTCGCCCTTCCATGCTGGTGAAAGCCCGGAGACCAATCACTACCCGACACAAGCTGAGATTAAATCCGACCTCGCGCTGGCCGCACAGCACACCAAGAATATCCGTACCTATACCGTTGAGGGCGACCTTGGCAGCATCCCGGCTTTGGCCGAAGGCATGGGGCTGAACGTGACGCTTGGCGCCTGGCTGGACCGCCATGATGACGCCAATGCCGCCGAACTGGCCAAAGTTGTGCAGGTGGCCAACGCCAACCCTGATGTGAAGCAGATTATGGTGGGTAACGAGACGGTGCTGCGCGGCGACGTGGCCGTGCCGGAACTGATCGCCGACATTAAGCTGGTGAAGTCTGAAACGCATGTGCCGGTTTCCACCGCGGAGCCATGGCATGTGTGGTTGAAGTACCCGCAACTGGCAAACTCGGTGGACTTCATCACTGTGCATTTGCTGCCCTACTGGGAAGGTGTGCCGGAACAAGGCGCGCTGGCTGACGCTGAACACCGCTTGGCGCAACTTCACCAGGCATTCCCGAATAAGCGGATTGTAATTGGCGAAATCGGCTGGCCGTCTGATGGGATCGACATCGGCGCGGCCCGCGCCAGCAATGTGAACCAGGCACGCTTTATGCGCGACTTCTTTAACTACGCGCAGGCCAACCATATCGATTACTTCGTGATGGAAGCGTTCGACCAGCCTTGGAAGACCAGCTTTGAAGGCCGTGCCGCCGGTTACTGGGGCATGTTCACGCTGGACCGCCACCAGAAATGGTCGCTGACCGGCCCGGTTGAGAACAACCCGTCCTGGATTTTCTATGCGCTGGGCAGTGTGGCCTTGATGCTGGCCGCCACCATGGCGCTGCTGAGCCGCCGCCCGGATATGCGGTTTGTCGGCAAGGCGCTTTTCGCCACACTAGTGCAGGGATTTGGCGCCGCCTTGGCGCTGCTGTTCATGACGATGGGTGAGACCTATCTCTCTGTGACCGCTGCCGCGGTGTGGGGCGGGTTAGCACTTGGCCAGGGGCTGCTGCTGTTCCTTCTCATCGCTGACAGCTTCGACCTGGTGGAAACCATTTTTGGCCGCGTGCAAAAGCGTCATTTCGAGCCGATCCCGGCCCCGGCAGGTGCTAAGCTGCCGAAGGTTTCCATCCATCTGCCGATCTGCAATGAGCCGCCGCAGATGGTGCGCTTGACGCTCGATGCGCTGGCCAACCTGGACTATGAAAACTTTGAAGTGCTGGTGATCGACAATAACACCATGGACCCGCATATCTGGGAGCCGGTGGCTGAGCATTGCGCCCGCTTGGGCCCGAAATTC
>NCAT01000050.1 GCA_002255575.1 Acidocella sp. 20-57-95
TGCTCCCAGGTGCTGTCCAACACCACATGGCTGATGTGGCATTTGGGCGGACGCGCACCGGTGGCCCAGCAGGATTTCGAGGTGATGAAGTTAACGTGGCGCGTTGAGCCTTTGGGATTATACGGATCGAGCACGGCGATGATCCGCCCCTCGCTGCCACGGGTGAGCGCGATGTCGATTTTTTCGGCGGCGCGGGCAAGCTGGTCCAGATAGAGGATCGCACCGATCGGCACACCCTTGGTGACGAGATAGCCGCCATCGAGCCAAAGGCGGGCAAGGCGATGGATTTGTGGAAACAGATGTTGCTTGGCGATGTCGTCTTCGTCGAGGAAATGCGCGTAGAGAAGGTGTTTGGCGAGGTTGAAGCTGATCTCCGAGGGGCGCAGCCGCTCCAGAACCTGGGGCGTGATCGTCACCCCGGCGCCGACGATGCCCTCCATGACGACGGAGGTGGGGCCGATGTCCGCCGGAGTGATTTCGAGCTTGCTGTCCTCGGTGAAAACAGCTTCGAGCTTGTCCCCCGCCAGCTCGCGGCGATAGCCGCTGACGCGCGGGAAGATGATTTCCAACGCGCTGCGTTCCCTGATCGCGTGGACGCGCGTAACCGGTTTCACCTTTGTCGGCTTGGTCTTTTGCGGGGAGGCGGCGAAGTCGAACGGGATGCCCATGATGTCGGCATATTCGACGTCGAACAGGCCGGTTTCTGGATTGAGGTCGTACGATTGCCGACGCAGGCCGCGCCCGACGACCTGTTCGCACAAAAGCTGGGTGCCGAAGGCGCGGACACCGAGAATGTGGGTGACTGTGTTGGTATCCCATCCTTCGGTCAGCATCGATACGGAAACCACACAACGAATCTGCTCGCCAAGGCGACCGGCGCGGCCGACGGTGTTCATCACCTCGCGCAACAATGCGGCCTCGTTCATCTCGCCCTGCGCGCTGGCAGCACCTTCGCGGGTGGCGAGTTCACGCTTAAATTGCGCAATTTCGGCTGCAGCGGCGGAGCTGAAGCCTTTGTCCAGTGCATCGCCGGATTCGATCTGGCGGGAGTCGATTAGCAATGTGCGCGGGCGGGGAAGGCGGGCGCCGTGTTCGTCGTAGTTGCGGAACAGTTCGAGATGCCCGGCATGGAAGGCGGCCCGCTCACCCTCCTGGGCATCGCCGCGCTCGAAGCCTGCGATCCATTCGAAGACCAGTTTAGAGATGGCAGTGTTCTGACAGACTACGATGAACACGGGAGGAACTTCGATACCGGCGCGCTGCCAGCGATCAAACTCACCCTCATAGTGGCTGTAGAGAGCATTCAGCGCTGTCTTCAACGTGTTGGGCAAGTCGAAGGGGCTGAGCTTGGCGGCACCCGCGGCAGTCTTGGGTAAAGCCTTGCCAATATGCTTCCACAACTCGCGGTAGACGACCGTGTCGGTCTGCACCAGGTTGTCGGTGACCGGCACGCGCGGCAGAGCCGCGGAGGAAAAACGGTGTGGCAGAGAGATCGTAAACCGCACGCACACCTTTTGAGAGCTTGCGCGATAGGGCTTCGATGCCGTTGATCCAGAGCCGTGCTGCTTCTTCATTCTCGGCGGCTTCCTTTTTGTCGTCGCTGGTCAGAGTTTCTTCGGCGTCGCCACCAGTCTTATGCCGGTAGCAATGGTGGGCTTCGTCGTTGATGACGTTGACGCGGGCATAATTGAGGAGCTTGCCGCAGGCCCGATCAAGCATCTCAGCATCGGTTTCCGTGGTTTTGACTGGCTCGGGTGCGTTGCCTTGCAGGAAGCTGCGCGCGACCTTCGGCAGGGAAAGGGTCTCACGGTGCTGGAAGGCATGGTAGTTGGTGATGACGATCTCAGCGCGACGGACTTCGGGCAGCATCTCCGGTGGGACGAGTTCGCGGGTTTCATAGTAATTGTTCGCATCGCTAGGCTGTAGAACGCGGAGGCGATCCTTGATTGTGATGCCGGGGGCAATGATCAGGAAGGCGCGTGAGAAGTCCTTAGAATCCTTGCGAGCGGCGTTCACTGCCTGCCAGGCAATGAGCATGGCCATGACGGTGGTTTTACCGCTGCCGGTCGCCATTTTCAGGGCAAGGCGGAACAAAGCGGGGTTTGCCTCTTCATTGGCCTTGGCGATTTGATCCAGGAGCCCTTTTGAGGCGGCGCGTCCGGGCGCGACCTCGGTGAGCCAGATGATCGTCTCCACGGCCTCCAACTGGCAGAAGAAGGGAGTTGCGCCGCCCCAGTTCGCAGGGCTTTTGAGTTCGCGCCAGCGATCGACATAGCCGCGAACTTCGTTGATCAGGGCGTTTGGCGTGTAGGTTTCCAGCTCCAGCGAGGACTGGCCGGTGGAAGCTTTTTTCCGTGAGGCCGGGACCGGTACTATGAATCGGGACGCACGGCGCCCCGGCCGTGGTTCGCCTCCAACCGGCTGGCCTTTATCGTCGAGCGGATGGTGCCATTCCGGCGCCCGGTATGGCGAATTGAGAATCGGCCGTTCGTAAAAGCTGCTTTCGGTCATCGTTTCGCCCTGCTCACCTGATTCCGGCTATAGCATCTGCGGCTTAGGGTCAATTTATGGATTGGCGAGACTGGCTAATTAAAATGAACAAAATCAATAATTTACGGCTTACTCCTTGCGTTACGACCCGGAATAGCTTGCCAGATCAGAGCTAATTATGTCACCTCATGGCCTTGAAGGCCTCGGCAACCACTGAGCCTTGATACGTTTGCACTTTCAGGCGCAAGTGCTGCCTAGGCGAAATCCAAAAGATGTTCGTGATGCGTGAAGAAAATCACTTGGGTGTGCCAAGCGAGTTCACCCAGTCCCTCAAACCCTGCCCTGGACCGGTCGTCGTCATAGTTGATGAACAGATCATCCGCGAGGAACGGCATCTTCGGCCGCCCGCCACGATATTTTCGACAGCCGCAAGACGTAGGGACGGTAGGCTTGCGTGGTTCCCAACAACGACCGCTTTTGCGATCAGCGCGGTAAGCCTCGAATGATGGGTAAGCGGCCTGTCCGCTCTCCGGCAGCGGCATGTGACCCCCTAAACGGCCGTCCATTCACGTTGCAGCGGGGCAGCCAAGGTGGTGAAAGATTGCGCCTCGCCCGTCGCGGGCGCGGTTTCTCACAAAAGCGCGGGCGCCGTTACACCGACAAGCTGGTCGTGGCCGTCATCCGCTCCTGAAAAATTTCCTGCAACATGGTCAGAAAGGCGCGCACGGCGGGATTGGCGCGGCGGCTTTCCGGCCAGACCGCCGTGATATTGTGCCGCTCGACGGCAAATTCGGGAAGCACCGGGACCAATTCGCCGCGCGCCACATAGGGTACCGCGACAAAGGTCGCGCTGATCCCGATACCACCGCCGGCGGCGAGAACCGCAACCAGCGCGTCGCTCACGTCCACGACAACACCGGATGGCGGCAAGACCTCAATCACGCGGTCACCAATCTGGAAGGGCCAACGCATGGCTTGGCCCGTACTCTGATAGCGGAGGTTGACGGTGTCGTGCCCCGCTAGCTCGTCCGGATGCGCCGGGGTGCCTCGCATTGCCAGATAGGCTGGCGATGCGAAGCAGCAGAGAAGATGCGGCTCGAAACTGCGCGACAACAGCCGCGAGTCTGCAAGGTCACCGATGCGCACCGCGATGTCGATCCCCTCCTCGATGATATCTACAAACTGGTCGTTCAGCCGCAGATCGACCATCACCTTGGGGTAGAGCTTGCGGAACGCCGGCAGGGCGGGCGCTATCACATGGACGCCGATCGGCAGTGGCGCGGCCACCCGCAAGGTGCCCGATGGCTCCGAGCGGGCTGTCATCGCGGCCTGCTCGATCTCTTCCGCGTCGCGCAGCAGTCGGAGCGCACGCTCGTGCAGCTCGCGACCCTCTGGTGTGAGCGTCAGCGAGCGGGTCGTGCGGGTAAAGAGCGAAACCCCCAGATGCCGCTCGAGGCGCTGTACGCTCTTGCTCACGGCCGAGGGCGAGATCGATAGCGAACGGGCAGCGGCGGTGAAACTGCCCATCGATCCAACACGCGCGAAAGCGATCAAGCCGGTCAGTCGCTCCAGAGCCATTTGTTCCTTCATGGCATTATAGAAGCGAGATTGGCTACAATTATCAATCCCAAGGTGATGAATATATGAGTCGTCGAGAACTGATGTGTTCTCGTGGAGGTTTTTAATGAACGATACGATGAAGGCGGTGCGGCAGCACGAGTTCGGTGGCCCCGAGGTGCTGGTCTATGAAGATGCGCCTAAACCCGAGCTGAAGCCGGGGAAGGTGCTCGTTCGCGTTCATGCGATCGGCATCAATCCCCCGGACTGGTACTTGCGCGACGGCTATAAGGCGCTCCCTCCTGAATGGCAGCCCAAGGTGGATTTTCCCATTATCCTGGGAACAGATATCTCGGGCGTCATCGAGGAGGTCGCAGGCGACGTGAAGGACTTCGCCGTCGGAGACGAGGTGTATTCGATGGTTCGCTTTCCCACCGGGATGATGGGGGACAGCAAGGCCTACGCCGAGTACGCCAGCGTGCCAGCGTCCGAAGTTGCACTGAAGCCGGCCGGCATCGATCACGTACACGCCGCCGGAGCGCTGATGTCGCTGCTGACCGCGTGGCAGTTCATGATCGACCTCGGACACGACGAACCGAACCCGCTTCAGCCGTACAAGCATGAGCCTGTGCCGCTTGAGGGCAAGACCGTTCTTGTGAACGGAGCCGCGGGCGGTGTCGGGCACTTCGCCGTGCAGCTAGCCAAATGGAAGGGCGCGCACGTGATCGCTGTGGCGTCTGGCAAACACGAGGCGTTCTTGCGCGGCCTCGGCGCCGACGATTTCATCGACTATGCCAAGAATCATCCGGAGGATGTCGCGCATGACGTTGATCTCGTCGTCGACGCCGTCGGCGGACCGAGCACTGGTCGTTTCTTGCGCACGATCAAGCGTGGCGGCGCTTTGTTTCCAGTGTTCCCCTTGGGCTTCTCCGGTGCCGAAGAGGCCGGGAAGCTGGGCATAACGGTCTCGGCGTCCCAGGTCCGCTCAAGTGGTGTGCAGCTAGAGGAAGTTAGGCATCTGCTCAATGACGGCACCATTCGCGTCGCCATCGACAGCACGTTTTCACTCGCCGATGCCGGCAAGGCGCACGAGCGGGCCGCCGAAGGACATATTCAAGGCAAGATCGTGCTCAATGTGGCGTGAGCACCTAGGCGCGAACGGTCATTCTTCGGCTGGCGGCTTGTCGCGGAGAGCGATGGCGGCCGCCTCAGGAAAGGAGCGATTTGATGCTTACGGACGCGAAGCTGCGCCAAGGAACGACAGCTTGGCTTGAAATGGTAGGGACGTTGATGAGCGAGGCGGCTTCGCAATCCGGACTGTCGCCAGAGCTCAATGTATCACTGGTTGAACGCTACACAGACGGGGTCGAACTATCCGAGGGCCTTGTTCAAGGCATTCGCTTCGACATCATCTGCGGCAAACCATCGTTCAGGATCGGTGTTCAGCCTGACGAGCGGGGTGATATAATGATTGAGGTAACGGCCGCGGCTGCGCGGAGGTTGAACTTGTTGGGTAGCGCCGATCCGAATTATCGAACCGCATCCGCTAGCTTCCTCCGCTCGGGTGAAATGCGGGTGAACGGCGATCTCTCTCGCCTGGGAGGCTGGCTGAACGCGGTGCACGACCGAATCGTGGACCGTACGAGTTAGCGCGCGAGATGCGGCCGGGACTTCTGATCTGACGGCTGTATCGCGGGCGATCCTCATTACGGAAATCGGACCGGAGAACAAAACGAGGGCGCGTTCGCTATCGGACGGAGCTCGGCTCGCGCCGGAGGGTCAACTGGGGTCGAGACTCGCCCCAGGCAGGCCGGGCAACCAAGGGCTCAAACGAAGCGCAAAGCCGCCGGTCTGCGTTCGGCGGGACTGGCCGAAAGGAGAATGGCAGCTCTGGTGCAAGCCAAGCCAAAAAGCCGCCGTTCGCACCGCCTCTACATTTGCTCACTGCCGACCAAAGTCTGTCTCTCGGTTCACCGGTCCGTTACCCCGAAAGCGCACGCTAACTTTCATCGAACATGGCTGCGACCAGTATCTTCCATTCCAGTCGAGGGGCGCCTTCCTGTCGCGTTTATTAAGCACATAAATGGTCGGCGTTTTGGAATCGCACCTCTCGAGCCTAATCAAGCGGTCGTAGATCGATTACTGCTCCTTCTTGAATAAATCCTGGAAAATGAGCTGGCCCCAAGTGTGCCCGCGCGCGTGGACCAGTGCGCCACCCTCGTTGAGTTTTCCCAGTTTAACGGGTGCGAACCCGAGTTGTTTGGCCAAGGCGGCTACGGTATCCGTCGCGTCCTCGTCATCGCTTGATAGAAAGACGACCCGGTGGCCGCCCTCGACGATCGGATCGGTAGCCAGCGTGGCCGCAATCAGGTGATTGAAACCTTTTACGAGCTTGGCGCCGGTGAACGCCTTCGCGACAAAGGCGGAGGACGGAAGGCCGTCCAACTCTTCAGGGGGAACGCCAAATGTGTTCATCGCATCGATGATTGTCTTGTTTTTCCAGTTCGGCAGGGCCGACGCCACCTCGCGATGCTCTCCGAACGGGACCGCCAAAATGATTGTGTCGGCCTCAAGTGCATCTTGCAGCGACTTGGCAACGACCGTGGGGCCGATTGCCCGAGCCTGCGGCGCCAGTACTTCGGGCGACCGACGGCTTGCGACAGTGACGTCGATGTTCCTACGGGCGAAGGCGTGGGCCAGGGCCTGACCGATTTTGCCGAATCCTATAATTGCGAAACTCATTATATTTACCCTATCTGGTTCGATATTGATGTTATGGCCTCGAGAATGCCGTGTTTTCGTTTTGTCGTGTCGCGATCGCCGCGATAACGTCCCACTTCCGGCAATCCGGCGCGAATTCAGATGGCCGAGAAGCCACCGTCGACAGACAACTCCACCCCATTCACGAAGCTGGAATCGTCTGAAGCAAGAAACAGTGCGGCCGCCGCAATTTCCTCAGGAAGACCCATTTTGCCCCGCGGGATCAGGGATTCGAACATCTGCTTCGCCTCCGCGGTGAGAACTTGGTCCTGCATCGGGGTGAACCGCCCCGGGTTTACCGGAGGGCAAAACTCTCAGAGGATTGTCTTTATGGAACAGAAAAAGATCTCGAAGCCTTATTCACCGGAGTTTCGTGAGCGGGCGGTACGGCTAGTCCTGGAGCATCGTGCGGATTACCGTAGCGAAGCGGCGGCGTATGTTGCGATT
>NCAT01000021.1 GCA_002255575.1 Acidocella sp. 20-57-95
ACAACCGCGCCCGGCAGGCGAATATTACATCCGAACTTATCGAGATCATCTCCGGCGCTGAAGCCGTATAAGGTAGATAGAACATGGCAAACAATAATATTGGTCGCGTAACCCAGGTCCTCGGCGCTGTGGTCGATGTGCAGTTTGAAGGTGACCTGCCTTTCATCCAGAGCGCACTCACCACCAAGGTGGGTGACCGCACGCTGGTGCTGGAAGTGGCGCAGGAAATTGGCGAACGCACGGTGCGCTGCATCGCGATGGACACCACCGACGGCATGGTGCGCGGCACCGAAGTGACCGATACTGGTGCGCCGATTTCAGTGCCGGTGGGTCCGGGCACGCTGGGCCGTATCCTGAACGTGGTTGGCGAACCGATCGATGATCGCGGGCCGATCCCGGCTGTGAGCATGATGCCGATCCATCGTGATGCGCCGAGCTTTGAAGAACAATCAGCTTCCGCCGAAATTCTCGTCACCGGTATTAAGGTGGTCGATTTGTTGGCCCCCTACTTAAAGGGCGGTAAAGTTGGCTTGTTCGGCGGCGCGGGCGTGGGCAAGACCGTGCTGATCCAGGAGCTTATTAATAACATCGCCAAAGGCCATGGTGGCGTTTCCGTGTTTGCGGGCGTTGGTGAGCGGACCCGTGAAGGCAACGATCTTTACCACGAAATGATCGATGCCGGCGTTATCAAGCTTGGCGAGAATGATACTGCGGGTTCCAAAGTGGCGCTGGTGTATGGCCAGATGAATGAGCCGCCGGGCGCGCGCGCCCGCGTGGCGCTTTCCGGTGTGACAATGGCCGAATATTTCCGCGATGTTGAAGGCCAGGATGTGCTGTTCTTCGTGGATAATATCTTCCGCTTTACCCAGGCGGGCGCTGAAATGTCGGCGTTGCTGGGCCGTATTCCATCGGCCGTGGGCTATCAGCCGACTTTGGCAACCGACATGGGCGCTTTGCAGGAACGCATCACCTCCACCAAGAAGGGCTCCATCACCTCGGTGCAGGCCATTTACGTGCCTGCTGACGATTTGACCGACCCGGCGCCAGCGACATCGTTCGCGCATTTGGATGCCACCACCGTGTTGAACCGTGCGATTTCTGAAAAAGGCATCTACCCGGCGGTTGACCCGCTGGATTCCACCTCCCGCTCGCTCGACCCGCGCATTGTGGGTGAGGAACATTACCAGGTGGCGCGCGATGTGCAGAAAATTCTGCAAACCTATAAGTCTTTGCAAGACATCATCGCCATTCTGGGCATGGATGAACTTTCTGAAGACGATAAACTTATCGTGGCGCGCGCCCGCAAGATCGAGCGCTTCCTCAGCCAGCCTTTCCATGTGGCCGAAGTATTCACCGGCTCGCCGGGCGTGTTCGTGAAGGTGGAAGACACCATCCGCAGCTTCAAGGGTATTGTGGCTGGCGAATATGACCATCTGCCGGAAGCGGCATTCTACATGGTTGGTACCATTGAGGATGCGGTCGCCAAGGCTGAGTCACTCTCGGCGAAGGCTTAAGATTATGCCGTTGACGTTGGAAATCATCAGCCCCGAGAAGCTGCTTCTCAGCAAGCCTGTGGATATGGTTGTGATCCCGGGCACTGAGGGTGACCTTGGCGTGCTGCCGGGCCATGCCAACCTGATAACGGGTTTGCGCGGCGGGCTGGTTGATTTGTACGAAAACGGCAAAATCACCGACCGGTATTTTGTCTCAGGCGGGTTTGCCGAAGTGACTGGCGAACATTGCGCGGTATTGGCTGACAGCATCACCAAGCAGTCCGAACTGAATGCCGGCAAGGCTGCCGAAGCTCTGGTCAAGGCGCAGGCTGACTACGCCGCGACCGACATGGCTGATTCCAACGCCTACCGCGAAGCCAGCGACAAGCTGATCTCCGCGCAAGCGATGGTAGATTCAGTCACCGCGAACCGGGCTGACCTCTAAGGAGGTTAGCTGCCGGGCGTGAACCCGGCGCTGTCTGCCTCTGTCTTGCAAGCATAAAAGTCGGGCTTGGTTACACCGCAGCTTGCCGCGTGATGTTCTCTCGATAAAGGCCCCGGTGATTACATAAACGAAACCGGATCAACATCCACATCAACCCGCACCCTGCGCGGAATGTCGGTTCGCGCCAGCCAGTCTTTCACTAAACTTTGCACATCAATAGTCCGCGTGGCTTTCAATAAAAGGCGCCGCCGGTGACGGCCTCGTAGCAAGGCAAAAGGTGCCGGTGCAGGCCCAAGAATATCAATCCCAGTACCATGTGGGGCGGCGCGGGCGAGGGCGCGGGCTATTTGGTCGGCCAGTTTCTCGTCTGGGCAACTTACAATGAGCGCCACCAGCCTTCCGAAAGGTGGCCAATGGCCGGGGCGGCGCTGCAACGCCTCCTGCGCCATGAAAGCATTCAAATCACCGGAAAGTAACGCCGCCATTACCGGGTGCTCTGGCGCATAGGTTTGCAACACCACTTGGCCTGGCGCTTCGGCGCGTCCGGCGCGTCCGGCCACTTGGTGCAGCATCTGCACGGTCCGTTCACCGGCCCGTAAATCGCCGCCGGCGAGGCCTAAATCCGCATCAATCACCCCCACCAAAGTTAGTGCCGGGAAATGCCAGCCTTTGGCGACCATCTGGGTGCCGATGATGATATCGATCTCACGCTCAGAAATCATCCGCGCCGCTTCGGCAGCCTGCTTTGGCCCCGCGATCACGTCTGAGGCCATCAGCAGCACGCGGGCTTCCGGGAACGTCTCGCGCACCTCCTCGGCGATCCGCTCAACCCCTGGCCCGATGGCGGCAAAACTATCCTTGGCAGCACAGGCTGGGCAGGTGAGGGGTACCAATGTGCCGTAGTCGCAGTGATGGCAGATCAGGCGTTTGTGGCTTTTATGTTCCACCAGCCAAGCCGCACAGTTGGGGCAGGCCATCCGGTGGCCGCAATGGCGGCATAGCGTAAGCGGTGCATAACCGCGGCGGTTCAGGAACAACATCGCCTGCTCGCCGCGTGCCATCGTCGCGCGTACGGCCTCGGCCAATACGGGGCTGATGAATTTGCCGCGCTCTGGCGGGTTGGCCCGCATATCTAAAGCGGAGACGGTTGGCAGGCTGGCGCCGCCATGCCGGGCCGGCAAATCCAGCCGCGCATAGCGCCCCGTGGCAGCGTTCTCGACTGTCTCCAGGCTCGGCGTGGCGGAGCACAACACACATAGAGCCGAGGCTAATTTTGCCCGCACCACCGCCATGTCTCGCGCATGGTACATCACGCCATCTTCCTGCTTGAAGGCGCTCTCATGCTCCTCATCCACCACAATCAAGCCGAGGTCCGGGAAGGGCAGAAACAAAGCCGAGCGCGCCCCCACCGCCACATTGGCGCGGCCCTCCGCCACGGCGCGAAATGTCTCGCGCCGCACTGCCGGGGTGAGCTCGGAATGCCAGACCGCTGGCGCTGCCCCAAACCTTGCCGCAAAGCGTTGCAGAAATTGCACTGAGAGCGCGATTTCCGGCAGCAACACCAAAGCTTGCTTGCCCGAAGCCAAGCAGGCGGCCACGGCTTCGAAATAAACCTCGGTCTTGCCGGAGCCGGTTACGCCATCCAGCAGCGTTACCGCGAATTTTTGCGCCGTCACGCTGGCCCGCAGCGCATCCACGGCCGCCCCCTGGTCCACCGATAAATCCGGCCCTGCCAGCGAAATATCCGCCCGGCCAAAGCTGAAATTTTTGGCCCGGCGCTTGGGTTCCACCAGCAAGCTGGCTTTCAAGCCCAGCGCCAGCACATCACCGCGTTTCGACAGCGTATAACGCGCCACCCAATCAACAAATCTGCGCAAAGTTTCCGGCAGTGGCGGAAATGCCAGCACGTCGGCCACCGGCTTGGTGCGTATTTTTATATCTGGTGGATCATCCCAAACCACGCCCACCACCATCCGTGGTCCCAGCGGTACCCGCACCAGCGTGCCCGGCGGCAGCTTCTCCTCGGCCATATAGGTAAACGCCGTATCAAACGGGAAAGGCAGCAATACGCTGACACGGGTGGGACTCGGCG
Source organism: Acidocella sp. 20-57-95 (assembly GCA_002255575.1). Taxonomy (GTDB): domain Bacteria; phylum Pseudomonadota; class Alphaproteobacteria; order Acetobacterales; family Acetobacteraceae; genus Acidocella. The sequence goes on from NCAT01000021.1 coordinate 4,031, forward strand.
CGCTCATGCTTTAAGGACTGCCACACACCTAGCCCCGCCGGGAGACGCATAATGAAGTTCTTTGTCGATACTGCTGAAATTGCCGAAATCCGTGAACTGGCGGCCACTGGTCTGTTGGATGGCGTTACCACCAACCCGTCTTTGATCGCCAAATCCGGCCGCAACATCCTGGAGGTGATTGCCGAGATTTGCGCCATCGTCCCCGGCCCGGTGAGCGCCGAAGTCGCCGCCACCGAATGTGACCAGATGCTGAAGGAAGCGAAGGTTCTCAAAGCCATCGCGCCGAACGTCACCATCAAAGTACCACTTACGCCGGATGGCCTGCGGGCCTGCTACGCGCTGTCCCAGGAAGGCACCATGGTGAATGTGACCTTGTGCTTCTCAGCCGCCCAGGCCCTGCTGGCCGCCAAGGCCGGTGCCGCGTTTATCTCGCCATTTGTGGGGCGCCTCGATGATATTGGGCAGAACGGCATGGATCTGATTGCCGATATTACCCAGATTTACAACAATTACCCCGCGATTCGCACGGAAGTGCTGGTTGCCTCGATTCGCAACCCGATCCACCTGATCGAGGCGGCCAAAATGGGGGCCGATGTGGCGACCATTCCGCCGAACGTCATCAAGCAGCTTTATAACCACCCGCTGACCAATAGCGGCCTGGCGGCGTTCCTGACGGATTGGGCCAAAACCGGGCAGACGATTGCCTGAAACGGCTGAGGCGCTGCGGGTAAAGTTCCTCGCCTGGTTAGGCGGGGAGCGCCGCGCAGCGCCAAAGACGGTGGAAACCTACGGGCGGGATTTAGCCAATTTTCTGGGCTTCCTGACCAACCATATCGGCGGCGAGCCAACCGCCGAAACCCTCAAAACCCTCCGCCCGGCTGATATCCGCGCCTGGTTGGCGCGTGAGGCAAAAGCCGGTGTGGGCAATGCTACCCGTGCCAAAAAACTCTCGGCCACGGCGACGTTCTTCAAATTCCTCCATAAGCGCCACGGCATTGAGACAACCGCGCTTTCGCTCATCACCCGCCCGCGTGCCAAACGGCCATTGCCGCGTGCGCTGAGCCATGCCGATGCCGCACTCATCACGCGCGATATCGGTGAGGCCACAGATGCCGCCGCCATTCAGGCCCGCGACGCCGCTTTGATGTTTCTGCTTTACGGCGCCGGGCTGCGCATTAACGAGGCGCTGAGTTTAAATGTGGGCGATATTCCCAGCCCTGGCAGCCCGATGCGCGTGACTGGTAAAGGCAATAAACAACGCATCGTTCCTATTTTGCCCGCCGTGCATGAAGCGCTGGCCACCTATCTGCAGTTGCACCCGAACCCTTCTGCCACGGAACCTCTGTTTCTTGGCTTGCGCGGCAAACGCCTCAATGCGGGGGTGGTACAAAAAACCCTGCGTGACTTCCGCCGCCTGAACGGCCTGCCCGAGCACGCCACGCCGCACGCTCTGCGCCATTCATTCGCAACCCACCTGCTCTCCGGCGGTGCAGACCTGCGCTCGATCCAGGAACTCCTGGGCCATGCCAGCCTCTCCACCACCCAGCGCTATACGGATGTGGATACCGAGCAACTCATGAATGTCTGGAAGGCCGCACATCCGCGCGCTTGAAACATGTGAGGTAAGTTCAGAGGCAGCGCTACGGGGCTCGCCCTGTTTTCAATCGTTGGCGGGATATGCCGCCATGAGGCGTTTCTGGTAGCGCCACAGGCTGAACAGGCCCAGCAGACCGATGGTTTTGCGGCCTTGGGCACGGATTGTGGCGCCGATTTTGAAAGATTGGCCGTAATGGAAGAACTGGGTTTTATAGGCGGTCAGCAGCGGCATCGCCGGGTCCCAGATATTGGTCGCTTCGGAACCGCTGCCGTTGAATTCAATGATTTTGAAGTTCTTGCCAGCTTGCAGGTCTTCGAGTGTTTCGTAGCGCAGGTCGATGCGGGAGAAATACAAATCTTGTACGTCTTGTACGATGGCGTCGATTTGGGCGGTGAGGGCGGGGGTAACGATATTAAGCCCGTCTTTGAATGTGGAGCCGCGGCAATGATTGCCAACGAACACCAAGCGCACCGCTTCGCCCAGTGCTGGTACGCGCTCGGCTTTGGCGCCGAGCTTGGGGAGAAGCAGGCGCGAAACGGCGGCAAGGCGGGAATCTGCTGCAATCAGGCTGCGGATGCTGCGCTTACCGTCGCCAGTCACCGTGGGTGGGAATTTTAGCGTGACCGAGGTGATTCGGCCGGTTTTCTCGTGTGGATGACGAATATAAAAAATCCCTGCCTCACCCGGCATGGTCACGAGGCTTTGTAGTTGTAGCCGAGTGGCGCGCGGGAAGGCGGCGAGGTAGCTTTTGAGCTCATCGGCATCATGAACGACCCGTACGCCCACGCCATTGCAACTCATGTCCGGCTTGGCGACGACCGGGTAGGAAAGCTTAGCCTCTGCCATGGCGGCTTGCGCGAGAGCGAGATCGTTACCGTCATTATGTCCAGAGGTTGTCATCCCAGCGTAATCGGCAATCCAGGCGCGGGCTGTGGGTCCGGCAAGGTCAAAAATATCGTTTTTCGATTCTCCACAGATGCCGCCGGCGGCAATACGCGGGTTGGCCAAAGCGGGCAGCGTAACGCTGCCATAGCGGATAGACTTCAATATCCAGAACAGCACGACCGGGGCGTAGAACAGCCAGCCAGGCCAAAATTCAAAGAATGATACCGGCCTTGTGGATGGCGCCGTTTTCCCGCGCGCGGGAATAAGGCGCGCTCGCAATGTGGTGGCGCGCGACATGGCGCTCATTGTTGCTTCCTATTGTTATAGCGTTTGGTGGCAAACCGCCCTACGAGAATCAGAAAGCTGCAGAAACCTGCCAAACCTGCCCAGCGCCACGCCCCCATGTAACGCATCAGCAGCAGACCGAGTTTCATGCTGATAAAGAACAAACCAGACGTCCAAATCAAGGTGGCGCCAATGGCTGCTGCTGTGAACTTTTGTAACGGCGCGCGTAAAAACCCCATGGTGGTATAGGTTGGCAAGCGCAGGCCAGGGATAAAGCGGCTTACGATCACCAGCGGTATAACCCGCTGGCTAACCCATTCCCGGCCGAGATCGGCGCGCCGGGGCGGGACCAGTCGCTTTGCCCATTCATGCTGCGCCGATAGCCAGCCCAGACCGTACAACCCAAGATCACCCAATACGATCCCAGCATAAAGTGCGCCAAGGGCCAGCGGCAGTGAGAGCAAGCCGGTGGCCACCTGCATGGCGGCCAGCAAGGTGGCGGCATCTTCGAGAATAAAGGTACCACCGATAATCACGGCTGCTTGCAAGGGTTTGCTCCCGGCGGCGGCAGCCAGAATAGCAGTAAAATCTGAGATCAGCATTGCCGCGTCACATACGCGGGTGCCGCACAAACACCAAACCGATAATCAGTTAGCCATCGGAGGTGTTGCGGGCGGCGAGATGGTCAGACTGCGGGGGAATAATGACACAGGCAGCGCGTTTGGCGGCCAAAGCGGTGCAGGTAGAATGGGCGGCTTCGTGCGACAGTCCGGTAAGTTGGGCGGTCCAGAGGATTTTGCCGTGCACATCGAGCCTTGCCACCCGCACAATACCGACGCCGCGCATCTGGCGTACCGACAGCGCCTTTGAACGGGCCGCGCTCATTTGCTTGTAACTGCCCAATTCGGCGGTCCAGCCAGTGCTGTTATCGTTGCTCGCAAGCTGGTTGGCAGCGGCTGGTTTAGGGTGTGGCGGCGCTGGATGGGTGATGACGGGCCGGATGGTTGCGGCATCGGCGGCGGTGATTAGACCACTACTTGCATGAGCGGGGGCCATGGCCGGCGGCTGGTTGCTCGCGACAACCGTGTTAGGCACCGGATGAAAAGGCACTTGGGCAAACCCTGCATCAAGCATATTGGTCATCTGGTTGTAGGTGGATCCCCAGGATGGTTCATGCAGCGCCACGCCGATCAAAATGCGGCCGTTACGCTCAGCGCTGGTGATCAGATTATGCCGCCCGAGCGTGGTGTAGCCGGTCTTCATGCCGGTCGCACCCGGATACGTCTTGAGCATATTATTGTTGCTGTAGATGGTATGGCCGTCGAGATCGAATTTTTGGACCTCAAAAAACTGCTGATATTCTGGGTAATTGATCACGATATCCCGCGCCAGGATGGCAAGGTCGCGCGCGGTCGTGACCTGGTTGGGGTTTGGCAGCCCCGATGCGTTGGCGAAACTTGTTTGCGCCATACCCAGCGCATGGGCACGTGCCGTCATGAGCTCGGCGCAATGATATTCCGAGCCGCCGCCGAGATATTCGCCCAACGTGGTGGCGGCATCATTGGCGGACATGGTGGTCATGGCCAAAATCGCGTCCCGGACGGTGATAATGCCACCGGGGCGCAGGCCCAGTTTCACTGGCTCCACGTCAGCCGCGTGTTCGGAGACGGGCAGCGGCATATCGAGACTTATTTTGCCGGCCCGCAGCGCCTGAAACGCCAAGTCGAGGGTCATGAGCTTGGTCAGGCTCGCAGGGTAGCGCGGCACATCGGCGCCAATGTCTGAGATAACCTGGCCGCTGCGCGCATCAATCACGATGGCGCTGACGCCTGGGGCGGTTGGGCCGAAGCCGAGCGAGCTGCTGACGGTGGTGATGCTTTGCTTGTGGTCTTCACGCGCTTGGGCCGGATGCGCAGACAGCAAAACGCCTGCAAACATGCCTGCGATCCAAACAGCGGCGACAGGCACGGCAAATTTCAAACGCGGATCCCCCTTAAAAACATGCGCTGCACGATCATAACATGAATTGCATTACACATTGCGCGCCGCGCCTGTCCAGCCAAAATATGTGAAAGTGTAAAAAAGCCAAAGGCTTAACGAGGGTTTCCTGATAAAAAAGAGGTCAAAAAAAATTTAAACAAAAACTTGTGCAACGCAACAATTGTTATTGACCTGTTGATTTCATTCAACTATACCAAAATTGCTGCACTGCGGTATTTACCGTTTTCGCTCGACTTGTTGGGGCTGTGCAGAGGTTTTTTTTGAAAACATGTCCTAACCAGGAGTTGATTACTATGAGCACTGCAAAATCGAAAACTGCCGCTGTTGTTGAATCCACCGCAGAAACCGTTGCCGAAGCCACTGCCGCCGCCACCAAGGGTTTTGAACAGACCCTGACGGCGATGAAGGAAGGCATGGAAAAGGCTTCCAAGGGTTTTGAAACCCAGCAGGTGAAGATGAAGGAAGGCGTTGAAAAAGCTATGAAAACTGCCGAAGAAATGGTTGCTTTCAGCCAGGGCAACGTCGAAGCTTTCATGAAGGCCTCACAGATCTTCACCACCGGCCTGCAGGACCTCTCCAAGCACCTGACCGCCCAGAGCAAGGCTGCTTTTGAAGAATCCAGCTCGTTCACCAAGACCCTGCTGACCGTGAAGTCCGTTAAGGAAGCCGTTGACCTGCAGTCCGGTTTCGCCAAGGCTTCGCTGGAGAAGGCGGTTGCCGAAACCAGCAAGATCACCGACGCTTCCGTGAAGCTCGCTGAACAGGCTGTGGCACCCCTGACCGCCCGCCTGACGCTGGCTGTCGAAAAGTTTGGCAAGTCCATCTAATTCGTTAATCATTAACGAGTACAAAAGGCCCGGACCGCAAGGTTCGGGCCTTTTTTATGTTTTGCACATTATTTTTGGCAGCTAGCGGGTGCTTGCTCTTTCAGGGCGACAAAGAGGCTCGATATGGTGGTAGGATATCGATTAAGATGCTTGCCTCTTGCATTGCTGGAAATAAGCGACAGGATATGGGTTATGAGTGACAATGATAAGCGTAAAGGCTCGGATGGCCCGGTAACCGGCACGGTCGTCAAACCGCGACCGAAGACCCGTAAACCGACCATGTATAAGGTTCTGATGCTGAACGACGATTATACGCCGATGGAATTCGTCGTTCATGTATTGGAGCGTTTCTTTCAGAAATCCCGCGACCAGGCCACTCAGATCATGCTGCATGTGCATCGCCGCGGTGTTGGGGTGTGCGGTGTTTACACCTACGAGGTGGCGGAAACCAAGGTAACCCAGGTGATGGACTTAGCGCGCCAGAACCAGCACCCCCTGCAATGCACCATTGAAAAAGAATGACGTGCTTGTGACGCTGACAAATTCGTCTGCTCACACCACTTATTTTATTGCGGCGCTGTGACAGCGCCTTATAGTCTGAGTCGGTGGCAGGTTTTGGAGCCGTCTTCACAGCGCCACATGATATGGCCGAGCTGGGCAGGCCATTTTAACGCCCGGAGATTAGAGCGCCGTGTTTCGGCGTAAAGGAACGGTTTAGATCCATGCTTTCCAGGAATCTTGAACAAACTCTGCATCGGGCCCTCACGCTGGCGGCTGACCGCAAGCATGAATACGCAACGCTGGAACATTTGCTGCTCGGCCTGATTGACGATTCGGACGCGGTGACCGTGCTGCGTGCCTGCGGTGTGGATTTGGAAAAGATCAAGAAAGACCTCACCGATTTTCTCGATAAGGATCTGGCAGGGCTTGCGACCGATCGCGCCGGTGACCCGAAGCCGACCGCTGGTTTCCAGCGGGTGGTGCAGCGTGCCGCCATCCATGTGCAATCCTCTGGCCGCGATGAAGTGACCGGTGCCAATGTGCTGGTGGCTTTGTTCAGCGAACGTGAGAGCCATGCGGTGTATTTCCTGCAATTGCAGGACATGACGCGGCTTGATGCGGTGAATTTTATCTCGCACGGTATCGCGAAATCCCCCGGCAAATCGGCACCGCGCACGCCCACCGGGTCGGCGGACCAGCCGGAAACAGAGCGTGAAGAAAAGACTGCCAAGCGTGGCCAGGACGCACTGACGACCTACTGCGTCAATCTCAACAAAAAGGCAGTCGCAGGGAAAATTGACCCGCTGATTGGCCGTGAGCACGAGATTGAACGGACCATTCAAATCCTTTGCCGCCGTACCAAGAACAACCCGCTTTATGTGGGCGATCCTGGTGTGGGTAAAACCGCGATTGCGGAGGGTCTGGCCAAGCGCATCGTCGATGGTGACGTGCCGGAAGTGCTGGCAAAATGCACCATTTACGCACTGGATATGGGTGCATTGTTGGCCGGCACGCGTTACCGCGGTGATTTTGAGGAACGCTTAAAGGCGGTTGTAACTGAGATGGAAAACGCGCCGGGCGCGATTTTATTCATCGATGAAATCCATACTGTGATTGGCGCTGGTGCGACCTCCGGTGGCGCTATGGATGCTTCAAACTTGCTGAAGCCAGCTTTGGCGCAAGGCACGCTACGGTGCATCGGCTCGACCACCTATAAGGAATTCCGCAACTACTTCGAGAAGGACCGTGCACTGGTGCGGCGCTTCCAGAAGATTGATGTGAATGAACCTTCCGTTGAAGATGCCGTGAAGATTCTGCGCGGCCTGAAAACCGCGTACGAGAAGCATCATAAAGTGCGCTATACCGATGATGCGATTCGTGGCGCGGTGGAATTAGCGGCGAAATACATCAACGACCGTAAGCTGCCGGATAAAGCGATCGACGTGATTGACGAAGCCGGTGCGGCGCGGATGCTGCAGCCCGAGGGCAAGCGCCGCAAGACCGTGACGCTGAAGGATATCGAGGAGATGGTCTCCAAAATTGCCCGCATCCCGCCCAAGTCCGTTTCGGCGGACGATAAGGAAGTGCTGCGGACCCTTGAGCGTGATTTGAAGTCGATGGTGTTCGGGCAGAATAACGCCATTGAAGCGCTTTCGGCGGCGATTAAACTTTCCCGTGCAGGGTTGCGGGATTCCGAAAAGCCGATTGGTAATTATCTGTTCTCTGGCCCGACTGGTGTTGGTAAAACCGAAGTGGCGCGGCAGTTGGCCTCCACGCTTGGTATTGAACTGATCCGCTTTGATATGAGCGAATATATGGAACGCCATTCGGTCTCGCGCTTGATCGGCGCCCCGCCAGGCTATGTTGGGTTTGACCAGGGCGGTATGCTGACCGATGCGATTGACCAGCACCCGCATTGCGTCTTGCTGCTCGATGAAATCGAGAAGGCGCATCCGGATTTATTCAATATTCTGCTGCAGATTATGGATCACGGGAAACTCACCGACCATAATGGCAAGAAGATTGATTTCCGGAATGTCATTCTCATCATGACCACCAATGCTGGCGCTGCTGACATGGCCAAAGCCGGAATCGGTTTTGGGCGCGAAGTGCGGGTGGGTGAGGATGAAGAGGCGATTAAGCGTATGTTCACGCCAGAATTCCGCAACCGTTTGGATGCTGTGATTCCGTTCGCTTCGCTCACGCCGGAAATTGTCGGCCGGGTGGTTGAGAAGTTCGTGATGCAGCTGGAAGCCCAGCTTGCCGACCGCAACGTGACCATTGAGCTATCATCGGCTGCCAAGGAATATCTGGCAGAGCGTGGGTATGAACCGCTCTATGGCGCACGGCCGCTGGCCCGGGTGATCCAGGAGCTGATCAAGAAACCGCTTGCCGAGGAATTGCTGTTCGGCAAGTTGGTGAAGGGTGGTGCTGTGAAGGTCACGCTGAAGGATGGCAAGCTCGCCTTTGATGTAACCGAGGCGGCCGTGAGCACGGTGCAGAAGCCGGAATCCGAAGGTGACGACGGTACCGGGGAAAAGCAGCCGGAAGAAGTTCAGTAGGGTTTAACTCCTCGCTTGCCTGAAGGGCGGCGAGGCCCCCTGGTATTCGTTTCGGGGCGCCTATAGTCTTCACTTATGGTAGTGAATATGTTGTGCCCCTGTGGTAGCGGTTTGCGGCAAATTCGTTGCTGCGCCCTCGATTTATCAACCCTCAGCCCGCCGGCCGCAACGGCGGCGTTAAACCCGCTATTGGCGCAAGCCGAGGCGTTGGTAAAAGCGGATGATGCGCCGGGCGCTCTGGCGGTATTGCTGCAATTTCTGGAAATGGCACCAGGGCGCGAAGATGGCCTGGTGCTGTTTTACCAGTTGCTAAGGGCGCAGAATGTTATTCCCGCAGCAGAGGCTGTTATCCGCCGGGTGGTGAGCCTGAACCCGAATAATTTCTGGGCGACCAATGAACTGACTTTGATGCTGCTGAATAAAGGCGCGCTCGCGGAGGCTGAATTGCATGCCCGCAACGCGATCCGGATCGCCCCCCAAAATGCGCAGGCGCATAATTTGATGGGCCTGGTGCTAACTGAGGCGAATCGGCCACTGATTGGTGAATATCATTACCGCAAAGTGCTGGAATTGGCCGGCCATGATGAACCGATCACGCTGGCGAATCTCGCCTGGAACTTGAAAAACCAGGGGCGCATTGATGAAGCGCGCGGCCTGTATGAAGTTTCGATGAAGTTGCGGCCGGATGTTATACAAACCGTGTTGGGGTGGGCGCGCATGGAGGAGGCCGACCGAAAGTTCGAAGCGGCCCTTGCTTTACTTGATAAGGCCGAAGCCATCGCGCCGGACAATCCGAGCGTGCAACTCAGCCGCGCCACCGTGCTGTCGCGCATGAAGCGCACCGATGAAGCTTTGGCGATTTTGCAGGAGCCAGAAGCACCCGAGGGCGGGCCGGTGATTATGTTAGGCCCGGCAGAGCTATCTGAAAAAGGCCGCCTGTTGGACCAGTTGGGCCGTTATGATGAGGCCTTCGCGGCGTTTGACACGGCCAAAAAACGGGCTCTGGAATTTGGTGCCAGACCTTATTTGGCTGAAACGGCAGCTGATCTGGCTGTCCGGTTAAAGAGTTTTTTCACCGCGCGACGGGTGGAAACGCTGCCTGTTGCCGATACCCGCACCGATATGCCGCAGCCGATTTTCATTGTTGGCTTCCCGCGCTCAGGCACGACGTTGATTGAACAAACGCTGACCGTGCACCCGAAAATTGCGGCGGGGGATGAGCTGCCTTACATCAACGACATCACCAGCATCATGCCGCGCTGGCTCGCCAGCCCGCTCAGCTACCCGGAAGCTTTGGTGGAGCTTTGGATGGGCGACCAGCGCGACGGGCTGAATGAGCTGCGAGATTACTACCTGAACCGGGCTGCCAAAGCAGGTATCTTTAAGCCAGGTGCGGATTTCTTCACTGACAAAATGCCGCTGAATGAAACCCATCTGGGGCTTATTTCGCTGCTGTTTCCAAAGTCACCGATCATTCACGTCATCCGTCACCCGTTGGATATTCTACTTTCAGTCTATTCCAACCATCTCACGCACGGGTTTTTCTGTGCATCTGAGATGCAGAGCATCGCCACCCATTATGCGCTGATCGCGGATTTGCTGGCGCATTATAAAGCCAACCTTACGATGCGCTATTTGCCCATACGCTATGAGGATATGGTGATGGAGCAGGAAGTGAATGTGCGCAAAATATTGGATTTTATTGGCGTCGCGTTCGACCCGAAATGCCTCAGCTTCGAGCAGAACACCCGTTACGCCCGCACCGCCAGCTACGCGCAGGTAACCGAAAAGCTTTATAAGCGTTCGCGCTACCGCTACCGGCCCTATTTGCGGCATTTGGAGCCGGTGCTGGAGCGGCTAAGGCCGGTGATCGAGCAACTTGACTATAAAATTGAGCCCTAACGCACTATACAAATTTGATAACGGAGGAATAATATGCGCCAGCCTTTTGTCGTCGCCTGCCTATTAACGGCAGCCGGACTGATCCCCTTCCTGCTCACCGCTGTGGCTATTTTGTTCGACCCGCTGGACACGCCGACCGCCGTGCAAATTCTGGTTGGCTATGGCGCGGTGATTTTATCCTTTACGGGGGCGGTTCATTGGGGATTTGCGCTGCGCGATTCGGCGCACCCGGTGCAAGGCACGCCGCTATCGCCGGCAGTTCTGGGGGCCGAGCGGCATTTGCTTATGTTCGGCGTGGTGCCAGCCCTTATCGGCTGGGTCGCGCTGATCGCCATGATCCATTTTGCCGCACCTGGCTTGGCGGTGTTTTTGTTGCTGGCGGGGTTTTTTATCACCATTGTGGTCGAGACCATCGGCAAGGGCAGGGGCGTGGTGGCTGGCAATTACCTGGCGTTGCGCTGGGCGGTCTCGATTGTGGTATTGCTCATCCTGCTATCCGTCCTGTTCGCGATCCTGTCTGGCATGCGCGTTGGCTAGCGGCGGATTGAGCGATTAAGCGGTATCGCAAAGCGATTCTGCCTAATATCATCCGGCTCTAGCTGGCGGGCGCTACGTCGTATCCGGCATTTTCAATGGCGGCTTTGATCGCATTCGTGCTTGCGGTACTGCCAACCACCACCCGCTTGGTGGTTAAATCAGCCACCACTGAGGCCGCAGCGTCCAGCCGATACACGGCTTTCTGAATCGAGGCGACGCAGCCATCGCAATCCATATCAGGCACATCGAAATTATGGGTGGTGGTTTCGGTCATGGGTAGGGTCCTTTGCGATGATTTTCATAAGGGGTGTCAGGGTGGCAAGGTCAAGATCAGGTTTAATTTTTGACGCCGCCGATCGTGAACCGAACAACCGGCGGCGCCACACCGTATTTTGTCTCACTATCAATGCGCTTTTGACGTTCCTGCTGGATGATCTGGTAGGCGTTGCGCAATTGTAGCTGCAATGTTGCGATGGCGTCATACGGGTCACGGATAAACCCAAGGGATTTGTATTTTTCTAGGTTATTTCTGACAAAATGAGGATATGTTTGATCGATTTCGCAAAAGCGGTTTAGGTGCCAGAAATTACCAACTTCAAAGCCTGCGGCCAACTGCGCTTCGATGCCACCAGGGGTCAGCATCTGTTGAAACCAGGTTTCATTATGCGAAAAAGCATTCAACTTTTCGCGGATTTTCGCAGCACCGCCCAAATAGGTAAAATGCCACCCGGCCGCTGGTAGTTTCTGGTGGTCCCCGGCGAAATGGTTGAAACAATCTTCTTGGCTTGTTCTTACCCAATTAAAGTCAGGCAGTTGTGCGAGTAGATCACGACTAAAGGCGAATACTTTCGTCCAGCCATTTTGCTCGCGCAAATTCATGTAATATTGATACATGGTCATTTGAATTTGGCTGAAGCCCCGCGAGCTCCGCAGCGCGGCGGCGGTTGAGGGTTTGATGATTTCATCGGCGTCCGCAATGATAATGATGTCATCGGCGGCGGCTGTTGCAAACCCGCGGCGCAGCGCGTTGCGTTGGAAATGCTCCAAGTCCCAGGGGTTTTCCGAAACCGGCATGTCTTCGATAATGAGATGGATGATCTTGTCGTGGAATTTTTCAAATCTTGCCTTGTTGTTTGCATAAAACAACTCTTTTGGCTGACCTTTGAATGTCACCGGTGCTTCGGCCAGCACAAAATAATCAACATGCTCATAAAGCTCGTTCAACCGTAATTCCAGCAAATCAAGCTCGTTGAAAAATGTAAAACAATCATAAAGGCGTTTGGTCATGAATGTTCGCTTTGCTGGGCTGAAGGGCCAAAGAATTCCTTGCCTATTGTAGAGGCCGTATCAATCATTTGGAACAGATCTGCTATGTCGCAGGGCGGCACTTTGAGGCGCTTTACCTTGACCTTCCCATGATGGGAACCAATATGAAAGTATCATGGATCAGATAAATGCCCCGCAGACTTTCGACCTCGCCATTGGCGGCATGACATGCGCGAGTTGCGTGTTGCGGGTTGAAAAGTCCCTGGGCAAGGTTCCAGGGGTAACTTCAGTGGCGGTTAATCTCGGGACTGAAACAGCCCATCTTGAGGCCGACAGCACGACATCTCTACCGGCTTTGATCACGGCCGTTGAAAACGCCGGATATTCTGCCACCACACGCGCCGCTGCCCGCCCGGCAACCGGCCACCGGGAACTTTACGAGCTGATCGCGGCGGCGGTTTTGTCCACGCCCTTAATGCTGGGCATGGTTTTACACCTGCCGGGCTGGTTGGAATTGGCCTTGGCAACACCGGTGCAATTCTGGCTGGGGGCGCGGTTTTATGGGGCGGGCTTCAAGGCGGCGCGGGCTGGCGCTGGTAATATGGATTTGCTGGTCGCCCTTGGTACCTCGGCTGCGTATTTTCTCTCGGCCTATGATTTTTTCGCAGGGGCTGGGCCGCTCTATTTCGAGTCGTCTGCCGTGGTCATTACCCTCATCCGGCTTGGCAAATATCTGGAAGGCCGGGCCAAGCGTGACGCTGCCAAAGCAGTGTCCTCGTTAACCAAGTTGCGCCCCAGTATGGCGCATATTCTTGGCAAGTCTGATGTACCGCTGGCCGCGGTGCGGCGGGGTGATGTGCTGGAATTGCGCCCGGGTGAGCGCGTGCCTGTTGATGGGGTTATCCTTGAAGGCATGGGAAGTTTTGATGAAAGCCACATCACCGGGGAGAGCCTGCCAGTGGTACACGCTGCCGGGGCCACGGTGCTGGCGGGGGCGATGAACCTGGATGCCGTGCTGACGATGCGCGTCACCGCGCAACCCGGTGAAACGCTGCTCGACCGGATGGCCCGGCTGATTGACGCCGCCCAATCCTCCAAACCAAAAGTTCAGCGTCTGGCTGACCAGATTGCGGCGGCGTTTGTGCCCATTGTGCTGGTAATCGCGCTCATCACCCTCGGCGGTTGGTTGCTGGCCGGGGCCAGTGCTGCCACAGCGATTATCAACGCGGTCTCAGTGATGGTGATTGCCTGCCCCTGCGCGCTTGGCCTTGCCACCCCCGCTGCGATCCTCGCCGGCACCGGTGTTGCGGCCCGTTATGGGATTCTCATTCGCAATGCCGATGCGCTGGAGCATGCCGCCAAGGTGAATTTGGTCGTGTTCGACAAAACCGGCACGCTGACCGAGGGGAAGCCGAAACTATGCGGCACACAGAGCTTTTGTTCACAGGATGCGGATGTTTTGTCGAATATCGCAGCGGCGTTAGCCGCCGCGGATACGCACCCGCTCTCGGCTGCCTTGCGCCGCAGCGCTGTTGAACCGGCTTTGTTCGTGCGTGCCTTGCCGGGCCGTGGCGTGGAAGGGCTGGTGGGCGGCGTTCGCTATATTCTGGGTTCGCGGCGCTTGGTCGAGGATGCCGGGGGCAGCGTCCCCGTTTCCACGTTGCCCGCCACCGCCAGCCTTTCCTACCTCGCTTTGGCGGATGGCACAGTGCTGGCTGCATTCGCCTTTGCTGATACAGTGCGCGCCGGTGCAAAAGCCGCCATCACCCGGCTGGGCGAGATGGGTTGCGAGGTGATGCTGTTGTCGGGTGACCGCACGGCCGCCGCGTTTGCCATCGGCGCCGAATTGGGCATTACCGAGATCATTGCCGAGGCCGCGCCGGAGCAAAAACTGCTTGTGATTGGTGCGAAACGCACATCCGGGCAGGTGGTGGCGATGGTGGGGGATGGTGTGAATGATGCCCCGGCTTTGGCGAAGGCCGATCTTGGGATCGCGATCGGTACCGGGGCTGATGTGGCGCTTGAAACCGCCGATTTTGCGCTGTTGCGGCCGGAACCGATGCTGGTGGCCGATGCGCTCGATTTGTCGCGCAAAATCTGGGCGACGCTGCGGCAAGGTTTATTTTGGGCGATGATCTATAATTTCGTGGGGATTCCCTTGGCGGCATTTGGCGTGCTGTCGCCCATGGTAGCGGGGGCGGCGATGGCGGCTTCGTCGGTTTGCGTGCTGGGGAATGCCTTGCGCTTAACCCGTTGGAGACCGGCATGAACGAGTTTGTGACCATCCGTGACGCCGCGATGGCGACGGGTGTTTCAGCCAAAATGATCCGCCATTATGAGAGTATCGGGCTGATCAGCCCGCCGACGCGGACGCAAAACCGCTACCGGCACTATAATCAGCGGGATATTCACGAGCTGGGCTTTATCCGCCGAGCGCGGGATTTGGGGTTCTCGATCGAGGATATCCGGCATTTATTGGCTCTCTGGCGGGACCGCTCGCGCAGCTCTGCGGAGGTGAAGGCCATCGCGCTGCGCCATATTGCTGAATTGGATGAAAAAGCCGCGGCGCTGCAGGCGATGAGCGAGACACTGAAGCATCTTGCGGCGAATTGTCAGGGCGATAACCGGCCCGATTGCCCGATCATCGATGCTTTAGACCGGCTGGGTTGAGCAAAGCGGGGCCTTGTATTTCTTGACTTTCACGGCCTTTTTCCCGATACGGCAGGGGCTAATGGCGCCTGTGCGCTCGCGCATGCTTGATTGGTGCGTCTTTCCTTTTTGAACGGGTTTTTTGTTTGTCCGATAGCCAAAATAACGAAGCAGCGCTGCCAGTGCCTGACCTTGCCGACGCAACGCCTGTTGAAGCGGCCGCTGAAATAAGCGCCGAAACTGAGCCCGCCGCTGTTGAAATGGCGCTCGGCGACGAGGCCCACGCCGAATTTGCCGGTGAGTTTGAGAACGCTGACGAGTCCGAAAACACTGACGAGCCCGAAAGTATGGACGAGCCCGAAAATACGGACGAACCCAAAGAGGCGGAGGAAAATGCCGATGGCTTTGCGCCGCTCGGCCTTTCCGAACCAATTTTGCGGGCTTTGCACGATAAAGGCTATCTGCGCCCCACGCCTATTCAGGAACAGGCCATCCCCACCGTTCTGATGGGCCGGGATGTGTTAGGTTGTGCCCAAACCGGTACCGGCAAGACCGCTGGCTTTACCCTGCCGCTGCTTGATATTCTCTCCGGTTCCCGCGCCCGCGCGCGGATGCCGCGTTCGCTCATTCTGGAACCGACCCGCGAGTTGGCTTTGCAGGTGGCGGAAAATTTTGTGGCTTATGGCAAGTATCTCAAGCTCAACCACGCGCTGCTAATCGGCGGCGAGAGCATGAGCGACCAGAAGGATGTGCTCACCAAGGGCGTGGATGTTCTCATCGCGACACCTGGCCGCTTGATCGATTTGTTCGAGCGTGGCGGGTTGATGCTGAACGACGTGCGGGTGCTGGTGATCGACGAGGCCGACCGGATGTTGGATATGGGCTTTATTCCGGACATTGAGCGGATCGTCGCGATGTTGCCGAAAACCCGCCAGACCTTGTTCTTCTCAGCGACGATGGCGCCCGAGATCCGCCGCCTGGCCGATGCGTTCTTGCAGAACCCCAAGGAAATTACCGTTTCCAAGCCGGCGTCTGTTGCCACCACCATTACCAGCGGCCTGGTGCTGGTGCAGCCGCATGATAAGCGCGAAGCTTTGCGCCGGCTGATTAAGTCTGAAGACGTGCAGAACGCGCTCATTTTCTGCAACCGCAAGCGCGATGTTGATATTTTGCTGAAGTCACTGACCAAGCACGGCTTTAATGCCGGCGCGTTGCATGGTGATTTGGCGCAGTCGGTTCGGTTTGCCACCTTGGAGAAGTTCAAGGCGAATGAGCTGCAATTGCTGGTCTGCTCGGATGTTGCCGCGCGCGGTATTGATATTGGCGGGCTGAGCCACGTGTTTAATTTCGATGTGCCACACCACGCCGAAGATTACGTGCACCGGATTGGCCGTACGGGTCGGGCCGGCCGTGAAGGCCGGGCCTTCACCATCGCCTCACCTGAAGACCGCTTGGCAGTGGAAGCGGTTGAAAAATTGATCGCGGCACCGATCCCACGCATTGAAATTCCGGGTCTGGATGCGGCGGAATGGGCTGCCGATGATGGCCGTCGGGGGCGCGGGCGTGGCCGGGGTGGCAAGCCAATGGGCAAGCCGAAACCCTATGCCAAGCCGCGTGATGACGAACCGCGCCGTGAGCGCCCGGCCAAGCCCCCACGCGTTGAAGAACAGCCTGCAATGGAAGCGCCGCCGAAGCGCGAAGAATTCCGCCGCCGCGAGCCGCGCTTTGCGGAACGGCCGGAGCGCACCGAACGTACCGAGCGCACTGAACGTACCGAACGCTTTGAGCGTCCGCGCTATGATCGTGGTCAGGATAATGGCCCAAGCGTGCGCGGTTTTGGCAATGATGTTCCGGCTTTCATGCTCATTCGAAAACGTGGGCCGGTTAACCAGTCAACCGATGTTGAATTGAACGACTCATCAGATGACGATTACACGCCGGATGATAACAACACCAACAAAGCGGATATGGCAGCATGAATGTGATTCAAAAGCCGCTCGCCACGGTCGAGCGCAAGAAGGGTAAGTTTACGTCATTTCAGTGGGACGATGCGCTGCGGTTAGATAGCCAGCTCACCGAAGAAGAACGCGCCATTCGTGATGCCGCGCATGAATACGCACAAGCCAAATTACAGCCCCGCGTGTTGATGGCGTTCCGTAATGAGACGTTCGACCGCGCCATCATGTCTGAACTGGGCGAAATGGGGTTTTTGGGGGCCACGCTCGATTCTCATGGTTGTGCTGATGCGTCCTACGTTTCCTATGGGTTGATTGCCCGTGAGATTGAGCGCGTGGATAGCGGCTATCGCAGTGCGTTTTCGGTACAATCATCTTTGGTGATGTACCCAATTTGGGCGTTTGGCTCGGACGCGCAGAAGGATAAATTTTTACCCAAGCTTCGCACCGGTGAATTTGTTGGCTGCTTTGGCTTAACCGAGCCGGATGCCGGGTCTGACCCCGCTTCGATGCGGACCCGCGCAAAAACCGTTGATGGTGGCTTTGTGCTGAATGGCTCGAAAACCTGGATCAGTAATTCCCCAATTGCTGACGTGCTGCTTGTTTGGGCCAAGGATGATGCCGGCGATATTCGTGGCTTCATTGTTGAACGCGGCATGAAGGGGCTTGAGACGCCCAAGATTGAAGGCAAGTTCTCGCTGCGTGCATCCGTTACCGGCATGATTATGTTGCAGGATGTATTTGTGCCTACTGAAAATATGCTGCCGAAGGTGAAGGGTTTGAAAGGGCCGTTCTCATGCCTGAACAATGCCCGCTACGGTATTGCCTGGGGTGCGATTGGGGCAGCGGAATTCTGCTTCCATGCCGCGCGCAGCTATACGTTGGACCGGCAAATGTTTGGCCGGCCACTGGCGAATACGCAGCTGGTTCAGAAGAAGCTTGCTGATATGCAAACCGAGATTTCTCTGGCTTTGCAATCGGTTTTGCAGTTGGGCCGGTTGCTGGATGACGGAAATGCGGCGCTGGAAATGATCTCGCTCTGCAAGCGCAATTCATGCGGCAAGGCGCTCGATATCGCCCGTATGTCGCGCGATATGCATGGCGGCAACGGCATTGTGGATGAGTATCACGTGATCCGCCACATGGTGAACCTCGAAACGGTGAACACCTATGAAGGTGCCCATGATGTGCATGCGTTGATCCTCGGCCGCGGCATTACGGGGCTCTCCGCCTTTTAAACATGTCCCATTGTGTTCATTTTGGTGCCTGCGGCGGTTGCGCTGTCGCAGAGCGCTCTGCTGTTGATAAAACCGCCTTGTTGCGGACAGCTTTGCAGCGTGCGGGATACCCGAATGTTACGTTGGCGCCGCTTTTAGAAACGCCGTTAAAATCTCGCCGCCGGGTGGATTTGGCCGTAAAACGGTTTGCTGGGGCCATCACGCTGGGGCTGCACCGTGCCCGCAGCGATGAGATTATCGATATGACAGAATGCGTGCTGCTGGAGCGCCGCATTTTGGCGTTACTGCCGCCGATGCGGGTGTTATTGCGCAGCATTGAAGGTTTGCGGCGTACCGGTTCGGTGATCATTAACTGGCTGGATTCTGGGCCGGATATTTTGTTACGTCTGGATGCGGATATTACCGGCCCCGATCGCACCAAGATGATTGCGTTCGCGCGTGAGCACCGGGCGTTGCGGATTAGTTTTGCCAAAGGCACGGAGGCTGCAGAGCCGGTTGCCATGCTCGCATCACCCGTGATGACGCTTTCAGGCATTGAAGTGGTGCCGCCGCCGGGCGCATTTTTGCAAGCAAGCATCGCGGGTGAGGCCGAAATTATAAAGGCGGTGCTTGCCGGGTTGCCAAAATTAACCGCGAAGGCGCGGATTGTAGAGCTTTATGCGGGCATCGGCACGCTGAGTTTCGCACTTGTTCCGCATGGCCGCATAGAAGCGTATGAGGGTGCGGTGGATGCCGTGACGGCGCATGAATTGGCCATTCGCCGCGCCAACCTCGCCGGGCGTATGCAGGTCTCAGTGCGTGATCTCAACCGGCGGCCATTGTTGATTGCTGAAATAGCGAAGGCGGCGGTTGTGGTACTTGACCCGCCTTATGCGGGCGCCGGTGCGCAGATGAAAAACCTGGCAGCCTCTGGTGTGAAGCGGATTATTTATGTGAGCTGCAACCCTGATGCCCTGGCAACCGACGCGTTTGCCCTGCAACGCGCCGGTTATGAAATTCTCACCGCCACGCCAATCGATCAGTTTCCGTATTCAGAAAACCTCGAAAGCGTGGTGGTGTTCGCCAAACCCTGACTATTCCTGGATACCGCCGAGGGCGAGATATTTAATCTCCATATAATCCTCGATGCCATGTTTCGAACCTTCGCGGCCCAGACCGGAAGATTTCATGCCGCCGAAGGGTGCGACCTCGGTGGAGATGATGCCCTCATTGATGCCAACGATGCCATATTCGAGCGCTTCGGCCACCCGAAATATCCGGCCAATGTCACGTGCGTAGAAATAGGAAGCCAGGCCAAACTCAGAATCGTTTGCCAGCGCAATGGCTTCTTCTTCGGTCTTGAAACGGAACAAAGGCGCCAGCGGGCCGAATGTTTCCTCGGAGAAAACCTGCGCATTATGGGGCACATCGGCAAGGATGGTCGGCTCAAAAAAATTACCGCCTAGCGCGTGGCGTTTACCGCCGGTGACAATATGCGCACCACGCTGCAAGGCGTCGGCGATATGTTCCTCCACCTTGGCAACCGATTCCGCATTGATCATTGGCCCCTGCGTCACGCCGGCATCCATACCGTTGCCAACTTTTAGCGCATCAACGGCAATTTTCAGCTTGGCGGCAAAAGCATCGAACACGCTATCTTGCACCAGCAAACGGTTGGCGCACACACAGGTTTGCCCGGCATTGCGGAATTTACTGGCCATCGCGCCTTTTACAGCCTCGTCCAGGTCGGCATCGTCAAACACAATGAAGGGTGCGTTACCGCCCAATTCCATCGATAGTTTTTTCACAGTCGGTGCGCATTGCGCGATCAGTTTGGCGCCGACCTCGGTTGATCCCGTGAAGGTGAGTTTGCGCACCAGCGGATTGGACGTGAGTTCCGCGCCGGTTTCACCGGAAGGACCAGTGATAATATTGCAAACGCCGCGTGGCATACCCGCACGCTCAGCCAGCACGGCCAATGCGAGGGCCGAAAAAGGTGTCTGGCTGGCCGGGCGGATAACGCCGGTGCAGCCGGCGGCCCAACCAGGGCCGGCCTTGCGGGTGATCATGGCGGCTGGAAAATTCCAGGGCGTAATGGCAGCAAACACGCCCACCGGTTCCTTCTGAACAATAAGCCGCCGACCATGAGCATTTTGCGGGATGGTTTCACCATAGACCCGCTTGGCTTCCTCGGCGAACCACTCAATGAAGCTGGCGGCGTAGAGTATCTCGCCCTTGGCTTCGGCCAGCGGCTTGCCTTGCTCGGCGGTCATGATCATGGCCAGATCGTCGGCATTGGCGAGCATCAATTCGAAAAGTTTGCGCAAGATCGCGCTGCGTTCCTTGGCCAGTAATTTCCGCCATGGCCCTTGCGCCTTGTAGGCGGCCTCGATCGCGCGTTTGGTTTCGGCTTTGCCTAGCGCCGGGACCTTGCCCACAAGTTCCCCGGTCGCTGGGTTTTTCACCTCAATCCATTTGCCGGAGTCTGCCTCAATCCAGGCGCCGTCCACATAATTGGCTTCCCGCAGCAGGCTAGGGTCTTTCAGGGGCAGGGTGGTGGATTTGTTCAGCATGGCATTCATCCTTTGCGCAATTTAAGGTTATATTTTTACGTGCATAGCCACAGATTAGCCCTGCTGGTTTTTATGGGCAATCAGGGCCATCAGCCGGTCGTCACGCCAGGCGCGGCGTTCATTCAGTTTCTCGATCGGTAGGGTGGCCCGGCATTCAGCCGTGGCGCGCTCGATTGCCTCCTGCGGCCACGGCGCAACCGGGTGGCGTAGTGCTGCCAGCCGTTGATACATGCCGCCAAACCGCCTGGCATAATCATCGATGCCGAGCGGCGCGTTTAGATCGATCGTCTCGAACGGTCCCATGAACGACCAGCGCAAGCCCAGCCCTTGGGAGATGGTCGCATCGATATCGGCAGCGCTTGCGTAGCCTTCCTCGAACAACTTCCAGGCTTCATCCAACAGCGCGCCTTGCAGCCGGTTGAGGATAAACCCGTCAATCTCCTTGTTCAGCACCACCGGCACCTGGCCGATGCTCTCCATAAATTCGCGCATTTGCGGCGCGATTTCAGGCGCTGTCCATGGGGTGGGCACAATCTCTACCACCGGGATTACATGCGGGGGGTTGACCGGGTGCATAACCAGAAACCGGCTGCGATTTGGTAATGCCGCCATGAAGGATGAGCCAGAAAAGCCCGAGGTGGAGCTGCCGACGACCGCATGCGGTGCGAGATATTGTGCGATTTCAGCACTGACGGATTTTTTCAGATCAAGTTGTTCGAACACCGATTCTTGCACGTAATCCGCCCCGCTCACAGCATCTGCCATCCTTTCCACGACCGTGACACGTGCGTTGACGGCTTCGGGCGCCTCGGTGATCAGCCCATGCTGATGCAGCTTTTGGAGCGACGCTTCTAACTGTGCAGGTAAGCCACGCCGCAGCGTCTCGCTCGCATCGAATATTTTGACCTTATGTCCGGCCCTGGCAAACACGACCGCCCAGCCAGCCCCGACCAGCCCGGCACCGATAACCGCAATTCGTTTTGATGGCTTCGTCATGCCCAAATCCCCCTGATCGTGCCGATGGCACATGAATTTAATGTCGTAATCGGCTTTAAAGATAGCATTACCGGTTGTTGCAGCCGATACCGATAACCCGCCCCATCATATTTCAACACGCGGCCTGCTGGCGCGTTCGCAATTGTTGAAACACCAAACGAAACCTCACTCCACCGTCACGGATTTGGCAAGGTTGCGGGGCTGGTCAACATCCGTGCCTTTCAGCACGGCCACGTAATAAGCCAGCATTTGCACGGGAATGGCGTGCAGAATAGGGGCGGCAAACGGGTCCGTATCTGGTACGATTACCGTTTCCAAGGCGATATTCTTGAGTTTTGCTGCACCTTCGGCATCGCTGAACACAATAATCTGGCCGCCACGTGCTGCGGCTTCTTGCAGGTTGGAAGCGGTTTTTTCAAATAGCGGGCCGGATGGTGCAATGGCGATCACGGGCACTGATTTATCGATCAGCGCAATCGGCCCATGTTTCATTTCGCCGGCGGCGTAGCCTTCAGCGTGGATATAGCTGATTTCTTTCAGCTTCAACGCACCTTCCAGCGCGATTGGGAAGCAAGCGCCCCGGCCCAGATAAAGCACATCTCTCGCCTCGGCGATCCGCGCGGCCAATCCACGTATTGCTACATCATTTGCCAAAATCTCAGCTGCTTTCGCGGGAATTTGCAACAGCGCATCGGTAAGCCGGGCAATCTCTGCATCCGGCAGCGTTTTGCGGGCGCGTGCCAAAGCCAATGTGAATGCCGCCAATACGGTTAATTGGGCGGTAAACGCCTTCGTGCTCGCGACCCCGATTTCCGGCCCCGCGATGGTTTCCAGCACTGCATCAGACGCGCGTGCCATGCTGCTTTCCGGCACATTCAGGACCGATAAAATATTTTGCCCGTTTGCCTTCATGTAGCGCAGAGCCGCCAGCGTGTCTGCGGTTTCGCCCGATTGGCTCACCAGCAAACCCAGCCCACCAGCCTGCATCGGTGGCTCACGGTAACGGAACTCGCTTGCCACATCGGCATCGGTTGGAATACGCGCAAGGCTTTCCAACCAGAAACGCGCCGTTAGCCCGGCATAAAAGGCTGAGCCACAGGCGCTCATGGTGATGCGGGTGATGGCGGCAAGGTCGATGCTCATATTCGGTAGTACCGGCATCCGCGTGCTGCTATCGATCATCCGGTGCAGTACGTCGCCGATGACCACCGGATGTTCGTGCAATTCCTTTTCCATGAAATGCCGGAAATTGCCCTTGCCGATGGCAGCGCCTGTCAGATTGGTCAGCCGCACGTCGCGGGTCACTGGCTGGTTGTCGCTATCAAAGAAACTGGCTGCCTGGCGGTTCAAAATAACCCAGTCGCCATCTTGCAAGTAGGCAATGCGGCGGGTGAGGGGGGCGAGCGCGAGCGCATCCGAACCCAGATACATCTCCTCATCGCCAAACCCAACGGCCAATGGTGCCCCTTTTTGGGCACCGATAATCAGCTCAGAGTGACCCGCAAATATCAAGGCCAGTGCATAAGCACCTTCTAACCGGGCAAACGCCGCAGCGGCCGCGGCAACCGGTTCCATGCCCTGTTGCAGTAAATAATCGACCAACTGCGCGACGGTCTCCGTGTCGGTTTCAGTTACAAACGCCTGGCCATGCGCTTCCAGCTCAGCCCGCAATTCAGCGTGGTTTTCGATAATCCCATTATGGACCACAGCCACGCGCGATGTGCCATGTGGATGGGCGTTGACTTCCGTGGGCTTGCCATGCGTTGCCCAGCGCGTATGGCCGATGCCGGTGACGCCAGAAAGCGGCGCTGCCGCCAGCGCATTGGCTAAGTTGAAAAGCTTACCCTCAGCGCGGCGACGCTCAATATGGCCGTTCACCAAAGTTGCGATGCCGGCACTATCATAGCCGCGATATTCCAACCGCCGTAGCCCATCCAGCAGCAAGGGGCTCGCGGGTGCTGTGCCGATAACGCCAACAATACCGCACATTATTTCGAACCTTTTTTCAATTTCTGAACCTGGCGCGCGCGCGCAATGGCCAAGCTATCAGCCGGCACGTCTTCGGTTATCACTGAGCCCGCTGCGATCAACGCGCCGTCACCCACGCTCACCGGCGCGACCATCGCCACGTCGGACCCGACGAAAGCATCCTTGCCGATTCTGGTTTTATGCTTGTGCTTGCCATCGTAATTGCAGGTGATGAAACCAGCACCGATATTGGTGCGCGCGCCAATCTCTGCATCGCCGATATATGTAAGATGATTGGCCTTCGCACCTTCGCCTAATGTCGCAGCCTTCACTTCCACAAAATTGCCGATATGCGCGCCACGCCCAATATCCGCCCCCGGTCGCAGCCGCGCATAAGGGCCGATGATCGCGTTTTCACGCACCACACAACCTTCGAGATGTGAAAAAGCTTTTATCTCAGCCCCCGCCGCGACCGTCACGCCGGGGCCAAACACCACATAGGGACCAATTTTCACATCCGGTCCCAAAATTGTGTCGTAGGATAAAAACACCGTATCCGGCGCCTGCATGCTGACACCATGATCAAATGCAGCATCGCGCAAGCGTTTTTGCAACAACGCTTCTGCGGTTGCTAATTCAGCCCGGGAATTGACCCCCAGGCATTCTTCGTAAGGCGCTGCCAGTGCCGCGACGTTCACGCCCTCAGCGCGGGCAATCGCGACGATGTCGGTGAGGTAGTATTCGCCCTTGGCATTGTCGTTGGAGACCTTGCCCAGCCAGCGGGCTAGGTCCGCGGCGGCGGCCAGCATGCCGCCGGCATTGCAGAAGCCGATAGCGCGCTCGGTTTCTGAAGCGTCCGCATATTCAACAATCCGCGCCACGTAGCCGTTTTGCATCACCAAGCGACCATATTTGCCGGGGTCTGGGGGGGTCATTCCCAGCAGTACCAGCCCGGCGTCGTTTTGCGCCAGCCGTTCCGCCAATTTTTGTAGTGTGTCCTTTGAGACCAACGGGTTATCAGCATACAGCACCGCCACCTGGCCCTTGCCAAAGGCTGGGATGGCCTGGAGCGCGGCATGTGCTGTGCCCAGCCTGTCTTGCTGCACCACAACCTCGTGCGGGGCGGCCAAAGCGGCTAATTCGGGCATACCGGGGCCGGTTACCACCACCACCCGGTCGAAAGCGGTTTCGGCAGCTTGTATGAGGTGAGAGAGCATGGGCGCTCCGGCCAGATTATGCGCTGCTTTCGGCAGGCCGGACTTCATGCGGGTGCCTAGGCCCGCGGCTAATATAATTGCGACTCGTTCCATCTCTTGGCGGTAGCGTTCCCTGGTGCCCTCTGTCAAAGCCTGGGCATTTCACTTCCCGTTTCGGAGTGTTTCAAACAAATGAATTACCGCATAGAGGGGCCAAATTCGAATTTTTGCCAGCTGGTTCCATATTATGAGGTCGCCAGGAATGGTCGAATTTTTTGTTTGTAATTATGTCTCATGACAAAAGATTTCACCCTAAGCCGGTTGGACAAAGCAACCATTCGCGAATATCAGAACGAGGTAGTAACTATGCTTTATTAGGTGGATTAATGGAAAATATTGCCGTCATCACGCCGTACTACAAAGAACCTGATGAGCAATTATTGCAGTGCCATAACAGTGTGCTGGCACAAAGCTACCCCTGCACACATATTTTGGTTGCAGACGGTTTTCCCAAGCATATTGCAACACCAAACCGCACGCTGCACGTACCGCTGCCGATGTCCAATGCTGATTATGGCAATATGCCGCGTTTCATCGGCGGGGTGTTGGCGGAGTCTTATGGGTTTGATGCCGTCGCCTATCTGGATGCTGATAACTGGTTTGAACCTGACCATCTCGAAAAAATGCTGGTCGCGCAGCGTGAGACGGGTGCCGCCTTGGTAAGTTGCAAACGCACATTTCGAGATTTAGAGGGGCAGGTTTTGCCGGTTACAGAGATTGAAGAAGATAGTTTTAGTCATGTCGATACAAATTGCTGGTTGATCGCGCGTCCGGCGTTCGGCTTGTTCAAATATTGGCGGGCCCCAAAACAAGTTTCAATCGTTGTCGACCGGATTTTCTTTCAAGCAGCCCAGCGCGAGCGTTATAAAATCACCGAAACGCACCACCGTACAGTCAATTATCGTACGAAATATCCCGACCATTATATAAAAGCCGGCGTCGCGCTGCCGCCTGGCGTGTACCAGACTGATGGGCTGTCAGAGGCGCAAAAATACGCCTTGTCGTTGGAGGGCGTGAAGCGCCTCACGGATATGTTGGGTTTTTACCCGTCTCTGGCCTAATGCGCTGATTGCGCCATCGATTTTAGCTGCCCACAAGCGGCCAGAATATCCTGCCCGCGCGGGGTACGCACTGGTGAGGCGTAGCCTGCATCCATGACGATATTCGCAAATTTACGGATCGCCTCAGGCGTGGAGGTCTCGTACGTGCTGCCGGGCCACGGGTTGAAGGGGATCAGGTTCACCTTCGCGGGCAAGCCAGCGATAAGATACACCAAAGCCCGTGCGTCGGTCTCAGAATCGTTAATGCCTTTCAGCATCACATACTCAAACGTAATCCGCCGCGCGTTGGAGGCTGCCGGGTAACGCTTGCAGGCGGCAATCAGTTCTTTGATCGGGTATTTTCGGTTCAGTGGTACCAATTCATCACGCAGATCATCGCGCACCGCGTGCAAAGAAACCGCGAGGTTAACGCCCAACTCCTCACCGGCACGGTCCATCATCGGCACCACGCCGGAGGTGGAGAGTGTAATGCGGCGGCGAGAGAGGGCAATGCCTTCGCCATCCATCACAATTTTCATCGCCTTGGCGACGTTTTCGTAATTATAGAGCGGCTCGCCCATGCCCATTAGCACAATGGTGGAGAGCAGGCGCGGGGTTTCGCCCTTCGGGCTGGGCCATTCCTTATAGGCATCGCGCGCAGCCATGAACTGCCCGACGATTTCGGCTGAGGATAGGTTACGCGCCAGACGCTGGGTGCCGGTATGGCAGAACCGGCAGGAGAGGGTGCAACCTACCTGCGATGAAATACAGACGGCCCCGCGGTCTTCCACCGGGTCGGGGATGTAAACCGTTTCCACCGCTTCATTATCGCGGAATTTGAACAGAAATTTACGGGTCTCGTCCTTGGAAATCTGATCCAACGCCACGCCGGGGCGGCCAACCACAAAGCGCTCCGCCAGTTTTTCCTGCAACGGGCGGGCGATGCTGCTCATCTGCGAGAAATCGGTCACACCCTGGTGGTAAATCCAGTGCCAGAGTTGCTTGGCGCGAAACGGCTTTTCCCCGGCCGCTTCAACTTCTGTTGCCAACTCCTCGCGCGACAGCCCAACGAGGTCCCGCCTGCCATCTGGCAGTACGTTATCAGGTGGGGCAAAAATCGCTGCTTTGGCGAGAATGCGGTCGCGGTCAGCGCTGGTGAGTTCGGCGGTTTGGCGGTGAATTAAGGACATGCCTTGCTAATAGCGCTGTAGGCGCCGGAAAAGCCAGAGAGTGCGAATGTGTCCAACACATAGCCGCTAGGCCCAACGGTTTTCGCCACCGCCTTGCCGCCATGCTTCATTGAGGCCACGGCCAGCGCACCATCGCTGGTAAAAGCTGTCTGGCCGGATGTGTAAAAGTCAATTTTGGTCGCACCGATGCTCAGCGTCACCACCGGTTTGGCTGGATAATCAAAACCGGCGGACAGGGTCACTTCATCCCGGTCGGATTTGCGCTCTGTCACGGTCAGCATTACGGGCCCGCGCTTCGCCAGTGCGGGTGCCGAAACTGTGGCGGTGGTAAAGGCGTAGCAGGCCTTATTGGCACCGCTGCCATAGGTGGCGGCGGTCCAGCCTTCAAATGTGCCAAGCGAGGTTGGGGCGACAGATTGCGCCAAGGCAGTGGTGGGAAGGAGCAGCGCGAGGAGCAGGGCGGTGTATTTCATGGCGCATGACATAGATACACCGGCCCCGCGCCACAAGCACAAATTGATGACGAGTTCAGGCTTCAGCCAAGCTGCGCCTTCACAATCTCATTCACCATCGCAGGGTTGCCCTTGCCTTGGGTGGCTTTCATAACCTGGCCCACGAAAAAGCCGAATAATTTATCCTTGCCGGATTTATATTCAGCCACCTTATCCGGGTTGGCAGCCAGCACGGCGGCGACCGCGGCTTCAATGGCACCCATATCGGTCACCTGCCGCAAACCTTTTTCTTCCACGATGGCGGCGGGCATTTTGCCGGTTTCCACCATGAATTCGAACACATCCTTGGCGATTCGGCCGTTGATGGTTTTGTCGGTGATCAGGTCGATCAGCTCGCCCAACGCAGCGGCTGAAACCGGCGAGGTTTCAATGGTGGTGCCGGTGCGGTTGAGGGCTGCGAAAAAGTCACCGGAAATCCAGTTGGCGGCGAGGCGCGCATCGCGGCCTTTGGCGACGGTTTCATAGAAATCCGCGGTCGTTTGGTCCGCCACCAGCACGCCCGCATCGTAGAAGGGAATGCCATACTGGTCACAAAAGCGGCGGCGTTTTTCATCCGGCAATTCCGGCAGCTTGGATTTCAGCTCGGCGACCCAGGCTTCATCCAGCACCAGCGGCAGCAAATCGGGTTCCGGGAAGTAGCGGTAATCATGCGCGTCTTCTTTGGACCGCATGGACCGCGTTTCACCGCGTGAGGGATCGTACAGCCTCGTTTCCTGCACCACTTCGCCGCCGGCTTCCCACACCGCAATCTGGCGCTGCGCTTCGGCTTCCACCGCATGCATCACGAAGCGCACCGAATTCACGTTCTTGATCTCACAGCGGGTGCGGAATTCTTCGCCAGGCTTGCGCACGGATACGTTCACGTCGGCCCGCATCGAGCCTTCTTCCATATTGCCGTCGCAAGTGCCGAGATAGCGCAAAATCTGCCGGATTTTACGCACATACGCCCCGGCTTCTTCGGGGGAGCGAATATCAGGCTCGGAGACAATTTCCATCAGCCCGACGCCGGCGCGGTTCAAATCGATGACCGATTTGGATGGGTGCTGGTCGTGCATCGATTTACCGGCATCTTGCTCCAGATGCAGCCGCGTAATGCCGATATGCTTGATGGTGCCGTCCTGCAATTCAATTTCAACCGTGCCGGTGCCCACAATCGGGTGGGCGAACTGGCTGATCTGATAGCCGTTTGGCAGATCCGCGTAGAAATAATTTTTGCGGTCAAACCGGCTCATTAAATTGATCTGCGCCTGCAACCCCAGCCCGGTGCGCACCGCCTGCGCCACGCATTCCTGGTTGATCACCGGCAACATGCCGGGGAAACCAGCATCAATGAAGCTGACATGCGCATTCGGTGCGCCGCCATAGGTGGCTGATGCGCCCGAGAAGAGTTTGGATTGCGAAATCACCTGCGCATGGATTTCCAAGCCCACCACAATTTCCCAGGCGCCGGTTGAGCCTTCCAACATATAGCCCATCAGTTTGCTCCCGCCATCAGCGTGGGTCTGGCGCTGAAACCAGCCGCGCGTTCAATCGCCGCTGACACCGCCAGAACCGTTTCTTCATCAAAATGCTTACCGATAATCTGCAAGCCCAGCGGCAATCCCTCC
>NCAT01000051.1 GCA_002255575.1 Acidocella sp. 20-57-95
AGCAACGTATCTGCGCGCACTTCCCTATTCTGTCTTCCTTTCTCATACTTATTACCTTAAGTTGCTGACTGTCATTAGCGCAAGGGAAAACTCATGGCTCGTTCATCCGATCAGGAACGTCTGCAAAAGCTTCAAGAACGCCGGGATCAGCTCAACGCCCAACTCGCCGCCATGGAAGCCCGGGCCAAGCAAACCCAGAAAAAACAGGATGACCGCCGGAAAATCCTGCTCGGTGCCCTCGTGCTGACCGATTTCGATACCCGACCAGAACTCAAAACCTATCTGGCCGAACGCCTGCCCGGCTTCCTGGTGCGGCCAGAGGATCGGAAACTTTTCGCCGATCTGCTGGCCGCCGCTCCCGCTTCAGAGGGCGGCGGGGTTGCCGGTGCCGCTCCGGATGTCACGCCTGCAACCCATGGAGAAACGGCGTGAGGTCCCTGCCCTTCCACCTAAAGCAACTCTCCTTTTTACTCCCCATGGTTCTGGGCTTTGCCATCCCGTTCTTTGGTCATGATTATTGGTCGCCACTCTCTGATCCATTTTTAAGGGTCGGTTTTTTTGTCCTGGGGGTAACGATCAGCTTCCTCATGATCCGCCCCGCCTACGATCAGGGCTGGTCGGCCACCTTGCTGCGCGTCGTGATCCCCCTCGGCTTTTTTGCCGCCACCGGAATCATGCTCTGGGCTATTCTGCGGTTTGTGCCGTCGGCCTGGGACAGGACGCCTTACGGCGATTCTTCTACCCTCCTTTTTGCCGAGATTGGCCGGCTGAACAATTTCACCGCCGCCTATGAAGCGTTTCTCGTTAAATATCTCGGCTGGACGCTGACCCTCGCCCTCCCCGCCGCGATCAGCCTACTGGCCGGGATGTTCACGGCCAGGCTGTTCATCGTCAAACCTCTCGCCGCCTCCCTCGCCGGAAATCGGGATGCTGCCGGTGGTCCATGGGATGGCGCCTGGATGGCACCCGAGCAGGTGCGCGAATTGGCCCGGAATCAAATCACATGGTCGTGGCGGGCACCCGCGCCGGTAAAGGCGTGGCCTGCATCATCCCGGCCATCATCGACCATGACGGGCCAGTCGTGGCCATCGACATCAAGGGCGAGAACTTTGCCATCTGCCGCCGCTACCGGCAAAGCCTGGGCCGTCGGCAAATTGTCCTCAACCCCTTCCACGTCATCGAGGACCGGACCAACCATTATGACCCCCTCACCTACCTCCGGCCTGGCCACCTGCAACGCGACATCGCCACCCTTTGCGATGGGCTGATTAAGCCGGAATCGTCCGCAGAATCCTCCTGGATCAGCAATGCCGCCCGCGACATTCTGGAGGCAGCCATTGAGCTGGTCATGACCACGGCCAATGAAAATGAACGGACCCTGCTGACGGTCACGAACCTGGTGCTGGCCCCCAATCGGCTGGAAACCTTCGCCGCCTGGACCGAGGCCGGGAATCTTTGCAACGGCCGCATCGCCCAAGCCGGTGCCAAAGTCACCCAGATGGGAGATCGCCAGCAAGGCGCGGTCCTCGATTGCCTGGCGGAAAACCTCTCCTGGCTCAAATTCGACCAGGTCCGCGCCATGCTCGGCAAATCCGATTTTATGCTCGATGAGCTGCTGGATGACAAAATCGACCTTTACCTGGTCGTGCCGCAGGACATGACGGAAAAGCTTTCCAATTTCATGCGGCTGATGATGACGCTGGCCATGGGCACCATCACCCGTCAGGACGGCCGCCGCCAGGCCAAGGCCAAAATCCTCGCCGTCCTCGATGAGTTCACCCGCCTCGGCCGTATGGAAAAGGTCATGGAAATCGCCACCATCGCCGCAGGCGGTGGCGTTGAAGCCGTCTTCGTGGTCCAGGATCGGGGCACGTTGGATAAAATTTACACCCCGGACGGCGCGACAACCCTGCTCGGCTCCTGTGCCACAACCCGGATATTCGGGCTCGGCCGGGCTGATGATAAAACCGCCCGTTGGGCGGAAAACCAGCTCCCCCACAAAACCGTCATCCGGGAAAGCCAGAGCCATCGCAACGCGAAAAAGGATATCAGTCGCAGCGAAAGCAAGGAACGCCTCATGGACGGGCCGGCCATCCAAGAAATGCCCGCCAATCAGATGCTCTGTCTGATCCGCTCCAACCAACCGCTCCTGCTCGACCAGATCATCTCACATAAGCATCCGGCCTACCGCGACAAACTCGACCCCAATCCAGTCGCGCGGGTGTGATAAAAACCAGGGGGCGGCGCTGCCTCCCCCTGGACCCCCTCCGGGATATTTACACAAGGAAATTGCTAGCCGTCGCCGAAGGCGCGCTGTGCCGTGTGCTTTCGGTGTAATTCTTCAATGGCAAGTTTGATTAACGCGGAATTGTCGAGATTCAACCGGGCGCGCAATATCGCAACCTTTTCTACCGTCTCACGTTCAAAATAACCCCCAATATGCTTCAACCCTGCACGGGTAGCAGTCTTCGAAGGTGCTTGGGGTGACACTAACCGCGACACCACCGGAACGGTAACCGGCTCCGACAGGGGAGAAGGTGCCATAGCTTCAAGAAAAGCAGCCGCTTTCATTGGTGTTTTACTCATTACACAACCTCTTTGTGCACAAGTGCACTTGTGCTAATATGCAATTCTGCACAAATCCAAACCCAGAGAGCTGCAATTTCGGCAGCAGCCTTGCTATCTGGCTCAATCTCCTGGGCACTTAGGCCCATGCGAGCTGCATCACGGTGTACCTTGTATCGGTGCAAAACCGATGGCGCCATTCTCAGCTCAAGTGCCTCAAATACCCCACGAGCAGCCTCCTCTTCACTCCGGCTGTTGGGAGTCGCAAGATTTAGAATAGCAGCGGCCGGTATCCCGCTCGTTCGGGCAAGGCGTGCTGTACGAGGTAATTGCTCAAATGCTTCGATATCGGCTGAACATGGAATTAACACGTAATCGGCCACTTCAACGGCGGCTGGGGCTTCGCTGCTCCTTGCCGGTGGCGTGTCGATCAATACGAGTTCACACCCTGCCGCGCGCGCGCGGCCCAATTCATCCGACAAATCATTTTCCGTGGAAAACCGAACCAAGGGGAGGGGGTTAGTCCTACGCCTTCCCCATTGTGTGGTGGTTTGTTGAGTATCCATGTCGATTGCCAGCACGTTCATCCCAGCTAGGGCAGCCGCTGTTGCCAGGGATCGCGTTACCATGGATTTTCCCACGCCACCTTTAGCGACGGCAACGGCAATAATCTTCATATCCATTGTGCACCCGCTCCTTTGTGCGCTTGTGCACACTTGCAAGAGTGCACCGGTACACGGATTCACGTCAACTGATTTGTGCAGTTATGCTCACGTGCAGTTGTGCACAACAGCACATGTGCACATACTAAAAAATATGTATGATTTAATCATACACTGCGCTAAAGTGTTTTGGAATAAGGAGTTCCAGCCATGCGCAACACACACCCGATCAGCATCACACTGCCTCATGATATGGCGGCAATGGTCAAAGCAAAGGTTTCATCCGGTGAGTACGCAACCGAGAGCGAAGTAATCCGCGACGGCCTCCGTACACTCCAGGCTCGCGACGCTGCCCTTGAAAAATGGCTGCATGGCGAGGTCGCCAAAAGCTACGATGAGTTCGCCGCTGACCCTAGTAGCGGCATTCGGGCTGAGGATATCATGGCGCGGTTGCGCGCCTCGTATCGGGAACGTCTGGCAAAACCCGCAGAATAATGAAAAATTATACGGTATTTTTCACGCCACGGGCTGAACGACAACTTATCGAACTTTATACCTATATTGCCTCTGACAGCGGGGAAGCGCGAGCGGACAATTTTATTGGCGGCATCGTTGCCTCCTGCATGTCTTTTTCGACTTTCCCTGAACTGGGCACCAAACGCGATGATGTCCGCCTAAATTTGCGGATCAAAGGTTATGACCGGCGCGTGACGATTGCTTTTTCGGTGAATTCAACAACGAACATCGTCGCCATACATGGTGTTTTTTATGGTGGTCAGGATTTTGAACAATTGCTCCGCGAAACGGACGATGACAATTGACGGAAGCTGAAATGGCTTAGCGCTAAATTTGCCAATTTCCTTGTGCAAATATCCTGGGGGATTTTAAGGGGGCAAAGCCCCCTTAAGGCAAAGCGATTCTATGCGCGCCTTTGGCGCGCTCCGCTTATTTTCCGGTTTGTTGGTGGTTATTGGTTGTTCAAAAGAAGATTCTCAGGATGGGGAATGTTTCTTGGCATGGTGTGCAGTCCAGTAAATTCCTCACGGATTCGACGTCTGCATGGCTTGGCCTAGCCGCGCTAAGGCCGCTGCAAGCATGTCCGTGGGGTCACTGTCCAGTATCCCGATGATCTGGCGCAGGGTGCCACCCTCCTGCCGCTCGGTCGTGGCCTGGTGCAACACAGAGGGGAGGGGAGGGTGATCGCCCCATGTGCCCGGCTCTGGCACCGGCGGCTCCGCTGGCGGCCGATAACCGCGCCATTGGGTAGGGGGCAGGACGGCGTAGGCATTTGTCTCTTGCTCAAGCACGAAGCGGCCATCCTCGCGGCGGCTCTCCGCGCAGCGGCGCAGCCAGTTGAGCATCCCCAACTCGCGCAACCGTTTCACGGCATTGGCGACGGTGCGCTGGCAGACGTTCGCCTTGCGCGCGATGGCCGCATAGGACGGGTCCAACCGGCCGGTGCTGTAGTTCAGGAAGTCAAACAGCATGGCGTGCAACACCTGGAGGGCTGTATGCCCTACAGCCCCACCATGCTTGCCTTCCCGGCGCGTCTGCCGGTCAAAATCGCGCGCGCGATGCCATAGCTTGGTCGCTACCTTCTTCGGCATCGACTGAAAACGCACCTCCTTGGTGGTGCTCTCGGACCATACCGGCCAGGCGGCATAGGTCTTCGGTCCCTGGAAGCCAGGGAGGGCCGGGAGGCTAAAGCTCGGTAGCAGGTTGAAATTACGCATAGTTTCTCCGTTCGGGTTTCAGCGAAACCCGCCCGAAAGGGCCGAAAATCGGCGCAAAGCTCTCCCGATAGCGAAAACATGGTTTTCACTTGACGAAGCGCCTGAGTTGGGGGAAACATATGATTGTCCAGATCATATAGTTTCCCCGGCCTCGGCCAGAGTATCAGCCCCGCTTTCGAGCGGGGTTTTTGCTGTCTGGTCTCTTTTCTCTCCAGAATGGTTGCGGGCTACGGGCCGGCGAATCGCCCCGTAACCTCCGAACTTGCCGGAAAAACAGAGTCGGGTGAAGCTCTTGTTTTGCTCGTTAAAATTGTAGCGCAAAATCG
Organism: Acidocella sp. 20-57-95; assembly: GCA_002255575.1. Classification (GTDB taxonomy): domain Bacteria; phylum Pseudomonadota; class Alphaproteobacteria; order Acetobacterales; family Acetobacteraceae; genus Acidocella. Next base: position 5,287 of record NCAT01000051.1, read on the forward strand.
GCGACGCGATGCGGCGCCGGGCGATGTCTCATCGCCGCCCCGGATCACATCCGGGGCAATTTTTCGCGCCCCAGCCGGATATTTTTACAAGGAAGTTTTCGGATGACCCGAAAAAGAATCGTGCTATCATTGGGTCACGGTACAGGCGGGGACGCCGATGACCGTCAAGGAAATGAGGCCCGCCACGGTGACGTGGCGGGCTTTCTTATGGGACGGCAATGCTATGCCGCCTCGGTCTGCTCGTCTGCCTCGTCGTCGGGCTGAAACAGCGCGAGGTAATCGAGGGCATCGCTGGCTTTCGCGGCGGCTGTGAGAATGGCTTTGCGGTCCCGCTTCAGGGCCTTCAACCAAACCGCGATATACGGCGCGTGATCTTCCCGGATTGCGGGCTGATGGCCGATCTCCGCCATGATAAAGGCGGCGCCAATCTCGGCCACCAGCTCCTCCATCGCGTAGCCTTCATCGCCAAATCTGGCCGCGCCAAAGTTCCGGGCAAGGCGGCTCTCGGCTTTCGTCCACGAACCAGGCGGCTGACGGGGCATAGGCCGCCCAGTCCTTCGGCTGGCCACCTTCAACATGAGCCGGTGCTGGCGCCGGAAGGGCAAAGCGTGCCGGTAGCCTATCGATCTGCTCGGCATTGAAAACGCTATACGCTTTCAGAAAAGAGAAGTTGCGCTCTACATTTTCTCCGCTTTCGTTTGTCTCGGTCTTGGTGACACGGTCGGCATAAACGATCTGCGTGCTGCGTTCGCCCTTCTTCACGCAAGCGCCATATTCCAACGCCTGCTTAAAGGTCATCCAATGCGGCGAGCGATAACCGACGACTTCGGCAGCTTGCCAAAGGATTAGAATATTGATGCCGCGATACCGCGCGCCAGTGTGACGCCTCGGCATGACCGGCCCGCCAGAGCCCGCCCACGGCTTCGACCACGGCATGACGCCCTTCTCAAGTTCCGCGATGATGGCGGCGGTGATGTTCTCGCAAATGTCCTGGCTTTTCATGGGGTGGCTCTCCGGTGCGGGGAGGGCTTTCCTGAATGAT
>NCAT01000022.1 GCA_002255575.1 Acidocella sp. 20-57-95
TGCCATGTTCTATCTACCTTATACGGCTTCAGCGCCGGAGATGATCTCGATAAGTTCGGATGTAATATTCGCCTGCCGGGCGCGGTTGTAATTCAGCGACAGCTTCTTGATCATTTCGCCCGCATTCCGCGTGGCGTTGTCCATCGCCGTCATCTGGCTGGCATAAAAACCAGCGCTATTTTCAAGCAGGGCCGAATAGATCTGCACCGCGAGGTTACGCGGCAGCAAGCGGTCGAGAAGTGTCCCGTCATCGGGTTCAATCTCGTAATCCACTGCCGCAGCATTGTCGTTCGCGACCGGTGTCGCCGCCGGGATCAACGGTGATTCTGTCACGGTCTGGGTCATCACCGAGATGAAACGGTTAAATACCAAGGTGCAGACATCAAACTGGCCTTCGCGGAACATCGCGACGATGCTCTCAGAAATCGCTTCCGCATCAGCAAATTCAATCGTCTTTTTACCAACAAAGTTTTTGGTGCCAACAATTTGCCCGGCAATTTCACGGCGGAAATAATCATTGCCCTTGCGGCCAACCGCAAACACTTTGACTGTTTTACCTTGCGCTTCCAACTCCCGGACCTTGTTGCGAACAGCCCGGCTAATATTGGAATTAAACGCACCGGCCAAACCACGGTCAGCCGTGACCGCCACCAGCAAATGCGTCTTATCCCTGCCGGTGCCCACCAATAAAGGCGGGGCATTCGGGTTGGTCGCCGCACCAGCGGCAATGGCGCTCATCATCTGGCCCATGCGCTTGGCATAAGGGCGCGATGCTTCCGCCTGAGACTGCGCCCGGCGTAGCTTAGCAGCCGCCACCATTTTCATGGCGCTTGTGATCTTCTGCGTTGACTTAACGCTGTTGATCCGCAGCCGGAGAGACTTCAGGCTGGGCATGGCTTAGCCAAAGCTCTTGATGAAGTTTTCGATAAACGCGATCAGGCTCTTTTCGGTTTCCGGCTTGATCTGCTGGTCATTGCGGATCGCATCGATAATCGCCGGTTCGCGCGCCTTGATCTCAGCGATCAGTTGCGTTTCGAACTTGCCGATCTTGGAAACTTCAATGCCATCGAGGTAACCACGGGTGCCCGCGAACACCGAAATCACCTGCTCTTCAACCGGCAGCGGCTTATATTGCGGCTGCTTGAGTAGTTCAGTCAGGCGCGCACCACGGGCCAGCAATTTCTGCGTGGCGGGGTCGAGGTCAGAGGAGAACTGCGCGAACGCCGCCATTTCGCGGTACTGCGCGAGATCCAGCTTGATCTTGCCAGCCACCTGCTTCATCGCCTTGATCTGTGCGGCCGACCCAACGCGGGACACTGAAAGACCCACATTCACAGCCGGCCGGATGCCTTTGAAGAACAATTCGGTCTCAAGGAAGATCTGACCATCTGTGATGGAAATCACGTTGGTTGGAATATAGGCCGAAACGTCGCCAGCCTGGGTTTCAATCACCGGCAGCGCGGTCAAGCTGCCTGCACCGAACTCATCGGACATTTTGGCAGCGCGTTCCAGCAAGCGCGAATGCAGGTAGAACACGTCACCCGGATAGGCTTCACGGCCCGGCGGGCGGCGCAGCAACAGGGACATCTGGCGGTACGCCACGGCCTGCTTGGAAAGATCGTCATAGAAGATAACCGCATGCATCGCATTATCGCGGAAATACTCGCCCATCGTGCAGCCGGTATATGGTGCCAGGAACTGCATCGGCGCCGGGTCGGACGCGGTGGCAGCCACCACGATGCAATATTCCATCACGCCCTGCTCTTCGAGCGTCCGGACCAGCTGCGCCACCGTCGAGCGCTTCTGGCCGATGGCGACATAGATGCAATAGAGCTTCTTGCTTTCATCGGTGCCGGCGTTGGCTTCTTTTTGGTTGATGATGGTATCCATCACGATCGCAGACTTACCAGTCTGGCGGTCGCCGATCACCAACTCGCGCTGGCCACGGCCAATCGGGATCAGCACGTCGATCGATTTAATGCCGGTCTGCATCGGCTCATGCACCGATTTACGCGGAATAATGCCCGGCGCCTTGGTTTCCACCAGCTTACGCTCGGTCGCCATAATCGGGCCTTTGCCATCGATCGGGTTGCCCAGAGCGTCCACCACACGGCCCAGCAGACCCTTGCCAACCGGCACGTCCACAATCGCGCCGGTCCGGGTAACCAGGTCACCTTCACGGATCTGGCGGTCATCACCGAAGATCACCACGCCGACATTGTCGAGCTCGAGGTTCAGCGCCATGCCTTTAATGCCGGCGCTGGGGAATTCCACCAGCTCGCCAGCCATAACATTGGTAAGGCCGAAAATCCGGGCAATGCCGTCGCCGACACTTAAAACCTGGCCGGTCTCGGCAACATTGGCTTCAGTGTCGAAATTCGCGATCTGGCTCTTCAGAATTTCGGAGATTTCGGCTGGGCGGATCTCCAAGGCGCGACTTCAGGCTCGTATCATAGAGCTTGGCGCCGATCTTCAAAATGAGTCCGCCCAGAATTTCCGGGTCGGTATGCTCAAATAACTTTACACTGCCATAGCCTGCTTCAGTCAGCCGGGCCAATAGCTGCGTACGCTGTACGTCGGTCAACGCAACAACAGAGGTAACATTCGCCACCACTTCGCCACGCTTGGCAGCAACATAAGCCGCAAAGCCAGCAACCAGGCTCGGCAGGTCATGCAACCGGCGATTCGTCACCGCAACGTTAACGAAATTCAACACCAGTGGGGAAAACCCCTGCGAGGCCAATGCCTTGTTCAACACGCCGCGCGTCTGCGAATCGGTGAACGGGGTGCGGATCAGGCGGGACAAATCCGGCGATTGCGCGATTAAACGGCCAAGTGAGGCCATTTCATCCACAATCTTGTCCAGTACGCCCTGCTCAAACGCCAAAGCGTAAAGGGCCGCCGCATAACGGGCAGACACACCTGTCTCACCGGAGGTAGAAATCTCGACCAATTCTGTCGCTTTCGTGTTTAAACTGAGCTTCCCTGACCCTTACGAGCCTCGCGCGGGGCAGTAACATAGCGTTCCACCAAGCGCAACGCTCGGGGCTCGTGTATATTGAGTATATAAGGCCAAGGGTTCTGCCCCTTGCCACACGTCACCCTACCGACGCTACCAGCGGGCCATGTTCATTGTAACTATAGCAAGTATTCAGCAGCATATTGGAAATGCCGGACTTGCCTTGTTCGGGGGCGGGCTTTTTATGGCCACGGATGCTGAACATGGTCTGGAAGGCGACCGTGCCAAGCTGTTGCAAAAGCTCGCGCAGATGGGTGCAGCCTTCGACGCCACCCAACGCCTGTCCGGCGGCTTTCAGGAAGCCTTTACTGATATTTAAGCCCACCAGCCGTTGAAAATTGGGCATCACACCGGGGCAGATCGCGTGGGGCGTCGCATCCATGGCCACAGCCACGGCCATGATCGTCATGTCATGCTGAATGGTCACGCGCAGCCACATATCATGCAGCGGCTCACCAGCATGGATGCCGCCGCGGTCATTATTCCCCCAGCTATAGGTTTTGGTATCGGTCATATGGGCTTCAATATCGACTAGCCCGTCCTCGCGTTCATAGCCGCGTAGGTGAATATCACGCAGATGCAGCAATTTACGAGCAGATGAGCTGGGAAGCGGCATGGAAAAACTTTCAAACATCCCTGCATAGCGGGGTTTCAACAATATCAGGTTGCCTACGCCAAAAGTTACGGCGAAACAGGACAGGATCATTAACAAATTGTTTTGGTGCAGAGCAATATGGATGCAAGCCCGGCTGATATGCCCATCGCTCCGCCCGCAGCGGGGCCGGACTATACACACGCCGATAAGCTGCGAGTCCTCAGCGGCATTATGACCTGCATTCTGTTGGCGGCTTTGGACCAAACGGTGGTGCTGCCCGCTTTGCCGCAAATGGCGGCGAGCCTGCATGGTGGGGCACATCTTTCCTGGGTAGTGTCGGCCTATCTTTTGACCACGACGGCGACCACACCAATTTACGGCAAATTATCCGACCAGTTGGGCCGCCAGCAGGTTCTGATCCCGGCGATTACTTTATTCCTGTTGGCTTGCATTTGCTGCGCCCTGGCCAATTCTGTCACCGCACTCATTATTGCCCGCGCCTTCCAGGGTATTGGTGGTGGGGCCTTGCTGTCGGTTAGCCAAGCCGCCATCGCGGATGTGATCCCACCGCGCGAACGCGGCAAATATCAAGGCTGGCTGGCGGGCGTATGGGGATTTGCCTCCGTGGCGGGGCCGATCGCCGGTGGGTTTGTGGTGCAGCATTTGTCCTGGCGCTGGATTTTCTGGGCGAATCTGCCCATCGGTGCCGTGGCGATGTTCATGTGTTTCAAAGGACTAAGCGGCATCACCGCCAATGGCCGCAAAAGCAAGATCGACTACGCCGGGGCAGTGCTGCTGCTGATCAGCGTGACAGCCCTGCTCGCCGCCCTAAGCCTCGGCGGGGTGGATTTTGCCTGGAATTCCGCCCCAATTTTCGGTTTGTTTGCCGTTAGCCTGTTGATGTTCGGCATTCTGGCCACCCAGCAACAGCGGGCGCAAGAGCCGTTATTTCCAGGCGCTTTGGTTGCCAAGGCCGGGTTTCAGCAGATCAATATCATTTCATTCCTGAATTCCGGCGCGATGTTTGCCGCGATTTTCCTTCTGCCTTTGTTATTGCAGGGCCAGTTGCAGGCAGGTGCCGCGGCCTCGGGGCTGGAGATTATGCCGTTCCTCGCCAGCATGACCGTCGGTGCCTATATCGGCGGCCAGACGGCCAAAAAAACTGGCAAAACCAGAAATATCATGGTGGTGTCGCTGTTTAGCTCAGCCGCCACGTTCGGCATTTCGGGGTGCCTGCCATTGGGCGCCGGCGTGCTTGGCTTCGCCGGCATCGCGGGGCTTTACGGGCTGGGAATCGGCGCGGTGATGCCGTGCTCGATCGTTACCGTACAAAGCCAGGCCGCCCAGCGCGACATGGGGGCAGCCACCGGTATTTTGCTGCTACTGCGCTCCTTAGGCGGGGCGTTCGGGGCAACCATGGCCGGCGTATTGTTGGCCTATTGGGGCAACGATGTTTTAGCCAGCTTCCGGCTTGGATTTTTTCTGTGCGCTGGCATGATGATGCTGGCCGCCGTTACCGCCATGCGGATGGAAAACGCCAGTCTGCGCAACACCCTACAAGCAACGCCTGCAACCCAACCGGAGAGCTAAATGAACCCTCGCCCACCTCTGCCACCCTTCACGGCTGAAACCGCCGCCACCAAGGTACGTGCCGCTGAGGACGCCTGGAACAGCCGTGACCCGGTACGCGTTTCACTGGCCTACACGCAGGACAGCGTCTGGCGGAACCGCGATGAGTTTTTCACCGGCCGCCCGGCGATTGAGGCATTCATGACCCGCAAATATGCGAAGGAGCATGAATACCGGCTGATTAAGGAATTATGGGCTTTCCAGGACAACCGCATCGCCGTGCGGTTTCAGTATGAGTTCCATGATGCGTCCGGCCAATGGTGGCGGGCCTATGGCAATGAGAATTGGGAATTCGACGCACATGGCTATATGTCGTGGCGGCAAGCCAGCATTAACGATGTAAAAATCGCCGAAGCCGACCGAAAATTCCTATGGGACGCCCCGGGGCCGCGCCCGGCAGATTATCCCGGGTTACTTGCGCTCGGACTGTAGCTTCCGCCTGGTGCATGGTAAAACAATACCAAAACAGGTGAGGATTCCCCATGCGAACTGGTATCATAGCGGCTTTCATCATTCTGGCCGGTACCGTCGGGGCCGCGCAGGCGGCTGACCCGCAACCGCAACTGACAGTAAAAGTAGCGCAACTGACCTTGGCGACGGCCTTGAAGATGGCAGCCGCCGCGCTCGAAGATTGCCGCAAAACGGGTTATTCAGTGGCGGTCACGGTGGTTGACCGCGACGGCGCAACCCAGGTCTCAGAGCGCGACACGCTGGCCGCCCCGGTGGCGCTAAAAATCAGCTTCGAGAAAGCCTTCACCAGTGCCATGTTCCAATCCAAGGGCACCGATCTCGAAAAATTCCCAGGCCGGGGGGCATTGGGCAGTGCCGATGCCGGCCTGCTATTCGCCGGCGGCTCAGTGCCGATTAATGTGGGCGGCTTTATCTATGGCGCGATCGGGGTCAGCGGTACGCCGAGCGGGGCGCTCGATGAGCAATGCGCCCAGGCAGGGCTGGATGCCGTGAGCGACGATCTGGCGATGCAGTAGGCCAAACACCCGCTCAGCTTAATCGCTGTGCCCGGCTATTGTTTAAAATCCTGCGAATATCCGCCAAAGCCTGATTAAAATCCTCATTCACCACCGTGAAATCAAATTCCGGCGCGTGCGACATTTCAGATTCTGCGTAGGCCATGCGCTTGGCCACTTCCTCGGGTGCATCGCCACGGCTGGTCAGGCGCTCAGCCAGAGCCGTCAGTGAGGGCGGGTTGATGAACACGCCGACCACATCGCGCGGTAACGCCGCCCGCAACTGCCGAAACCCCTGCCAATCAATATCGAACAATATATCCTTACCCGCCGCCAAAGCCGCTTCCACCTGGGGGCGCGGCGTGCCGTAGGAACGTCCAAACACCGTGGCATGTTCCAGCAATTTCTGCGCCGCCACCATCTCATCGAATTGCCCTTGGGTGATGAAATGGTAATGCACGCCATCCACCTCACCGGCACGCGGCGCCCGGGTGGTCACGCTAATGGACAATGACAGGCCAGGATCAGACGCTAAAAGTGCCCGCGAGAGCGTGGTTTTGCCAGCACCAGACGGCGCTGCCAGCACCAGACAAAGGCCGCGCCGGTTACTCAATGTTCGCCACCTGCTCGCGCAACTGCTCAACAGCGGCTTTCAGCTTCAAGCCAATCGCCGTCAGCGGCAGCGAAGCCGATTTACTGCACAGCGTGTTCACCTCGCGGTTGAATTCCTGCATCAGGAAGTCAAGTTTACGGCCCACATTGGCGGCTTCCGCCAGTAACGCGCGGGCGGCAGAAATATGAGCAGTCAGGCGGTCAAGCTCCTCGCGTACGTCAGACTTGGTGGCCAGCAGCGCCACTTCCTGGGCGATGCGCTCATCTGGCAAGTTCGGCGTGCTGCCGATAATTTCAGCCAGCTGCGCCTTTAGCCGGGCGATGTGCAAGGCTGGTTGCGTGGCAGCCTCAAGGGCAGCTGCCGCGTGCAGGCTTGCAACTTCATCAAGCAAGGCAGTGACAATCCCGGCCAAACGCGCCCCCTCAGCGGCCCTTGATGCCACCAACCCGGCCAGCGCCTCGGCAAAGCCGTTTTCTACGGCGTCTTGCAGCTCCGCCTTCAGTTCCTCGGGTTCATCTAGCGTCGAGATCGGGCGCATCACACCCGGCAGCGCCAGCAGCAATTCAGCACGCGGCGGCAAGGCACCGGGAATATGATCGGCCAGTTCAATGGCCAGGTCCTTCATCCGCTCCAACGCGGCAAGGTCAGCCGTCATGCCGCCCACCGCATCGCGCTTGATGGTGAGCGTGCCAGATACATTGCCGCGCTTCAAAATTTTGGCAGCAGATTCGCGTAACGACGCTTCCAACGCATCCATGCCCGGTGGCAGGCGCAGTTTAATATCAAGCCCACGGCCATTAACACTGCGTAGCTCCCAAACCCAGGAGATCGCATTAAGCTCGCCCTGGGCCCGGGCAAAGCCGGTCATGGACGCTAAAATTGGGGTATGGTTCATGGGCTGGCGTCTTAGCAGCGGGCTGCTAATCTGCCCATATGGCATATTCCCACATCGCGATCACCGGCGCTTCCAGCGGCTTGGGCCGCGCCCTGGCATTGGCTTATGCCAAGCCGGGGGTGCATCTACATTTGGCGGCTCGCCATGCGCAGCGGCTGGCGGAAGTGGCCAGCACGGCGCGGGCGCTGGATGCCCTGGTCACCGAAACCTTGCTGGATGTGACCGACGCCACCGCCACCAAAGCCTGGGTCAATGATTGCCGCCAGTTAGATTTAATCATCGCCAATGCCGGTATTTCAGCAGGTCCGGGCGCCAGCAACCGCGAAACGGCCGCCCAGATTAACGCAATTTTCGGCACCAATGTCCTGGGCGCATTCAACACCGTGCTGCCCGCGATGGATTTAATGGCGCAACAACCGGTTGGCCTGAACGGCATACGCGGCCGGGTGGCAATTATCGGTTCAATCGCCGGGTTGATCGCGCTGCCAACCTCGCCGGCCTATTCAGCCGCCAAGGCGGCGCTGGATTTCTGGGTCACGGCCAGCGCGCCAAATGCGGCAAAGGACGGCATTGGGCTAAGTTTGATCCGTCCCGGCTTCATCCGCACCCCGATGACCGCCAAAAACCCCTATAAAATGCCGGGGCTGATGGCGGCTGACGACGCCGCACGGATAATTCTGACAGGATTGGCAGCCGGAAAAACCCATATCACCTTTCCCGGCTGGTTTGGGTTATTCGCCCGCTTCGGGCAAATGCTGCCAAAGCGTGTGTTTGCGGGCGTACCCAGAAAACCGGCCGCGCCATAACCGCAAGACACGTAACAACGCACTACCCTATCAGGATGGTTTCTAGCACCCAGCTTGGCTGCGGTTTCGTTGAGAAAAAATTCATTATTACCTCGTAAAGCAATAACTGACGCCCAGCCCTTGAGCGTTGCAGGAAAGATCGCTTTCCGTGCTCCTTTGCAACGAAGAGTATCCTCATGTTCACACTTGCGCAGGCAGGATTAAAATCGAAACTAAAAGCGCTCGATGGGTTAAGGGCGAATGTGATGCTGGCGGATGAAAAGCTAAACATCACGTATATGAACCGCTCTCTTCTGGCCCTGCTGCGTGAAGCTGAGGACGACGTTAAAAAAGAAATGCCGCAATTTAACGTCAAATCGCTGATTGGCCGGAATATCGACGTTTTCCACAAACATCCAAGCCATCAGCGGGCCATGTTGAAAAAACTGGAAGCACCGCATTTTGCGACCATTCACGTCGGCAAACGTATTTTCGACCTGCATGTCACGCCTTTAATGAATGGTAACCGCCGCACTGGCTTTGCGGTTGAATGGCTAGATGCTGCCGAGCGGTTGGAGAATTTGACCTTTCGTGGCCAGATCGCCGCCATTGACCGTTCGCAAGCGATTATTGAATTTAACACTGATGGCATCATTGTGCGTGCCAACAAGAATTTTCTACAGGCTATGGGCTATACGGCTGAAGATATTATCGGCAAACATCACCGCATTTTCGTTGATCCAGCCGAAGCAAAATCAACGGACTATGAAAATTTTTGGAAAAACCTGGGGCGTGGAGAATTTCAGGCAGGTGAATTTCCGCGTTATGGGAAGGCCGGAAATCTGGTCTGGATCCAAGGTGCATATGATCCAATCTTCGATGCTAAAGGTAAGGTTACCAGCATTATTAAATATGCACGCGATGTCACCAGCCGTGTCCACGCGGTTAACAGCATTGGGGCTGGATTAAAGGCGCTGGCGAATAAAAACCTGCAATACCGGCTTACCAGCACCTTCACGCCGGAATTTGAACCGGTCCGACAGGACTTTAATGCATCGCTTGAGAATTTAGAAACCACCATGACCGCGATCGCGGCGAACACCCAAGCTGTGCATGCGGGGGCTGGTGAGATTACCCAAGCATCGGACGATTTATCGCGCCGTACCGAGCAACAGGCCGCAAATCTTGAAGAGACCTCTGCTGCACTCGACCAAATTGCTGCGACGGTCCGAAAAACATCGGAAAATGCCATTGAAGCCCGCAGCGTGGTAACCTCTACAAAATCCAACGCGGAGCGTTCCGGCGACCTGGTGAACGAGACAGTGAGCGCGATGAACCATATTGAGAGTTCATCGAAAAATATCACCAATATTATTGGCTTGATCGATGAAATTGCGTTTCAGACCAATCTTTTGGCGCTCAATGCTGGTGTTGAGGCCGCGCGCGCCGGTGATGCCGGGCGAGGGTTCGCCGTGGTTGCAACAGAGGTTCGCGCCCTTGCGCAACGCTCAGCGGATGCCGCCAAAGAAATCAAAAATCTCATTTCGGTTTCCAGCCAACAAGTGAACCGGGGCGTGAAGCTGGTGGGGGACACCGGAAAGGCACTTGTGGGCATTGTTGAGCAGGTTGCAAAACTGAATAACCTGATCACCGATATTGCAGCGTCAGCACGTGAACAATCGACCGGGCTTGATGAAATAAATACCGCCGTCAACCAGATGGACCAAGTGACACAGCAGAATGCCGCGATGGTGGAACAAGCCACCGCTGCCAGCCATAGCCTGACCGGCGAGGCCGAGGAGCTGAACCGGCTCGTTAACCAATTCCAAATCAGTCGAGCCAACCATAGCCACCGTACATTCCAACCCACTCTTAAAGAAGCGCCCAAACCAACAGCCAAATTCAACATGCCGGCGCGTGCTGCAATCGGTAAGCCGAAGCTTGCTGCCGTCGCATCAGCAGGTGAAAACTGGGATGAGTTTTAACGGCTAGCCGCAGCGTAAGCTTGTAAACAGATAAGGCAATCGCGACGCCAAGCTTTGTCAACAAGATGATTGCCTGCCCTCAGCCAATTGCCAAAACAGAAGGCACGTTGCTGCATCGAGATGCTGTACCGGTCATTTCGCGCTACATCGCACTTGCCCGGATAAAAATCAGAAGTTCAGCGCAAAATGCGGGTCAGGCTGTATAACCGTGCTTTCTGCGGACAATGTAAACCGGGGCGCGGCCGCAATATCGATCATGTGATTGGCAACGATGTCGATCACAGCATTTTTGAAGCGCCGCTTTTTTTGGGTACGACAGCGATGGCCGGGCTTAATCAGCGTGATCGGCTTTTCGGCTAGCGGCAAGCGGCAGACATAAAATGCACCCTGGCGGATTGCACCTATGGCTTGGAAAAATGCATCGTAAGAGCTGGATAATTCTGTAGCGTTTTCGTGAGAACTGCCCACCAAGTCAGCTGCCGGAATGCCCAACATATCCGAAATACCAAGCGCCTTCGCAATTCCCTGCAACGCTGCAAGTAACAGCGTGGGCGGCGCGATGTCGAATAAAGCTTTGGTGGCGTCCCGAATGTCGGAGAAATTATGCTTAACACCTTGAATACGGCTGACAAAAACCACCGTTTCCGCGCCAAGACCGGCAATCGAACCTGGGACAAACGAGAATGAAACTTGATAAAGATCAACATGATTCATTTGAAAATAGAGCGATAACTCGCCTTCTTTTACGGCCGCCGACGCAATTGCTAGTTGAATGTTGAAATATGCCGTGGGCGTGTAATGTTCAAAAATCAAAGCGCGGTCAAAAGCAAGCTGCTTACGGAAATCGTCGCGCCAAACGTCACCAAAAAACATGTAGTGATGGTGCAGTGCCACTGCCCTTTGGTCCGTGGAAAGACTTCGTGAGACGTAGAATTTACTCAGGTATTTGAATGGTAACGCAGGCTGATGACCTAAAAGCCAAAACATTTTTGGTTGAAAGATAAGACGCAAAATTCGGCTGAATGCCGGGGCCGTGACGAATAATCTCGGTAAATATTCGAACCCACGGCACACGCGCCGAAATATACCACCCCACCGCTGCCGGGTTTTCTCAGGCTCTGAGACATGCACCAACGTAGTTTTTACCGTCGGCACGGTATTCAAGAACCGTTGCAACGGCATGAAGGAGACAACTCCCAGGGACGTACAAGTACGTAACTAAGTGTAACTTATCATAACTGCAAGTTTCAACTGTGCAAATTAAGACAACGTCAGTGATCATGCCATACTTCAGTAAGCCCCAACCAAGTCGGACCACGACAAGACGAGGGGAAAGCGACGCTAGGCCAACCGCCTCAGCAAACTTACCGCCTGCGCCAGCGCATTTGCCAATGCGGCCTGCATTGCTGCCACCTCGGCAGGCGCATCATCACCATGCAAAGGCGCTGTGCCGGTGATGGTTTGTTGCGCCAACGGGTGGGGTTTGGCGGTCAGACTGTCGGCGTTGGCAATTACCACCAGGCTCAGCACCGCACGGGCCTGCCCAGCGGCAAGGTCTGCCACAAATTCCGTGAGCGTACCTTCAACGATGAAGGCCGGCGTTAACCTTGAGCCAGTATTTACCACAGCGGAAAACGCCCCGCTGGCTTGCGCCCAGGCGGTTAAAGCGGCGGTCGCGGCATCTGCTGGTGAAACCGCCCAGCGGTTGTAGAAGGCAACATCCAAACTGCCATCAGCGCGCAAGCTGCGCAGCCCTTGCTCATTCAGCCCTGGGGCAGCAGCCAAATCACGCACCAGCAATATCGGCCCGTTCGGGTTGGGCGGATTATTCACGAGCGGCACTGGCTGCAAGGGCCATTGAACCTGCGGGATGTATTTTTGGGTCGGCAATAAAGACCCACAACCAGCCAGCCAAAGTGGAGACGTTAGAATCAGGCGGCGTTGCATTAATGCTCTCCTTCCAGCGGGGGCGCTGCACCATCCAACAACTGCGCCGGGTTGTGCTTCAGGCTATCGGTTAATTCACGCAAATTGGCACTGGTGGTCTTTAAGTCCTGCAAAATCGGGCCAAGCTGGGCCTGCAAATCAGCGGTCGTTTCATCAGCATGGCCAATGGTACTCTCGCTTTGCGCCACCACCGCCGGCAGTGCTGCACTAACCTTGGCTAATCCCGCCGTGGCGTCATTCAACTGAGCCAGAATTTTCATTGTCTGCGGACCGCCTGCGAGCGTGCGAATAGATTGCGTGGTGGCCGGCAAATCAGCTTGTTTGAGCGCCTCATTCAAAGTCGCCAGCAACAAATTCGCGTTGGCAATGGCTTGGTGCGCATCGCCGGTCGTGGCCTCCTGGTCCAAAGCCGTCAACAAGTCGGTAAACTGCGCGATGGTTTTACCCAAATCAACCTTGCTGAGTGAGGACATTGTCTGCTCAATCGCATCCTGCACCTGGTTGAGCGTGCTGGGCATCGAGGGGATTACAGTGCTTTGCGGCGTCCAGGGTACCGTAATCGTCGGATATTGATCCGGGTTTACAAAACTTAGCTCTACATAGGCTAAGCCGGTGATACCTTGCGGCGCGATTTGAACCCGCAAGCCATGCGCAATTGCCTGCGCCACATCTTCCGCATGGCCGATTTTTTTAGGGTCCACCCGGAAGCGAACGACCACCAGTTGATAGACCTTCTGCTGCTCGTCGGAAAGATTTTCCGGCGGGTATTCCGCCGTCACCAGCCCGACATCGGTCACTTTGCCGATGGTCACACCGCGGAATTTCACGGCAGTGCCAACATCAAGCCCCTGCACGGATTCCTGAAAGTAAGTCTCGTAAGGAATACCCGGGTTTAGTTCAGAGCCAGATAAGAAGAAAATCAACGCCAGCAGTGCAAAAATGCCCGCCAGCGTGAACAGCCCCACCCGCAAGGCGGTGCGCCGGTTCTCCATTACAAACTCTCCCGGTTAAAAAACGCCTGTACCATTTTCACGTCTGAATGCGCCTGCAAGTCGCGCGGTTGCCCAAGTGCAATCATGCCTTGCGCGGCGCGGTCTAGCATCACGCAGCGGTCTGAAATGGCCAGAATAGATTGCAATTCATGCGTCACCACAACGAACGTTGCCCCGAGCGTATCACGTAATTCCAATATCAACCGGTCCAGCCCAGCAGATGTTATCGGGTCCAAGCCGGCTGATGGTTCATCCAGAAACAATACTGGCGGGTCGAGCGCCAAGGCACGCGCAATCGCCGCACGTTTTGCCATACCGCCTGATATTTCCGCAGGCAAACGAAAGGCGGCATCTGCCAGCCCCACCATCGCGAGTTTCATCTGCGCAATTTCATTGCGGGCAGAAGGCGGCAGGTCCGTGAACACCGCCAGCGCCAAGGCCACATTATCCAGCAAGTTCATCGACCCAAACAAAGCACCAGACTGAAACATCACACCGATCTGACGCCGCACGGCTTCGGTTTGGGTAACAACATCAAAACCACACACCGAAATTTGGCCTGATGTAGGGGGACGCAGGCCGATCATCTGCTTGAGCAAGGTTGATTTACCACAGCCAGAACCGCCAAGGATGACAAATACCTCACCCTCATCAATGCTGAAGCTGACATCCTGGAAAATCACCCGCCCGCCAAATTCCTGGGAAACACGATCAACATTAATGATGGCCCCCATTACAGGCCCAACCGGTAAAATAGCACAGCGAATAGCCCGTCCAGCAACACGGTGGCGACAATGCCGCCCACCACCGCCGAGGTTGCCGCCTCCCCCACGGCGCGCGGGCCATTGCCGGCCGTAAGCCCAGCCCGGCAACCGATCATCGCCACCGCCGCCGCAAATACCATGCCTTTAAACAAGCCCAAAAGAAAATCCGAAGGACCGCAGGAATAGGTGATTTGGGCGATGATCGCAGATGGCGGGAAACCAAACACCATCAGCACAATCCCCATCCCGACGAGCCCGGCCACATCCATCGTCACCACCAAAGCTGGCATCACCAGCACAGCAGCGGCAACGCGCGGCAGCACCAGCATGGTCTCTGGGTCGATGCCCATGGTGGTGAGCGCGTCAATCTCCTCATTCACCCGCATCGTGCCCAGTTCGGCTGCGAAGGCGGAACCGGTACGCCCGGCCAGAATCACCGCCACCAAAAGCGGGCCCAACTCGCGGAATAAAGAGAGCGCCACCAAGTCCGCCACATATAAATCGGCGCCAAATTGCTGCATCGGGATGGCCGACTGAAACGCCAGGATCATGCCGATGAGAAAGCCCAACATCACCACCAAAGGCAGCGCCTTGAAGCCGGCATTATCGGCGATGCGGGCAAAATCTGCCCCCCGCAGAAACCGCAATTTGGTTGCCAGCACCGTTAGCGCGAGAATGGTCTCGCCAAAAAACCCAATTCTGATTTTAAGGTTTTCGTATATCCCAGGCGGCTTGGCGGCAGCGGCGGCTTCGGCCACAGCCAGGCGTTCCTGCGCGCGTGTCAGGGGCGCCGATGCAACTGCCCGTAGTTGCGTAAGAAGCGCCGAAAACTGCTCATCAGCACCGCGCAGGCTCATCGGCCCACCATGGCTGCGCTCCATGGTCAGCAGCAAGGTGGCTCCGGCGGTGTCGATAATGCCACAGGCTGCGATGTCGATCACCAGCGGGGCCGCACCTAAACGCTTGGCGGCCGCAACTGAATTTTGCCAGATCGCACCAACATTCTTCGCAACCAGATCGCCCGAGAGCGCCAACATGTCGTCCTCAACATGCAGCGCCGCCGCCTGTGTCATGCAGGCGGCGCCGAATGCGGAAGAACCTGGAATATGCCCTGATAGATCATGGTCAGAGATACATATAGCACGATTGCCAGCCCAACCCAGGCCAGCCAGCGAAATCGTGTCAGCAGCCGCGCCACCAAACTGGCGGCAACGCCCATAAGGCCAACCGAGACGATCAAGCCAATCACCAGCAAAGCCGGGTGGCCATGGGCGGCACCGGCCACCGCCAGCACGTTATCAAGGCTCATTGAAACATCGGCGATGATAATGCGGGTAATGGCCGTACGCAGCCTGCCTGATACCGGGGCTGCATCGGTCGCTGTTGGCCCGTGCCGCAGCTCGCGGGCAGATTTCCAGACCACCCAAAGCAGCAGAACCCCACCCGCCAAGGTCAGGCCGATGATCGCGAGCATCTGCACCGCCACCAGCGCGAACAGAATTCTGATGAGCGTCGCACCGGCAATACCGGCCAAAATGGCGCGCCGCCGCTGGTTTTTCGGCAGGCCATTCACCGCCAAGCCGATCACCACGGCATTATCACCGGCCAGCACCAGGTCGATCAGCAAAACCTGCAGCAGGATCGGCAGTAATGTCAGGGCCTGGGCAAAATCCATGCGCGTTGGTGGCGTGCGGTGGCCTAGCTTGTCAACGGCCCGGCAGCGGCTTAACCCGCAAGCCTGAAATTCGGCATTAAATTCAGGAGCTGTTATGATCCCGCGCTACACCCGGCCGCAAGCCGCCGCCATCTGGTCCCCCGAGAACCGCTACCGCATCTGGTTCGAGATCGAGGCGCTGGCCGCTGAGGGCATGGCGCTGGTGGGCAGCGTACCGAAGGACGCAGCTGCCAATATCCGCAAGCTAGGGGAGCCGAAGCTGGCCGCCATCAGCACCGCCGATATTGAGCGTATCGACGAGATTGAGCGCGAGACCCGCCATGACGTGATCGCATTCCTCACCTGGCTGGCAGAAGGTATCGGGCCAGATAGCCGGTTTGTGCATCAGGGCCTCACCTCCTCGGACGTGCTGGATACCTGCCTGGCCGTGCAGCTTACCCAGGCGGCGGATTTACTGCTGGCGGATATTGATGACGTGCTGGCAGCGCTGAAAAAGCGCGCGCTTGAGCACAAGCACACACTCACCATTGGCCGCAGCCATGGCATTCATGCGGAGCCGACAAGCTTTGGGTTGAAGCTGGCTGGCCACTACGCCGAATTTGTCCGCAACCGCGCGCGGCTGGTTTCGGCACGAGCGGAAATTGCCACCTGTGCCATTTCCGGCGCTGTTGGCACCTTCGCTCATGTGGACCCAAAGGTGGAAGAATATGTGGCGGAAAAACTCGGGCTGGCGGTGGAGCCGGTTTCGACCCAGGTGATCCCGCGCGACCGCCATGCAGCATTTTTTGCAACCCTCGGCGTGATTGCCTGCGGGGTGGAGCGGCTGGCCACCGAAGTGCGGCATTTGCAGCGCTCGGAAGTTCGCGAAGCGGAAGAATTTTTCCATGCCGGCCAAAAAGGCTCTTCCGCCATGCCGCATAAGCGCAACCCGGTGCTGTCTGAAAACCTCACCGGACTTGCCCGCTTGGTGCGCAGCGCCGTGGTACCGGCGATGGAGAATGTCACGCTCTGGCATGAACGCGATATCAGCCACTCATCAGTCGAACGCGGCATCGGGCCGGATGCGACCGTAACACTGGATTTTGCGCTGGCGCGGCTGGCTGGGATGATGGATAAGCTAACCATTTACCCCGCCCAGATGCTGGCCAATCTAGAAAGTCTGGGCGGCGTGGTGCATTCCGGCGAAGTGCTGCTGGCACTGACCAAAGCCGGGATTTTACGAGAAGATTCCTACAAGATTGTACAGCGTAATGCGATGGCGACCTGGACCAAGCTCGGCCATGCTGACGCCAAAGATTTCCGCACCAACTTACTGGCAGACCCGGAAGTGGCAGGCCGTATTTCACCAGACGTGATTGATGCGGCGATGGATTCCAAACTGCATCTCGCACAAATTGATGCGCTATTTGAACGCGTGTTTGGCTGATAATTATCCAATGTGCTCGATCATCTTGCGCATTGACGACACCGGCATCTTCATCGCGGCCAACCGCGACGAAATGGTGGATCGTCCTTGGGCACCACCCGCAGCACACTGGCCAAAACAACCCCGCATCATTGCCGGACTTGATAAAACTGCCGGTGGCACCTGGATGGGATTAAATGAGCATGGCGTGATGGCGGCTGTATTGAACCGCCATGGCTCGCTGGGGCCCGCACCGGGCAAGCGCAGCCGTGGCGAATTACCCTTACTGGCCCTTAAACAACCTCACGCTGAAGCCGCCGCTGCCAGCATCGGTGCGGTTGATGCCGGGTTATATCGTAGCTTCAACGTGGTGATTGCAGATTCTGAACAGGCATTTTGCATTGCCGGATTGGAAGCAGGCAGACCGGTTGTTTCAGAGCTTGGGCCGGGCACCTGGATGATCACATCCGGCGCGCCGAACGAGATGAAGTTGCCACGCATCGCCCGGCACTTGCCGAAGTTTGAAGCAACGGACTGGAAGAAATGGGGGTCTTTGCTGGCCGACAACACGCCGCCTCTGGCAAGTGCGCTCAACATTCCGGTTCAGCATGGATTTGGAACGGTCTGCGCGTCGCTGCTGGCACTACCTAAAAACGGCGCCCCCAGCTGGGATTTTGCCGCCGGGCCGCCGCATGAAGCGGCGTTCTTGCCGGTGGCGCTTGCGAAATAACAATATTTTCTTTCATGCTCGCGCAGGCGAGCATCTTCTTAGGCCACGAAACAACGATCGTCGCGCCTGCGCGGGAATGACGATGCTGGTGCCGAACCGCCCGCTTAGAAAATCTTGTTGATCAGATCATCACCAATGCCGAAGCCAGCCCCCGAGACAATGGCGCGGCCAAAGTTGGAATTGAACAACTCACCTAAAAACCCACCGCCACCTTGTTGCGGGTAGCCCTGCTGGGGATAGCCCTGCGGTGGATAGCCCTGCGGTGGATAGCCGGCTTGCGGGTACATTGGCTGCTGCGGCGCCTGACCCCAAACAGGCTGCGCGGGTGAAGGCTGCGGCATTGGTTGCAGCGCGCGGTTCTGGTTATCCACAAACCCATGCAGGGCCTGTAGCAGGTTAGAAACCTGGTTTTGCTCGGACTGGATGGCAATCGCGATGCTCTTCAAATCCAGCAGCCACTCGCGGGCGTCCTGATTGCCCGCTTGGGCGGCGGTTTGCAGCTTGGCAGCGAGGTCTTTGAGTTCCTGCACAGTCTGCTGCGCCTGGTTCTGCAACTGGCTGTACTGGCTGTCGATGGTCTGGATATCCATGTGGCTCCTCCTGAAACGATACGCGCTACAATGAACGCTATATAGGTAACTAACGGGCCTGCCGGTAGGTGGCACAAGCCGCACCAAAGGCATTGAACAACCGCTTGCGGTCCTCAAAATGCGTCACCTCCCATTCCGGGTGCCACTGCACGGCCATCGCGAAGCTTTTTGCCCCCGCAACCCGCACCGCCTCAATCGTGCCATCCGGGGCGGTGGCTTCCACCACCAGACCGGGGGCGAGTTGATCGATCCCCTGCCCGTGCAGCGAATTCACCCGAATTTCGGTGGCACCGATGATATCTGCAAGCTGGCCAGACAATGTGACGCTATGCTTGATGGCAAATAATTGCTCACGCGTGCCCTCGCCCGCCCGATGATCCATCCGGCCAGGCACCTTATGCACTTCCTGATAGAGCGTGCCGCCCAAAGCCACATTTAACTCCTGCAAGCCCCGGCAGATACAAATAATCGGCATCCCCCTCTCCAACGCGGCGCGGATCAGCGGCAGGGTGGTGGCGTCACGCTCGGGGTCGTGGAAATCCGGCGTTGCATCAAAATCCGCACCATAGCGCATGGGCGCCACATTACTGGGGCTGCCATTGAACATCAGCCCATCCAGCCGGTCGAGCAGCGCCAGCATCTCATGGCCTTCAGGCGGGATCAGTACGGGGATGGCGTTGGAGGCCGACATTAAAGCCGCACCATAGCGCGCCGGGGTGGCGTGCTGGATGTAGTTATCCATTAACTTGGTACAGGCCGGAATGCCCACCACACTCATTTGCGACATGCTCAACTCTCCACAGACGAAAATATCAATGGCGGACGTGCCCAGGCGGCAGCAGCAGCGGCCAGCGCACAAACCAGCATAGCTGTTGCCATCGGGCCAACGGTATTAGAGCCCAGCAGCCCCATGGCAAGCCCGGCGAGCGCGCCGCTGCTATATTGCATGGTACCCATCAAGGCCGAGGCGCTGCCGGCATGGGCCTGATGGCGCGAGAGCGCCCCCACCATGGCGCACGGCGTGATTAAGCCAAACCCAATTTCACTCATCAGCAATGCCACAATCACACTGAACGGACCCATAGGGTGCAACGCGAGTGCGACCAGAATAAGGCAGGCCAACAGCAAAGCGATCACCGCAAAAACCAGCACCTTGCTGATCCCGAAGCGGTTCACCAAAGCCGGGTTTAATTGATTATAGCCAATATAGGCGGTCGCATTCAGCCCGAATAAAGCTGCGTATTGCAGTGTGTTCCAGCCAAACCCGCCGATGAATATCTGTGGCGTGGCGGATAAATATGCAAACAACGCCCCAGACGCGAAAGCCGCCACAAAAGCATGCGTGATAAAAGCGCGTTCCCGGCTGATATTCACATAGCGAACCAACACCGGCACCAGGCCAATCCGGGTGCGGCGTGCCACTGGCAACGTATCAGGCAGATGCCGCCAAACCAGCCAAATCGCCGCCACCCCATACAGGGCGGCGGCCACAAAAATCAGCCGCCAATGGGCAACCGATACAATCACCGCCCCCAGCATGGGTGCCACGATCGGGGCGACACCCATCACCAAAATAAGTTTTGAAAATAGCTTCGCGGCGGCAGGACCATCGGCCAGGTCGCGCACCATGGCACGCGGAATCACCACGCCCGCCGAACAGCCAAGGGCCGCCAAAAACCTGAACACGGCCAGCGAGGAAACATTCCAACACAGCGCGCAACCAATTGATGCCAGGGTGTAAATAATCATCCCCACCAGCAACGGCCCACGACGGCCCACCCGGTCTGAAAGCGCGCCTTGCGTCATCTGCCCCACGGCAAGCCCGGCAAAATACGCGGCGAGGGAGATTTGCGGGGCCGCATGGCTTTGAAAATCTGCCGCAATTTGCGGGAATGCGGGCAAATACATGTCAGTTGAAAGTGGCCCGACCGCGATTAAAAACCCCAGCAGTAACGGCAGCTTTTTCGTGACAGCGGGTGTTGGCATCGCCATGAGATATCCCTGCATACGGACGCGGAAAACCCCTCGCACACGCGGGGCTGATCAGCCTGTGATGCTGCCCAATTCACCAGATTGTGCGGATATGCGGGTAGTTTTGAATTTTTTCATCCGCTGTCACCAGCGCCAAACCCAATTTACGCGCTGTGGCAACGATCAGGCGATCAGCCGGGTCTTTATGAAACGCGCCCGGTAGCTCCACGGATTTTACCGCAATCTCATTATCAACGGCGATGAATTTAACCGCTGGAATTTGCCCGACCAGCGCAAGCCAGGCCGCAACATCCTGGCCAAGCGCCATCCGCCCGGATCGCACCAGCATGGCTATTTCCCATCCCGTCATCGCCGACAGGTTAATTTCGCCGTTTGGCAGTTCGGCCTCAATCGCCTCACGTGCCGGGATAGAAAGCCTTTGCGTATCGCCATTGACCCACCAGACCAGCACCTGTGTATCCAGCATGATCACAAGACGGCGTCCCAGTCCTCTACACCGACAGGTTCGGTGGGTTCATTAAACTGCAAGACCGAACCGCGCAGGGCTTCAAGCGGACTCCGCTCAGCAGGCTGGTAGGGCCGGATTTCGAGGGTAGGCTGCCCCCGGTCGGTCACAATCACCGGTTTGCCCGTTGTCTCGACGACCCGGAAGAATTCCAGCGCCTTGGCTTTGAACTGCGTTTTGGAGATCGTATCCTGCATAATATGACCCTGGTCAGATGACTATAGTCATATAGGAGCCAAAGTCACATCAGGCAAGGAAATTCGGGATCAATGATGTTTGGAGAGGCCGCCGCTTGCGCGGGGATGACCGCAGGGACGCGGTGACGACACGCTCTGGGGTGCAAAACTAATCCTCGTCACGCTCACGCCGCACCAGCACGTCGCGTTTGCCGACATGGTTCGCGGCGGAGACCACACCATCTTTTTCCATCTGTTCAATAAGTTTGGCAGCCCGGTTATAGCCGATTTGTAAATGCCGCTGGATAAAGGAGGTGCTGGCCTTGCCCTCCCGCGCCACGAGTGAAACCGCCTGATCATACAGCGCGTTTTCGCCGGTGGTGTTACCGCCAATACTGCCAGAAAGCGCTGGCGTGTCGTCTTCCATCGGCTCGGTCACTTCATCCACATATGAAGGCTCGCCCTGTTCACGCAGGAAGGCCACCACATCTTCAACCTCACGGTCGGAGACAAACGGCCCATGCACGCGGGTGATCCGCCCACCGCCCTGCATATACAACAAATCGCCCTGCCCCAGCAGTTGCTCAGCCCCCTGTTCGCCTAAGATTGTACGGCTATCGAATTTCGAGATCACCTGGAAACTGATGCGGGTGGGGAAGTTGGCTTTGATGGTGCCGGTAATCACGTCCACCGAAGGGCGCTGGGTTGCCATAATCACGTGGATGCCAGCCGCCCGTGCCATTTGTGCCAGGCGCTGCACGGCAATTTCAATTTCCTTGCCGGCCACCATCATCAAATCCGCCATCTCATCGATGAACACCACAATGAATGGCAACGGCTCCAGCGCTAGCGGCTGGTCTTCAAACACCGGCTTGCCGGTTTCGGAATCAAAGCCAGTTTGCACACGCCGCGCCACTACTTCGCCCTTGGCGCGGGCTTCATTCACACGGTCATTATAGCCACCAATATTGCGCACCGAGAGTTGTGTCATGGACCGGTAGCGCCGTTCCATCTCGCGCACCACCCATTTCAAGGCGGCCACGGCCTTGGCCGGTTCTGTCACGACCGGGGAGAGCAAATGCGGAATCCCATCATAGACGGAAAGTTCCAGCATTTTCGGATCAATCAGGATCAGCCTACATTGTTCAGGCGAGAGCCGGAACAGCAAGCTCATAATCATGGCATTTACGCCCACCGACTTACCCGAACCGGTGGTGCCCGCAATAAGCAGATGCGGCATGCGCGCAAGGTCGGCAAAAACCGGCGCACCGGAAATATCCTTGCCCAACGCCAGCATCAGTTTGCCGTTTTGAATCTCCCAATCCGCACCACCGAGAAGTTCTGAGAAAAACACGGTTTCGCGGCGGGCATTCGGCACTTCAATGCCGATGACATTGCGGCCACTAACGGTGGCAATACGCACCGCGACCACTGAGAGCGAGCGGGCAATATCATCCGCCAAGCCAATCACCCGCGAGGAGCGAATGCCGGGGGCTGGTTCAAGCTCGTAAAGTGTCACCACCGGGCCAGGGCGGATTTCAACAATTTTGCCCTGCACGCCGTAATCCTGCAGCACGCTTTCCAACAAGCGGGCATTGGCTTCAAGCGCGTCCGCCGAAGGGCCAACGGCAGCATTGCGTGGTGCCGCCTGCAACAAATCAAGCGGCGGAAAATTCCAGCCGGTTTCCAAAAGTGGTAGGCGCTCTTGCTTCGGTGCAGCCTTTTTAGGCAGCACAGCAGGCTTGATCATTGGGCGCTGCGCGGCCAGCCGCACCTGAATTTCCGGCTCGCCTGCTTCGCGCTCATGCACGGTACGCGGCACGGCCAAATTGGCGCGCGGTTCGTCCTCCCAGCGGCGGGTCGCTGTGCCGCCTGCCGAGGCTGTGGCAAGCAAAGGTGTCAGCCATGAGGACACAGCTTCCGCCCCGCGTAAACTTTGGTTCGCCGACGCCGCCGCAGCATTCACCGCCCGCCGGCCAGCTGAGCGCCATTCGCTCGGCGTGAAGCCGAGGGCGAAACCAAAGGCAGCCAGCGCCAACACCAAAGTGATGGTCATGGCGATCCCCCCGCCCAAAGTACCCAATACCGAATGCCCAGCTCCCACAAATGTGCCGGACAGCAATAGCCCCGCTGCCCCGCCGATCCCGGCTGGGACCGGCCACGTTACCGGCGGCCCCGGTATCACCGCCACCGCCATGGCCAGAGACGCGGCCAACAGCGGCATTGCCGTGCCTCCTAAGAAAATCCGCCATTTCAGGTGGCCAATTTTCCCGCGCGTACCCAAACGGTAGCTCCAGGCCAGCAGCACCAGAACAGGTATAAACCCAGCAATTCCAAAGCCTTGCAGAAGAAAATCTGACACGCTCGCGCCGAAAGGCCCGGCCAGATTTAAAGTCCGTGCCGTACTCGCGGTGTTAAACGAGGCATCCTGCGCATGGTACGAAATCAGCGCGAGGGCGAGGCTGAGCCCGACCAACCCGATGAAAATGGCTAATAGTTCGGCAACACGGCGGCGCAACTGCGCCCGCATGTTAGGTGATATAAACCGGCGCGCTTCGAATGATACCGACATCTATCTTCACAATAGGCCAGAACCCGCTGATTCGTAAATATATTTTTTTAGAATTCCAAACCCTGCGTCAAATGTCCCAAATCGCGCAGGTGGTGGAGCCGGTGGCGTAGATTTTGCCACGCGCATCCACCAGCTTGCCTTCCGCGAAGGCGGCTTTGCGGCCGGCGTTAATCACCCGGCCCTCGGCGATCACGGTGCCGAGCGCCTCGGTCATTGGGCGGAGGTAATTGATTTTGATCTCCAACGTAGAATAGGCCCTACCTACCGGTAACAGCGAATGCACGGCGCAGCCCATCACAGAATCCAAAATGGTCGCGGCGACCCCGCCATGCACCGAGCCGATCGGATTGTAATGATATTCGCCGATCGGCAGTTCCATCGTCACCAGCCCTTCATTGGCGATCATGGTCGCAATACCGAGCAAGTGAAAAATCGGCGGCGGCGGTAGCTCACCGGTACTCATCGCCTTCAGGTAGTCCAGTCCGGACATGGTCTGGCCCTTCAACGCGCTGGCTTTCGGGTCTTCCCACGTGAAGGTGCGGCTGCGGCTGCTCATCGGTTAAAATCCTTTGAATGTCGCGAAATCATCCAACGGGGCGCGGTCTGAAACCAGCTTGTTCACCATGGCGTCAGGGTTGCGTTTGCCGATGGCCATGCCGCAGAACAGCATCAGGTTTTCCGGCACGTCCAACTCGTCATAGACGGTGGCGGCAAACATCGCCCAGAATTCCTGCGCACAACTATCCAGCCCTTCTTCGCGCAGCAGCAGCATGATGGATTGCAGGAACATCCCTAAATCCGACCATTGCGCCTGCCCCATCCCGCGATCAACAAAGCAGAACATTCCAACCGGCGCGCCGAAGAAGCGGAAATTATTACCAAACCAGGCGCGGCGGGCGGTTTTATCCTCGCGTGGAATGCCGAGCAGTTTGTACATATCCTCACCCACCTTAAACCGCCGGCCATAATAGGGCTCAACCAGCGGGTCTGGGTACACACTATATTCAGAACTCTCCCCCCGCGGGGCTTCCAGGGCACGGGCCGACGCGCGGGCCACCAGCGCTTGTAGCGGCGCACCGGTGAGCAACGTAACAAACCAAGGCTGTAAATTCCCACCCGACGGTGCCCGCGCCGCAGTGGCCAGCACCCGGCGCAGTGTGGCCTCAGGAATGGGGTCGGGGAGAAAGTCACGAACGGAGAGCCGGGTCGCGAGGGCTTCGGAGACTTTCATGCCTCAATCCTTTTAAAATGAGCTGGTTTTAGATTTCACCAATAAAAGCGCCTTCGCAAACGCCATGTCGGCATCCATCTCAGACGTATCAAACAAGGTGGCGTCATGCGCTGGTTTTAAGGGGGCAGCGGCGCGGGTGCGGTCGGCTTCATCGCGGGCGGCGAGGTCAGCCCGGACGGCGTCGATCGAGGTTGCTTCACCACGGCCCAAAATCTCGGCATGGCGGCGCTGGGTGCGGGCTTCCAGGCTGGCAGTGACGAATAATTTTACATCCGCATGCGGGAATACAATGGTACCAATATCCCGGCCATCCAGCACTGCCCCTTTGGTGGCGCCGTAATGGCGTTGGTAATCAAGCAACGCGGCCCGCACAGCCGGGATGGAGGCCACCTGGCTGGCAGCTTTGTCAGCCTCCGGGCCGCGCAAATCGCTCCGCTGAAAATCTGCCTCGGTAAGTGACCGCGCCGCCGCAGTTGCCGCCTCAACATCTGCAGGGTCCGCGCCAGTATCCAGCACCCGCCGCCCAACAGCGCGGTACAGCAGGCCAGTGTCTAAATACGGCAGTCCCAGGGCGGCGGCGATACGCCGCGCCAGAGTGCCTTTCCCCGCCGCTGCCGGGCCGTCGATGGCTATGATCATGGCGCGGTGATGCTCGCACCCAGACCGCGCATCAATGTCACAAAGCCGGGGAAGCTGGTCTCAATAAAACTTGCATCGTCAATCTGCATCGGTGCGTGGGTGGCCTGCCCGAACACCAGGGCGCTCATCGCCAGACGATGATCCATGTGGGTCTCCACCAAGCCGCCACCGGCCGGTGTGCCGCCATGGATGATCAGATCATCACCTTCAATCTCCACCAGCACGCCACCAGCCCGCAGCATGGCAGCGGTAGCGGCCAAGCGGTCGCTTTCCTTCACGCGCAACTCCGCGAGGCCCCGCAGGCGCGAGGTACCACGCGCAAAGGCGCAGGCGATGGCCAGAATAGGGTATTCGTCGATCATGCTGGGCGCACGCTCCGCCGGCACATCCACAGCGGCAAGCTGGGTATAGTCCACCACCACGTCGCCAATGCTCTCACCGCCCTGCATGCGCGGGTTCCGAATGGTCAGCTCTGCCCCCATCTCGCGCAAACATTCAAACAACCCGGTCCGCAGCGGGTTCAGCCCCACCGCAAGAATGGTCAGGCGCGAGCCTGGCACCAGCAGGCCCGCCACAATCGGGAACGCGGCTGAGGACGGGTCGCCAGGCACTGTCACATCCGCACCGCGCAGTTCCGGCTGGCCGGTCAGACGGATCACGCGTCCCTTCCCCAGCGTCTCCACCTGCACCTGCGCGCCAAAATGCCGCAGCATATTTTCTGAATGGTCCCGAGTCGGCTCGGGCTCAGTCACCTCGGTAATGCCCCGCGCATTCAACCCAGCCAGCAACACCGCCGACTTCACTTGCGCGGATGCCACCGGCAGCGTGTAGGTTAGCGGCAGCGCGTCCCGCGCGCCCTGGATGGACATTGGCAGCCGATCCCCCGGTCGCGCCGTAAATACCGCCCCGCAAGCCTTCAGCGGCTCAATCACCCGCTTCATCGGGCG
Source organism: Acidocella sp. 20-57-95 (assembly GCA_002255575.1). GTDB lineage: Bacteria > Pseudomonadota > Alphaproteobacteria > Acetobacterales > Acetobacteraceae > Acidocella. Next base: position 26,652 of record NCAT01000022.1, read on the forward strand.
TTTGCGCAAACTTGCATCGCCGGTCATCACCGAAAAAATATCGTGGCTGGCCAGAATGCCCGCCAATAGCCGCGCCGCCGTGCCGGAATTGCCCATATCCAGCACATCCTCCGGCGCTGTCAGCCCGCCAATGCCGCGGCCGGCCACCAGCCAATCCGCGCCATCCCGGCTGATCTCCGCGCCTAACGCCCGCATGGCAGCGGCCGTGCGCAACACATCCTCACCCTCCAGCAGCCCGGAAATGCGCGTCTGCCCGACTGCCAAAGCGCCGAACATCAACGCCCGATGGCTGATCGACTTATCGCCGGGAACAGAAACTTCGCCCGAGAGCGGGCTAGACGGACGGGTAGCCTTGAACGGCTTAATATGATGTGACTCCATGGCGCAGGCGCTTAGCATGACAATGCAGGTTTGACAGCAGCAACAGAGCATGGCATCGCGCCGCCCCTACAGAACCGCGTATTTTTAAAGAGGTTGCCATGGCGAAACCGGAACTCGGCGAGAAACATACCTGCGTCTCATGCGGCGCCCGCTTCTTCGATATGGGCAAAGAACCCGCCATCTGCCCCAAATGCGCGACCGAACAGCCCGTCGAGCAGCCGCGCCTCAAGCGCCAGGCCCCGATGCCCGATGAAGCCAAAAAACTCGTCAAACCCGTTCCCACCGACCCCGATGATGTGGATGTCGAAGTGGCGGACGATGATGCCGACGAGGATATTCTGGAAGATGCTGACGACCTCGAAGACGACGACGCCGTCATCGATGCGGACATCGATGTCCAGCCAGAAGGCGACGATACCGAGCGCTAGGTTTAGGGCGCAAGTAAGCGGGCCCGAAGCCACTTAGACAGAATTTGGATCAAACCCTGGTTTGGCTGATGACAAACATCACGGGACCGTCATTCCGTTCAAATCAGGGGCGCGACCGAATCTCAGGGGCGCTTGAGTATCTAAACGGCGCTTATGCCCTCGGCTGCTGCATCACGTACTTAAAGCTACTCATTTGAACGTCAGCTTCTGAACGTCAGCTTCGTGGGCATCACGGATTATTTTCGCGATGCCGAAAAGCGTTCATTCAACTGGATTTTAAGTCAAGATTTATCAAGGTCATGCAACATCGCTGTTGCAGGCCAAATCTGAAAATGGGGCATCAGCGAAGGCATCGTGAGGCCGGCATTATACATTCGGCACACACCAAAGAATGATCGCTGCAGGCGGCACTATCACGCATCGTGTCTTGCATGGTGCCAAATCGGACCCCCACCTTAAACCACTATGAAGCCGCAATATTTCGAGCACCACATGGTATGTAGATACCGTGAGCACAACGCTGCTTCTGATACATCTAAAATCAAACAAAATCCATCTGGCGTGGCTGCTCATTCATCATTTCAAACGGGCAGAGATTATTGAAGCGTATGAAACCCTTTCCCATACCGCTGATGTGAAACCATTGAAATTGATTATTGCGGCTTAGGACGCTTCGAGCATCGGCTAATCAACAATTCGGTCAGTTTAATGATTTTGGCACCTTGGCGGCAATTTTACATTACTTCATGGCGACAACGCACACCTTCACCCAAATCTGGGCTGGCCCCGCCATAAAAGGCTTGTCAAATCCATTGCCAATAGATTAGTGTTTTGCAGTACAATAGTTCGGCTTACGAACAGTCCTTCAGGAGATGTCCCATGTCTGAAAAGATTATGACCCGTCGCGGTGTTTTGAGCATCGGTGCAACTTTCGCCGCCGGCGCACTGATCGGGCGTCCACATATCGCGAGTGCTGCGAATTACCCCGACCGTCCAATCACGATATTGATCCCGTATGGCCCAGGCGGGGGTTATGATTCCTATGCGCGAGAATTTGCGTCTGTTCTGACAAAGCAAATGAAGGTGAATGTTGAGCCGGTAAATTTACCCGGTGGCGGCGGTGCAGAGGCTATATTCCAACTCGCACAAGATAATCCTACCGGATATCATGTCAGCCTTATCAATACACTTGGAATTCTGCTGAGCAAAAATCGCCAAGCCATTCATCTTGATAAACTAACATGGATTGCAAACCTCGGACGTGATCCATTCGGGCTGGCGGTTAGTGCCAAATCTTCCATAAACACGCCGGAAGATCTTCAAAAGATCGGTGCCAGCAGACCTATCTCCTTTGCCTCATCTGGCACCGACGCCTCATTTTTTGCTGCAAAGGTATTTTGTGCATCGCTCGGGATCGGGAGCAAATTTATCTCTGGCTACAAGGGATCGGTAAATTCTGCCGTTGCCGTTGCACGTGGCGACGTTGATGCCGTGGTGTATTCACTTTCAACTCTGCAAAATCTGCAGAGTGCCGGGCTAATTCGGACTATTTTTTCGTTTGAAGATAAAAGCTCGATCCCAGGCATTGAGGATGCCACAAGCGTTAACAAGCCAGACCTTGCCAATATTTATGAATCACGGCCAATCGTCGCGCCGCCCGGTCTCGATCCTGAGATCGCAACCATATTGTCTGATAATTTTGTGCGTGCGGCCAACACACCAGAAGTTATTGCCTGGGCTACAAAGATCAAAACGGTGCTAAATCCACTCGACAAAAAAGGCGCTTATGAGATGTTTAAATCTGAGGAACGCCTCGTGGATAAGTGGCAGCATATTTTTTAGAGCGAGATGGAATTCATTGTATCGCTATGTGATCCAATGAATTGCCTGCGTTCGCCTTTACAGCTTTACGCACAAGCCGCCTTGTTTAAAACGGCCGGATTGCCTGAAAACTTTATCCAATCTGCGGATCGTCAAACTATTTATATGTTGTCTCCCGACGAGGTAAAGCCCTTCATGGCCTCACCCACCAACACCGCAATCCGCGGCTTTGCCCATCCAATGGGTCAGCCACGGCTTTAGGGCGCGGGCTGGAAGCGGGCGGGCAAAATGGTAGCCCTGGCCGTGCGTGACGCCGAGGGCGCGCAGTAGGTTGATGGTTTCAGCGTTTTCGATGCCTTCAGCAACGACGCTTCGATGAAGCTGCTTGGCTTGGCTGGTAACGCTGAGGATGAAGTCGCGGGCGCTGGCGGCAATGTCTGGTTGGTCGTGTTGCGCGTTGGCGACCACGCTACGGTCTAGCTTCACGGAGCCAAACGGCAAGCCGAGCAACGCCGCGAGATTGGGCGTTTCGGGGATGATATCATCAAGCGAGAGCCGATAGCCGACATCACGCAGCTTTGTCATAGTACTGGCCAACTCAGCTAAGTTTGTGACTGGCTGTGTTTCGGTTAGTTCAAACCGCAGCTTTTTCGGCGCGATATTGGTGAGGCTCCGAACGGCTTCCAGCAAGGTGAGGAGTTGCGGGTGCAGCACGGCATCGAGCGGTAGGTTGAAGGCAAAATCAATATCAAGATCACTAAAACCACCGTCGCGATGTTCGGCCAACGCGCGTTGGATAATGGCACTGGAGAGCGACATGGAAAATTCGCTACTGCTCATAGCTTTCACAATCGCATCCGGCCCAACAATCATGCCGGTTTTCGAAGCAACCCGCGCCAATACTTCAACTTTGGTAGGCTTCATGTCCTGCAAGCGCACCACCGGCTGGTAGCGCACCCGAATAGAGTCAAGGTTAGAGAATGCTTCCAGCAGGAGTTCAGCATCAGCTTCGATGGTTTTTTTATCCGCCTGATCAAGGGCGCGGTTGAAGCTGACGGCATTTGTCGGCCAGTTGACCTGCACGGTTTCGCTCAACCGGCTATCAAGATGTTTCACGTCCCCCAACATCAGCAGCCTGATGGTATTTTCGGTGTCACCGAGGGTCAGGTCAAGCAATGTATCATACCAGGGGCCGCTGGCCTGTGGGTCAAGCACCAGGGCATGATAGGCTAGAGGGTTGGTGGCCAACGATATTACGGCGTCGGCGGCGGACTGCACATCTATATTCGGGCCATATTTATCATGTGGCACGGCACTCAACAGGTCTGAATGCCATTCTGCACGCGCGACGGTTAAAATTTTTCTATGCATTGACCAACTGAGTGAAGAGACCGGACGCGCCCTATTTCAGCCAGCCTTACCATAAAATAAAAATTTTTGCGACAGATTTTCCTGAATATAAAAACCCATCTCAAAAATAGTAAAAACCCGCTCTACTTTGTTGCTTTTGCGACGGACCCCGGCTTGGGCGGTGTGCTTGAGCGGCGCAGACGATGTTCGCCCAGGAACAACAAAATCGGTGCCGCGATGAAGATGGAGGAGGATGTGCCCACCACAATGCCGAACAACATAATCCAGGCAAAGCCGGAAAGCGCAGAGCCGCCGAATAATGCCAGCGGTAACGCCGCTAGGAACACAGTGCCGGAGGTACCGAGGGTTCGGTTCAGTGTTTCATTGATGGAAAGATCAATCAACTCACGCAGTGGCATCGATTTATATTTACGTAAATTTTCCCGCACGCGGTCGTAAACCACCACCTTGTCGTTGGTGGAGTAACCGATGATGGTGAGGATGGCCGCGATGGTGACAAGGTCAAACGGGATGCGGGTGAGTACCATGAAACCGATGGTCTTGGTGGTATCAAGCAGCAAGGTGGCCACCGCCCCCACCGCAAACTGCCATTCAAAACGGAACCAGATATAGCCGAGGATCATCACAAAGCTCAGGCCAAGTGCTTCCAACCCTTGGGTGAATAGCTGGCTTGATACTGAAGCGCCGATGGCCTGGGTGGAGAGGATTTTCGCACCGGGGGCAGCACTCGCCAGCGCGGTTTCAACTTCCGTGATGGCGGTTTGGGTCTGGCCAGCGGTTTCGCGCGATTCCAGGCTGATCAGCACGCCATGGTTGGCCGCTTCCCCGGTGCCAAAACTTTGCAGCGAGGCATCGGTGAGGCCGGCTTTGGCCAGCGCCGTCCGCAACCCGGCAAAGTCAGCTTTCTGCGGCGTGTTAATTTGCAGCACCACGCCGCCTTTGAAATCCAGCCCCAAATTCAGGCCCGGATAGAAGAATAATCCAATCGAGGCGGTCGAGAGCACCGCCGAGGTGATGAGACCGGCAAAGCGGCCATTCATGAAGCGGATGCGCGTACCGTCTGGTACGAAGCGGAACAGGGGTTTCATAAACATCTTGGTTGTACCTTAAACCGGCAAAGTGGCTGGGCGCCGCGAGACATACCAGCGCGAGGTGATGAGCCGCACCAAAACGGTGGCCGTGAACAAAGTAGTGATAATACCAACGCAAATGGTGACCGCAAAGCCACGCACCGGCGGCGAGCCGAAAATAAACAGCGTCACGTGCGCTAACAAGGTGGTGACGTTACTATCGATAATGGTGCCGTAAGCACGGGAATATCCGGCCTCCAAGGCAGCCAGCGGCTTGCGCCCGGCTTTCACTTCCTCGCGCACACGTTCGTTGATCAAAACGTTAGCATCCACCGCCATACCAAGCGTGAGCAAAATACCGGCCATGCCTGGCAGCGTCAGCGTGGCGCCCATCACCGAAAGCACTGCCAGCATGATGAACAGGTTCATCACCAGCGCGATATTCGCAAACCAGCCGAACAGCCCGTAGAAGGTGGCCATAAACACCAGCACCAGCACGAAGCCGACCGCCAGCGAGAGCCCGCCGGCCTTAATAGCATCTGCCCCCAGTTCCGGCCCTACGCTCTGTTCTTCCACAATGCTCAGCGGTGCCGGCAACGCACCGGCGCGCAGCAGCAGGGCAAAGTCGGTTGCTTGTTGGGCGGTGTAATTGCCGGTGATCTGGCCCGAGCCACCGGTGATAGGTTCACGAATAACCGGGGCCGAGATAATTTTGCCATCCAGAATAATGGCGAATGGTTTGCCAACATTATCCGTCGTCACATCAGCAAATTCCCGCGCCCCCACCGAGTTGAGGGTGAAATTCACCACCCAGTTGCCGCTTTGCGGGTCTGTGCTGGCTTGGGCATTCTGCAAATTGGCGCCGTCAACGGCCACTGAGGCATTCACCACCATGGTTTGGTTCGGGTCATTTTGCATCGGCAGCACAATGTCACCCAATGGCGGCGGTGTGCCGGGCTGGGCGGTGGTATCCACTAATTGGAAAGTCATGTGCGCGGTGGTGCCGATCAGGGCCCGAATGCGGTCAGGGTCTGAAACGCCGGGCAGTTGCACCACAATCTGGTCAGCCCCTTGGCGCGCGATTTGCGGGTTCAGCACGCCCGAGCCGTCGATCCGGCGTTGGATAATGGTAATGGACTGATCCACTGCCTGTGAGGCCCGCGAGACCTGCGCCTGATGTGGTACCGAAAGGGTCACTGACCCGTCATTATTCACGTTGACCAGCAGGTTTGCCCCGCCGGTGGTCTGGTCAAACGTAATCAGCTTGCCCAACGCCGTTTGGGCGGCCGCCACATCCTCAGGGTGCAACAAATGCAGCGTGACGGCACCGTTGGCAGCATCGCCGTGCAGGCCGGTATAGCCCAGCCCGGCCTTGCGCATGGCTTGGCGGACATCATCCACCAAATTCGCGTTATCCTGTTTTTGCACCGCCTGCAGGTCAAGTTGCAGCAATAAATAACTGCCGCCGCTTAAATCCAGGCCCAGATGCACCTGGTTCCAGGGCAGAAAGCCCGGCCAGAAATTCGGGCGTGGTGCCAGGTTCGGCAGGCTGAATATGATGCCCAGCGCGCACAGGGCCAGGATGGCGTAGGTTTTAGCGCGGGTAAAATACAACATAGGCGGCGAACAAGCTCCGGTAATTTGCTCAGATGAGTGCAGCCGGGGTATGGCGTCCCCATTGGTTGCGTGCAAGCCCAGCCAGCTTTACCAGGGTTTTCAGCGGAGAGGCAGATGTCGGGCTTGAAGGTCGGGTTAATTGGGGCGGGGCATTTTGGCCGGTTTCATGCGTTAAAACTCGCCGCCGCCAAACGCGCGGTGATCACCGGTATTTACGACGCCTCAGCCGATCGTGCCCAAGCGGTGGCATGGGAAACCGGCACCCAGCCGATGGGGCTAGATGAGCTGCTGGCAGCCTCCGATGCCGTGATTATCGCCGCCCCGGCGGAATTTCATTTTGAACTGGCGGCCAAGGCCCTGAATGCGGGCAAACATGTGCTGGTGGAAAAGCCTATCGCCGCGACTTTAGACCAGGCGACCGAACTCGCGGCCCTGGCGCGGAGCAAAAAACTGGTTTTGCAGGTGGGGCATCTGGAACGGTTTTCCGCCGCCCATGGTGCGGTTACTGCGCGCATGGGCAAGCCGCTTTACATCGAGGCCGTGCGCGTGGCCCCCTTCAAGCCGCGCGGCACCGATGTTTCGGTGATCCTGGATTTAATGATCCATGATCTGGATTTGATTCTGGCGCTTGTAGATGAGCCGATCGCGCATGTGGATGCGGTGGGGGCCAGCGTGGCCAGCGCGCACGAGGATATCGCCAACGCGCGGATTAAATTCACTAATGGCGCGGTGGCCACCATTACTGCCAGCCGGATTTCCCTGAAGACCGAGCGCAAAATGCGGATATTCTCCGCCTCCGGTTATCTGACCGTGGATTTCGCGGCCCGCAAACTAACCTTGATCGGCCGCGACATTGGCATGAAACTGCCAGGGTTCGAGGAATTCGGCCTAGAGCAAGCCGGCTGGGAAGACCATGACGCGCTGGCGGCAGAACACGAAGCGTTCTTCGCCTCCGTACTGGATGGCGCCCCGGTGGCGGTGGACGCCGAGGCCGGCAAACGCGCCCTGGCGGCAGCGCTGGCAGTAAGTGCCGCAATCGCCGAAAGCCGCGCGCTGGCGGAGGCAAGTGGGTTGGTGGGGTCGTAAGCTCGGGCTCACCATATCGGAAACGCCCGGTATCCAAGACTATCTGTCGCCCCCCGCGAAGGCGGGGGGAGCAATCTATCTTGCTTTGGTGACGTGGCCAAAAAATAGATTGCCGCGCGGCGCTTTGCGCGGCTCGCAATGACGTTACGGGTGTCGGGACATGTTAGAACCCAGGCTCGCCCACACCCTCTCATCCCCGGTCTCGT
>NCAT01000023.1 GCA_002255575.1 Acidocella sp. 20-57-95
CGCCGCGCAAGCGCCGAATTTGACCAAGGAATTGTTCAAGCGCGGGTATGACCGGGAGGCTTTGGGGAAGATATGGGGCGGCAATTTTTTGCGGTTGTTGCAAAAAGCAGAGTTCTTCCAAACAAGATATAATGGTAATTCATTAGAAACTGTAAAATGAAATGCTACCTTTGCCAGTCGGGCTTAATAGGTCGGAATACAATTTGCATGGCTTCAAGCGCTTCATTTTCGGGCGAAAAACATCCGTCCTCGCCACGCGCTTCAATGAGCGTATCTCGGCCAACGAAACTTGCGATACAAATGGCTTCATAGCTTAAAGCCGGTCGTCCTTTTAGGCGAACCGCGAACCCTTTGATAGCCTGATATTTGCCAACCGATCCCACAAACATTCCATTTTTTACCCAATCTGACCAAGTATTATCTGCCATCTTTGCACGATATTCGATATCAAGTGACATTGGTGGGATAAAGTCCAAAGAAAAACCTTCGATACTTATTTCGGCGTTGCCGGGTACCCCGCAAACGATGTAGCTGCGGCGCCCGCCCGGCGTATTACCTGTTTCAGTCTGAAAATCGCCGATTTTTGAAAAATGAACTTTAAGGGAAGCCGGCCAAGAACAGTCAGCAATTGTTTCCGGAATCAACGGTGCCCGAAAAAACAGTTTGTTTGTTACTTCAGCAATATCGCCGCGGGCTCCGAAATCGTATCGGCGCGCCAATCCCGGACCTGCGCAATTATATACATAGTGATTAACGTTAGGATTGCCCGTCCTAGTAAATGCTTCAAAATTTGCCAAGTTTGAGAATGACGACCGACTAAGCCCGACGAAATAAGGCCCTCTCACCGCCATTTCAAAATCTATGATCGACAAATCGAGCAGTGAAAAACTGTTAAGCTCATCTTCGCTGAGAATATCTGATTTCCAGATGAGGTTTAAACCAAATTTATCGACGGTAGCTTTCCGAATATCCTCTTTACTTACAGGAAGATTTTTTTCGTCGCATACAACATATATTTTTTCAGCAACAGTGCTGAGCGATACTTTGGTTTTTGACAAAATATCAGTAAAAGAAAAATTATATTCGCCTTTGATTGCGGAATCGGATGCTTCAAGCTCACGGGCAACAGCCTGCCAGTCTTTTTCGATACGGAGCTGGCTAACCGTTTGGATCTTCTCCTCAAAGAAGACTTTATTCGCTAGCCTCTTGAACACTGGATGTGCTGTTATATTTGGCTGCAAACAACGAAAAAATTGACATGCGAAATCATCCAAGCCACCGACACCTTTGGTCGCCAGCCAGCCAAGTACCGACGAACCGCCTATAAAACAATGCCACCCATTATCATTATCGATGGGCGGATGATCGATAATCTCCATTCCAAAAGCACGAGCAAATTCGCGTATTTTATTAACCGAATAAACCTTCGAAAATTCAACATTAGTGTGAGAGTTGTTGGATGCGTCAAAAATAGCAAAATCCGGCAATACAACTGAGTGGCCCTCATTGTAAGCTTTATAAAACAAGCCGAATAAAGCCAATTTTTGATTGTTTAGTCCCAAGCCTAACTCAGGGTAGCCGATGGGTGTCTTCCCGGCAAAGCCTTTAAGAATCTCAATCGGGGTTATTTTTTCCATGCAATTACAGACCCGGCTTCAATAGACAAATTCCATTCTCTAGCGCTGATCGCCACACGATTCCTGTTGCCTGCACACTAACTAAAGACTTATCTCGCAAATTAAAAATTTTGGGAGCCATCACGATCTTTTAATGCACATAATTCAAGGTGACACACCAAACGCCCTTGGCTTGCCCTCGGCGTCGATGGCCACAAACGTGAACACCGCGCGGGTTACACGATACTCTTCCTCGGTGATGCGTGCCCTACGCCAAGCCTCCACACTGATTTTCATGGAGGTCCGGCCGGTGGAAAGCAGTTCGCAATAAACACTCACCTCATCACCGATTTTCACAGGGCGCAGGAAGCTCATTGCATCGGCTGAGACTGTGACGCAGCGTCCATGGGAAACTCGGGCGGCCAGATTGCCGGCCGCCAAATCCATCTGGCTCATCAGCCAGCCACCGAAAATATCGCCATTGGCGTTGGAGTCCGCTGGCATGGCGATCGTGCGGATCATCGGAATGCCGGCGGGTGGTTGCTCCACCGGGGACTCAGCCGCCATGCTTACAGGCTTTTCTCGATAAAAGCTTTCAGCGCACTTTTGGGTGCTGCCCCAACCTGGGTTGCGGCTGGCTTGCCATCCTTGAACAAGATTAGCGTGGGAATGCCACGAACCCCAAACTGGGTCGGGGTAAGGGGGTTTTCGTCGATATTGACCTTCACAATCTCAAGCTTGCCGGCATATTCAGTGCTCAGCTCTTCGAGTGAGGGGGCAATCGCCCGGCATGGGCCGCACCATTCAGCCCAGAAATCTACCAGCACGGGGCCAGAGGATTTGATCACATCAACATCAAAGGTTTCGTCGGTTACGGCTTTGCTCATAGGGGCAATCCTTCAAATTTCGGTTGTTTCGAACATGGCGGGAATTGGGGGGGCAATCAAGCGGCTTACGCGGTTACGAATGGCTGGCGAGGGGCGGGCGCATAGCGGTTGAGGAGATCTTCTGGGATTGGCATAGCGACGGCAGATTCCGTCCAGATCAGCAGGCAAGTAACAGGTTTATCGGGGAAAATCTGGCTTAAAAGCGCTTGGTATGCAGCGATTTGGCGCAGATAGGCGGGCGGGATCGCGTCAACTGACGTTGGCGGTTGCCGGTCGGTTTTATAGTCAGCGAGCAGAATTTCGTGTGCGGTGATGGCAAGCCTGTCGACCAGGCCACCGATTTCGATATCACCAACCACGCCCGCTAAAGGCACTTCGGCCTTGGAGCCCGCTGCGAAGAGCGGCGCCAAAGCGGGAAGGGTTAAAATATTCAAAACTTTATGCGCCAGGGTGGCTTGCTCGGCGGCCGCGAGGTTAAGGCCAGGCTGTGCTAAGTAAGCCCGCGCGGCGGCAGCGCGCTGGTCCGCGGCCAGGTCTGGTAAATGTTGCAATAAGCTGTGAATGATCCGGCCTTTGGCCAAAGCTTGGTCCCGCGATGCCCGCACGGACCTGACTGCGGTAACCGGTGAAGCTGCCATGATCCGCTCAATATCTGTTTCAGCGCTGCGGCTGGGAGCGAGCGGTTCGGGCTTGGCCGTCTCGAGCGGTGGCGGGGCTGCATGCCAATCCGGCGCGCTGCCTGCCCAGCGCGGCAGTGCTTCGGTCTCGCTAATAATATGTGCCTCTTGCCGGTCAGCCGGGTTCAGCTGCGGCGTTGCGATTGTAACGCCGCCCTCAGCATCAGGAAGGGCACCCAGATGGCTGAACCCGGCTTTAACGAGATTATACCAGCAGGCGGCCGGTGGGGTTTGGCGTCCTTCTGCCCCGCAAATGATCAGTTCATCTTCAGCGCGGGTTAAAGCCACATAAAGTAGCCGGTTATATTCAGCTAAGTCGCTCGCTTTGTTGCGTTCAACGGCATCAACCACGGCTTGGGAGCGTAATTGCTTGCGCGGGCAGAAAATTGGGACCGTAATATCCTGCTGCGGCACGGGTAACTGGAACAAGGTCTCGCGCGGCTTCGGGATGGTTGTGGTGTCTGGTAAAAATACAATTGGCGCCTGCAACCCTTTGGCGCCATGAACGGTCATGATGCGGACCACGTCGCCGCTGGCTTCGGCCTCGCGCTTAATCGACGCACCAGATTGCCGCAGCATAAACAAGAAACTTTGTAATGAGGCTGGGTATTTCTGGGCGAATGCTTGTGCTTCTGCCAGCATCTCATCAATTGGTTCCGCCGCCTCCGGCCCCAGCCTTTGCAGCAATTTGGCTTTGCCGCCCATGGGGCCGAGCGCGTAGGCCAGAAGCTCGTAAGGGGAAATGAAATCCGCTTTTTGCCGTAAATTTTGGAAGAATGCGTTCGCCGTTGCCCAATCAGCCTGTTCATCGCGTTTGGCGTATAACGCGGCGGCAAGCGTGCCGGCCCGGCCGATGGCAAGCTTCATGAGGCTTTCATCTGAAAGGCCGCCGAGGGGCGAGGCCAGAAATTGCGCGAAGGCCACATCATCGGATGGTAAAAGCAAGGCATCGCAGAGTGCCAATAGGTCGCTCACCGCTTGCTGGTCTGTCAGCACCATCCTGTCCAAACCCGCTATGGGAACGCCCATTGCTTTGCAGGCGCGCGTAAGCGCCGTGACGAGTTCATCGCGCCGACGAACAAGAACCAGAAAATCGCCAGCGCGGATGGCGCGTTTGCGGCTGGGGAGCCAGATATTTTGCTGCAAAGAATTATGAATATGTTCAGCAATTTGCTGGGCCAGCAAAGCCTTGCCAGATTGCGTGCTCGTATAGCTGTCGGGCACATCCCAAGCGGGCAGGTCAGCTGGCGAAACGGATTTGGTGAGAGGCCACAAGGTTACACGCCCAGCTTGTCCAGTGCGGCTAACCTCATGGGTGAGGCTACCGGGCTTGCAAACACCTTCGCAAGCCGCACCGGTTGCAAATACTGCATCAACCAGGCGCAGCACTGGTTCGGTTGAGCGGAATGATACGGAAAGCTGGCCATCCAGCCAGTCTTGTCCGGCGCGTTGCACCTTTTGGCGGAATTTTTCTCTGTAATAACTGAAGCTTTCCAGATCAGCCCCTTGAAACGAGAAAATCGATTGTTTGGCATCCCCGACGGCAAAGATACTGCGTTTAACATCGCGTGCGCCAGCACCAGCAAAAAACTCATCAGCAATCGCATCGGCAATCTGCCATTGCGCGGGGGCGGTGTCCTGCACCTCGTCCAGCAATAAATGATCAATGCCGCCATCAAGCTTGTATAAAATCCAAGCCACATCTTCTGGTTTTTGCAGTAGCTTAAGCGTGATGGCGATCAGGTCAGAATAGGTGAGGATTGTTTGTTCGGCCTTTTGTACAGCATCACGACGCAGAATTGGACTGGCCAAGCGTAATAGATGGTTGTTGAGGTCTAGCAGCTTGACAGACAGCCGCGCTTCTTCGGCGCGTTCAATACGATCCTGCTCGGCTTCGAGGCGGGTTGCGATAGGGGGGCGTTCGTTTTTTAATTTGGGGCCGAAAAATCTCGATATATCGCGTTTTTTACCGTCATTTGTAAAATAAGCATCAATCCATTGATCCCAATTTTTCTGCCGCGCAGCCGGGTCTTGGCTCAGCCAACTCAGGACGCAGCTTGCCCATTTCTGGCCGGTTACGTTTCCCGCTTCCAAAATACGCTGCGCATCACTTTTGATTTGGCCTTCGTTGGTGATGTTAATCACTCTGCACATAATCGCTTTATAAGTCTCATCTGGCGCATTCAGTGCGGCGCGCTGCATCGCGATGATATTATCAGGGCTAAAATTCAGTAATAAATTCTGTAGCTCATACCCGGCGGCAAATTTGCTCATTAAATCTGCAAACTCAAGCTCGCTGGTTTCCTCGGCCAGCAAAAAAATGCTTTCCATATGAACGGGGTCTGCCAGCGCGTCTTCGCGGGCTTCGCGCAACCGGTGCTGTGCGGAAATCTCATCTTCTAGTTCAAAATGCGGCGATAATTGCGCCTCAAGCGGGAAGCGCCGCAGTAAGGATTGGCAGAACGCATGGATGGTGTTGATTTTCATCCCGCCGGGTAAATCCAGAACCTCGGCGAATAATTTGCGCGCAGTCTGGCGGCTGGTGGCACTGGCCGGCATATTCAGCGCGGTGAGCGCTTTATTCAGTTCCGCTTCGGGCATCACCACCCATTCACCGAGCTTGCGGTTGAGCCGGATTGCCATTTCGGCAGCAGCAGCCTTTGTGTAAGTCAGACAGAGAATTTTTCCAGGTGGTGTCCCGGTGAGCATCAACCGCAACAGCCGGTCGGTCAGGAGCTTGGTTTTACCAGTCCCGGCAGAGGCGGCGACGAATGCCGAGACGTTGGGGTTGGAAGCCTTGCGCTGCTCCTGATTAGCAAGCTCAAGCGCCGTCATCGCTATCCTCGCTGCCGCCCCATTCGCGCCGTCTTGATATGCCTAAATACGGGTCATCATAAGTTTTCCGGCCGGGATGAGGCGCCGCCAGATAGGCTGTGTCTGGTTTGGAGAACTTCTCAAACAATACCGGTAACTGGTCCTGGGCGGTTTGAATGATATCACTGAGAGATTGCGACTTTTCAAAAAGTGGTTTTTCGTTGCCAACCACGTGGCGGCCAGATAGCTGCCAAAAAGCCAGCTCAGCAATATCGCCCTTAAATTGCGCTCCGAACGCGCCATCCTGGGCCATCACCGCTTCCAGCGGTAATTGTGGTGCGCTGCCTGCAGCGACGTCCTTGGCGGAAGGCGGCTTGCCGGTTTTGTAATCCATAATGAAAATACCACCATCGGCACGTTGTTCAATCCGGTCAACGCGCCCTTTGAGGGCAAATTTCTGGCCAATTTTCATTGTGCCGGCGCGTTCCACGCCAATTTCCTGGGGCGGCTGATGGGTCTGCCGCCGTTGACGCTCCGCCTCCACAATCCAACCCGCAATGCGCTGTAGTCTGGCATCCCACCAATGCTGCAAGGCCGCGCGCGGGCGGCGGTTACGCATGGCGGTTTGCAGCGACAGCGTTAATTTTTCCGTTGCATCTGAAGCGGTGACGTCGGGGTTTGGTTCAAAGAAAGTCGCAAGCCCATCATGCACAATCTCGCCAAACTGGCTGGCATCCGTTTCTCCATCCAGCGCGTCGAGCGGGTAGAGCTTTAGAATTTTCTGAGCGTAAATTGCGTAGGGGTCCGCCATTAATGTTGCAATATCGGAAATGCTAAGCTCGGTTGGGCGGCTGGCAACTGGTGGTTTGGGGGATGGTTTAGGACGCATAACGCGCTGGAGGGGAACGTCGAGTTGGGTTGCCCAGCTTTGCGCCGGGTGCGGGGGGAGGGCGGTTTTGCGGCCCGCTAACAAGGCATCAATGCGGGTGATCCAACGGGCTGGCACGGCGGGGGCGCGTTGGGTGCGAATAGGGGCTGATAAAATAACAACCGGGCAGCGGCAGCTTAGGCTGAAAAATTCATGGGCTTCCTGGCTGATTTGTTTTTCGGCAGGGGGCAGTCTGGCGGCTTTTCGCATCGGGCGGTTGAGCCACGGGCCAGGTTCGGCGGGAGCTGGCCAAACAGATTCAACCAGCCCGGCCAGCACCGCCACATCAACCGTTTGCAAGCTGGCTTCTTGCACACCCCAAATGGCGATGCGCGGGTGGTTGTCTTTCGTGCGTGGTTTTCGGACGACGGGCCCCGCTAGCACGGCATCCAGCAGGCTGGTCACGTCGGCCGGTACAATATCCGGTAAAGTTTCAAAAGCGTTGAGAATTTCAAGCATCAAGTCAGAGAGCATCGTGCCGGCCTCACCACTCCATAGGCGTGCGGCACCCAGTTCAGAGTCTGTTGCGGCCAGATCTTCCGCGGCGGTCACAAGTGCGATCAGCGCTTGCGCCGGGTTGACCGCCACCGGCATGCCGATAAGCGGGGCGAGGCATTTTTCCAACCGGACCAGGAAATCAAGCACGTTGGTATTTTTATTTTTCTCTAGTTGATATTTGATGCCCACGAAGCCGGGTGGTGGGCGCGGGCCACGCAAGGCCGCGACTTCTAAAAGCCGTGCATGTTCGCGGCATAAAGCGGCAGGCTCACCGGCTGCGGTCAACGGATGTTTGAGCAACGCCAGCAGCGGTACGGGTGAAAATTCGCTGGCGGCAGCATCTGCCAGCAGCCGTAGAAACACCGCAGGCGGTGATGCTGCCAAAGCATCGCCGGCACTATCGTCAGCCTCAATGCCAAAGCGCTGTAGAACGGCTTTAACGCGCAAAGCCAAGTTGCGGTCTGGCGTGATCAGGGCAGCGCTGCGCCCTGGATGTTCCAGCGTATCGCGTAACGCCATTGCGATGGCAGTTGCTTCTTCGTGCTCATCACGCGTGGTGAGGCGAAACAGGCCTGAGATTGGCGCGACGTTAGTGTCCTGCCAGGCACCTAAGCTAGGTGCAGGCAGCAAGGCGCGTGAGAGAAAAGCCGCCCGGCCAGTAGGGACCGCCGAGATATTGGGGGGCCAAATCTCGATTTCAGAATGGCGTGCGCCGATGGCGGTGAGCAGGTCATCGATGGATTTTTGGGCGTGGCTATCATCAACCGAGTCCCAGGCATCTTCACCCATGGCGGTGTCGTAGCCCGGCAGAATCACGGCCCCTTGGGGCAAAGCGACAATGGTTTTTGCAAGCCGTGCTAAAGCCGGGGTGGCATCGCGCGTGACCATCCAGACTTTTTCGGCGGGCGGACGCGCTTGCCATGCGGCATTTTGCGCATCGATCAATCGTCGTAGCCGATCAACAGGGTTAATGACCCCCATTTCACCTAGAATGGTCGGCCAGTTGGCGGTGATGATTTCCAGAAAGGCCAGCGTGGTTTGCCAATGTGCGGCAAGCTCTGCGCTGACGAGGTTCGGCAGTGTGGCTTTAAGGTCGATTTCGGCGGCATCGGCTTCATCGAGCAGCCTGGCTAAATCGCCGGCCAGGGTCCAGGCGGAGGCCAGTTTTGTCGGCGCCCCTTTGGCACCTTGCCGAGCAAGAATGAGCTTAGTGAGAAGCGTTTGCCGCACCATCGCCGGCACGGCGGGCGGCAATGTAAGCCCTTCGGCGATTGTAAGTGCGGTTTCGTCGATCGCGCCGAATGCGATGATCCGTGGGAGTAACAGCGATTTACCTTGATTTGCCTGCAGGAACGCACCAGCGAGTGCGCGGGCAGAGCGCCGGCTGGGCAGAATGATCAGACCTTCGCTGGAATCTCCCCCAGTCGCCAGCCAGGCGTTGGCAAGAGCCGGCAAAAACGCCGCTTCAGGGGAAAAGGCGGCAATTTTCACGTGGTATTGCCAACCTCGCGGGCGGCCAGAACGGCATCTGCTCGCTCCAGGTCATCCGGGGTGGAGAGGTGAAACCATACACCATCATGCACAATCGCGCCTAATCGCTCGCTGGCCATGGCCCTGTCCCAAAGCAAGTTCATGCTGAAAGGTGGTGAGGGTGTTTGCTTAAACAAAGCAGGGCTCACAATCTGCACACCGGCATATAAGTAGGGTGCAACGTCGCGTTCGCTGCGGCGCCGTAGGCCGCCATCGCGGGGCCACAGGAAATCGCCCTGTCCGGTATCTGCCACGGCACCAGCGGCGCGTGCCAACAGCAACATTGCATCTTGTCTGCCGGGGTTAAAAGCGGCAGCCAGGCGGCCCAAGGTACTGGTCGGGCCATCGACCCAGAAGGAGTCGCCATTCACCACATAAAAGGGCGAGTCGGGCAGCATTTTATGGGTGATCATGTTGGCAACGGCACCACCTGTATCTAACAGTTGGGCTTCATGGGCGGCAACAACCCCCGGGATGCCACGCAGAAAAGCGTTTAGCTGGTCTGCCAAATGATGGGTGTTTACCACAATTTTTTGAACGCCCGCGGCGCGCAGCCGTTCGATCGTATGTTGCAGAATCGGTTGTCCGCTGAGTTGCAGGAGTGGCTTTGGGGTTGTTAGCGTTAGAGGCCGCATGCGCGTACCCAGCCCTGCGCATAAAATCACTGCTGTGTCAGGATGCATCAAGAAACCACCTTTGTTCGCCTATAAGTCTTATCTCACGCCCGGCTGGGTTGGGCGAGATGGTAACGGCAAGGGCTTGTGCAGGGCACATGTTACCCAATCGCTCCGGCCATTCCACCAGCATAATCCCAGCCTGCGCCTCATCCCAGGCCAGCTCGTGTAGGGCGTCCGGCCCGGTTAGCCGCCATAAATCATAATGCCATATGATGATATCGGGCAGCTCGTAGCTTTGCACCAGCGTGAAAGTGGGGCTGGGCACTTCGAGCGTGGGGTTACCGCTGCGAGCCTGAATGAAAGCGCGTGCAAAGGCAGATTTCCCAGCCCCGAGCGGGCCGGAAAGCAGCAAAACGTCACCGGGCCGCGCGCGCGCAGCCAACTTTCCCGCAAGTGCGGCGGTTTCAGCCTCGGTGGCTAAAAAGTGAGTCGATTCGGCCATGCGGCTTTGTGCCATAAGCTTGATTGATGCGCAGCACTGCGGCACACCCCATCCTCATGGGAAATGTGATGAAAACTGATGTTGCGATCATCGGGGCTGGTCCGGCTGGGCTGTTTGCGGTGTTCGAATGCGGGATGCTGAAATTATCGAGCGTGCTGATCGACGCGCTAGGAGAGGTTGGCGGACAGTGTGCGGCTTTGTACCCGGAAAAGCCGATTTACGATATTCCGGCGCACCCGGCGATCGAAGCGGCAGACTTGGTTGCGGGCCTGGAAAAACAGATCGCGCCGTTTGCCACCCCCCGATTGTTGAACCGTCGGGTCGAGACGCTGCAAGGTGCTGCTGGTGATTTTACCCTGACCACCAGCACGGGAGATATTTTGCAGGCGAAGGCCGTGATTATTGCCGCCGGGGCCGGGGCGTTCGGGCCAAACCGCCCGCCTTTGGATGGTTTGGAAGCCTATGAGGCAACCGGCGCCGTTCAATATTACGTAAAAAAGCGCGAAGATTTTCGGGGCAAGCGCGTGGTTATTGCCGGCGGTGGCGACTCCGCCGTGGACTGGGCGCTGGCCCTTAAAGATATTGCTGCATCAATTCATGTGGTGCACCGGCGGGCGAAGTTTCGGGCAGCGCCTGAGACCGCCGCGCAGCTTGATGCTGCTGCAGCAAGGGGCGAAATTAATATGGTCATCCCTTACCAATTGCACGCCTTGCATGGCGCGGCCGGGCAGTTGGCAAGCGTTGAGGTGGCGGACCTTGATAGTGGTACCAAGCATATTGAAGCTGATATCTTGCTGCCGTTTTTTGGCTTGGCGATGGAGTTAGGGCCGATTGCCGATTGGGGGCTGGCTTTGGAACGCAGTCACCTGACCGTAACACCGGCGACATGTGAGACTTCCACGCCTGGAATTTTTGCGATCGGTGACATTGCCAGCTATCCGGGCAAGCTGAAACTCATTCTGCAAGGGTTTTCTGAAGCCGCGATGGCAGCCCACTCGATCCACCCGATCGTGTTCCCCGACAAAGCGCTGCATTTTGAATATTCAACCAGCAAGGGTGTGCCGGGCTAAAGGGCTGCAAAAGTCCGTACTTGGTTCGCCATGTTGGTGGCGCCGAAACCCTAAAATTGGGTCTCGGCTCCAAGGGCAAAATGGCGGTGCTAAGGCGGGTCAGAATGGAATTTCGTCATCCAGGTCGTTGTTGCTCGGCCGTGTGTCCCACCCGCCACTGGCCGGCTTGGATTGTACCTTCGCCGGTGCTGACGCGCGCGGCGTATAATCCTCACTGCCGCCACCCTGGGCACGGTCCAGCATCACTAGTTCACCGCCAAAGCGGCCCAGCATCACCTCGGTCGTGTATTTCTCCTGCCCGGACTGGTCTGTCCATTTGCGTGTTTGCAGCTTGCCTTCAAGGTAAACTTTTGAACCTTTGCGTAGATATTTTTCGGCGACGTCGGCTAGACGTTCGTTCATGATAACAATTTTATGCCACTCGGTGAGTTCCTTACGTTCCCCACTCGCCTTATCATTCCAAGATTCCGAGGTCGCGACAGAAAAGCTGACCACCTTACCGCCTGATGGCATATTACGGGTTTCCGGGTCCTTGCCCAGATTGCCGACCAAAGTCACTTTATTAACGCTGCCTGCCATCTTTATCTCCCTATCAGCCACTATAAACACTTGTTAACGCAAAACTTTGGCTCGTTTTTGGCCCCTGGTTACATTGTAATCCGCTACCGCAATGGTTTGATAAGCCAGCCGAACGAGGATGCCACGCTAAAGACCTTGTATACCGATGAAATTGTGGCTGTGCAAAGTGGGTTATATGAGGCCTTGAAAAATGCACCTCTGTAGCCGTGACAGCTAGGCTTTGGTAAGAGTAGACATGGGTAAAAGGCAACCGCGCAGCATTGATGAGCAAATCCAGGACGCAGCGAAAATATGCGTTGTTAATGGCACTCAATTGACCGAACTGCGCCGGATTGTGTTGAAATTGGTCCTTGAGTCCCAAGCTCCTTTAACGGCCTACCAACTGCTTGATCAATTAAAAGTGCTGCGCCGGAACGCGACTCCCCCCACGATCTATCGGGCGCTAGATTTTTTGCTGGAAAATCGGCTCATTCACAAAGTTGAGCGGATTAACGCTTTTATTCCGTGCAGCGATTCTGACCATGAGCACCATTCAGTTCAATTTCTGATTTGCCAGACATGCAAGACGGTTGTTGAAATTGAGGATCATCATATAATTGATGCTTTAACGCGGGCAGCAGAAAAGCAAGGCTTTCGTCCACGTCATGCGGTTGTTGAAATTGACGGGATTTGTGCGGCTTGTAGTGGTGCAAACAAGTAACTTCATGCAAGCCGTGCTGAGCGGGAACTGTAGCCGCGGCCGAGGCTATAGCTAATGGCGCCAAAGCATCCGACAAAAAAGCCAACGGGCCAATTCGTGTGATAGGACAGTGCTAGTGAACTCCAAATTGTGAAAATTGCTAAGGTGATGGATAGGAGCACCGCTTTCTCAGGCTGGTTCGTCAATACCCGTGCAGCAGATGCCGGCCCTACAATCAAGCTGAACACCAGCAAAGCACCGACGATCGGTAAAGCGATTGCAGTGGCCAAACCAAGTATTGCCAGGCTTAAAATTTCAATTCGTGCCGTGGGAATACCAGCCACCTTGGCCAGGTCAGGTGCGATTGCGCTGAGGAGAAAAACACGAAACCATAGACCAAAGACAGCAATAACGAAAAATACAACGACGGCTAAGCTTGCTAAATCCGCGCTGCTAACACTCAAAATGTCCCCAAAGAGCAACGCATAAACATGCTGCGAATATTGGCTCGAAAGACTTAGGAATAAAGTTCCCATACCAAGGAGCATTGTAAGTGTAAGGGCTGTCGCCACTTCGTTGCGCTGCCGCTGTTTAAAAGATTGAATACCCAGGACACCAAGGCCAGCAAATGCTATTGTCCCTAAAATTGGCGCGATCCCAATGAGACTGGCGACCGCAGCCCCTGGGAAAGCACATAATGGCAAGGCATGTGCAGCAAAGGTATCACGCCGCATAATCACAAAAAAGCCGACAAGTCCGGATATGATGGCGACTAAAGTTGCAGCGATCCAGCTATTTAATAAGTAGCTTGCAAACATCTCTAGCTGCCGCCAAAGGATTGAGTGGTTTTATACCGATCTGTTCCAAAATGTAGCTTCGCAATAAGCTGAGGCAGACCTGAAGCAAGATAGATAATGAATAAGATGGTAACGATAAAAAAACTAACCGGCCAGACATGGCCCCGCGTCCAATCATAGCTGGAATAAGCCAGCCATATACCGGCCCATGACGCTGATATGCCGATAAATGCCGAAAGACCGAGTGCAAACCAGAGCCTTTTGGTGAGGCGCATTGCGGCTGCAGCGGGGGCTATGAGCAAGGCTGTTGATAAAATAGCGCCAATAGCCATGGCTGATAGAGTGACAGAGAGAGACAGAATGACTAAAAAAATAAAGCCCACACGCCTCACGGGGATGCCCTGGGTTGCGGCAAGCTCGGAATTTACCGAGCAAAAGTATAGCGGGCGATGAAATATAGCCAAGAGAGAAAGTGCCAAGACCCCGATACCGAGTAAAAACGGTATAATGCTCGCTGGTATCTCAAACATTGATCCAAACATGATTGAAACGGCAGCACCGGTGGTACTTTTTGTGGTTACGTCGAAATATAGTAGTAAAGCGGTAACGCCCAATCCGGCGCCAAGTATGATCCCTGCTGCTAGATCACGCTCTCGAGCCTGCCGAAGATCGGCAAGTTCCATCGTTACGGCGGAGAGTAATGCAATAGCAAGAAAACCAAATAGTGGGTTTATACCGGCCAAGAATGACCCAGCACCGCCGGCGCTGCTCATATCAGCTAGGGCGTGCCCGGCAAAACTTTGGCCACGGATAATCGTGAAAACACCAACAATACCGCAAACCAAAGCCGCGCCGGTGCTTACGATCAAAGCTGTATGAACGGCGTCATCAGTCCAGAAACTTGCAGCAAGGATAGACGAGGCATATAGGCTGAGCATAATTAAGGTATCGCCTCCACATGATCTTGATGATGATCATGTGGAATGGCGTTCTCATCCGTGTGCCCGCCCGCGATCACCAATACGCGCCCATGTACGCGAATAACGTCTATATGATATCCGTACAGCTCGCTTAAAACTGTGGTGCGGACAACCTCATTAGTCCTACCGTAGGCGGCGCGGCCATTTGCAAGATAAATTATTTTATCGACCACACCGAGGAGAGGGTTCATGTCATGTGCAGAGATCAAGATTGCGACCCCAAAATCAATCCGCACCCGGTTAAGCAACGCGACCGTTTCAGCAACGGCCCGAATATCTAAATTGGCTAAGGGTTCATCGAGAAGCAGCAATTTTGGTCGATGTATTAAAGCATGGGCGATAAGAATGCGTTGTTGCTGACCGCCGGATAGATCACCGACTCGTTGGTCGGCAAAAGCCTCCGCATTCACTGCATGTAGCATTTCATCAACCAAAATGCTTTTTTTCCGTGACGGCCATGGCAAACCCAGCCGGTGCCCATCCCATCCCAGCCCGATAAGATCTCTCGCCCGCAGAGGTAGGTCCTTTTCGAGCTGAATTTTTTGGGGAACATATCCCACTGACTTCAGGGTATTTGTGTTGGGGCGGTGATCGATATTGATAGTGCCGTGCGTATGTGGCTGGAATCCTAAAATGGTTCGTAGCAAGGTGGTCTTGCCTGAGCCATTGGCACCGATTAGTCCACAAAACTCAGCTTTTGCTAGATCGAAATTGATGTTGTCTAGTATTGGACGGCCCTGAAGTGAAACCGAAATTTTCTCAACAGAGAGTATAGTTTCGGGATGGTTCATCAATGCACACCGCGCGCGAGCGATTGGGTTGAGAGATTTTCAGAAATTGCATCACGAAGAGCATTAGTTTCCGCGAGCATCCAGGATTGATAGTTATATCCTGGTACGGGCATTGTTTCATAAACGCCAACCACCGCGATGTGGTTTTTCTTCGCGGCGTTTAAAAATGCCTCCGTTAGTGGGTCAGTGACTTGCTGATTATAAATAAGCGCTTTCACTTTGTGTGCAGAAAACAGCTTATTCTCAAAAGTAACATCCTGCGGTGCCGGGTCTGTACCATTCATGATAGCTAATTCTAAACTATAGGGCGTGGCAATATTTAAGCCGGCCGCATCGAGCATATAGTCACCCACAGGTTCGGTGACGGCGACAGGCGACCCTGGAAAATCCTTTTTAAGAGCTGCCAAAGCGGCCAGCCAGGGGGTGAGGGAGGCTTCGAATTTTGCTTGGTTAGCCCTGAAATATGCGGCATGATCAGGTTGTAGCGCGATAAGGTCATCGGTTAACAATGCTACGACGGCAGGCATTGTTTTTGGATCATACCAAAGATGCGGATTAGGTGTTGAATCGTTTAACCCGAGCAGTCGCTGCACATTAATAACTTTGCGGTCTACTTTAGGGGCAACGCTCAACATTTTATCAGCCCAACCATCGTACCCCAGACCATTCTCAATGACGAGGTCTGCGGCCGCAATTTGTGCAGCGATTTTGGGGCTCAACTCAAACATGTGCGGGTCGGTATTCGGGTCTGTTATAATGGCAGTCACATTTACATACTGGCCACCAATTTGCGCAATCACGTCCGCATATTCGTTTTCAATTCCGACCGCTTGTATGATTGTTGGCTTTTGGCTTTCACACCAAGCGGTGGGCATGCCTAAAACAAAAAAGAACAGCATGATTACCCGAACACTATGCACGCCCTTCATATTTTGTACAAAATCCTTAGCAACAAAGATCGTATGTTATACTATAACACTTTATGCGGCCTGTCGATTCTGTAAGTGGTCTAAAAATCAATCTGTGGTTGATTTTTAGCCGCCTTGCAGCAGGCGACAACAACCATGAGAAGCAATATGCGCGTGCATAAAAACGACACGGGGCTTCTTTTGGCAGCTTCAAAAGCTTCATCCATCTATTTGCATTGTGCATCTACGCCCCATATCTTATACGGAACATTTTGCGAACATTCGGGGTTGGTATGGTGAAGTCTAGTGGAGCTGGTTTTATAGTCGTGCGTGGTGCACGGGAGCATAATCTCAAGAATATTGATATTTCGATCCCCCGCGAACAACTCACCGTCATTACCGGCCTGTCAGGTTCTGGTAAGTCTTCGCTCGCGTTTGATACAATATATGCTGAAGGCCAGCGCCGCTATGTTGAAAGCCTGTCTTCCTACGCGCGGCAGTTTTTGGAGTTAATGGGTAAACCAGATGTTGATTCCATTGAAGGGCTATCACCAGCCATTTCAATCGAACAAAAAACCACGTCGAAAAATCCGCGCTCGACCGTTGGTACGGTCACAGAAATTCACGATTATATGCGGCTATTATGGGCGCGGGCGGGCGTACCATATTCGCCCACAACCGGCTTGCCGATTGAGGCGCAGACGGTTGCCCAGATGGTTGACCGGGTGATGGCCCTGGCTGAGGGGACGAAGCTGATTTTGCTGGCGCCGGTCATTCGGGACCGTAAAGGGGAATATCGCAAAGAGCTGGCAGAATTGCAGCGTAAAGGTTTCACACGCGCAAAAGTCGATGGAAAAATCTATGAGATTGATCAGGTTCCGGCGTTAAACAAAAAATTGAAACATGAAATTGAAGCCGTTGTTGACCGGATTGTTGTGAAGCCTGGCATTGAAAAGCGACTAGCCGACTCTTTTGAAACGGCTTTAGCGCTGTCAGATGGTATTGTATATGCAGAAGGGGCGGATGACAAAACGCATATTGTATTTTCATCGCGCTTTGCTTGCCCTGTTTCAGGTTTTACAATTGAGGAAATTGAGCCCCGTTTGTTCTCGTTCAACTCTCCTCATGGCGCCTGTCCAGTTTGCGATGGTTTAGGGGTAGAAACTTTTTTTGATCCGCATCTTGTGGTCCCAGATGAACAAAGGGCTTTGAGCGAAAGTGCGGTTCTGCCGTGGGCTAATGCGCAATCGCCATATTACGACCAGACCTTGGGAAGTTTGGCAAAGCATTACGGCGTAAAAATGACAACGCCTTGGGAAGCCTTACCGGAGCCAATACAGACCGCAATTTTATACGGGTCCGGTAAGCAAGAGATTGAGTTTAGTTACAAAGACAGCACACGCACTTATAAAGTTTCCAAGCCATTTGAGGGTGTTATTAAAAACCTCGAACGCCGCTTGCGCGAGACGGATTCTGCCTGGGTGCGTGAGGAATTATCACGCTATCAGGCAGAACGGCCTTGTGGCACATGTCACGGCGCGCGGCTGAAGCCTGAGGCTCTGGCGGTAAAAATTGCCGGGAGAAATCTGGCGGAGGTTGCAGAGCTCTCAATTGCAAAGGCGCGTGATTGGTTTGCTGAGGTTGATAACACTCTCACCCCGCAGCGGTCGGAAATTGCCCGGCGGATTTTGCGCGAGATAAATGATCGCTTGCAATTTTTGGTTGATGTTGGCTTGAATTACCTCACGCTCGCCCGTGGTTCGGCAACACTTTCTGGCGGAGAAAGTCAGCGCATACGCTTAGCAAGTCAAATAGGGTCCGGGCTGACAGGTGTGTTGTATGTGCTTGATGAACCCTCAATAGGTTTGCACCAACGTGATAATGAACGGTTGTTGGGAACACTCCAACGGCTCAAAAGCCTTGGTAATACAGTGCTGGTGGTTGAGCATGATGAGGACGCAATTCGCAGTGCCGACCATTTAATCGATATGGGTCCCGCCGCTGGTCTAAATGGCGGTTATGTTGTGGCACAGGGCACGCCAGCCGAGGTGGCAGCGAATCCTAAGTCGATAACTGGCGACTACCTTTCTGGCCGCAAAATGATTCCGATCCCCACCCCGAGACGGCCCTTACAAAAAGACCGAATGGTAAAAATCATCGGCGCACGCGGCAACAACTTGAAGAATGTTACGGCCGAGTTTCCATTGGGTGTTTTCACTTGTATCACAGGTGTCTCTGGCGGCGGTAAATCAACCTTAGTGATTGATACGCTCTACAAAGCGGTATCTCGCCGTTTGATGGGCTCTGGTGAGGTGCCGGCGGCATTCGACAAGCTGGAAGGTCTCGAACAACTCGACAAGATCATCGATATCGACCAATCACCCATTGGTCGCACGCCACGCTCAAACCCAGCAACCTATACCGACCTGTTCGCCCCTATTCGCGATTGGTTTTCAGAAATGCCCGAAGCGCGCACCCGCGGCTATAAGCCTGGTCGTTTTAGCTTCAACGTAAAAGGGGGGCGTTGTGAAGCTTGTCAGGGTGATGGTGTTTTGAAAATTGAAATGCACTTTTTGCCAGATGTGTTCGTCACCTGTGATACATGTAAAGGCAAGCGCTATAACCGCGAAACGCTGGAAGTAAAATTTCGAGGTCATTCAATCGCTGATGTCCTTGACATGACGGTCGACGAAGCGAAAGAGTTTTTCAAAGCTGTTCCGAAAATTCACGACCGTTTGAGCATTCTGCAAAAAGTAGGACTTGGCTATATAAGCCTTGGCCAGCAGGCCACCACACTTTCAGGTGGAGAAGCACAGAGGATAAAGCTCTCGAAAGAACTTGCTAAACGTCCAACGGGCCGTACGTTGTATATTCTGGATGAGCCCACAACCGGTTTGCATTTTGAAGACATTCGAAAACTATTAGAAGTCCTGCATGCGCTGGTTGATACCGGTAACACGGTGATTGTGATCGAGCATAATCTCGAAGTGATTAAAACGGCTGACCATGTGATTGATCTAGGACCAGAGGGCGGCGATGGGGGGGGACGGATTGTGGCAACCGGAACGCCCGAAGATATCGCAGCCTGCCCTGAGAGCCACACGGGACGGTTCCTCAAGCCCTTACTACCAGTTGCGAAGCCAACAAAGCTGAAAAAGCGGGCTGCTCTCTAAGCTAGCCGTTGGTCGCGGTTATCACGAAAATTGTCGCCGGCAGCTTTAGTCCATCGGCTTGGTCAAATTGGGTGAATGCGCTTGATATCTCTTCGCGTAAGCGCATGCGGGTTGCAGGGTTGGCTTGCTTTTCATCGAGCAAGGCGCTGGCTGGGCCAAGGCTGCACGCGATTTGTGATTCAGTTTCTATATCGTTCCCAATGATGGGCACGTGGTGTGGTGTTATAGCGATATTCGTAAAACCAGCATCTGCCATTATACCATGAACGTAGGTGGGGTCGGCGAAAGCCATTGGGCCAGGTGCGTGGGGTGGCCTTGGGGCGGCGGGTCCCAGTGCGGCAGTTACAATTTCAAACGGAATATGCCAATGTGGATTATCTGAAAGCGGTGCCCAGCAGATAAAACAAATCCTGCCGCCTAGCGTTAACGAAGTGCGCAAATTACTAAATGCGGCAACTGGATTACCAAAAAACATATTGCCGAACCGGGAAATAAGGGCGTTATAAGAAGCCGGATGAAATCGATAAGTTTCGGCGTCCGCCAATAGAAATTCTAAATTATTCTGGCCAGCAGTATTTTGGCGGGCCACATTTAGCATGGTTTCCGATATATCAATGCCAGTTACAGAGCCATTTGCAGCAAGTTGGCGCGCAGCGCGGATGCTGGTAGGCCCTGTGCCACAACCGACATCCAGAATTGCCTCACCGGCTTGCAGGGCTGCTTTGGTAAGAAGTAGATCAGTAATCGCCGCAAAACGTGGCTCCAGAGTATCGCCGACTTTTATCCATTTTGGTCCCGCCACTTCATTCCAATATGTGACTTGTTTTTCATTTGCCATATTAAAAAACTACCGCAGTTATAACAACCAAGCATACTACGCCGATCGGAGGTATTTTTATTTTTGTTAGCGCTAAATAAGCAGAAGTCACAATAACACAATCTAGTATGCTTCTAGCAGTTCCAACGATGACTAAGTTAATAAGAGCATATCCGAGCATCCCAACGACGATCGCGTTGAGACCGACGATTGTCATAGCGACATTGGGGCGGTTTTTCAGCCCATGCCAAAATGGCAACACCGCTGCCACCAATAACAACCCTGGAAGAAAAATAGCGAATACCGCGATCGTGGCGCCGCCAAAATTCCCAGATGCTCCGTTAGCGACAGCGCCCAAGAAAGCGGCAAAAGTGAATAATGGACCTGGCATTGCCTGTGCTATCCCGTACCCGGCCAAAAATATATCCTCCGGGACCCAGCCTGATTGTACCACAGCACGGCTTAATAGAGGCAAAACAACATGGCCCCCGCCAAAGACCAAAGCGCCGGTGCGGTAGAAGGCACTGAATAATGTGCCAGTTCCTAACAAAGGTAAGGTAAAAGACACCGCTAATAGGGCTAAGAAAGCAACACCGCACAGAATGCCAACCTTGTGAGAGAGTCCCAAACCAGGTGAGGTTAGCGCCGCAGGAGGATCTTTTGGTCGATCCAGCAAGTAGCGGCCAATGATACCACCAATAATAAGTGCTGATATCTGTCCTAGTGAACTCGGCAATAACGTCACAATCAGCAATCCTATAACCGCTAATGTGCGCGTAGAAAAATCCCGACACAAATTATTTGTCATCGTAACGACTGCTTCTGCCACAACAGCGATGGCAACGAGTTGCAACCCATGTAGGATTTTTTGACCAACTAATGATCCACCAATGGCATGTAATTGCGTTGCAGCAACAAACATGATGGCCGCCGATGGCAAAGTAAACCCTAGCCAGGCTGCAAGGCCACCTAACCATCCGGCCCGCAGTAAACCAATGCCAAATCCAGTCTGGCTGGATGCCGGGCCGGGCAAAAATTGGCATAAGCCGATCAGAGATGCAAAATCAGCCTCGCTGATCCACTTATGCTTCTCGACGAAAGCCCTGCGAAAATAGCCGAGATGAGCAACAGGACCGCCAAAGCTTGTCAGTCCTAGCTTCAAGAATATCCAGAAGATCTCAAAAGCGCGCACTATGCGTCAATCGGTGCAAGCATCACCCCAAGTTTTCGGCCACCTAATATATGGACGTGATAATGTGGAACTTCTTGATGACTGTCCCACCCCATATTCGTAATCAAGCGGTAGCCGGTCTCTTCTAATCCCAAGTTTTTGGCCACGAGGGCAACGGCGCGGTTAAAGCCAAACACCAAATCAGCAGCGGCGTTGGCACCAAAATCAGCAAAACTGACGAATTTTCCCTTTGGAATTACCAGCACATGAACCGGTGCCTGCGGACGAATATCGTGGAAGGCGAGCGCATACTCATCCTCATAGATTTTGTTGCAAGGTATCTCAGCACGCAAAATTTTCGCGAAGATATTATTGTCATCATAGGGAAGC
This sequence comes from Acidocella sp. 20-57-95, assembly GCA_002255575.1. Lineage (GTDB taxonomy): Bacteria > Pseudomonadota > Alphaproteobacteria > Acetobacterales > Acetobacteraceae > Acidocella. The sequence goes on from NCAT01000023.1 coordinate 21,425, forward strand.
AGGCCGCTGACAACCATAACACACTCCTAGTTTAGGGAATTTTCCGGGTATCCAAAGCTTTGTAAACGGGCTTACGGGCGGCTTTTTCGGCAATGCCACTCACACCTTCACGGCGTGCCAACTCAGCCCAGACTAATTCCGGTTGCAATCCGGCGTCTACCCACATCACCAGTAAGTGGTAAAGCACGTCGGCACTCTCCCCGATTAAGGCGGAGCGCTGGCCAGCCACCGCTTCAATGAGGCACTCAACAGCTTCTTCCCCAAATTTCTGGGCGATTTTTGCGGTGCCCCGGGAAAGTAACCGTGCTGAGTGGCTAAGAGCAGGGTCGGAATCCTTGCGCGAAAGTACGGTGTCCCAAAGCCGGTCCAATATCCGCGCATCAACCGCGCCGATTGGCCGCACGTTAACAGTTCCCTTTACCTTGGCAGCCGGCTTTGGCTTGGCAACCGCCTGTGACTTTCCAACCTTCTTGGCCATTTATTCCAAAAAATTCCCATTCGCTAATCTGGCTCGCTGGTTACGAACCGGAAGTTGTGCATGTGCCAGCGCGGCTTTCACGTCCTCTATCTTAAATGTTCCAAAATGGAAAACGCTGGCCGCGAGCAGGCCGGTCGCCCCCGCTTTGGCGCCTTCGACAAAATGTTCGAGCGTCCCGACGCCGCCGGAGGCCACCACCGGTAGCCGCACTGCGCGGCAGACTTCGCCGAGCAGATCCAGATCAAAGCCTTTGCCCGTGCCGTCACGGTCCATCGAGGTGAGCAAAATTTCGCCAGCCCCTAGTTCCGAGATCTGCTTGGCCCAGGCGATCACATCAAGACCGGTATTGTTGCGGCCGCCATGCGAGAAAACCTCCCATTTGCCGGGTGCTGACTGCCTGGCATCGATGGCAACCACGACGCATTGGCTACCGAATTTCTGCGCCGCTTCAGCAACCAATTCCGGACGGCTGATGGCGGCGGAATTGATGCTGCATTTATCGGCCCCTGCCAGGAGTAACCGGCGCATATCAGCCACCGTGCGAATGCCGCCACCTACGGTCAGGGGTAGAAATATCTTTTCAGCGGTGCGCGAGACAACGTCGAGAATTGTATCGCGGTTATCGCTGCTCGCGGTGATGTCCAGAAATGTCAGCTCATCGGCACCAGCAGCATCATATATCGCCGCTTGCTCCACCGGGTCACCGGCATCGCGCAGAGAGACGAAATTTACCCCCTTCACCACCCGCCCGTCTTTCACGTCTAGGCAAGGGATCACCCGTAGCTTTAACATGCTTCCAGCGCTTCAGCGGCATTGAGTCGGCCATCGTAGAGAGCCCGCCCGATGATGGCACCAGAGAGGTTCGGCGTGGTTTGCGCTGCTGCTTTCAGTGTCACAATATCAGCCAGCCCGGCAACGCCACCGGAGGCGATCACGGGCACAGAAATGCCAGCTGCGAGCGTTATGGTTTCATCGAGGTTCAACCCGCTCAACATGCCATCCCGAGCGATGTCCGTATAGATGATTGAGGCAATCCCCGCGTCTTCCAGCTGTTTGGCAAGCGCGGTGGCTGCCAGACTGGATGTTTCGGCCCAGCCTTCGGTGGCCACCATGCCGCCGCGTGCGTCAATGCCAACGACGATTTTGCCAGGAAATTCTTTGCAGGCCTCACGCACCAGAGCCGGATTTTTAGCGGCTGCGCTGCCCAGGATGACGCGGCGGACGCCCGCCGCCAGCCAAGCCTCGATCCCCGCGAGGTCCCGAATACCGCCGCCTAACTGAACGGGAATCTTCACCGCAGATAATATTGACCGTACTGCACTGGCATTCACAGGTTTACCAGCGAAGGCACCGTTCAAATCCACCACATGCACCCAGCCAAACCCCATCGCTTCCCAGGCAGCGGCCTGCGCGCCGGGATCATCGGCATAGATTGTGGCCTGATCCATCTCGCCGCGCTTGAGACGCACGCAAGCACCGTCTTTTAGGTCAATCGCGGGGTAGAGCGTTAAAGTCATTTGTTCAGTCGTTTATAATAGAAGTGCCCTTGTACGGTAGCACCCTTTACCTTGGCATAGGCAGGGTGGGTGCCCCAGCGTTCAAAACCAGCAGCCTCGTAGAGGGCGATTGCTGCTTTCTGGGTCTCGCGGACATCAAGGTTCAGGACATGAAAGCCAAGAGCGCGCGCGCGTTCTTCAGATTTTTGAATAATCAGCTTGGCTAGCCCGTGCCCGCGCGCATAAGGCGCGACGAAATTATGCATAATGCTACCTGCAAATGCTTGTGCCTCATTATTACGTGAGGGTTTGAGCAATTGTGCCGCCCCATAGATAACACCGTCAATCCGGCCAACGATCAGCTCGCGTTCCGGCACCAGTACAACACCACGGAAATATTGTTCGAGCACGCTGGCTTTAGGTGGCTTCACCCAGCCGAATCCGCCGCCTTCCAGAATGGCTGCTGTTGCAGCTTCGGCAATCGCATGCACATCGGCATCATCGTCAAAGCGCTCAATGCGTTCGGCGTTCAGCGTGGCCGGTTTGGGTAAATCTTGTTTCACGGCTGCCTCATCGCAGCCGCAGCCCTGCTAATCAAGGTGTGACACATGAAACTTAGGCATTACGGCGCCCAGGTCAAAAAATTAGCAAGAATCTGCAACCCAACTTCCTGGCTTTTTTCGACATGGAACTGTGTGCCAGCTTTATTACCGCTGGCGATCATGGCTACCACCGGTCCGCCATAATCGGTACGGGCAATGACGTCGTCTGTATCGCCACCGGTCAGTGCATAAGAATGAACAAAATAGGCATGATCGCCAAGCCGCAGACCGTCCAGTAATGGGTGGGCACCGGGTGTAAATAGCAGTTCGTTCCAGCCCATATGGGGCAACCGCAATGACTGGGCCGGGAGCGGCGCAATATCGCCGGCAACCCAGCCAAATCCTGGTGTTACTTTATGTTCCAGCCCGCGCGCGGCCATTAGTTGCATGCCAACACATATACCTAAGAATGGTACCCCCTGTTCGACCCGTTCGCGCATTGCATCGCCCAAACCGTCAAAGCTGGCCAGGCCCGCCGCGCAGTCAGCAAATGCACCTTGTCCCGGAAGGACGATCCTATCAGCTTTAGCTACAATTTCAGGGTTGGACGTAACGCGAATATTTGCCGTCAGGCCCAGCCGCTGTGCCGCGAGTGTGAGCCCGCGCGCCGCGGAGGCCAGATTGCCGCTACCATAGTCAATCACGGCAATCAGCAATTACAGGCTGCCCTTGGTTGATGGAATTTCGCCCGCGATGCGAGGCTCGATTGCAACCGCCACTTTGAGGGCGCGGCCTACTGCCTTGAATGCAGCCTCGGCGACATGGTGGGCATTCGTCCCAGCCTTCTGCACAACATGCAGCGTGAGCAGTCCATTGCCGGTGAAGGCGCGAAAAAACTCCTCGAATAATTGTGTATCCATCTCGCCTAGCATCGGCCGAGGAAATTCCACGCTCCAGCTTAAATGCGCGCGACCGGAGAGGTCCACCACCGCTTCCACCAGGGCCTCATCCATCGGCACAGTTGCCTGGCCAAAGCGTGTTATACCGCGCTTGTCGCCCAGCGCCTTGGCAAAAGCCTGCCCCAATACGATGCCGACATCTTCTACGGTGTGGTGCGCATCGATATGCAAATCACCCACCGCCGTCACGGTCAGGTCAAACAATCCATGGCGCGCGAAGGCGGTCAGCATATGGTCGAAAAACCCTATGCCGGTTTTGATATCGGTTTGGCCGGTGCCATCCAATTCTAAGTCCAGCGAAATATTCGTTTCGCTGGTCTTGCGCGTAATGTTGGCGTTACGGCTCAAGCGTTTGCCACCGTGGGCATTTCCTGGGCCATTTGAGCAACGCGGGCCTGCCAGAGGCCGACAAAGTCAATCGGGCCAAGCATTACCGGCGGGAAGCCGCCATCGCGCGTTACATCGGCTAGAATGTTGCGGGCAAATGGGAATAACAAGCGCGGGCATTCGATCACCAAAATCGGCTCCTGCTGGTTTTCTGGAATGCCATTCAGCGTGAAAATGCCAGCATAGGCAATGTCTGCAATGAAGACGACCATCGGCTTTTCATCAGGCTTTGCGCCTTCGGCCGGCGGCAGGGTGGCCTCGGCGCGGGCAGCGAGAGTCACTTCAAAAACCGTCTGGTCGGGCTCGATCCGGCGAACCTGAACATCCAGGTTGATGTTCACCTGAGGTGCTGAACGCAGCACTGTATAGATCGCCGGGGCATTCGGTACTTCGAAAGACAGGTCTTTGGTGTATTGAATATTCAAGACGAGCGGCGGAAGGGCCGGGGTGGCTTCAGACATTGATGGTTTCCCTGGTATGTAGTTTCACGGACCGCCTAGCACGGCGCGTATGTGGTTGCCAGTATCGGAGGTAATAATGGCGAAACTGTTTATTGATGGCGAAGCAGGCACAACTGGCCTTGGAATCCGCGAGCGCGTGCTGCCGATTGCTGGAATTGAACTGATCAGCCTGTCTGACGCTGACCGCAAGAACGAGGCCGCCCGCTTAGACGCGATGCGTGCCGCCGACTTGGTTGTGCTATGCCTGCCAGATGATGCCGCGCGGCAAGCAACCGCTATGGTGGCCTTGCTGGGTGATAAAGCCCCGAAATTGCTGGACGCTAGCACGGCCCACCGGGTAGCTGCTGGCTGGGTATATGGCTTTCCGGAGCTTACCCCTGCGCAGCCGTCTGCGATCGCCGAGGCAAAAAAGGTTTCCAATCCGGGCTGCTATGCGACCGGTGCCATCGCTCTACTGCGACCGCTGATCGATGCCGGAATGCTGGAAGCGGCTTCCGACGTCACGATTAACGCCGTTTCCGGCTATTCCGGTGGGGGCAAGGCAATGATTGCTGCCCATGACAATGATGGCGGCCCTGCTTTCGAACTCTATGGCCTCAGCCTTGCCCATAAACACGTCCCGGAAATCATGATCTATGGCGGTCTCACCCGGCGACCAATTTTTGTTCCCTCTGTCGGGCATTTTCGACAAGGGATGCTCGTCTCCGTGCCGTTGTTCCTAGACCGGCTGTTGGGCAAACCGAGTGCCCATGAAATCGCCGAGGCGTTTTACGAGCGCTATCATGCCAGTCTACGGGTTCGCCCGCCCAACGGCATCACGGCGCAAAACATCGAGCCACAAGCATTGAACGATACCGACCTGTTGGATATTTTCGTTTGCGCTAACAGCGCCCATGACCATGCCGTGCTGATCGCTAGGCTTGATAATCTTGGCAAAGGCGCCTCTGGTGCCGCTGTCCAGAATATCTGCCTCATGCTCGGCCTGTCAGACCCTCTCGCCCCAACCAAGGAACTGCACCATGCCTGATACCTATGCCCCAACCAAAACCGGCGGGTTACTTTATCCGTTTAACGGTATCTGGCCGACCATCCACCCCACCGCCTGGGTTGCGCCCACCGCCGTGCTGATCGGTGATGTGCGCCTCGGCCAGGACGCCAATGTCTGGTTCAACTGCGTTCTGCGTGCGGACACCAACCCCATCATCGTCGGCGCTCGTTCTAACATTCAGGACGGCACCATCATCCATGTCGACCACGGCGAAAACTTCACCGATATTGGTGACGATGTCACCATCGGCCACGCTGCCATTATTCATGCCTGTAAACTCCGCAACCGCGCCTTCGTCGGCATGGGAGCGACCATCCTAGATGGCGCTATCATCGAAGAAGCCGGCCTTATTGGTGCCCGCGGGTTGCTTGGCCCAGGCAAACGGATCGGAAAGCAGGAGCTATGGGCTGGTACCCCGGCCCGCTTGGTACGCATTATGACCGACGAAGAACGTGCCCGTTGGGACGAAACCGCCCCCCATTATGTCGGCCTCGCCAACCAGTATCGAAACGGCTTGGCTGGGTAGTCGGATTAAGGTCAGGGGGCTTTGCCCCTGACCCTGCAACTTGTAACTCAGTCAGCCGCTTCGGCTTCGTTGTCAGCGTCGCTATCGGGGGCAACCATAAGAGCTTCTGCGACAACGGCGGACTGGTCGCGGATGCGCTTTTCGATGGCATCCGAGATCGCCGGGTGGTCGCGCAGGAATTGCTTGGCGTTTTCGCGCCCCTGGCCGATGCGCTGGCTGTCGTAGCTGAACCAGGCGCCGGATTTTTCGACCACATTGGCTTTGACGCCGAGATCGATGAGTTCGCCGACCTTGCTGATGCCTTCGCCGAACATGATATCGAACTCAATTTGCCGGAATGGTGGGGCGAGTTTGTTTTTCACAACCTTCACGCGGGTGTGGTTACCGGTGACTTCCTCCCGGTCTTTAATGGACCCGATGCGCCGAATTTCCATGCGGATGGAGGCATAGAATTTCAACGCATTACCACCGGTGGTTGTCTCCGGGTTACCAAACATGACGCCGATTTTCAGGCGGATTTGGTTGAGGAAAATCAGCATGGTGTTGCTGCGGGCGACCGAACCGGTGATCTTGCGCAAAGCCTGGCTCATCAGGCGTGCGTGCAAACCTACATGCGTGTCGCCCATTTCGCCTTCGAGTTCAGCCCGTGGCACCAGGGCGGCGACCGAGTCGATGACCAGCACGTCGATCGAGCCTGAGCGCACCAGCGTGTCCGCAATCTCTAAACCTTGCTCGCCAGTATCGGGCTGGCTGATCAGAAGGTTATCAACATCCACGCCTAATTTGCGGGCATAGGTGGGGTCGAGCGCATGTTCCGCGTCGATAAAAGCGCAGACCCCCCCGCGTTTTTGTGCTTCGGCGATGGCGTGCAGGGCCAGGGTGGTTTTGCCCGAGCTTTCTGGGCCATAAATTTCGATCACCCGGCCGCGCGGCAAGCCGCCGATCCCAAGCGCCAGGTCGAGCCCCAGCGAGCCTGACGAGATCACGTCAAATGCTTCGCCGGTGCCTTTCGAGCCCATCCGCATGATAGAGCCTTTGCCGAAGGCGCGTTCGATTTGCGCCATGGCGGCATCGAGTGCCTTGTTCTTTTCGGGGTCGGGTTTTTTAGCCAAAGCTGCCTCCGATTTAGCCTCTGGTACCGTTTCAACAGCGGTCAGGCGGCGTTTTGATGTTGTAGGAGATACAACCATAGCGTGTTCCATTCCAAATGCTAAGAGCCAAAATTGCGCACGACTCGGCGCTTGAACTCAGGCTCTCATGGGCGGAACAAATTAGCAACAGAAAAAGATAGGTTTTATTAATAATTTGTTCTTATCTTGTTCTTTGCCGCTGAATTATAAGCCGCTACGGGTTTTGAAGAACCCCGAAGATATTATTATCAGGCAAAAACGTCCGGCGTTTTATTCAGCAGCAGCGGCGGTACCATCGAGGTCTAATGCGTAGCCAGCGGCCCGCACGGTCCGCACAATGTCGGTTTCGCCAGGCCCATTAATCGCTTTGCGCAAGCGGCGGATGTGAACATCAACCGTGCGTGGCTCCACATGAATATCGCGGCCCCAGACCGCATTCAGCACGTCCTCGCGAGAGAAAACCCGTTTCGGATGGCGCAAAAAGAATTCCAGCAGGCGGAATTCGGTCGGGCCCAGATGCAGTGCGCGGCCATTGCGCAACACACGGTGTGAGGCAGGGTCGAGCGAGATATCGTGGAAATTCAACTTGAGCTTGGTCGGCACTGTGCCCGACCGCCGCAGCAAGGCGCGGATACGCGCGATCAATGCCTCAGTTGAGAACGGCTTGGTGATGTAATCATCAGCGCCGGTATCCAGCCCACGCACGGCGTCCTGGTCCTCAGCCCGCGCGGTCAGCATAATAATTGGCAGGGTGCGGTTAGCCGGCCGGCGGCGGAGTTGGCGGCAAAGCTCGATGCCGGACATGGTTGGCAGCATCCAATCCAGCAGCAGCAAATCAGGTGGTGTCTCGGTAATACGGGTCAGTGCTTCGCCGCCATCGCCGACATCCTCAACCCGAAACCCCTGTTTTTCAAGGTTATAGCGAAGAAGCGTCACTAACGGCGCTTCGTCTTCAACGATCAGAATATAGGGTTTATTTTGTTCGCTCATTCTTGGCTCGCCGAATCAATATGAACATAGGCCGAGGTTTGGTCACCCTTTGGGCGGAAATCCGGCAGAGTCTCGCCGGTCACGGCATAATATGTCAGCTCAGCGATGTTAGTGGCATGATCGCCGATGCGCTCAAGGTTTTTGGCAATGAACAGCAAATGGGTGCAGCCGGTGATGCTGCGGGGATCTTCCATCATATAGGTTATTAATTCGCGGAAGATGGTGTTGTACAAATCATCCACGGCCTGGTCAGCGCGCCAAACGCTGATCGCTTTCTGCGGGTCAGCTTCGCCGACCGCATCGATCACCGTTTTCAGGTTTTGCTGCACTAAACCTGCCATCTGGCCGATGCCCGAGAGCGAGTAGGGGCTGGCCATTTTGTTCAGCACCATACTGCGCTTTGCAACATTGGCCGCATAATCGCCAATCCGTTCAAGATCAGTAATAACTTTCAATGCGGCAACAACCTGCCGCAAGTCGTCAGCCACTGGCTGACGAAGTGCGAGGAGCTTCACGGCGAATTGGTCAACCGCACGCTCTTCGGCATCAATCTGAGGATCCATAGCCACCACGCGGGCAGCAGTTTCAGCGTCGTGGTTCACCAGCGCCTTGGTCGCATCTGCCACCGCGCGTTCCACCAGGCCACCCATCACTGCGATCATGTCACGCAGTTTCTGCAGATCGACCTCAAAGCTGGTGACGATATGTTTGGTGTCTTCGGCCATCTGAGATTCCTTTTAGCCGAACCGGCCGGTAATATATTCCTGCGTACGGCGCTCGCGCGGGGCGGTGAAAATCTGGCTTGAGGAGCCAACTTCAACCAACTCGCCCAGATAGAAAAATGCTACCTGGTCGGCACAACGGCCAGCCTGCTGCATGTTATGGGTCACGATCACGATGGTGAAATCTTTCTTCAGCTCATCAACCAGTTCTTCGATTTTCAAAGTGCTGATTGGGTCAAGCGCGCTGGTCGGCTCGTCGAGCAGCAGGACTTCCGGGCGCACGGCGATTGAACGGGCAATGCAAAGCCGCTGCTGCTGACCGCCGGAAAGCCCGATAGCGGAGGTGTTCAACCGGTCCTTTACTTCGTTCCATAGCGCAGCGCGGGTGAGGGCCCATTCAACCCGCTCATCCATTTCAGCCTTAGACAGCTTCTCATGCAGACGGACGCCGAAAACGACGTTTTCATAGATCGATTTGGGAAATGGCGTCGGCTTCTGAAACACCATGCCAACCCGGCTGCGCAGCCGGTTCAAATCGACATCCGGCGCAATCAGGTTTTGCCCCCCCAGCATCACTTCGCCTTCAGCACGCTGGCCAGGATAAAGATCGTACATCCGGTTCAAGATGCGCAGCAGTGTGGACTTGCCGCAGCCGGACGGGCCGATCATGGCGGTGGTTTTGCGATCCAAATAGTCAATATTAATATTTTTGAGTGCGTGATTTTCGCCGTAATAGAAATTGAGGTTCCGGATTGAAACCTTGACTGATCCAGCTCGCTCGCTCTGGTTGGGCATAACCGGCGCCGGCACTTCAGACATCATTTTGCTCGCTATTTCCATGACCGCCTCCTTAAAGGGGTTTCGTGACAGAAGGATGACACTATGATGAAGCTTCGGTGACAGGTAGGGCTATGTTACATACTGCGGAGGCGGGTTGTCACAATTAGCGGCCTCCGACCGTTTACTTAAGCGTGGGGCAGCTTTGGTTGTTTTACAATCCGCAGATACGGCTTTAGCGTCTTCCATCCTTCGGGGAAGCGGAGCCTGGCGTCTTCGTCTGAAAGTGACGGTACGATAATGACATCATCGCCGTTCTTCCAGTTCACCGGGGTGGCCACCTTGTGGGTATCAGTCAGTTGCAGACTATCCAAAACCCGTAGAATTTCCTGGAAGTTACGCCCGGTGGAGGGAGGATAGGTTAGAATAAGTCGGACTTTCTTGTTGGGATCGATCACGAAGACCGACCGCACCGTCACGGATGGGTCAGCGTCCGGATGCACCATGCCGTAAAGGTTAGAAACCTTGCGATCAGGGTCCGCCAGCACTGGGAAATTCACCGCCTGACCCTGGGTTTCAACAATATCCGCCGCCCAGCCGACATGGTGCTGACCCGTATCAACCGACAGGCCAAGCGGCTTCACATTCCGCTTGTCCCATTCTGGCTTCAACCGCGCTACTTCGGCCAGCTCAGTTGTGCAAACGGGGGTAAAATCCTTCGGGTGACTAAATAAAATGCCCCAGGATGATCCGAGATATTCGTGGAACTTGATAGTGCCCTCGCTGGAACCTTGCTCGAAATCCGGGGCGATCTGGCCAAGTTGAATGGTCACAGCTATGAAATCCTCTTATTTAACAGCGCCGCACCGATACTTTGTCCCAGCTTTGACGCCTTAGAACGCGAATGTATCACGGCGCCGAAACACTGCAAAAAGCCTCAAAAAACGGGGTTTTGTTAATAAATGGTGGGCGCGACAGGGATTGAACCTGTGACCCCCACCATGTCAAGGTGGTGCTCTACCGCTGCGCTACGCGCCCATTCCGGCGCGGGTTCTAGCCGTG
>NCAT01000024.1 GCA_002255575.1 Acidocella sp. 20-57-95
GCGGCGCGGATCGGGTTGTTTTTAGGGACCAGCACGTCCGGCATTTTGGAAACCGAAGCCGCCTATCGGCAGCGCGACCCGGTTGGCCTGCTGCCGGCGACATTCGATTATGCCCGCACCCATAATACCTACGCGTTGGGCATGTTCGTGCGCGATTATTTGCAGCTCAAAGGCCCGGCGGTTGTTGTTTCCACCGCTTGTGCCGCAACCTCGAAAGTGTTTGCCAGCGCCGCCCGGATGATTGCCGCCGGGCTGTGCGATGCTGCCATTGTGGGCGGGGCTGATACGCTCTGCGACACCACCTTGTTTGGGTTTCACGCGCTGGGGGTGATGGCGGAGGGGCCGTGCCGCCCGTTTGGTGCTGCCCGCAGCGGCATTTCCATCGGTGAGGCTGCGGGCTTTGCCCTGTTGGAAAAGGCGGGGCCGCAGCACGGTGCTGAGACCGTGTTGTTACTGGGGGCCGGTGAGAGTTCCGATGCTTACCATATGTCCTCACCCGACCCGCAGGGGGCCGGGGCGCAACGCGCGATGCTGCAGGCTTTGGCGCAGGCAGGCATGAGGGCTGAGGAGATCGACTATATCAACCTGCACGGCACCGCGACGTTAGCGGGGGATGCGGCGGAGGATTGCGCCATCACCAGCCTGTTTGGGGACCGTGTGCCGTGCAGTTCGAGCAAGGGCTTCACCGGGCACACGCTGGGGGCTTCCGGCATGGTTGGGGTGGCGGTCTGTGCGCTGGCGTTGCAGCACGGATTTTTGCCAGGCAGCCCGCATACCAACGAGGTCGACCGCAGCTTTGGCAGCCAATATGTGCTGGCGGGGCGGCCGGCCCGTATCCGCCGGGTTATCAGCAACGCGTTTGGCTTTGGCGGGGTAAATTGCAGCCTGGTGCTGGGGCGGGCCCTATAATGCGGCTCTATGTGGAAGCGGTGGGGTTGTGTGGACCGGGGCTGAACGGTTGGGCTGAAGCAGCCGCCATTCTGGCCGGGCAAGCGGCCTATGTGCCAGCGCCGGTGACGATTCCCGCCAGCGCGTTATTGCCCGCCAATGAACGCCGCCGGGCGCCTAAAACCGTGAAACTGGCTTTGGCGGTCGGTGTTGAGGCGTGTGCGGCGGCGGGGCGCGACCCGGCTGAGACCCCGGCGATTTTTTCTTCATCAGGGGCGGATGGCGATACGATCCATGATATTCTGACCGTGCTGGCTTCCACGCAACGTGAGCTGTCTCCCACCAAGTTTCATAATTCGGTGCATAATGCGGCGGCGGGGTATTGGAGCATCGCCACGGGTGCGAAGGCGGCCTCGACCAGCCTGTGCAGCTATGATGGCAGCTTTGCCGCCGGGCTGTTGGAAGCAGCGGCGCAATTGGGTGCCGGGGGGCAGGCGGTGCTGTTGATTGCTTATGATGTTCCTTACCCGTCGCCGTTATTTGCGGTGCGGCCGGTCGGGGCGGAGTGTGGGGTGGCCTTGGTGCTCTCTCCGGCGCCGAGCGCTGCTTCGTTTGCCCGGCTGGATGCCGCCTTGTGGCCCGGCGCATATGTTGGCTCGTCGGCGGGCGCAGCTTTGGAGCCGTTGCGGCAGAACACCCCGACCGCGCGCGCCCTGCCATTATTGGCGGCTTTGGCAGGTGATGGGACGCCCGAGGTGATGTTGGATTATTTGCCCGATATGGGGCTGAAGGTGCGGATTACCCACCGCCCGGCCGCCGGTTGGCCGGAGACGCTGGCATGAACCGCATTGGGCGAGATGAGATCCTCACTTTGATTCCCCATGCCGGTGCGATGTGCCTGCTTGATGAGGTTTTGGCGTGGGATGGGGATATGTTGCGGTGTCTCTCGCACCGGTTCGCGGCGGCCGATAATCCGCTGCGCCGTGCTGATGGCACGCTGGGTGCTGCTGGTGGCATTGAGATTGCGGCGCAGGCCATGGCGCTCCATGGCCGGTTGTCAGCCCCCACAAAAGGCCCGCCGGTACCGGGGTTTTTGGTGAGTGTGCGTGATGTGGTGTTGTCCTGCCCGTTGCTGGAGGCTGGCACTTTGGAGGACGCAGAAGCTTTGGACATTGCGGTGCATTGCCTGATGGCAGACACGCGCGGGGCCAGTTACAATTTTACCGTCGCAACCCGGGGGGCCACGATGTTGAGCGGGCGGGCAACCGTGATGTTCGGGGCAGCACCATGAGCCGGGCCTTGGTGACGGGCGGCAGCGGTATTATTGGGCGCGCGATTGCGCTGTCTTTGGCGGCTGCTGGGCATTATGTGTATGTGCATGGCCGGGGTGCCAAAACGGCGGCGGTGGCGGCCGAGATTGTGGCCGCTGGTGGCGCTGCGGAGGCTGTGTGTTTCGATATTACCGATGCCGCAGAAACCAATGCGGCGCTCGCGCGCATTCTTGCAGCCGGGGCGATTCAGATATTGGTGAATAATGCCGGGATCCATGATGACGCGGTGATGCCGGGGATGCGCCATGAGCAATGGGCAAGCGTTATCGATGTTTCGCTCAATGGTTTCTTCAATGTCACCCAGCCGCTGCTGCTGCCGATGATCCGCACGCGCTGGGGGCGGATTATTAATGTGTCTTCGGTGGCAGCGGTGATGGGCAATCGCGGTCAGGTGAATTATGCGGCGGCGAAGGCCGGGCTGCATGGCGCCACACGTTCGTTATCGCTGGAACTGGCGAGCCGTGGGATTACGGTGAATACGGTGGCGCCGGGGATTATCGCTTCGCCGTCAACCGAAGTGATTTTTCCGAAAGAGGTGATCGCCAAGCTGGTGCCGATGCAGCGTGCCGGGCAGCCGGAGGAGGTTGCCGACCTGGTGGCGTTTTTGGCCTCCCGGAACGCTGGTTATATTTCGGGGCAACTGATTTCAATTAACGGCGGCATGGCCTGAGCCATAGGGCGCCAAGCAGCCGCGCATGCATGGCGGCAAGCCGAAGATTGTCGCGCCCGTAGCGAAAATGCGAGACACCGCCTTCAGCTTGGGTGAAATAGCGCACTGGTACCGGGCGGTTGATGACCGCCACGCCACGCCAGCATAGCCGCACCAACGCCTCGCTATCGAAGTCGTAACCCCGCATATGGCGGCCAGATTGCATCACCTCCAGCAGCGGCAGCAGCGGGTAAACACGGAAGCCGAACAGCGCGTCGCCGATGGCTTGCCCGGTCTCCAGCCGCGCCAGCGCGTTGGAGAGGCGGCGGCCAAGCACGCGGATGCGCGGCGCGCTGGCATCGAAAATCGGCGTACCCAGAATCATTGCCGCCGGATTTTGGCGCGAGACTTCCTGGAAGGCGGCGATATCTGCCGCGGGATGCTGGCCGTCTGCATCCATGACAAGTACGTGCGTGAAGCCTGCCTCGGCGGCGGGGCGCAAGCCCGCCAGCACAGCCGCGCCCTTGCCGCCATTATGCGGGCGGTGGATGACCCGTAGCCCCGCACTTTGTGGCAAGCGGGCCGCACTGTTATCGGTGCTGCCGTCAATGACCACCCAGACGGGCTGCCAGTGACGCAACGCCTCAGCCACGGTTTCGGCAAGCCGGGGGCCGGTATTATAGCTGGGAATGAGAACCAGATGCGTCGCTGAGATCACGGTGGCTAGGGGCTGACCTCGCGCGGGATGGTGGCCACACTGGGCGCCTTTAGCGGTTGGCCGGTGAGCCGGAAGCGCAGATGGGATAGTTTTGTGGCGTAATAAATCGCCCGGAACATATACAGCCGCAGCTTGATTTGCCAGCCGGTGAAAACGCCGCCAGCGAGCAGGGAGAGCACGGCTTCCTCCATGCGGAATATATTGCGCGGCGACATGAACAGGTTGCGCATGGCCGGTTCGCGGATGCGGTAAATGAACCAGGTGAAGGAGCCCAGGGCCTTTTGAAAGGTCCGGTCATATCGGCGCAAGATCGCGGCGGCGCGCTGTGGCTTGGTCAAGCAAGCCTCAACCGCATCAGCGGCCCAAAAGCCGGACTGCATGGCCACATAGACGCCGGTTGAGAAGACCGGGTCAATAAATGTGCAGGCATCGCCGGCCAGGATGAAGTTGCGTCCGCTCATGGTGCTGGATGAGTAGGAATAATTGCCGGTCGCGGTGACCTCACTGGTGAGCGTGGCGTGCTTGAGCCGATCAGCGATCTCGGGGCTGGATGCGATCAGGCCCATGAAGAAACTTTTAAGATCAGTGCCGCGGTTTTTGAAATTGGCGGCCGGGCTAACCGCGCCGACGCTGGTGGTGCCATCTGAAAGCGGGATGAACCAGAACCAGCCAAGGTCGAACCAGACGATGGTGATATTGCCGGCCGCCTGGCCTTCCAGCCGGCGGGCGCCGGTGAAATGGCCATAAATGGCGGCACTGTCATTGCGCGGGTTGCGGGCTTTCGACCCCATTTGGCTGGCCAGCACAGTGTCGCGGCCGGAAGCATCGACGATGAAGGCGGCCCGCCATTGCTGTTCCGTGCCGTCAGCTTGGCGGGCAGTGACCAGCGGGTGGTCGTTTTCGGGAAATTCGACGCGGGTGACACGGCATTCTTCAAGAACTTCGGCGCCTTTTTGGCTGGCATTGCGCAGCAAAATTTCATCGAACGCCGAGCGGCGGACCTGGAAGGCGTAGGGAAAACGCTTGTCCCAGGCTTTGGCGAATTCATAACGCACGCTTTTGCCGTGGAAGGGCGAGACAAATTCGATGCCGTGCTTGTGCTGCGCGCTGGTTTCGATTTGGGCGCGCACGCCGAGCCGGTCGAGCAGCGGCAGATTATAGGGCAGCAGTGACTCACCGATATGGAAACGCGGATGCTTGTCTTTTTCGAGCAGCACCACGCGCCGACCGCGTTCGGCCAGCAAGGTGGCAACACTTGACCCGGCCGGGCCGCCGCCGATCACCAGAACATCGCAATCAGGCGGGGCGGGTGCGTTCGTGGTTTGCTGCGCTTTTTCCACCCGGTTTCTCCTTCTGGTTCGCCGGGCGTGACAGAGGCGTTGACCCCGCTTGCGTACCCGCCGAAGAATGACACGACCGCCATTAGCCATAGGTATGCTTGCATGTGCAACCCCGATGAGACGCCTGACACTGCGCGGTCGCGGGAACTTGTTGGCGAATATTACGACGATCCGGAACGGCGCCCGGCTTTTGTCCGCAACATGTTTAACCGGTCGGCGGAATATTACGACCTTGTCAATTTACTGTTTTCGCTCGGCTCGGGGGCCTGGTACCGGCGCTTCTGTTTGCGCCGGGCGGGGGTGCGCATGGGCGCGCGGGTGGTTGATGTGGCCGTTGGCACTGGCTTGTTGGCACGCGAGGCGTTGGGGCTGGCTGGTGCCGATGGGTTGGTGATTGGCGTGGATGTGAGTGAAGCGATGTTGGCCGTTGCGCAGCGAAACCTGCCGATACCGCTGATTCAGGCGACCGCTGAGGCACTGCCCGTAGCGGCAGAAAGCGCCGATTTTGTAACCATGGGCTATGCGCTGCGGCATGTGACGGACCTGCAAGCAGCATTGGCCGAGGCGCTGCGGGTGCTACGCCCCGGTGGTGCGATCCTGGTGATCGAGATCAGCGCGCCGCGCCATCGGCTGGGCCGTGCGATCACGAAATTCTTTATAGGTACGCTGGTGCCCTGGCTGTCTCAGCTGGTGGCGCGCGATGTTCGGGCGCGCATCTTGATGCAGTATCATTGGCGAACAATTTTAAATTATATGCCGCCGGATATCATTATTGCTGTGCTGCGTGAGGCTGGGTTTTGCAATGTCACTTGCACCAGCTATGTCGGCCTGTTTCACCATTATGTGGGCTATAAACCTGCAAGTCCGGCCTGACGCCGCAGCCGGAGCGGTAGTTTGATGCGCGCCGAGGAATACAACAATGATACGAGAAACTTGCCGTATGGGCGAAATGCGATCAACCATGGCGTACGGCATTGACTGAGCGCCAGAGGATTGAAACTGTCCCGTGCTGGACAAAACCGGATGTGAAGGGAACCGCTTAGATGAAACCAACCGGCTTATTATTGCTGGCTTTGACGTTGTTGCTGGCGGCATGCAACGCCGATGGTAGCCGCGCGCAAAGCGACTTCAATGCGGCGGGCGATAATCTTGGTCAAGGCCATATTGGGAGTGGTTTGAAAGATGTCGGCCAGGGCTTTAGCGACGGGGCCAATGCCACCGGCGATGCCATTGTGCATACAGCGCATACGGTGGGGAACGCGTTCAGCCAATAAAGGCTGACGAATTTGATGAGCCGGACAGGCCCCGTGCCGTTTGCGGTTATGATTGCGATTTTGGTGATTGCACAGGTGATGGTTAGCGCGGCTACAATGCGCCAACAGGTAAATTTTATGGGCTGATTGCCTCTGCGGCGCAGTGCCGCTGTAAGCCAAGGCAAATGGCGCGCCAAACAATCATCGGCTTGGTGGCTGGGCTTTGCAGCCGACCAATCTCAAAATGCGTCATCTTGCTGACAGATTGCCGTCCTTTGGCCATGCGAAAGATTTGCTGGGATGTGGGACCAGCCATAAGAGACTGGCTGGTGCTTGCGGGCTTTGAACGTGATGACGATGCAGTTTTTGTGAGGGCATTGCACTAAAAACCGCATGTCGAGGAATATAAAATGAGAGCGGTCCAGATAGAGGCGTTTGGCGGTGCTGATGGTCTGCGCATGGTGGATATACCAATACCAGCGCCTGGTGCCGGTGAGGTTCTGGTGCGGGTGGCGCGGGCCGGTGTTAATTTCATTGATGTTTACATGCGGTCCGGCATTTATGCGAAATCTGACACGTATAAATCGAAACTTCCGATGACGCTTGGTATGGAAGGCGCTGGCGTTGTTGCGGCAGTTGGCGAAGGGGTGGGTGATTGGAAGCCAGGCGACCGGGTCGCCTACTGCCTGTCACAGGGAAGCTATGCTGATTATGCTGTGGTTCCCGCTTGGAAACTTGTTGAGGTGCCGGCAACCGTCTCGCTCGACATTGCAACGGCGCTGATGCTGCAAGGCTCAACCGCGCACTATCTGACGCATTCAGCGCACCGGTTAGAACCAGGCGAAGTTTGCCTTATTCACGCTGGGGCTGGCGGTGTTGGGCAGCTTTTGATCCAGCTGGCCAAGCTGCGTGGCGCCAAGGTTATTACAACTGTCGGCAGCAACGACAAGGCAAAGATCGTGACGGCGCTGGGGGCTGACCATGTGATTTTGTACCGGCAGGAGGATTTCCGCGCGCGTGTGCTGGACATAACCAAAGGTGAGGGGGTGCATGTGGCCTATGACTCGGTGGGCCTTGATACCATCCATGCCAGTATCCGCTGTGTGCGCCGCAGGGGTTTATGTATTCTGTTTGGCGCGAGTTCGGGCGTGGTGGCAAACATTGAGCCGATTGAGCTGGCGGAGGCGGGGTCGATATTTTTTACGCGGCCGCATCTGGCGGATTATCTGGCGACGGCAGATGAGCGCCGCGCCCGCGCTGCGGATCTCTTTCGTGCCGTGCGTGAACAGCGCCTGGTGGTGAGCGTTCATGATGGCTTGCCGCTGGAGCAGACGGCCGATGCACACCGTGCCTTGGAGGGCCGTGCATCGTTAGGAAAATTTATAATTTCCGTTTCGTGATTTCGTAAAAGCGGCTGTTACAGAGGGCAAAATAAATAATAAAGTGGGAGAGATTGAATGCGGCTTGCAGGTAAAGTTGCGATCGTAACGGGCAGTGGTAGCGGCATGGGGCGCGCGATTGCCATTGAGTTTGCAAAAAATGGTGCCGCCATATTGGTGGCTGACCTTAATCTCGATGCCGCGCATGAGACCGTTCAACAGATCGAGGCAAAGTCCGGACGGGCTATTGCGCTGGGTATGGATGTTACCAGCCGCGCCGATACCATAAAAATGTGCGACAAGGCGGTGCGGCAATTTGGCCGCATTGATATTCTG
The DNA here is from genome assembly GCA_002255575.1 of Acidocella sp. 20-57-95. GTDB lineage: Bacteria > Pseudomonadota > Alphaproteobacteria > Acetobacterales > Acetobacteraceae > Acidocella. The sequence goes on from NCAT01000024.1 coordinate 7,895, forward strand.
GTGAATAATGCTGGATCACGGTGCGTGAAGCATTTTCTCGATCACACCGAAGCAGACTGGCACCGTATGATTGATATTAACCTCACCGGACATTTTCTCTGCGCGCAAGCGGCTGTTCCGCATTTTTTGAAATTTGGTAAGGGTAAGATCATCAATCTTGCCTCGATCGCGGCGCATACCGGGCGGCCTGATCGTGTTGCGTATTGCGCGGCGAAAGCTGGCGTTATCGGGCTGACGAAAGCGCTTGCGATGGATTTGCGTGGGCGAAATATTTGCGTCACAGCCATCTCGCCAGGGTCGATCGCCACCCCCATGAACGCAGCAGCGGCCACCAGTTCAGATGTTAACTGGGGTGGGGAAACTGTTGTGGGGCGCTGGGGGCAGCCGGAAGATGTTGCATATGCCGCGGTATTTTTGGCATCCGACGAATCGGATTACATCACTGGCTCCGAAATTTTGGTTGAAGGTGGCTGGTTGTACGGGCGCGCACGCGATGGGGAAATTTAGGCCATTATGGTGAGCGACGCATTCGATGTCATCGTCGTCGGCTTTGGATTTGCTGGTGGCATTGCGGCCATTACAGCCGCTGACGCCGGGGCGCGGGTGCTGTTACTTGAAAAGCAGCAGGATGCCGGGGGTATTTCTGTATGCTCAGAAGGTGGATTGCGAATTGCCAAGGAAAAGTCCGAGGCTTTCAATTATCTATCGGCCACCAATGCCGGTACGGCGCCCGAGGCCGCGCTGCTGGCGTTGGCGGCGGGGATGACGGGGCTTGCCGATTATGTGAAGTCGCTGGCGGAACCGTTTGGTGCGACGGTGGTATGCCGCGATTCGGCGGGGCATTATCCGTTTCCGGGCGCTGATACATTTGGCTTTGCGACCATCGAAGCGCTCCCCGGTTACGATCACGCCATTGATTTCCCACAGGTGCGCGGCGGTGTAGCAGGCGCGCGTTTGTTTAAGCTGGTGCTGAACCATGTGCGCAGCCGCCCCACCATTGAGGTGCGGTTGGCGACGCAGGTGCAACGCTTGCTGCAAGCGCAGAACCGCGTTGTTGGTGTGCGCGCAGGCGGGCAGGAGATTAGGTGTCATCATGGGGTGATTCTGGCCTGTGGTGGTTTTGAAGGCGATGCAGAGATGCAGAGGCAATTTTGGCATTTGAAGCCGGTCGTTTCGGCGGCCATGCGGGCCAATATGGGCGATGGGATTCGGATGGCGCAGTCCGCCGGTGCGGCACTTTGGCATATGTGGCATTTCCACGGCGCCTACGGGTTTCGCCATCCCGACCCTGCTTATCCGTTTGGGATCCGGGTAAAAAAGCTGCCAGATTGGCGGCCGGGTTTTCCGCCCAAAGATGTTCGCATGAGCTGGATCCTTGTTGATTGTCATGGCCAGCGTTTCATGAATGAGTATGAGCCTTACATGCAGGATACCGCGTATCGTGCATTGGGAGCATTCGATCCAGCAATGCAGGCGCATCCGCGGATTCCTTCGTACCTGATCCTGGATGCCGCCGGCCGGGCACGCTACCCGGTGAGTGCGCCAACCTGGCATGACCGTGCGGTGGCACAGCAGTTTGGCACCGCCACTGCCGAAGAATTTGATGAACAGATTCTTATAAGTGCTGGATCTATCACGGGCCTTGCCGAGGCACTGGGCCTGCCGCCGGAGTCGTTTGTGCGCACGATCGATGAGTGGAATCAGGCATGTGCCGCGCAGCAAGATGCTGCCTTTGGTCGACCCGCGATGAGCATGTTGCCGATTGCACAACCGCCTTATTATGGCGCGCGGGTATGGCCGGTGGTTTCCAACACGCAAGGTGGGCCGGTTCATGATGAACGCCAGCGTGTTCTCGATGCGTTTGGCGTGCCGATCGCGGGACTATTCGCTGTAGGCGAGCTCGGCAGCGTATTTGGGCATCTTTACTTGTCTGGTGGCAATCTTGCCGAGTGCTTTATTGGCGGCCGGATTGCGGGGTTGGAGGTTTTGCAGAGCACAGCATGAATAAGCGTATTGGTGGGCGACAACTTGGAAGGGAAAAACATGGAATTCGGGGTCAGGCTGGCGGTTCAAGGCGAGATGGGGGCCAAGGGGCAAGGCTGGGACTATACGCGGGAGATGGCGCTTGAGGCAGAGGCGCTGGGCTTTGATTCCATTTGGTTGCCGGACCATGTGATCAACGCGCATATGAGCAAACGAACGCCGATGCTAGAGAACTGGACTGTGCTCTCAGCCCTGGCCGCTTTGACGCATAGAGTGAAATTCGCCGGGCACACTTTTAATAACTCCCTGCGCCATCCGGCGGTGATGGCGAAAATGGCTGCGACGTTTGATGTTATGTTTGCGGGCCGCCTGATTTATTCTGTAGGCTCCGCATGGTTTCAGGAGGAGACGCGCAGTTACGGGTTGCCGTGGGAAGACCATGATGCAAGGGTGGCGCGGTTACGTGAGGCGTTGATCATCGCGAAACGTATGTGGACGGAACCAGAAGTGACGTTCAAGGGCATTTTCTATCAGTTAGACGGTGCGTATCTGGAGCCAAAGCCGCTGCAGCAACCGCATATTCCGATCTGGGTCCCTGGTGATTCCGAGGCAACGCGTGCCCTGACCGCGGAGCTTGGCGACTATTGGCTTACTTACGCAAAGCCACCGGAAGTGATTGCCGACTGGCGTGCGGATATGCGGCGGCGAACTGGCGGGCGGGATATTCCAATGGCGATTTCCACCGTGTGTTTGGCCGGCTTGCCGATAGATGGGGTTAAAGAGTGGAGCCGCCATTATGCCGAAGAGCGCAAGCACAGATTCGCAGTACCACCGACGCCCGATGATATTTTGCGCGAAAATTTGTGGGGGAGTGTTGAGGAATGTGTGATGCGCATTCGGGAATGGGAAAAAGCGGGTGTATCGCATTTGATTATTCAGCCGATTCCCCCGCTTGAGGGTATGCGTTTTTTCGCGCGTGAAATTATGCCAGCGCTCAAAGCGATTTAAGACGACGGCAAGGATTGGGCGTTCAGCTCCACCCGCCGGCGTGGCCAACCGCGTAATCGCGTAACGTTGTTTCGTTTATGTCTGGGAGTTTTCCGTCCAGAACAACATCGGCACCTTCCATCCGGAGCGGCGGTAATAATAATTGTGGCCGGGTTTTTAAAAACCCATTCATCTCTCCGGCGGTGGTGACGGTGCCAAGCGCTGTGGCAATTTCCATCCAGCAGCCGAGATCTGCCGCCACGCCATTGCCGAGCACCGCCTTCATGCCTTCATCAGCGATCATCTGCAGCCCGTATGCTAATTTATCGAGGCTGCCTAATTTCATCAGCTTCAATTTTATATAATCGGCGCAGCCTAGCGATGCGGCGCGCTCAATGTCATCTAACGTGTAGATGCCCTCATCAAGCATGATGGGAACGTTGGCGGCGCGCTTGACTGCAACCGCCGCATCCCAATCGCCCGCGGCGCATGGCTGCTCCACCAGTTCGATCCCCGCCGGGTCGAGCTGCGATAAAAATGTGACGGCTTGATCGCGGGAATATCCCTGGTTGCCATCAACCCGCAATTGCGCACGGCCAGCGGCAATCGCGCGGACTGTATTGACCTGCTCCAGGTCTTTTGCGACATCCCAACCGATTTTTACTTTGAGGGTTTTATAGCCGGTTGCCAGCAATGCCTCGATCTCGGCTGCCAGGGCGGCGCGCTGTTCGGATTTTCCATTGACGGTCCCGAGCAACGGAAACCTCCCCGCGCGGCTTAGGAAAGGATGCGCCTCCAGCCAGTCTAGCGCGGTGAGGAAGGCGGTGGCGATGAAAGGCGAGTCTTTCGCGGCTAGTTGGGCCGCCCGCCAAACCTCCTGGCTCGTGTTGCAGTGCGACAAAATATACTGAGCGGTCAGCCAGCCGCCCTCGATTGTTTCGGTGGTGTAACCTGGAAGAATGGTGGCCTCGCCCCAGCCGGACCGGCCATCGCGGTCGCGAACACCGACTAGAATGACATCGAATTGGCGCTGTTCACCAAATGCCAGCCGGTAGGGAACGATGAGCGGCAGTTGAAGATGGACTGCCCGGAGTTGTAAAGGCTTGTCGCGTGCAGCAAACATCGGTCATCCAGTATAAGAGTTGTCATGGCCCTAAAAATTTGGGAATATCGGCGGGTTTTATGACGATATTTTTGTCCATTATGCTACGAAACCCCACCGGTATGTCGGCTGGCTGACAGACGGGGTTTTTCAGGGTGGGCACACAAAAGCCTTGGAAACGAATTTTTGCTATACGAAGCAATATCACGGCTTATAACACGCACACTAAAAAAGCTTTGAGATCAAGGTAATGGGCAATCTGGTGACGCCGAAAGTCCGAGGGTAAAAGACTACAACGAAATTTATAAATAAGGGGAATGTCATGCTAAAGTCGTTGTTGCGTTGTGGCGCTGTTTTGTTTGCCTTATGCTTAGCACCGCTTCATGCCAGCTTCGCCGATTCCTATCCATCACGCCCCATCACCCTGATTGTTCCCTGGGGGCCAGGCGGTGGTGCTGACAGCTTGGCGAGAATAACCAGCAAGATCATTGCGCCAGACCTTGGTGTTTCAATTCCGATCGTGAATATGCCTGGTGCCACTGGGCAGACCGGCCTTACCCAACTTCTGACCTCGCCTGCGGATGGTTACACCATGGCGGTTCTGACCGGGGATACGCTGGCCTTATTGGCTAGCCCGTCGGCGCGATTTAAGCTCGACGATTTTATTCCACTCGGCATTATGATCCAACAGGTTTCGGGGTTTTATGTGAATGCAGCAGGCCCCCTGCAAAGCTGGGATGATGTTGTCAAAGCGGCAAAAACACGTCAGCTCAAGGTTGCGATCACTGGCTATGGCAGCCCTGATGCGATTACCGTCGGTTATTTCAAAGCGCATGGCGTGGACCTGCAAGCGATCCCGTTCTCGGCGCCAGGCTTGCGTTACACCTCGGTGCTCGGCGGCCAAAGTGACCTGCTCTATACACAGGCGGGCGATGTGCGGAGCTTTATTGAGGGCAAGCAGATCAAGCCTGTCATATTTTTCAACGATAAGCCCTTCGATGTTGCTGGATTTGGCGATGTGCCGTATTCGGTGAAGCTTGGCTACCAGGCGACCTTGCATCAGATTCGGGTTATTATTGTCCGGGCTGGGACCGACCCGCAAATTGTGAAAAAATTATCTGATGCACTGGCGAAAGCTGCGGCCAGCGGTGAATATCAAGAATATTTGAAACACCAATATGCGGTGCCAGAGAGCTATGTTTCAAGCGCGGACAGTATTGCATATATGAAAACCTGGTTGGCACAAGCCAAGGTTCTGGCATCTGCTCAGCCGGGGTCGGACAAGTAGGCGCCAACTCTGAGATGTTTGACGTGGTACCGTAAGCGTTACGAAACTGGTGGATTTAATAACGCAGATACAACAACAATAAGTACGCGCCCCTAGCTGCGACGACAGGAGGAGTTATGCTGTTCATCACGCGATTAAAGCAAATGGGGCCGTACCTAATTGTGCTCGCCGTGGCGGTGGCATTGTATGTGGTTGCCAACCAAATCGCGTATTCGCAAATGCCCGACCAAATTGGTCCTGATGAGTGGCCAAAGATTATATTGACTTTGCTGATGCTGGTTTGCTGTTTTGAGATCGGGCAGCAGCTTTTGTTTGCAGCCAGGAACGAACAACGCCGTGCCGCGGCGCCACCGGTTATCGACCCGGACGAGATGTTGGTTGAGACCCATGCCAACAATACAATACTGGTTGTGGCGGTGATCGTTCTGACGGCGAGCTATTTATATTTGATGCCGATATGCGGTTTTTTTCTTTGTACCCTGTTTTACCTCGGCATTTTTATGTGGCTATGCAGCGTCCGCCAGCCGCTTGTGCTGGTTTCAGTATCGGCCGTGCTGACGGTGTTTTTTACCTATACGTTCATGAAAATTATTTTTGTACCACTGCCAATCGGTGTTCCGCCGTTCTCGGTGGTTTCATTACATGTCATGGCGCTTCTCGGCATTCGCTAGGGTCACTATTGTGGATATGTTTCATTATCTCGCCGCCGGTATTGTTGAAATATTCAAATGGCAGGACCTGCTATCCCTGATCGTTGGGCTTTTCATCGGTATGGCCGTCTCGATCATGCCTGGTCTGGGGCTGGTGATGGGTGTGGTGATCGCATTGCCTTTCACCTATTCCATGGGGTTGGAACAATCGATTATTTTGCTGACGGCGATTTATATGTCGGGAACCTATGCGGGGTGTTTTACCACCATTTTGTATAGAATTCCCGGCGAGCCGATGGATGTGCCTTTGCTATGGGATGGCTGGGGCATGACCAAGCGCGGTGAAGCCGCGAAGGCGCTGGGGTGGGCGTTGGTGGCGGCCTTAACGGGGGGGCTGGTCTCGTCTTTTGTGATGGTTGGCATGGCGGGGCCCCTGAGCAGCCTCGCTTTGAGCTTCGGTGCGCCAGAATATTTCGCGGCGGTGTTTTTTGGGTTGACCACGGTTGTGGCGCTTGCCGGAAACTCATTACCCAACGCTTTGATCAGCCTTTGTCTGGGGCTGCTGGTGGCGACAGTTGGCGTGGACCCAACCTATGGTGCTGACCGGTTCACGTTCGGTTGGTCGATGCTGATGAATGGCGTGCCGTTTGTGATGGTGTTGGTGGGGATGTATGGCTTTGGGGAAATTCTCGCCAAAATCAATCAGGGCGTGAAACTGGACAACCTGAAAAAGCCGACCAGCGTTAAAACATCATTTCCCTCAATCCGCGAAATCTGGGCGTTGCGTGCAACCTTCGTGCGCAGCACAATATTGGGCACGTTTCTCGGGGTGATTCCCGGTGCGGGTGCGACAATCTCATCATTTGTCTCGTACGGCATTGAAAAACAATATGGCAAACGGGGCAGCCAGATTGGCACGGGCATACCTGAAGGGATTGTTGCGCCGCAGATTGCCTCGACTGCTTCGGTTGCCGGCCACATGGTGCCGCTGCTCACGTTGGGCCTGCCGGGTAGCGGGGCGACGGCCGTTATTCTCGCGGCGTTTTTGCTGCATGGCGTCCAGCCTGGGCCGTTTTTACTGCAAAATCCGGCATCGGCTTTGGTGGTCTATACAATCCTGGCGTCGTTATTTGTCTCGGTCATTGGCATGTGCCTGCTTGGGTTTCTGTGGATCCGCATTGTCGTGAAAGTGCTGACCATTCCGCAGGGAATTTTAGCGCCCATTATTGTGATGTTTGCGCTCGTCGGCGCGTTTGCGGACCGCAATAGCTTCCCGGATTTGTGGATCGTGGTGGTTTTCGGATCGCTCGCCTGGCTGTTTGACCGCTTTAATTTTCCTGTATCGCCGATGGTTTTGGGTGCCATACTTGGGCCGATTGCCGAAGATTCTTTTACGCGCAGCATGATTTCGTTCCATAATAACTGGCTGATTTTCTTCCAGCACCCGATCAGCGGCGGGCTGATGACGCTTTCGATGATCTCTTTATTGCTGCCAATCCTGCGAAAGATTTCTGGCCGATTATTCAAAGCCCAGACGATTCCAAAAGTTAGTCAGCCACAGACTGATACATCCGGGGGTTGAACGGATCGCTTTTTCAACCAAAGGAAGGCACCGTTTATGTCCCGAGCCCTGGGCCAAACGGGCCAGGAGGGTGGTGCTTGCGCCGTTCCATCGCATCGCCTGAGTTGCACGACCGTTACGCTGGCGGGCTCAGATAGCGCTTGCGCCTAAACTATGATTGTATGTCGCTCTCAAGAAAATTAATGAAGAGCGGAAACTGATGCGAGAGTATAGTCTGAACATAGGTCTGACGTTGGATTCGGCGTTGCTTCCCGACCAAATTGACCAATTGGTCAAAATTGGCGTTTGCCGGAATTTGCCGATGGGAGAGTTTTTATATCACCAAGGTGACGCCGCGCATTATCTCTATCTACTTCTGGAAGGGCGGGTAAAAACATTCATGGTTAATTCGGGCGGGCAAGAGGCGCTGCTCCGGATCCATTTGCCCGGTAGCCTGCTGGGTTTGACAACATTAACGACCAACCGAACGCGCGATGCCAACGCAACCGCGATCGACCCTTCCAAACTGGCCGCCATTCGCCGTGAAGACCTGCAACAGCTCGTGCGGCTGGACCCGGATTTAGGGATTTCCTTGATTCAACTTTTAGTGGACCGGCTGAGCGATTTTCATATGCGTGTGGGTGAGCTTTCGGCCAATAGTGTTGAACAAAGGCTGGCGCGTGGGCTGCTTTCGTTGAGCCGGCCAGATACCCAAGTTGCGGGCGATATTAAAACGGGCGCGATTATGCTTACCCATGAGGAACTCGCACAGCTCATTAATAGCCGCCGGCAGACCGTGACCGCGGTTTTAAGCCGGTTTGCCCAGGCAGGCCTCATTCGTAATGAGGGCCGCCGGATTGTAATTACCAACCATGAAGGATTGTCGCGCTTAATTCCTGAATAAATATCATCGTGTATTTTGGCTGACAGCGTTGTGGAAGGTAGCGTTTAAAGTCAAATGGCTGGGGCTATGACCTAACTTTAGGCCTCCACCCTGGCAAGTGACTGGCCTGCTAAAAGGATAACACGATGCTGCTGTTGGACGCCGATGTTCATGAAAATATTGCAGGTATGCGGGACCTTATTCCCTACCTGCCCTCACCCTATCGGGATTGGATTGCCAATGGGGCGTGGCGCGGTTTTAGTCAGCCATTTGCATATACATCGCCAGGGGCTGGCAACCGTGCGGATGTTCGAAACCCTGACGGGTCTGCTTCGGTGAGTGATTATCCGTTGATGAAACGGCAATTGCTGGACCCGTATAACGAGACCTATGCTGTGCTTACCGGATATTTCTATCCGACAATCCTGAAAATGCAGTACGCTTTTGGTAGTGCACTGGCGCATGCCTATAACGAATATGTTTACGAACATTGGCTTTCTAAAGACGAACGCTTTCTGGGCAGCATTCAGATTAACGCGCGTGACCCTGAGGCTGCGGCACGCGAGATCGACCTGATGGCTGAGCGCCCGCAAATGAAGCAGGTGATGCTGCCGGTGGTTGACGATATCGCGTATGGCCACCCAATGTATCGCCCCATCTTCGCGGCCGCTGCCCGCAATAATCTGGTGGTGGCACTTCATCACACCATTATGGCCACGGGTCCTTATGGGATGGGGCTGCATTATATTGAGCGCCACACATTATTGCCGACATCGATGATGGCGCAAACGATAAGTCTGATTTTAAACGGGGTGTTTGATGAATTTCAGAGCCTTCGGTTTATTATTTTGGAAGGTGGTTTTAGCTGGATCCCACATTTGATGTGGCGCATGGACCGCGAATATCGGCAAGGGCGCGTTGAAGTGCCTTGGATTAAGAAATTGCCAAGCCAACATATTCGGGAGCGGTTGCGGTTTTCCACGCAACCTTCAGAGGACATAACGCCATCTGACTGGATCAAGCTGATTGATCTTATGGGATCGGACGAGCTACTGGTGTTTTCAACGGATTATCCTCATTTTGATTTTGATGATCCTGATGCGGCGATTCCAAAACATTTGCCGGCCGCGCTGCGGGAAAAAATTCTGTGGTCGAATGGTGCATCGCTCTATGGGTTGCAGCCCCCTAAAGGTGCAGCAGCACAGACAACGCTGGTGACTGCCAAATGATGCGCCACACTGTTTGCCAGGTTAATGATGTTTTGGCCGGTGGGCTTCTATACAAAACGGCAGGCCGCACCAACATTATTTTATTACGTTTGCCATCCGGCGAAATTAAAGCGATTGCCAGCCGGTGTCCCCATCACGGTGCCAACCTCGCCCATGGCTGCATTACCGGTTATGCAGCCGGAACGGGCCCACATGATGTGCATTTGGAACGTCAAGGTGAAATACTGCGCTGCCCTTGGCATGGGTTTGAGTTTGACATCGTAACCCGCCGCGCTGTTGTGGAGTCATCGGCGCTGAGCCTGAGAGAGTTTAAGGTGGTGATTGAGGGCGATGACGTTGTGGTTGAAGCTTGAATGAGCGTTTGACTGGTTGAGCGTGACGCGCTGTTGTTAGGGGCTTTTGTTGGTGTCGCCTTGGCAGGCGCTAGTGCCTATTGCAGTGGTTGCGTCTTGCAGCGATTGTACCTAATTATTGTAGCGCCGCGACGATTTTTCGGCAAAAGGCTGGTAGGTCTTCGGGCTTTCTGGATGAGATGATCACACCATCCACCACAACTTCGCTATCCTCAAACACGCCGCCTGCGTTTGTTAAATCATCTTTGATAGAGGGTGCGCCTGTCACGCGTTTTCCTTGCAGCACATGCGCGGAGGCCAATAGCCAGCAGCCGTGGCAAATGGCGGCGACAACTTTACCAGCTTCGACATGGCGGGTTACCATCGATACCATGGGCGGACAAAGACGCATGAGGTCTGGCGCGTAGCCGCCAGGGATTACGAGCGCATCATAAAGATGTGCCTGTGCTTCCTGTGCGGTAATATCGGACTTTATGATCTGGCCAAGCTTGGATGTATAATTTTTTAATTCAGGTCCAACGATACTGACCTCTGCGCCAGCCTCACGAAGCCTGTAAAACGGATACCATACTTCGTGATCGTTATGGTTATTTTCGATGAATATGGCAATTTTTCGCCCTGTGAGCGCTGCCATTTTGGCCTCCCTTTGATGAGCCAACGTCATGTTCGTGCGATAACCTATGAGTAGCAAATATATGTGTCAATTAACATGGCATGGGAGTTTACCTATGGAAAATTGTTGCGATGCGCCAAGAAAAATAGTGCGCGCTGGCGCGCCAAAAAACATGGTCTTCGCGGTGCGATGGCGAGGCTCACGCGTGCTCTCCTGGCCGTTGGGGCAGTATGCGAATAAGCAGGATGATCGCGGCGATGAGCATCGCTGAAGCACCCACGCGGCTTAAATCGAGCCCGCCCTGGGTGAGGGGCTTGTCCAGCAGGTCACCAACCGTGGCGCCGAGCGGCCGGGTGAGGATGAAAGCTGCCCAGAATAGCGCGACATGCGAGATGCGGGTGAAATAATACGCCAAGGCTGTGAGTGCGATTGCTGCACCAAACACCAGCGCACCGCCGCCAAAGCCGAGGCCGTTTGTGGTTGCCATCCAATCACCGAGTGCTGTGCCCAAGGTTTGCGAAAATAAAATCGTCACCCAATAAAAAGCCTCGCTACGTGGGGTGGCGACACTGTTCACCGATATGCTGCCTTCTGCCCAGCGCCAGATGGCGAGGGAGGCGGCCAACAGTAGTACCAGTAGCGTGGTGCCTCCCGCGTAGCCGATGCCAAGTGAGCGGTCAGCGAAATCGGCCATGGTGGTGCCGACCGTGGTGGTGGCAATAATGGTAAGCCAGTAGAGCAGCGGGTGAAAGCGGGTGGCGCGTATTTGCACGATCACCGCGGCAATGAAAACGGCTAGAAAAATCAGCGAGCCCACGGCATAGCCAAGATGCATCGACATGCTGACGGCATCACCGCCAGTCTCGCCAAGCGTGGTTGCCAGAATTTTGATAATCCAGAAGCCCAAGACCACTTCAGGTACTTTGCTCAGCGTTTGTTTCACGGCGTCATTCATTCACTTAATCTTTCACGGAAACGGCCCGCCCCATGTGCGATGGGGCGGGATGGTTGCAACGTCTATGCGGGGTTTAGTCGGCGTGCGGGCCTTCGGCGCTGTTTTCCAGCAGCGCGCCGGTTACGGCATCAATGCCAACCTCATGGGTGCCTGCGCTGTCCTTGATGTCAAACGAATAGCGCAATCCGCTGCCGCCGGATTCTTTTTCCAGCTCCTGATCAGCCACTGTGCCGGGTTGGGCTTGCAAGGCGGTGGCCTGGGCAGCCTCCAGGCTGATCTTGGCGCCCCCAGCCAGTTCCTGGCCGGTATAGGCCAAGGCTGGCCCTGCAAAAGCTGCAAGAATCGCAACCGCGCCAAGGGCGCGCACGGGTTGTGAAAATTTCATCATAAGTCTCCATAAAAGGTAAGGCACAGCAGCGGCTTTTGCGCCGCGCTTGGGACTTGTATTAACGGCGCAAACTTAGGGGAGACTTAGGGGCGGTGGCTCGGCATGATAACGCGCGCCAGCACGCCGCTGACGCCATCGGCGCGGTTACAAACCTCCAGGCCAAAGCCGTGACGTTCAGCAATCCGGCGCGCGATGGCAAGCCCAAGGCCGGAGCCTTCCGCCAGTTGCGGCGCGGCGCGGTAGAAACGCTCAAACAGCAATGCTTGTGCGCCTGCCGGTAAGCCGTGGCCGCTATCGAGAATCTCGGCGGCAAAACCAGCTTCTGTGGGGCGGAGCGTTACATCCACCGTGCCACCCGTTTGCGTGTAGGTCAGGGCATTTTCGATCAGATTGGCGAATAATGTGCGAATCTCCTCCGCAACGCCGTAAATCATCGCGGGTGGGGTTATGGCGGCGCCGATATCAATGCCCTTGCGGCTGGCCAGCGGGGTTTGGTCCGCCACACAGGCAAGCAGCAGGGTTGCGGCATCGAACGGGGCGCTGCGTGGTGGCGCGGGCTCATCGAGCCGGGCCAAGCGCAGAAGCTGGCTCACCAGCGCCCCCGCCCGCCGCACGCTTTCTGCCAGCGCCTCAAGCCGAGGACGCTGGCTTGGCGTTGGCTGGTCGGCGCTGAGATTGCCGATTTCGATCTGCATGGCGGTGAGCGGGGTCCGCAGCGTATGTGCGGCGTCAGCCAAAAAGCGTTTCTGTGCCGCCAGAGTGCCATTCAGCCGAAAAATCAGCCCGTTCATGGCCGCCACCAACGGCTTCAACTCAGCCGGTACATCAGTCAGGGGCAGCGGGTCCGTGGCTTGTGCACTCCGTGTGGCGAGGTCTTTTGCCAGATCATCAAGCCGCCGCAGCGTGCGGTGCAGGGCCAAACTAACCACCAGCCAGGAGAGCGGAAGTAGCAGCACCACCGGCAATGCTGCGCCCAGGGCGGCGTTGCTGGCGATTTCGTCGCGCACCGTCATACGCTGTGCCACCTGCACTACCCGGTCCCGGCCACGTAGCGTGTAAACCCGCCATGCCTCACCGCCTGATCTAACTTCGGTAAAACCTGCACGCGGCTGCAAAGGAATGTCGATGCCGGGTAGCGATTGATGTATTTCATGCCCCGCCGCATCCCAGATTGTGACGGCGAAATTATCCTCCGGGTCTTGGTCGGGGGCGGTGGGCGCGTTGGCGGTACTTAGTTCTGGCCCCGCATTCAGGGCGATCTGGCGAAGCTGGCCATCCAGAAACACCGCCGTCTCGCTCTCGCTATAGCGGTAGGCCGCAGCCGTGGTGATCACTCCCATCACCGCCAGCAAGGCGGTGATCCATACCAAGGCCGTGCGGCGTAAGGACCGGCTGCCCCTCATTTTGGCACCAGCCAACCAGCACCACGGACATTGAGGATGGCACCCTTGCCGAATTTGCGCCGGATCGCGTGGATCAACACTTCCACCGCATTGCTCTCCACTTCCTCACCCCAGCCATAGATGCGCTCCTCGATTTGGGCGCGCGACAATATCAGCCCAGGCCGCTCCATCAGCGCGTGCAGCAGCGCATATTCGCGTGCGGTGAGGATTGCAGTTTGCCCATCATGGGTGAATTCATGCGTCCCGGTATCAAGCTCAGCCGTGCTGGTACTCAGACGCAGCGTGGCCCGCCCCGCCCGGCGGCGGACCAGCACGCGCATTCGTGCCAGTAATTCCGGCATTTCGAACGGTTTTAGCAGATAATCATCGGCGCCAAGGTCCAACCCCGCCACCCGGCTCTCCAGCGCATCGCGGGCGGTGATAATGAGCACCGGCGTTGCGACACCATGGCGCCGGGCGGCCTGCAGCACGGCCATGCCGTCGATGCCGGGAAGCCCAAGATCAAGCAGCGCGATGGCATAACCGTCATCGCGGAGCGCGTCCTGGCCGGCCAAACCGTCGCGGACCCAGTCCACCGACATGCCAGCCGCTTTTAGTGCCGCCACCAGGCCATTGCCGATCGGGATGTCATCTTCGATGAGCAAAACACGCATAGATGAAGCATTGCGGCAGAGCCCCCGATTGGGCAAGCGAACGCGACTATGGGACGTGGAGGTTGTCCAGCGTTTTCGAATTGGGCATGTTGTCTCGGAAACAAACAATCATGTTTGAGGCGACGCGATGACTTTTGTTATGAAGCGTGCACCGAAAGCGAGCCGGTGGTGGGCAAGTTGAACTGGTGCGATGCCCGAAGCCATTGCTTCATATGCGGGCTGTGACCACCTCAACCCGCATATGCGTTGACCTGCTGAAACTTTATCCCCGTTATTACGAATGATCGGCAAGCTCTTCGATCACATGCAGACCTTAAAAAATTCCGAAATCCTCAATCATCATCTTCTTCTTCGTGATGATGGCCCCAATAGGCTGGGTGAGGCTGATAATACACCGGCGGCGGGGGCGGTGCGTAATAGACATCGGGTGGGGCCGGTCGATAATATACGGGCGGTGGGGGCGGCTGGTAATAAACCGGCGGCGGCGGTTGATAATAAACCGGTGGCGCAAACCCAAATGAAAAGCTCAAGCCTCCGTGATCATCATCATCGGCCATAGCTTTATGGGTAACACCTGCCGCTAATCCAACCAAAACCACTGAAAACAGCAAAGATTTCAATCGCATTGTTTTAACCTTTCCTCGGTATATTCAGAGAGTGATATAAAATCATGGCTTTTTTTAGACGATCTTTCAGATAAATATCAGCCAGTTTGGTGCTGAAAAAATTTTAGATGTCGCACATAAAGTCGCCATAAATTGCGAAGACAAGGCTCTGGTCAAACTCCGATAGTCTAACCTGCATCAGCGATAGGAGCGCCCTGAGCATGACAACACAAAATCTTAAAATCTACGCCCGACTGTTGGCTTTTCTTGCGATCGTCGGATCGCTCGGTATGTCCTTGGCAGGTTGCGTTTATTATCCGGCACGTGGTGGTTATAGCGGATATTATGCAGCACCGGCCTATGGTTATGTTACTGGCGGCGGTGGTTATCGTTATCATGAAGATGATGACGACGATTAGGTCTACGCGTTTTGCGTGCATGTTCGGCCGGGATGCCGCTGGAGCCGTTCTAGGGGCTTGGACGAATGGTGTTAAACGTGAATCGCGTTACCAGACCGCTGTTAGTGACAGGCCGGAAACGCTCATGTCTGGCAGCCCAAAGAATGGTCATGGCTGAGACAAGGCGGGATTTAGCCGTTCGCTGGCGATACGTTCGGCAGCAAGTCAAGTTGATTGAATTAAAATAAATGTGATAATTGATCAGACATTGTTGTTGCTTTATGGGTATCAAATACCTCACGGATGGTCATCGCGGTATGGCGAATGTTAAAATGTCGGATATTGCGAGTTTGGCTGGCGTCTCAGAGTCAACTGTATCGCGGGCGCTGTGTGATAATCCGCTTATTAATGAGGCAACCCGCACGCGTATTAAAAAAATCGCTGAAGAGAACGGCTATGTGCTTGATTTGCGCGCGCGGAATTTGCGCTTGCAAAAGACCGGTACCATCAGCGTGGTATTCCCGCTTTTGCATGAGGTCGACTCCGGTATTTCAGACCCGTTCTTTCTTGAGATGCTGGGGCATCTGGCGGATGAGCTGGCTGAGCGCCATTATGACCTGTTGCTGCATAAAATTGGGCCCGGCGAGCCGCGTGGTTTAATAGACTTAGTCAATGAACGGCGCTCGGACGGTGTGTTGGTCATTGGCCAGTCCACCCAGAATGCGGTTATTAATGAGCTTGCCACGCGCTATGAGCCGTTGGTGGTGTGGGGCGCAGCGCTGCCGGACCAACATTATCTTACCGTCGGCTCTGATAATTATAACGGGGCGGTGACGGCTGTTCAGCATTTGGTGGGTTTAGGCCACCGGCGCATTGCGTTTTTTGGCGATAAGACCCTGCCCGAAATTGGGCAGCGTTACGCCGGGTATGTTGCGGCCATTGAACAAGCCGGTATTGCGCCTAATCCTGCTTTAGAATGCCGCGTGCCGTTCGACCGGCTCGGTGCGCGTAAAGCCATGAATGGCTTTTTAGACCAACATATTGCCTTTGATGCCGTGTTTGCGGCCTCTGACCTCGTCGCGATTGCCGCGATTAATGTGTTCGACCAGCGTGGCATCAAGGTACCGGTCGATGTGGCGATGGTTGGGTTCGACGATATTATGCTGGCTGCCGCTTATACGCCGGCATTAACAACCGTGCGGCAGGATATTGGCCAGGGGGCGAAGGCGATGGTCGAGGCACTGTTTAGCCGGTTAAACGGCACGCAAGCTGCCTCAACAATTTTACCAACCTCTTTGGTCATCCGTGCCTCCTGCGGCGCTAAAATGTTGCAAAACAAATCCGCTTAGCGCCAGGGCGATAAAAAACTTCAATTAAAACAGATGGTTAACACAACGCATTTTGCGGGGCAGCATTTTTTGCTGCGCCAGAGCGGCTAAAACATTTTCATAAATAGTTATTGCAATCGATTGCATTTTGGTTCAAGACGGAGATGTTAACGAAAAGAGGGGGGCGCGGCGATATCGTCGTGAAACCTCTTATCAACAGAGAGGAAACAAAATGGCGAGTATTCGACGTCTGAATGGCCGTGCCTTGCGGTCAAGCTATATTGTACTTGGGGCAATGACGGCTGCCTTGGTACCGCTGGCCGGTGCCCATGCGCAGACGACCAGCCCGGCCCCCGCGACCCAAGCCGCGCCGCTGAACCTCGATAAAATCGTGGTGACCGGTACCGCCCGTAAAGTCACAAAGATGAAGTCTTCGGTGTCGGTTTCTACCTTGGGTGCGCAAGCCATTGCGGTTTCTGGCGCCTCAAGCGCAGCCGATGTGATTCGTAATATTCCGGGCGTGCAGTCGCAGGCTTCTGGCGGTGAGAGCAACGCCAACGTGACCGTGCGCGGTTTACCAATTTCAGCCGGCGGTTCGCGCTATGTGCAATTCCAGGAAAACGGCTTGCCGGTTCTGGATTTTGGCGACATCGCGTTTGCGACCCCAGATAGTTTCATTCGTATCGATGGTATGCTCGATCAGGTGCAGGTTGTGCGTGGTGGTTCTGCCTCGACACTTGCGACCAATGCGCCCGGTGGTATCATCAACTTCATTGATAAAACCGGCGAAACCCAGGGCGGCAGTATTTCGGCCACCAGTGGCCTCGGTTATAACGAGCAGCGGCTTGATTTTGATTATGGTGGGCCGCTTGACGCGAACAACCGTTACGAAATTGCCGGGTTCTATAATACCGGCAAAGGCACCCGCAATGCGGGCGCGACCGATATAAATGGCGGCCAGATTCATGGCAACTTTACCCATAATATCGATGGCGGCTTTGTCCGTTTGAACTTCAAATATCTGAACGACACCACGCCAACAGATTTGCCGGTACCGGTAAGCATTGTGAATAACACGATCACAGCGCTACCAGGGATCGATCCGCGGACGGCCAGCTTCTATTCGAAATATTTCGGTACCGACACCACGCTGACGGGCGGGAATGGTCTGCGTTCCACCAATATTGGCACCGGTAATTATGCTGAGACCAAGTCGATTGGCGGTGAAATCAACAAGACCTTTGATAACGGCATCAATATCGATGATAATTTCCGCTATTCCGATAATACCGGTAATTTCTTAGGCCTTTACCCAGCGGATAATGGCGTGACCTTGACCGGTGCGACATATGCCACCGGCCCTAATGCTGGCCAGGCCTATAATGGTCCTGCCTTTGGTTTGATCACCTTTGATACCAAGCTGAACGATCTGAGCAATCTTGCGAATGATTTGAAGATTTCCGCGCCGGCTTTCGATGAAGGCGCGTTTGGTACCTTCACGCCGACCGTCGGGTTTTATGTTGCGCAGCAAAAAGTTCACTTAACCTGGGACTTCAACCAGTATTACTCCACCCTGTCCGGTAATAACCCGCAGCTTCTGAATGCTGTGAATGGCCCCTACGGCCCAACCGGGGCCAATTTGCAGGCCGGCGGCTTGGGCTCCGGGTTTGGGTATTGCTGTGAACGTGTGATCGACGGCAGCTACCTGACCATGTCGCCTTATTTTGATTTGGGTTGGACGATTGGTAACTTCACGTCCGATGCGAGTGTTCGTGAGGATATCCAGCAGGCGAGCGGTTCTTATGCTTTTGCCTCGCCGAACGGTAACGCCAAGCCGAATGATAATGCGGTTTATCAAAACGGCTCTTCGCCGATTAACTACACGGTCAAGCATACGTCTTATTCGATTGGCTCGAATTATCAGTTCAATCGTGACCTGGCCGTTTTCGCCCGTATTAGCGATGGCTCGGCCTTCAATGCTGACCGTGTGATTAATGGCCCTGGTGCCCAGCAGCTAAATGGCTCGGTGCCGGTGCCCATCAACACGGTGCAGACCTATGAAGGCGGTGTGAAGGCGCGTTATGGCAACTTCAATGCGTTTGTGACGTTATTTGACGCGCAGACAGCCGAATCCAATTACAGCGCGACCACGCAGGTTTCTTCGGCCAACAAGTATGATGCATACGGTGCGGAAATCGAGCTTGGCTATGTGTATGGTGGCTTACGCATCACGGGTGGTGCAACCTACACACATTCACGCATCACTTCCACCACCGAGACATACGGCAACGGCAAGCTTGTGACGGGCAATGTGCCGCAACGCCAGGCGGACTGGATCTTCCAGGTGGCACCATCCTACACCTATGGTCAGTTCACACTTGGCGGTAGCGCGATTGGCACAACATCTTCCTATGCGAACGATCAGAATAACATCGTTATGCCGGGCTATGTGTTGTTAAATGCCTTCGTGAACTACCAGATCACGCCGCATCTTTCGCTGTTATTCACGGGCAATAACATTCTCAACACCCTGGCCTATACCGAATATGACGGTACCAGCAATGGTGTGCCGGGTGCCCCGGCTTCTGGAAATGCTGCCCGCGCGTTCGACGGCCAGACGTTCAAAGGAACTTTGAAATACACGTTCTAATGACTTGAAAAAGCAGCCCGCCAGGCTGGTGATAGCCCGCCTGGCGGCTGCAACGAGACAAACGATATCTGACGTATTATACGTGCCTGCAAAATACGCCGCCCGGTATTGCTAAAAATACCAGCCACGGGTGGGGACCGCTGGGATAGGAACGAAGATGGATTTTAGTGACAGCCAAGGACCGAGCCGAAATACTATCATCGGGATCGGTGCGGTCATTCTACTCCATGTGTTTTTGGTTTACGCCCTCATTAGCGGGCTTGCGACCAGCGCGGTTGAGATGATCAAAAAGCCGCTTGAAATTAAAATCATTCAGCAGACCACGCCACCGCCGCCACCGCCGCCGCCGGTGACATTACCGCCGCCACCTTTGTTGGCGGCCCCGCCGCCGCCTTATGTGCCGCCGCCGATCATTCAGGTGCAGGCACCGCCGCAGCAAGTATTTGCCGTGACCAGTGCCAAGCCGAGTGCGCCACAGAGCACAGCGCCGCAAACCCCCAATACCAGCGTGGGGGTGGTTTGCCCGAATGTGGTGGCGGTTGCCAAAAAATTATCAGCGGCGTTCCAGGATATTGCCGATACATCAGGTGTGAATTCTGCTGAAGTGGTGGTGCAATTTACGGTCGGTGCGTCTGGGCAAGTCAGCAACCCGTCGATTGTGTCTTCCAACTTTCAGGGGGTGAATAATCTCGCCCTCGCCGGTGTGGCGGCTCTGTCTTGCAAGGGCCAGGGGCAGGATGTGCAGGTGCGCGCCCCGTTTGAGTTCGAGGCCAATTAACCCCGTTGCGATATGTCATTCAATCTAACTGTCCTTTCGTTTTTTCTGAGAGAAAAGCCATGAAACACGCCAAGCTTTCCATCGCATATACGCTTGTAGCCCTCGGTGCTGCGGCCTTCGTGATGGGCACGCCTGCCCATGCCCAATCGCAACCGCCAGCCGCCCCCGCTATGACGGCGCCGGCGGCACCGGCCACGCCGGATGCGACCTCTGCCCCGGCGGCACCGGCGGCGCCCGCTGACGCGAGCGCCACGGCAGCACCCCCCGTGGCACCGCCACCGGTGGCCGCAACCACCACTGTGGATGTCGCGAACCCGTATGGTCTGGGGGCGCTTTGGGCCGGTGGTGATTTCGTCGCCCGTGGGACACTGCTGATTTTGGTCATTATGTCGATGAGCAGCTGGTATGTATTGATCACCAAGGCCTTCAGCCAATCCAAGATGATCAAAGAGGCCAAGAATGCCGACAAAACCTTCTGGAATGCCAGTTCTGTGCAGGCGGCTGCGGCGTCACTGAAAAAAGGTACAGCGCTGCAATATGTTGCCAATTGCGGTGTGGAATCACTTGATAAGCATACCGGGCTGCTCGACAAAATTGATATTCATAGCTTTGCAGAAAGCCAGATTCAGGATGGCGTGGAGACCGTGCAGAGCCGGATGCAGGAAGGCCTGGCCTTGCTCGGCACGGTTGGCTCGACGGCACCATTTGTTGGGTTGTTTGGCACCGTATGGGGCATTTACCATGCGCTTACCGCCATTGGTATTGCCGGCCAGGCTAGCATTGACAAGGTGGCAGGCCCGGTGGGCGAAGCTTTGATTATGACCGCCATTGGTCTTGCGGTCGCCGTGCCGGCCGTGCTCGGCTATAATTTCCTGGTTCGCCGCAACAAGAAAGTTATGGAATTAACACGTAAGTTTGCCAAGAAGCTGCTGTTCGTGCTGCTCAGCACCAGCACGGCCCCGCGCGGAGCTTAATTCATGGCCATGCAACTTGGTGGCTCAACCGATGAGGATGAGGTCGTCTCCACCATCAACACCACGCCGCTGGTGGATGTGATGCTGGTGCTGTTGATTATCTTCCTCATTACCATTCCGGTGGTCACGCATACGGTGCCGGTAGTGCTGCCCAAGGAGCGCAACCAGCCGCTGCAAACCACGCCGCAGAATATCAATATCTCGGTGAATAAGAATGGCGATATTTTTTGGAACCAGACTTATGTGAAAGACCTGCCGACCCTGGTTGATGATTTAACCAAGGTGGCCGTTGTTTCACCGCAGCCAACCATTGAGATTCGCGGTGATGCGAATGTGCAATATAAATTCATCGGCGAAGTTATGTATGCCTGCCAGCATGTGGGTATTTTAAAAGTTGGCTTCATCACCGAACCGCCGCCACACGGTGCCGGTAATTAACGGGGATACGCGATATGGGTATGAATATTGGGTCACGCGGCGGGTCGGATGAGCCGGAGGAAATGGTGGATATCAATACCACGCCGTTGATCGACGTGATGTTGGTGCTGTTGGTGATGCTGATTATTACAATTCCCATTCAGTTGCATGCGGTGAATTTGAACCTGCCATCCGGCAACCCGCCGCCGCCTTTGGTGCAGCCGGAAGTGGTACAGATTGATATTGATTTTGATGGCACCGTTTCCTGGAACGGGACGGTCGTTCCCGATAGCGCGAGCCTTAACCAGAAGCTGGCAGCCATTGCGGCAGAGCCAACCCAGGCGGAAGTGCATATCAACCCCAATAAGCTGGCGAATTATAGCGCGGTCATTGCGGTGATGGCCGCGGCCCAGCGTTTGGGTGTTACCAAAATTGGCATTGTGGGTAACGAGCAATATGCGCAGTAAGCGGCGGGGGGCTGGCATGAAAATGTTCAATACCATGTTCGGTGCGGCGGGTGCCGTGCTGCTGGTTGCAACTGTGGCGGTGGCCGACCCGATGCCAGCTACCTTGGCAACGCCTTTGTTAAATGCCGAGCATTTGTTGAGTGCCCATAAATACGCGGCGGCCTTGGCAGCGGTAGCGCAGGCCGATGCCGTGCCGAATAAAACCCCCGATGAGCAACTGACCATCGCGCAATTACGGGCTGCGATTGATACAGCCTCTGGCAACCGCGCTGCTGCCGCCAATGATTATGCCGCGATTTTAGCATCCGGTGCGCTGCCTGCGGCGCAAACCCAAACGATGGCGGAATCGCTTGCCAGTTCGCAATATCAAGCGGGCGAATATGCCAAGACCGTGCAGACCATTAAAACCTATCTGGCCGATGATGCCCGGTTTCACACGATTTTGCTGCAATCTTATTATCAGATGGGGGATTGCAAATCGATCAGCGCAGACATGGCGCCCGCCATTAAGGCAGCAGCGCATGGCGGCCATGGACCCGCCGAGACTGAACTGCAAATGCTGGCTTACTGCGATACCAATGCCAAAAATATGCCTGGCTATGTGGCGGATATGGAATTGCTGGTGCAGTTCTACCCGAACCCAACTTATTGGAGCGGGCTGATCGGCCAGTTGCAGTCCGACCCGGCCTATAGTGACCGGTTGGCATTGGATTTCTTTCGGTTGAAGCTGGCCGCTGGGGTGGCGGCGCCGGAAGCTGATTATATGGAATATACGCAGGAAGCCTTGCAGGCTGGCCTGCCCAATACGGCGGAGCAGATTTTTGCCATGGGGCAGAAAAATGGTTTGTTGGGCAGCGGTGCGGATTTAGACCGGCAGACTCGTTTGAAAGCGTTGGTGGATAAGCGCCGCGACGCTGCCAAAGCGGGTGCTGCTGAGCAGGCTGCCCAGGCGCTCGCCGGCAAAGACTTTCAAGCCTTATTTAACATCGGGTTTAACGAAGTGGCCGGTGGCGATGCCAGCGGTATTGCGCTTATGGAACAATCGATCCGTAGCGGCGCGCTGACCCATATTGACCAGGCTGAGCTGGAAATGGGTATGGGCTATGCGATGGCCGGTGAGGCGAGCAAAGCCAATGCGATGTGGCGGGCTGTTGGTGGCAATGATGGCGCCCAGCGTCTTGCAACGCTCTGGCGCTATATTCGTTAGTCAGGCGTGGTGCGCAGCCGCGAAGGCGGCCGCCACCCCAAGTAAACCAGGCTGCGGATGGGTGATTAATTTCACCGGGATATCAGCCATCATGCGTTCAAACCGGCCTTTTGCAATGAACCGGTCAGCGAAACCCGAATGCGGCAATAAATCTGCGATGCGGGGGGCAATGCCGCCGGTGATCACCACCGCGACCGCGCCATGCACGAGGGCGAGGTCGCCGGCGACGGCGCCGAGGCTAAGGCAAAACCGGTCCAAAGCGGCGCGGGCCAAATGATCCATCCCGGCGATGGCGCGCTGCCAAAGGGATTTGTCATCGCCGGTTTGCACGGGCTTACCTTCAATGGCGGCGAGTGATTCGTAGATATTGGCAAGACCCGGCCCGGAGACCAGGCGCTCCACGGACACGCGGCGATAGCGTTTGCGCAAATGCACCAAAATGGCATCCTCAAGACTATCCAACGGGGCAAAATCGACATGCCCACCTTCACACGCGATGACATGAGATGTTGGCCCTTGGCGCAGCACATGCGCCACACCAAAGCCGGTGCCGGGCCCAATGATCGTGATCACGCCCGTTTCTGGGAGCGGCACGTCCGGGCCGGTCACATGTTGTAAATCAGCGGTGCTCATATGTGGAACCGCGTGACCCATGGCGGCAAAATCATTCAGCAGCATCAGGGCGTCCAGGTTTAATTCCTGCTGCAGGCTGGCGGGGCGGATGACCCAAGGATTGTTGGTGAGTTTCAACACATCCCCCACAACCGGGCAGGCCACCGCGATGCTGGCCGCGCGCGGCATGGGGCGGCCCAGGCGTTGGCCAAACGCCTCCCAACTGGTGGTGAGACTGGCATAGTCGCTGGTGAGCAGCGTGACCGGCGCTGAGAGGGCGAGAACCTTGCCGGCCTCGATGGTCGCGATGGCGAAACGCGCATGGGTACCGCCAATATCGACAGCTACGATGTCTTGCGCTTTGCTATTCATGGTGCCTCTCCTCAATTCTTCTTTGGATTGTAATGCAATCGATTGCAATCACTGAATCACTATGTCATAAAGTATGTGATACCGCAGAATAAAAACAGTCATGCAGGATCTAAATGGGAACGCCGCTTAAGCCGCATCTGACCATGCGGAAAATTATTCTGATGAATATAGGCTTTCTTGGCCTGCAATTCAGCTTCGGCTTGCAGCAAGGCAATATGGGGCCGATTTATAGTTATCTGGGCGCTAGTGAGGCGTCGTTACCCTTGTTGCAATTAGCGGGTCCTATCACGGGTTTATTGGTGCAGCCGATGATTGGGGCGCTGAGTGACCGCACCAGTACGCGCTGGGGCCGGCGGGTGCCGTATTTTATCATTGGCGCCGTTATTTGCAGCATCAGCCTGTTTGCGATGCCTTATAGCGGGTCGATCTGGGCGGCGGTGTTGCTGCTTTGGGCGTTGGATGCTGCCAATAATGTGACGATGGAACCCTACCGCGCTTATGTGAGCGACCGGTTAGCGCCGGCGCAACGCGAGTTAGGGTTTTTAACGCAAAGCGCGTTCACCGGGCTCGCGCAAACCTTGGCCTATGTAACGCCGACTATTTTTGTGATGCTGGGCGTAAGCCGTGATGCCCTGGCGTCCAACGGTATTCCAGAAGTGACGCATATTGCGTTCATCATTGGGGCGTTTTTGTCGATCGGCACAATTTTATGGTCGGTACTGGCGGTACCGGAATTACCCCTCGGCGCAGACGAAATCCAACAGATGCAGCAGAAACAGATGGGCTTCACCACGATGCTGCTTGATATCCGCGATGCGGTGGTGGAAATGCCAGATGCCATGCGCCGGATGGGCTTAATGAGCCTGTGCCAATGGTATGCGATGATGTGTTACTGGAGCTACGTGGCCTATGCCATTGGCCGCGCTGTTTATGGCACGGCGAGCGCTGATAGCCCCGGGTTTCGGGAGGCTGTTCTCACCAACGGCCAAATTGGCGCGTTCTATAATTTCGTTGCCTGTGTTGCGGCCTTTGCGATGGTACCGATCAGCCGGCGGTTTGGGGCGCGCAATGTGCACGCAGCCTGTCTCGCCGCGTCTGGCCTCGCGATGCTGCTGATCCCGATGGTGCATGACAAAGCCTGGCTGTTTCCCGCGGTGATCGGCATTGGCTTGGGGTGGGGCAGCATTATGGGCAACCCGTATGTGATGCTCTCAAACGCGATCCCGCCGGCGCGAACGGGCGTTTATATGGGCATATTCAACATGTTTATTGTGCTGCCGATGTTGTTATTCGGGCTGACAATGCCGCTGCTTTACGGCCATGTTTTGGGCGGTGATCCGCGCAATGTGCTGCTGCTGGGTGGCGTTTTGATGTTGGCCGGGGCCGCCGCGACGTTGCGCATTCGCATTATAAAAAGCGTTGTTATGATTGCTAGTTAAATAAATTCTGAAGAAGTGAGATTGATGTTGAAGGAAGCTATACCGCAAACGGTACCCACAGGGACATGCGCTGTCTGGACTGCTGAGCATGTCGCGAAACTTCATACGACCGATGTGCCGCGCATTCCAATCATCGGTGCCGATGACTTGCTGCCGGGCCTGCCGGGGTTGGATATTTGGGATATGTGGCCGCTGAACTTACGCGACGGCTCAACCGCAGCCATTGCTGGCGGCGTGTTGTGGTTTGCCTTGGCGGCGCCGATCCAACCAGACCCGATATTGCGCCATGGCTTTGCCCGCATACGGCTTTTGTGGCAGGTTGGTCCGGCGTGGTTTGATTGTGGCAATGCGCTGCCGGATGGATTTGCGCCGGGCAGCCGGGATTGGTCTGGCTCAGCGATTTATGATTTTATAACGCGCGATGTAACCTTGTTTTTCACCGCGGCGGGGCGACGCGGTGAAGAAAAACTAACGGTTGAACAACGGCTTTTCCAAACCACCGGGACGTTGGATTTATCCGCCAAGCTACCGGCAATTCGTAACTGGGTGAGCCCCCGCGAGATTGTGGTGAGTGATGATGATAATTATATGCTGGTCAACCAAGCGGAAGGTTTGCCGGGTAAGCTGAAAGCCTTTCGGGACCCAGCCTATTTCCGCGACCCCGCAGATGGCAAAAATTATATTGTTTTTGCAGCGTCGCTCAAAAATTCACCGCATGAAGCCAATGGCGCGGTGGGCATTGCGCGCGCGCTGAATGATGCGCTCACGGAATGGGAATTATTGCCGCCGTTGCTGAGTGCGGATGGGATTAATAACGAGCTGGAACGTCCGCAACTGGTTTATGCCAGGGGGATGTATTATTTATTTTGGTCCACCCAGGCGCATGTATTCGCGCAAGGGCTTAAGCCTGGCCCAACCGGCATGTATGGCATGGCCGCGCCAAGCCTGTTTGGCCATTATCAGCCGTTGAATGGCAGCGGGCTGGTGGTGGCCAACCCGCAAGCCGAACCATTGCAAGCCTATAGTTGGTGCGTGCTGGGCGATTTAAGCGTGACCAGCTTTGTCGATTATTGGGGTATGGCAGGGCGCACGCTGGAGGCGCATCCCGAATTACTGCGCAGCCAGTTTGGCGGCGTGCCCGCGCCATTTTTCAAAATAACGGTTGACGGCACAAACGCCTGTCTGGTGACACGCTGATGCTGCTGGTGTGTGGCGAAGCGCTGTTTGATTTGTTCATGACCGGCACGCCCGGGCAGGTTGATTTGTTCAAAGCGCGCCATGGTGGGTCACCGTATAATGTCGCGGTGGGCTTGGCGCGGCAGGGCGCGGCCGTTGGGTTTTTCGCAGGCGTATCAGAAGATTTTCTGGGTCAGCAGATCATCAACGCCCTGCGCGCTGAAACTGTTGCAACATCTTATGTGGTGCGCAAAACCGCACCCACCACGCTCAGCCTGGTGATGCTGGGGGCGGATGGCGTGCCATCTTATGCATTCTATGGCGATGGCGCCGCTGACCGGATTTTGACGCTGGCGGATTTGCCAAAGCTGGCACCAGAGGTGACGGCGCTGCATTTTGGCTCATACGCGCTGGTCTGCCCGCCGACCGCCGATACTTATTTTGCCCTGGCGCAACGTGAGGCCGGGCAGCGTTTGCTCAGCATCGACCCTAATGTGCGATTGAATGTGGAGCCTGATGTGGCGCTCTGGCGGCGACGCCTCGCGGCCTGGGTGAAAATAGCCGATGTGGTGAAGGTGAGTGCCGAGGACTTGGAGCTTCTCTATCCAGGTTGCGATGTGGACCAAACGGCGCGGCTCTGGCTGTCGGAAGGGCCCGCCTTGGTGGTGGTCACCAAAGGCGGGGAGGGTGCGGTGGCGTTTACTCGCCGCCAGGAGGTGGCGATGGTCGCCCCTGCAATTAACATGATCGATACGGTCGGGGCCGGGGATGCGTTTCAAGCTGCCTTGCTTGACCAGCTTTTGCGGCGTGGTTGCACGGGGGGACTGCAGCTAGCGGCTCTATCGGCACTTGAATTGCAGTCTATTCTCCGCTTTGCCTGTATGGCGGGCGCTTTGACATGTACCCGCCAGGGTGCAGACCTGCCGCGTCGTGAAGAGATTTTGAGAGCATTGGAACGATGATGACGAGCCGTGTGATCCCTGTCGTACCGTTTGTGCTGGTGGTGTTCGGTGCGACCGGCGATCTGGCCCGTCGTAAGCTGATTCCGGCGATGTTTCAACGCGATGTGGCTGGGCAATTGCCGCGGGATGCCACAATTCTGGGTGTCTCCCGTGGCCCGTTGACCGAAGCTGCGTATATCCAAATGGCACGGCAGGCAGTGCTGGACCATGTACCGGCTGCGGAGCGCCATGCAGCCGATGTCGAGCATTTCATTGCGCGGTTGCGCTATGTGGCTGCCGATGCCGATAGTGATGCTGGCTGGGATGATTTAGCGTCGGCTTTGCACGCGATTCCGAACCGCGTGAATGTGTTCTACCTGGCCACCGGCCCGGCTTTGTTTGGCCCCATCTGCGAGCGCTTGGGCCGGTTTGGCCTCGCCCACGACCAAGCCCGCGTGGTGGTGGAAAAACCGATCGGCAAAGACCTTGCCTCGGCCAGGCTTGTGAATGAGGAGGTCGGCAAGGTTTTCCCGGAAGATCGGGTGTACCGCATCGACCACTACCTCGGCAAAGAAGCCGTGCAGAATCTCATGGCGCTGCGGTTTGCCAATGGGTTGTTCGAGCCGCTTTGGAATGCCGCCCATATCGACCATGTGCAGATTACGGTGGCGGAGAGCTTGGGTGTGGAAGGCCGGGCTGGCTATTATGATACGGCCGGTGCGCTGCGCGACATGGTGCAGAACCATATTCTTCAATTACTGTGTCTGGTGGCGATGGAACCACCGGCGCAGTTAAACGCCGATGCGGTACGCGATGAGAAGCTGAAAGTGCTGCGGGCGCTAAAACCGGTACATGATGCGCTCTCCACCCATATCGCCGTGCGTGGCCAGTACCGTGCAGGGGCCTCTGCCGGTGGTGCGGTGCCGGGGTATTTGGAGGAGCTGGGGGCTGATACCAGCACCACCGAAACCTTCGTGGCCCTAAAAGCGGAAATCGAGAATTGGCGGTGGGCGGGCGTGCCGTTTTATCTGCGTACAGGCAAGCGGCTCGCTGAGCGTGTTTCGGAAATTGTGATCGCCTTCAGGCCCATTCCCCATTCAGTGTTCAGTGACTCCGCGGGTACCATTATTGCGAACCGTCTGGTGATCCGCCTGCAGCCTGATGAGGGCGTAAAATTATGGCTGATGACAAAAGACCCTGGCCCAGGTGGGATGCGGTTGCGGCAAGTGCCGCTGGATATGAGTTTTGCGACGGCCTTCCAGGTGCGCAACCCGGATGCCTATGAGCGGTTGGTGTTGGATGTTGTACGTGGCGACCAGACTTTGTTCATGCGGCGTGATGAGGTGGAAGCCGCCTGGATATGGATCGACCCGATTTTGAAAGCATGGTCAGATTCATCAGAGCTACCAAAGCCCTACACGGCGGGCACGTGGGGGCCATCGGCGGCTGTTGCGTTGATCGAGCGTGATGGGCGCACATGGCTTGATGGTGGGTCTTGAAAATTTTTCCATCATCAGATGCGCTGGCGGTGGCGCTGGCGGATGCGGTGACTACGGCCTTGCAGGCCCGGATAACCAGCGATGGCGCCGCCGCTTTAGCGGTCTCAGGTGGTACCACGCCGCTCAGATTTTTTAAGCAACTTGCTTCCCGTGATGTGAATTGGGCGGCAGTGACGGTGACCCTAGTGGATGATCGGTGGGTGCCGGCGGGCTCGCCGCGCTCCAACGAGGCGTTGGTGCGGCAGCATTTATTACAAGGCAAAGCGGCAGTGGCGCGGTTTTTGCCGTTGGTGAATGGCGCCGCAACGCCGGAGGCCGGGCGGGATGCTATTGATCGCGCCATCGCAGGGCTTTCTTTGCCATTTGCGGCGGTGGTGCTGGGTATGGGCACTGACGGGCATACAGCCTCGTTCTTTCCGGGCGGTGACAGGCTGGCTGAGGCGTTGGCGCCTGTTCATGGTGCGTTGGTGGAAACCATGCGGGCAGAAGCGGCCATCGAGCCGCGCATCACGCTGACATTGCCGGTATTGCTGGCGGCGGACTATGTGGCGCTCCATATCGAAGGAGAGGCCAAGCGGCGCGTGCTCGAAAATCTCTCCGACACCATGCCCGTTGCGGCGGTACTGGCGCACCAGCCGGTGCCTGATATTTTTTGGAGTCCATAATATGGTTCACCCGCATATTCAGGCTGTTACGGACCGCATCATCGCCCGCAGCAAGGTGGCCCGCACGGCGTACCTGGAACGCATCGCGGCGGCGGCTTTGCCCACACCGCACCGGCAGGCGCTGGGGTGTGCCAACCAGGCGCACGGGTTTGCCGCTTGTGCGCCGGGCGACAAGGCGGTGCTGCGGGCAGGTAGTGGCGCCAGTTTAGGGATTGTGACGGCCTATAATGACATGCTCTCGGCCCATCAGCCTTACGAGCGTTTTCCGGATTTAATCCGTGCTGCGGCGCGTGAGGCGGGCGGTGTGGCGCTGGTGGCAGGTGGTGTGCCGGCGATGTGTGACGGCATTACGCAAGGCGAGGCGGGGATGGAATTATCCTTGTTCTCGCGCGACGTGATTGCACTTTCAACCGCTGTTGCACTTTCGCACCAGACATTTGATGCGGCAGTATTCTTGGGAATTTGCGACAAGATCGTGCCGGGCTTGGTTATCGGCGCGCTTGCATTCGGGCATCTCCCGGCGGTGTTTATTCCGGCGGGGCCGATGACATCCGGCTTGCCGAATAACGAGAAATCAAAAATTCGGCAGCTTTACGCGGAAGGTAAAGTAAGCCGCGCGGATTTGCTGGAAGCCGAAGCAAATTCCTATCATGGCCCCGGCACCTGCACGTTTTACGGGACCGCCAATACCAACCAGATGATGATGGAAATTATGGGCCTGCACTTGCCTGGTGCGGCCTTCATCAACCCCAACACACCGCTGCGTGATGCGTTAACGCACGAGGCCGCGAAGCGCGCCATGGCGATGACGGCGGCTGGCAACGACTATACGCCGGTGGGCGCCATGCTGGATGAACGCGCCTTCGTAAATGGCATTGTGGGGCTGCACGCCACGGGAGGGTCCACCAACCATACGCTGCATATTTTGGCGATGGCAGCGGCGGGCGGTATTTTGCTGACCTGGGATGATATCTCAGACCTCGCCGAAGTGACACCGCTCCTTACCAGGATTTATCCAAATGGCGCAGCTGATGTGAATCATTTTCATGCCGCCGGTGGCATGGGGTTTGTGATTCGTGAATTGCTCGATGCTCGCCTGCTGCATGAGGATGTTCAGACGGTGGCAGGGCACGGGTTGGCGGCCTATGCCACGGAACCGATGCTCGATGATAAGGGCCAAGTGAAGTGGGTTCCAGCGGCTGCAATGAGTGGCGATGAAACCGTGTTGCGCAGTGTTAAACACCCGTTTCAGCCAACGGGCGGATTGCGCGTTCTGGATGGTGATTTAGGCCGCGCAGTGATAAAAACCTCCGCGGTTGCGCCAGAGCGGCATATTATTGAGGCGCCAGCAAAAATATTTCATAGCCAGGAAGACGTGCAGGCGGCGTTTAAGGCGGGCGAACTGAACCACGACATGGTAGCGGTGGTGCGCTTCCAGGGCCCGCAGGCGAACGGCATGCCGGAATTACATAAACTGATACCGCCGCTGAGCGTGTTGCAGGACAAAGGCTTTAAGGTGGCGTTGGTGACCGATGGCCGGTTGTCTGGTGCGTCTGGCAAGGTGCCTGCCGCGATTCACGTGACGCCGGAAGCGGCTGATGGCGGCGCGATTGGAAAAATTAAAGACGGTGACATCATCCGTGTCGATGGTACCAATGGTCATTTGACTGTTCTGGTGGAGGCCGCCGAATGGGCTACCAGGCCGCAGGCGGTGGCAGATTTATCCGCCCATAATACCGGCGTGGGGCGTGAATTATTCAGCGCGTTTCGGCGCGCTGTGAGCAGTGCCGATACCGGTGCAAGTATTTTTAATAAGGTGATAGCATGAGCGTACAAGCTGGATTGCGTGACATTCTGCGCGCCGCCCCGGTGATACCGGTGGTGGTGATTGATGATGTGGCTCATGCGGTGCCTTTGGCCCGTGCTTTGGTGGCGGGCGGTTTGCCGGTGATTGAAATTACCTTGCGTACCGCAGCAGGTTTGGACGCCATCCGCGCCATTGCCGCAGAGGTACAAGGGGCCTTGGTGGGTGTGGGCACGGTGCTGGAGCCCGCACAATATTATGCGGCTGCGCAAGCTGGCGCGCGTTTTGCGGTCTCACCAGGGGCTACTGCCAAGCTACTCGATGCCGCTGTTGATTCTGGATTAGCGGCGCTGCCGGGGATCTCAACAGCCTCGGAGGCCATGGTGTTGATAGAGCGCGGCTATGAGTTTGCGAAATTCTTTCCGGCGGAACCGGCTGGTGGTGCACCCTTTTTGTCGTCCATCGCCTCGCCCTTGCCGCAACTTACCTTCTGCCCAACCGGTGGGATTACGCTTGAGTCGGCGCCCAAATACCTCAAGCTGCCCAACGTGATTTGCGTTGGTGGTTCTTGGATGGTGAACCGCGCTGCGATGGCCGCAGGCGATTGGGCCGGGATAACAAGTCTCGCCGCCAAAGCGGCTGAATTGAATATACATCGCGGGGAGCACGGCAAATGAGCGAAAATGCGTGGCAAGATGTGAAGGCGTTTGCTGACACGCAAATTAACATTGCTGATTTATGCGCTGCGGAACCTGACCGTTTTACCAAATTTTCGGCGGCAAGTGATGATTTACTGCTGGATTATTCAAAAACCTCTCTGACTGATGCAAGCCTTCAGGCGTTGCTGAAACTAGCGGCGGCAACGCATGTTGCCACCAAACGCGATGCGATGTTTGCTGGCGAGAAAATCAACGTCACAGAAAACCGCGCGGTTCTGCACACGGCGTTACGCAATGTCTCTGGCACGCCCGTGCTGTTGGATGGCAAGGATGTGATGCGTGACATTCGCGCGAGCCTCGCACAGCTTTATGCTTTTGCAGATGGCGTGCGTGCCGGAGAAATTGTTGCGGCGGATGGGCAGCCTTTTACCGATGTGGTGAATATTGGCATCGGCGGTTCTGATTTGGGGCCAGTGATGGTAACGGGTGCGCTGGCGCCGTACCATGATGGGCCGCGTTTGCATTTTGTCTCGAATGTTGATGGTGCGCATATCGCTGACACGCTGCGTGGCTTAAATGCGGCGCGGACCTTGTTCATTGTGGCTTCCAAAACGTTCGTGACGATTGAGACGATGACCAACGCCCACACGGCCCGCCGTTGGCTGGTGGCCTCATTGGGGGAGGCGGCGGTGGCGGCGCATTTTGCGGCGGTTTCAACGGCTGTTGATAAAGTCGCTGCGTTTGGCATTGCGCTGGATAAAATTTTTGGCTTTTGGGATTGGGTTGGCGGCCGCTATTCGGTATGGTCAGCGATCGGCCTGCCGGTGATGATTGCCATCGGGTCTGAAAATTTCCAGAAATTTCTCGCCGGTGCGCATGCGATGGATACGCATTTCCGCACCGCACCGCTGGCGAAAAATCTACCGGTGCTGATGGCGATGGTGGGTGTTTGGCACCGTAATATCTGTGGTTACGCCGCCCGCGCGGTGCTGCCATACGACCAACGTCTCGCGCGTCTGCCGGCGTATTTGCAGCAGCTTGATATGGAATCCAACGGCAAGAGCGTGCAGCAAGATGGCGCTGGCGTGCTACAAGCGACCGGCCCGTTGGTGTTTGGTGAGCCTGGGACCAACGGCCAGCATGCATTTTACCAATTGCTGCACCAGGGCACCAATATTGTGCCATGCGAGTTTCTGATCGCGGCACAGAGCCATGAGCCGGATTTGCAACACCACCAGAATTTACTGATGGCAAACTGTTTGGCCCAAGCGCAGGCTTTGATGGTAGGGCGGCGTTTGGAGCAGGCCAACGGCAACCCGCACCGGGTATTTTCTGGCAACCGGCCCTCGGTCACGCTGGCCTACCGCAAATTGGACCCTGCCACGCTCGGTAAGATCATTGCACTTTACGAGCACCGCGTATTTGTGGAAGCGGCGATCTGGAACATTAACGCGTTCGACCAATGGGGCGTCGAGTTGGGCAAGGAGTTGGCGACCACATTATTACCGGTTGTTGCCGCTGGCACCGATGACCTGACCCAGGATATTTCAACACGCGGACTGGTGGCGCATTTGCATCGACTTAAACAGTAATTTATGGCTTGCGTTCTGACTTAGGTATGATTTTATGGGCATATGAATACGCCAACAATTAACAGCTCTCGTGTCGAATCCCTTGACGATGCTTTGCGGGAAGATATTCGCCTGCTGGGACGTATTCTAGGCGAAACCATCCGCATGTTGGATGGCGTGATTGTTTACGAACAGATCGAAACAATCCGGCAATTGGCGGTACGGTTTCATCGTAACCAGGATGAAGTGGCGCAGGTTGAGTTAAAACAAATTCTGGCCGGACTGTCGGATGGTGAGATTAATAAAATAACCCGTGCCTTTGGGTATTTTTCAATTCTCGCCAATATTGCTGAAGATCATCACCATCAACGCCGCTGGCGGGCGCACCAGGTTGCAGGTTCTGCGCCACGCGAAGGTAGCTTGGCGGCGAGTGTGGTGTTAGCGCGGGCTGCTGGCTATAGTGATGCGGCGCTGGAGGAATTTTTTCGCAACGCCTATGTCTCGCCGGTACTGACTGCCCACCCGACCGAGGTGCAGCGCCGTAGTATTCTTGATAGTCTCGATGCCATTGCAAACTTGCTGAACCGCCGTGACAGGATGGCGGAAACGGTTGATGAAAAAGCCGAGACCGACCAGGAATTACGTCGTCTGGTATTAACGCTTTGGCAAACACGTACATTGCGTACCAGCAAGCTCTCGGTACTTGATGAAGTTGAAAACGCCTTGAGATTTTTTGACGCGACGTTCTTTGCGGAAGTGCCGAAACTTTATGCCGCCGTACAGCGCGCGGTTGGCGAACAGGCAACGCCATTGCCGGCATTTCTTGAAGTTGGAACCTGGATTGGCGGCGACCGCGACGGTAACCCGTTTGTGGATGCGCAGGTTCTCAACGAAACGCTGGCACGCCAGGCTGCCCGCGCATTTGGCTTTTATAGATCAGAAATCGCGAGTCTCAAGCGTGAATTATCACTCGCAGCGTTGCTAGCTTCGGTCACGCCAAGTTTGCTGGCGTTGGCAGCCGAATCGCCGGATCGTTCGGCGCATCGGGTTGATGAGCCGTACCGGCTTGCATTGGCCACCATTGATGCAAAACTGCGCGCGACTGAGGCCGCATTGGCGGAAAAGCCGTTTGAAGGGCCGTTCTATAGGTCTGCGGAAGAGTTTATTGCTGATCTGAGCATTATCGAAAGCTCTTTGCTCAATCACGGTGCGAAACTTCTGGCGGAAGGCCGCCTTGGCAATTTATTGCGCGCCGTACAAGCGTTTGGTTGGACGCTAGCGCCGCTTGACTTGCGGCAAAACGCAGCAGTGCATGAAGCCACAATTGCGGATTTATTGGAGCACGCGCACCCCGGCACCAATTATTTGCACCTGCCAGAAGACGCGCGCGTTGAAATTCTGTTACGCGAACTAGCCACCAGCCGCCCGCTGGTGTCTCGTTATATCACATACGGTGCAGAAACAGCCAAAGAACTCGCGATATTTGACGCGGCGCGCGAGGCGCATTTGCGCTATGGGGCGCGTGCCATCCGCACCATGATTATTTCTAAAACAGATGCTGTGTCTGATATGCTGGAACTTGCCGTGCTGCTAAAGGAAGTCGGCTTGCTGAAACCAACTGAGCAGACGCTGGCGGTGAATATTGTGCCGCTCTTTGAAACGATTGGTGATTTACAAGCTGCCGCAAAAATTATGGACTCGTTGTTCAGCCAGCCAATTTATCGCGCCTTGCTCGCCCAGCGCGGTGACACGCAAGAGGTTATGCTTGGCTACTCTGACAGCAACAAAGATGGCGGCTTCTTGACCTCCGGCTGGGAGCTATACCGTGCCGAAACTGGGTTGGTTGAAGTATTTGCCAAGCATAGTGTGCGGATAAGGTTATTCCATGGCCGCGGCGGTTCAGTGGGCCGCGGTGGCGGGCCGAGTTACCAAGCCATACTTGCGCAGCCGAAAGGTGCCGTACAGGGCCATATTCGGCTGACTGAGCAAGGTGAGGTAATTGCTGCCAAGTATGGTAACGCCCAAGTGGGTCGGCGCAACTTGGAAGTTTTGGTCGCGGCAAGTTTGGTGGCGACGGTGGAGCCGACACTTGCAGAACCGCTGGCGGAAAGTTTTGTCACAGCATTGAGTGAACTCTCAGACGCTGCCTTCATCGCATATCGCGATTTGGTGTATGGCACAGCCGGGTTTGAGGATTATTTCTGGCAATCGACGGTTATTTCAGAGATTGCCAGCCTTAATCTCGGCAGCCGCCCAGCCTCACGTGCGAAAGGCCGTTCGATCGAGGATTTACGTGCGATACCATGGGTTTTTTCATGGGCACAATGCCGTGTTATGCTGCCAGGCTGGTACGGATTTGGCAGTGCGGTTGATGCGCTTATTGCTAAGCGCGGTGAGCGCGGCCTGTGGCTGCTACAATCGATGTTTCAGGAGTGGCCGGTTTTTTCAACGCTTTTGCTGAATATGGATATGGTGCTGGCGAAAGCCGATATGGGCATTGCGGCGCGTTATGCGGATCTGGTCGAGGATGAAGCGTTGCGAAAGCGCATTTTTTCACGCATCGCGGCTGAGTATGAACGGACCAAGACGCATCTGCTCAGCATTACCGGTCAGCGTGCGTTGCTGGACCGCAACCCGTTGCTACGCCGCTCAATTGTCAACCGCTTTCCGTACCTAGACCCGCTGAACCATGTGCAGGTGGAAATGCTACACCGTTACCGGGATCAAACCCATGAGACCGGGTTAAGCGAGGCGAGCGAAAGGCTGCGCCGCGGTGTGCATATTTCTATCAACGGGATTGCCGCCGCTTTACGCAATAGCGGGTGAATCCGTGGACCAGAGCACAGGAACCATTTGGGGCGACGAATCACTCGGATTGCCGAGAAAAATTGCAATAGGTTGGTGATGAATACGGAGGAAGTTCCGAAGGATAGCGGCCGCCTTCCTGAAGCCGGTCAGAGCCATATTGCCCCCCAGCACCATCATCGCCTACCTCTATGTTATGTTGAAGCGCGCGTCGGAAAAGACCTCCGAACCACCTGTTTTGCCCCGTACCCCCTCGCTGAGCTGGGCTGATTTTGCCTGGCCCTGCGCCGTCTTCATCATCACTGTCGTGTTATGTTTGCCCATCCTGCGCGCGGTATATGACCTTGGTGACGAAGCCGTTCTGCTGAACGGTGCCGCGCGCATGCTCCGCGGCGAGCACCTCTACACAGACTTCTTTGAATTTCTTCCGCCCGGCGGATTTGTGCTCACCGCATTCTGGTTCAGTCTCACCGGCATCTCCGTGCTTGCCACGCGCATGCTCCAGCTCCTTGTTATCGGTTTGGTTGTTAGCTTCACATTCTTAGCCACCCGACAGGCCACAAAAAATGCGCCTCTCAGTGCAATTCTGGTCATCGGCTATGTGTTGGCAGTTCCAGCGCAAGTCCTCATGCAACTGGGCCATCATTGGTTCACTAATTTATTTGCGCTGATCGCTTTTTGGCTGGCTTTATGCCGTGCAGAGAAGCCGCCGCAGCGTGCGGCGCGGTGCCTTCCTAGCCGGCATGATGACCGGCGCGGCAGCCATGGTGACGCCTACCTGTGGCGTCCTGGCTTGGGCCGCCGCTGCAACCTGCTTTGCTCGTAACGCCCGGCGGGAATTGTTATTGTACTTGGCCGCAAGTACCCTTGCCCCGGCCGGTATAGTCCTGCTGCTGCTTAGCCAATCCGGCCTTGTGGCAGCATTTGCAGATTCGATCGCCTTTACCGGCGCGCATTACGCATCCATTCAAGGCGTACCTTTTGGTTTTGGCATCAATATTCAAACCTATCCCATCGTGTTTTTGTTTCCTATCTCCGCCCTGCTCGCCGTCATCGTCTGCATCGTGGAACGCCACAATATATTGCAAGACCACAAAATTTTCGTGTGTATCGCGTTTGCACTTGCTGGGTTTGTCGGCTGTTTTCCGCGTCCGGACGTGGGGCGCATTGCCTTCGCGGCACCTTTATTATTGCCGTTAGCCGGATATTGTTTGGTCAGCCTGGCGCAGCACTGCCGGCTGATCTACAGCGCCGCCGCCTCGGCACTGCTGACCATCGGCTGCTTGCCAAGTGCGCTGGCGTTTTGGGTCATTGCAGAAAATGTCCGGCTCGCACCGGTTACAGAAACGCCGCGGGGGCGTATCTCGCTGGTGGCGCCACGCGATGCCGCGGGCATGCTGACACAAATTGCCGCCATTCCCGCGCGCGATCCTATCTTCTTTTACCCGTATATGCCCTTGATGTCCTTCCTTACCGGGCGGGAGCAAGTTTCAAAATATGACCTCTTTACGCCCGATTACACGCTACCGGCGCAATATCAGAGTGCCTGCCTTGCCATCATGCACCGCGCCGCCTGGGTGGTGATTGACCGGCAATGGACAAATCCAGCGTTTCTGAAAGCGTCCTGGCCCGCCCTGCAAAACCCCACCCCGCCGGAGACCGAGGCGTTTGAGCGCGCGCTCAACAAGGGGTTTGACCTTGTGTCCACCTCCGGTACGTTTGAGCTACGCCGCCGCAACGCCAGCGCCAGTCCCGCCTTATGCACCGGAATCGTCAATTAGGTTGCGCCTGTGTTCCGTTTAATCCGCCGGTGGGTTATGGAATGCTTGTGCAGATGAGGAACCGGAATTTATGAACGCTGCTGACTCTATTTCTGTCATTGTTCCGGTTTATAACGAGGAGGCGTCGCTTCGCCTGCTCGTGCCGGCATTGGTCGGTGTGCTGGAGGCCGCCGGCCGGCCATTTGAGATCATTACAGTCAATGATGGCAGCGTTGACGGGTCCGCCGCCCTCCTCGCGGAACTTGCCAGCGCCGAGCCGCGCTTAAAAACCGTCACGTTCGCGCGCAATTTCGGCCAGACCGCCGCCATGATGGCGGGGTTTGACCATGCCACCGGCGCCATCATCATCCCCATTGACGCTGATTTGCAAAACGACCCGCTGGATATCCCCCGGCTGCTGACGAAACTCGATGAAGGCTACGACGTCGTCTCCGGTTGGCGTAAAAACCGGCATGATGCCGCCATCCGCCGCAATTTCCTAAGCCGCTGCGCCAACGGGGTTATCTCCTGGCTATCGGGCGTGCGCCTGCATGATTACGGCTGCTCCTTGAAGGCATATCGCCGGTCCGTCGTGGGGCAGATCAAGCTCTATGGCGAGATGCACCGCTTCATCCCCATCTACGCCTCCTGGTATGGTGCGCGCATCACTGAAATCGAGGTGACGCATCACAAGCGGCGCTTTGGTAAATCCAATTACGGCATGATCCGCATCATCAAGGTCATTTTAGACCTCATTGTGGTTTGCTTTTTGGACCGTTACGTCGGCAAGCCGATCTATTTGTTCGGCGGCTTCGGCCTGCTCTGGCTGCTCATCTCCGCCCTTACACTTATTGATATTCTTTACCTGAAGATTTTTAAGCATCTCTCAATGATCCTCACACCGCTCCCCAGCCTCGCCGCCATGGCCTTCATGATGGGCGTTATGAGCATCCTCCTCGGCCTGCTGGCTGAAATCGCCGTGCGCATCTATTTCGCAACACCGGGGCGGACGAGTTATGTGGTCCGCGAAACCGCGAATTTCGCCCCTGTCGGCCGCACCGCCTGAATGTGCGGGCTGGCCGGATTTGTAGGCTCAGGCACACCGGCCGACATCCATGCCATGGCCGCCCGTCTCGCCCATCGCGGGCCGGATGCCGAGGCAACTTTCACCGATCCTATCTATCCCGTCCATCTCGGCTTTCGCCGCCTCATCATCCTGGACCCGCAGGGCGGTGCACAGCCGATGCATAGCCAAGCGCAGGGTTTGAGTGTGGTGTTCAACGGTGAGATCTATAATCATCGGGCGCTGCGCCAGGCGCTGGAGGCCCGTGGGCACCGGTTCCGCTCAGACCATTCCGATACCGAGGTATTGTTGCACGGCTATGCGGAATGGGGTGAGGCGCTGCCCCAGCAGCTTGAGGGCATGTTCGCCTTCGCCATCTGGGACAGGTTACGCCGACGTATTTTCTGCGCGCGCGACCGTTTTGGCGAAAAACCGTTTTATTACGCCCATCAGCCGGGCCTGTTCGCCTTCGCGTCCGAGATCACGGCGCTGCACGCCCACACCGGCTTGAGCGACGCGCCCGACCCGCAAGCCGTGCAAAAATTCTTCGCCTATGGCTATGTGCCAGCGCCCCGCACGATCTACCGCCATGCGCGCAAACTGGAAGCTGGCAGCACGATCACGTTCGATCTCGATACAGACAGCCTTCGCCGCGCCGCCTATTGGCATTTCAAAATTGAAGCCGAGGACCACGCACCGGCAGATAAAATTCCGGCTCTGGCTGAGGAATTGCGCGCACTTCTCATCCAGGCAGTCGCGCGGCGGTTGGAGGCGGATGTGCCGCTCGGCGTTTATCTCTCCGGCGGCGTTGATTCTACCGCCATTCTAGCGCTCGCCGCGCGAGCCAGGGGTGCCGCTGGTATTGATAGTTTCACCATCGGTTTCAATCAGCCATCTTATGACGAATCAGGCTTCGCCCGCGCCGCGGCAAACGCGATCGGCAGCCGCCATCATGAGCGGGTGATTGATCTGAACGACGCTAGGCGCGAGCTTCCAGGCCTGCTTTCCAGCCTGGATGAGCCCTTCGCCGACCCGTCAATCCTGCCCACTTATCTGCTGGCCCGCTTTGCGCGGGAGCAATTCACGGTGGCGCTGTCGGGTGATGGCAGCGACGAACTGTTCGCCGGCTATGATCCGTTCAGCGCCCTGGCCCCCGCCGGGCTTTACCACCGCGCCATCCCGGCGCCGCTCCACCAGCTGTTCCGCTTCGGTGCCGCCCGCCTGCCACGCAGCACCGCCAATATGAGCTTTGACTTTCGGTTACGCCGGTTTTTACGAGGCCTCTCGCACCGCCCGGCACTGTGGAACCCGGTTTGGCTCGGCGCCCTGGCGCCCGAAGATTTCGCCGCCTGTTTTGAAAATCCGCTGCCGCCCGAGCGGCTATTCGAAGAGGCGATCGATGCCTGGGACCACAGCGCCAGCCGCAATCTGGTTGACCGGACGCTCGAATTCTACACCAATTTCTATCTGCCGGAGATGATTCTGGCGAAAGCTGACCGTGCCAGTATGCGCGCCTCGCTGGAGTGCCGCGCACCGTTTTTGGACCGTGATGTCGCCGCCTTCTGCCAGCGGCTGCCGCACGGTTATAAAATGCGTAACGGCCAGCGTAAATTTATCCTGAAAGAGGCGCTGCGTGGCATCGTGCCTGATGCCGTGCTGCAGCGGAAAAAAAAAGGTTTCGGGATTCCTCTGATGGATTGGCTGGGCAGTCTAACGCCCCCTGCGGACATACCTGATCCTAGCGGTATGCGCCCAGGCTTCGCGGCCGCGCGCTGGCAGGGCCTGCGCGCCAAAACCGAAGATGAGCGGCTGTTTTTGTGGGCGCATCTCTGCTTTCAGCATGTGGGCGCCGGCGCATGACAGTGCGGCAAATTTCCCTGTTTGAACGTATTCTGCGTTATGGCTTCGCCGGTGGCATGGTCGCAGTTTTCTTTAGCTGCCTGGTCATCCTCCTGGTGCATTGGCTGCCAGCTTTGGGCCCGGTTCCAAACAGCATGCTGGCCTTCATTCTCACACAACCCGCCGGATATCTTATCCACCGGACCATCAGCTACCCCGATGCCAGCCGCATTCCGGTGCAGCAAGCAGGCCAAGTACAGCGCTTTCTATTCACCAACGCACTCGGTTTGGGTCTCACATCCACGGTCATGGCTCTGACCACATCTGTCTATCACGCCTCGTATCTCTGGGCGCTGGCTTTCAACTGGGCGCTCATTCCGGCGTTAAATTTTGTAATCTATCTCACTTGGGTGTTTAACGTGCGCGTCCTCAAACAACGGAGGTCTTCATGAACCAAACGGCACCGGCAGTCTCCACAGGTTCACCCGAGCGGTTCGGTTATTCCTGGGATAATTATGCGGAACTGCTACCTGTTCATGAGGCGCAATTCCAGCGCTGGACCACGCCGTTGCAACCTGATGATTGGCGCGGAAAACGCTTCCTGGACGCTGGCTGCGGCATGGGCCGTAACAGCTACTGGCCGCTGAAATATGGCGCCGCGTCCTCCGTCTCGATTGATGTTGATGACCGCACGCTGGCCCGCGCGTGCGAAACTTTGAGCCCCTTCCCCCAGGCGGAAATCCGCCATCTGAGCATCTACGATATTCCAGATACCAACGCGTTCGATATCGTTTTCAGCATTGGTGTCGTGCATCATCTGGCCGACCCTGACGCCGCTTTGGCGCGCCTCATGCAAGCCGCTTGCCCTGGGGGTATTGTTTTGGTCTGGCTCTATGGCGCGGAAAACAACGGCTGGATTATCCATCTGTTCAACCCGCTGCGCCAGGCTT
This sequence comes from Acidocella sp. 20-57-95, assembly GCA_002255575.1. GTDB lineage: Bacteria > Pseudomonadota > Alphaproteobacteria > Acetobacterales > Acetobacteraceae > Acidocella. The sequence goes on from NCAT01000024.1 coordinate 49,922, forward strand.
TGTTCAGCCGCCTGCCTTTGAAAATCGTACATGCCCTCTCAATCCCGCTGACCGCCATTTTGTGGCTCGGCCTGCGCGCCGGTTTTGGTCGACTTGCCTATATGAAGCTCATTCGTGGCTTCAGCTTCCGGCATTTGCGCGCCATCGTGTTTGATCACATGATCCCTCGTATCGCGGTTTATTACACCAAGGCGGAGGCCATTGCGCTCCTTACCCGCGCGGGGCTGGAGAATGTTCAGGCGCATTGGACAAACGAAATGTCCTGGTCGGTGATGGGCAGGAAGCCGCTGTGAGTACGCCCATCTATGACACTGCATTCTACGAGCGCGCTGAGAAATCCGCCGCCGCCGCGCGGGCCATAATTTCCATTCTCCAAAGTTCACTCACCGTTGGTAGCGTGCTGGATGTGGGCTGCGCGCGCGGCACCTGGCTCGCCGCTTGGCAACAGGCTGGATGCGCGGATATTTACGGGATTGACGGCGCGTTCATAACGCCAGAACAATTGCTCATCAGCCCAGACTGCTTCATGAGCACTGACCTCGCGGCACCTTTCAACCTTGGACGCCGGTTCGACCTTGTGCAGTGCCTTGAAGTTGCTGAACACTTGCCGCGTCGCCGCAGTGCCTCTCTGGTGGCTGATTTAACCGCGCACGCGGACGCCGTGCTGTTCTCGGCGGCCCCGCCCGGCCAAGGTGGTGCTGGCCACATAAACGAGGCGCCTTACGCCTTTTGGCGGGACTTATTCGCTGCCCACGGCTATGCCGCGTTTGATTGCGTTCGCCCGGCTTTGCAGGACCAGCCGCAGCTTCCGTATTGGTATCGTTATAACATATTTCTATATATGAAGGCGCCACACCCGAGCCTGTTGCCATACCCGGCGGACAAGGATCTCCGTGATATGTCGCCATTGTCATTTCAAATAAGAAAGCGAATACTAAAACACCTGCCGGCTTCTGCGATAAATTTACTGGCGCGCCTTGTTGCACGTGTTGGCTAGCGTGTTGTCCATCCGCTGAAGCACAACCTTCAAAGGCAAGCGTTCGGGTTCCGGCGCGCAGCAGCGTGGCTTGGTTCCGGCCCATTTGATGATCTCTGGGTTTCTCCAGGCCAGATAATATTT
>NCAT01000052.1:0-4537 GCA_002255575.1 Acidocella sp. 20-57-95
CCCTGGGTGTTTCAACACCTGCGAGTGGCCCCCTTTTCTTACCCTTAATTAGTCGGTTCTAAGGGCGAGCCCTTAGTGGGGGGTTCGGGGGGCAAAGCCCCCTGAACTTAACCTTACTCAGCAGCCGACGTTTCAACTTCGCGGGCTTTTTCGGCGATACGGGCCGATTTACCGCGGCGGCCGCGGAGGTAGTAGAGCTTGGCGCGGCGCACGTCGCCGCGGCGCATGACGTGGATTTCCGAGATGGTCGGGGCGTACAGTTGGAAGATACGTTCTACACCTTCGCCGTAGGAGATTTTCCGCACGGTAAAGGAGGAGTTGATACCGCGGTTGGAGCGGGCGATGCACACGCCTTCGAAGGCCTGGATACGCGAGCGTTCGCCTTCCTTCACCTTCACGGACACGCGGACGGTGTCGCCGGGGGCGAATGGCGGGATCGGCTTGCCTTCGGTCAGCTTCGCGATCTGCTCAGCATTGATGGTCTGGATGATGTTCATGGTCAGAAATCCTTTTCGGGAAGGGTGTTTAGGGTGCTTGCGCCCCGGATGCAACAAATTGGTTATAAAGGTCAGGTCTGCGGATTTTGGTGAGGTTTTTGGCTTGGTCGCGGCGCCAGGCGGCGATGGCCTGGTGGTTGCCGGAGGTGAGTGTTTCCGGCACGGCGCGGTCCGCCCAAACCGCCGGGCGGGTATAATGCGGGTATTCCAGCAAGGGGGAGGAGAAGCTTTCCTCATCAGCGCTTTCCATCGCCCCCATTACACCCGGCAGCAGCCGCACGGCGGCGTCCAGCAAGGCAAGGGCAGCAATTTCACCGCCGGAGAGGATGTAATCGCCGATCGAGATTTCTTCGGCGTTGCGGGCTTCAATCACGCGCTGATCAATCCCCTCAAAGCGTCCGCAAAGCAAAATCACGCCGGGGCCTGCGCTAAGTTCCGCGACGCGCTTCTGCGTGAGCGGCACGCCGCGCGGGGTGAGGACAATCAAGGGGCGTTCATCTGCGACGGATGCAATCGCCGCATCCAGCACATCCGGCCGCATCACCATACCGGCACCCCCACCAAACGGCGTGTCATCCACGCTGCGGTGACGGCCCAAACCGAAATCGCGAATATCCGTCGCCGTCAGGTTCCAGATGCCAGAGGCGAGCGCCTTGCCGGCCAGGCTTTCGCCCAACGGCCCCGGAAACATGCTGGGGAAAATGGTCAGAACATCCGCCCGCCACGCCGCCCCGTCAGGCCGACGCCCCAACTCGTCAGGCCCATACCCCAACCCGTCGCGCCCACGCCCCAAACCATCATGCTCGCGCCCCAAACCGTCAGGCCCATGCCCCAACCCGTCATGCTCGCGCCCCAAACCGTCATGCTCGCGAAGGCGAGCATCTTCTTGATGCCCATTCATGGCGCAACCACCACTTCATGCGGCGGCACCACCACAATATGCCCATCAGCGATATTCACTTCCGGCACGGCCTCCTTGGTGAACGGCACCAGCAGTGCGCCCGGCATAATCTCCAGGCTGGTTCCCCCGCCATAATCATGCACAGCCGCCACGGTGCCGAGCGGTTTGCGGTCCGCCCCCAGCGCCACCATGCCGATTAAATCCGCGAGGTAGAATTCTTCCTCATCAGCAGCGGGTAAAGCAGAACGCGGCACGAACAGCTCGGTATTCACCAGCTTTTCAGCTTCATTCCGGTCAGTAATCTTGCGGCGGGTTTTGCCGGAAATCTCGCTGAGCTGGGCGACGCCTTCGCTCACCCAGTCCAGCGCAAATTGCCGGCCAGCGCGGTCGGTCAATGGTGCGTAATCGGCCAAGGCGCTCGGGGCCTCGGTGTAGGCATGCACCCGCACCAAGCCCCGCACGCCATGCGGCTTGCCGATCACCCCCATCAATACCAACCGCTCACCCATTTAAAAGTTACTCAGCCGAAGCCGCAGCTTTAGCGCGTTCAGCGGCCCGTTCCTGCGCCTTCTTCTTCGGCGCGGACTGGACTGGCTGGGCGGCATAGGTTGGCATCTTGATCAAGCCGGCCTTGCCGAGGAAACGCGCCACACGGTCAGTCGCCTGGGCGCCATTGGCAACCCAATGCTGCACGCGGTCGGTCACCAGGGTCACGCGCTCAGCATGGTCAGCCGGCAGCATCGGGTTGTAGGTGCCAACGCGTTCAATGAACTTGCCATCGCGCGGGCTGTTCGCATCAGCCACCACGATATGGTAGAACGGACGCTTTTTAGCACCACCACGGGCCAGACGAATTTTTAACGGCATTCAATTATCTCCAGGTTAAACGTTAATATTTTCAAAATGGCCGGCGGCCACCTTTTTGGTTCATGGCCGCCTGCATCTGGCTCATCATCGCCGCAGGCCCGCCCATCTTGTTCATCCGCTTCATCATGGTGGACATGTCATCAAACTGCTTCAGCAGCTTGTTCACATCCTGCACGGACGTGCCCGACCCCGCCGCAATCCGCTTCTTGCGGCTCGCCTTCAGCAGGTCCGGGTTTTTGCGCTCGGCCTTGGTCATCGAACTGATGATCGCCGCCTGGCGCTTGAACATCGTCACATCGAGGTTGGCATCCTCGATCTGTTTTTTAATTTTGCCCACACCGGGCAACATGCCCAGAATACCGGACATCGACCCCATTTTGGAAATTTGCTTTAGCTGGCTGGCGTAATCATCAAGGTCGAACTTGCCCTTGGCCATCCGCTTGGCGAGTTTTTCCGCTTCCGCCTGGTCGATATTTTCAGCGGCGCGTTCCACCAGCCCCACAATATCGCCCATGCCGAGAATCCGGCCGGCGATGCGTTCAGGGTCGAAATTATCCAGCGCATCGAGCTTTTCGCCGGTGCCCGCCAGCTTGATCGGCGCGCCAGTCACGGCCCGCATGGAAAGGGCGGCACCGCCACGCGCATCACCATCCAAGCGCGTCATCACGATGCCGGAAATCCCCAGCGCCTCGTTAAAGGCAGTGGCGGTGGTCACGGCATCCTGGCCGGTCATGGCATCCACCACCAACAGGGTTTCCACCGGGTTCACCGCCTGGCGGATGGCTTTCACCTCCTCCATCAGCGCAAGATCGATGGAAAGCCGGCCAGCGGTGTCCAAAATCACAACGTCATAAACTTCGCGCCGTGCGGTATCCATCGCACGGTGGGCAATTTGCAGCGGGCTCTGGCCGGCGATAATCGGCAGCGATGCCACTTCAGCGCGCTCAGCCAACTGTTCCAACTGCAATTGCGCGGCCGGGCGCTGGGTATCCAAGCTCGCCAGCAGCACCTTCTTGCGCTCCTTGGTGCGCAACCGCAGCGCCAGCTTGCCGGAGGTGGTGGTTTTACCCGAGCCTTGCAGCCCGACCATCAGAATAGGAATTGGGGATGGCGCTAACAGATTGACCGGCACGGCGCTGCCGCCCAAGGCGGCCACCAGCGCGTCATTGACGATCTTCACCACCATCTGCCCTGGCGAGACCGAGCGCAGCACTTCCGCGCCCACTGCCTTCACCCGGACATCGTTGATGAAATCCTTCACCACCGGCAGGGCGACGTCAGCTTCCAGCAGCGCCAAGCGGATTTCCCGCAGCGCTTCCGTCACATCGGCTTCGCTCAAGGCCCCGCGGCGGCGGAGCTTGTCAAAAACCTCAGAGAATTTGCCCGACAGATTGTCGAACATCAGCCAACCCCCAAACCAAAAACCACAAACAACGCAAAACACGCCGTGGTGCGAACACTCGCAGCACGACGGTCAAATTTCCCCCCTCCTTTGCGCCGGAGGACCGCCGCCGTCAAGGGCAAGCCCCCAACCCGACCCAACCCACCGCACCGCAACCCACCAACCCACCAACCCACCAACCGTCATGCTCGCGAAGGCGAGCATCTTCTTCACCACCGCAGGACAAGAGGATGCTCGCCTTCGCGAGCATGACGAGGGGGAAGGATGATAAGCGCGTCAGCGCTCCTCACAATATCCCCTCATATAAATCATCCCACCCAGGATTCCCCGCCTCAATCAACGCGATCTTCCATGCCCGCAACCAGTGTTTCAGCGCCTTCTCACGCGCAATTGCGCCAAGAATCTCCTCTTGGCGTTCAAAATAAACCAACCTCTTCAACCAATATCTCTGGGTAAACCCCGGCGTTTCACCCGCCCGATGCTGGCTGACCCGCCGCACTAAATCCGCCGTAACGCCGATATACAACGTGCCGCTGGGCCGGTCGGTCATAATATAGACCCAACCGCCTTTGGTCATGCGTGGTGCCCTCACAAGAAGATGCTCGCCTGCGCGAGCATGACGGGTTGAGGGTACGAATTTCAACGACGGATTACAACCTAAAACTGTACCGTTCGACCATAACACCTCAACCAAGCCCACACCCAGCCGCCGACACGCCCCATTCCCGTCACGCTCCACACGCCCAACCCGCTCACCTCTTTCCCCTCGTTACGCTCGCGCCCCTCCCCCGTCATGCTCGCGCAGGCGAGCATCTTCTTTCAAGGCCACAAAAAAGAGGATGCCCGCATCAGCGAGCATGACGAATTGGC
>NCAT01000052.1:4562-5926 GCA_002255575.1 Acidocella sp. 20-57-95
CGAATTGGCGTTGCACCATACTCCCAACCCGCTCACCTCTTTCCCCTCGTCACGCTCGCGCCCCTCCCCCGTCATGCTCGCGCAGGCGAGCATCTTCTTGGTCACCTCATAAAAATGAGGATGCTCGCATCCGCGAGCATGACGATGGAGAGCGAACAAAGCAAAATGGCCGGACCCTCACGGGCCCGGCCATTTCACTTAGGCGTTAGAGACTAAAGGCTTAGAACAAAATACCGGCTTCGAGGGTTGCCGTGAATTGGCCACGGTCGGTAGATTTCGAACCAAAACCGAACTTGCCGCCAAGAGCATCGGTGTTGTGAAGCAGGTAGACATACCCAGCGTTCGCACGAGCAAACAGGTCTTTATACTGCCACGTCGGGGAAACAGCCAAGCCAATTGCCTGTGCATCCGGGCCGCCAAACTGCGAGTAATTATCGATGTAACCAGTGTGTGAGGTGTAATATTCAGCCCAACCACCGATGGAATACGGCGAGGTGCCGAATGTATAGGTTCCGAGCAATGCCGCACCGAAGTCGGTGGTGCCGCTGTAAATACCAGCCTTGGCATTCTTCTTGGCGTACTGGAACTGCACTTCCGGCACCAAATTAAGGTTTCCGTTGGTGTAGCTGTAATAAGCACCGATCATGTTGGAGTTAATATAACCATCATTGAGCCCAACAGTGCCGTTGCCGTACAAAAACGCGTTCGGGCCAGTGGTACCGAGATTAGCTTCACCATACACATTCAGCACGTTGTTACTGTTAATCGTGTAGCTGACCAAGCCTTGCAGAACATTGAAAACGCCGGTGTCGAACCCATCGCCGAAGGTCACGGTCGCGCTGACCGGGCCAGTTGCGTAAGTGGCGGTGACACCACGGCTCTGGCTGTTCTGAACAAAGAATAAGGCGGTGGTCAGCTGTGATGGGTTATTCCAGTCAACGCCTGACTCATAACCTTCGAGCGACGCAATTTGACCTGCTGAAATCGTAAAACCCGGAAGCGCTGTCGGCGCCAAAGTAACATAACCAGCATAAAGCGGACCAGTTACAAAGGTTGTGATGGAGGTCTGCCCTGGATGGGTATTTGAGGCACCCGGCGTAATTGCTCCGCCATTTGAACCAACCTCGACAGTAAACTGTAGCTCGCCATCGGTTTTTTGCAGTTCAACCAAACCATTGGCGACATTAGCGCCATTGCTGATCCCATGACCAACCGGGTTCACATAATAGCCATAGCCATCCACGCCACCAGAAAGCTGCAGCGCACCCAGCGGGCCGCCATCAATCTGGATTGCCGTGGGGCCGCTCATGGCCTGGGCCGCATTGAGGGCCAAGAGAGAGGACGCGGCCACAAAGCCCAGTCCA
>NCAT01000053.1 GCA_002255575.1 Acidocella sp. 20-57-95
CAGACATCCCCTCCGCCACTTAAACCGCGTCTTGAGTTGGCGCATCCTTATCATAATGTCATTTCGGTGCGGTCGGCTTCGAATTGACTTCGTGCCGCCCTCGCGCGAGGTTTGGTCGGCGCAAACTTACCGGTCTCGGAGGTTCAAATGGCTGTGCGTTCAGTAACGAAACCATTGCTAGCGGGCGTTTGTGCAGTTTGCGGCTTGGGTGGCGGGGCGGCATTGGCGGATACACAGACCTTGTTTCAAGCCGGCCCATGGTCGGCCTTTGGCGGCACCTCCGATGATGGTACCAAAGTGTGCGGGATCGATACCCAAAACGCTGACAGTACCAAGTTCTTTTTTATCAAATATTTTCAGGGCTCGGACGAGTTGGAAACCGATGCCGTGAAAACCACTTGGAACATTCCAGATGGCGCGAATGTACCGCTGACTTTAAAGTTAGGTGCAAACAGCCCCTGGAGTGCCACCGGTGATGGCTCTGGTACCGAGGTTACATGGTTTGTCCCCAGTGACGCGGTTGATGATTTCCAGAAGGAGTTTGAATTCAGCCGCGCGATGGTGTTGTCGTTCGACAGCGGCAATGAAGCACCCTGGCGTTTTGATTTAAGCGGGTCCTACGAGGCCTTTCAGGCGTTCTATCATTGTGTGGCGATTATTTCCGGTGGGGATCAGCCAACCCAGCCCTACGGCCAGTCAACTGCACCACCCGCCGCCACCCAGCCATATGCCGCGCCATCCTCACCGACCGCGCCGGATACCTCGCCTTCGGTCAAGCCAAAATACCAATCGCTCTAATAAAAATCTGACGCAAATCGGAATAATATATTGGTTTGATTTAAATCATAGGTAGTGGCACGCCGCTCTTATAGTCTGCGGCTATACTGGCTGATATTATGAAAAGCGGTAATCGATGGCTTCAGGACACAAATGGCTGCAGGACACAAATGGCTGCAGGACACAAATGGCTGCAGGACACAAATGGCTGCAGGACACAAATGGCTGCAGGACACAAATGGCAAATGGCTGCAGGACACAAATGGCTGCAGGACACAATGTGGCCGATGCGCCACCGTGGTTGTAAGGCGCGCGCCCTAACGGCTAATCGCGTTCATAATTTTGATGCGGTCCATTACCGAGTTTCAATCAAAGTTTCGAGGGGCATATGCGCGAAGATCAAATAAAGTCCATTCTAACGGACCTAAATGGCAGATCTGCCAGCATTGAAGCATCAGCTTTAATTTCCAAGGATGGTTTGGTTCTGACCTCTGCCTTGCCCGGGCAGATGGATGAGGACCGGGTAAGTGCGATGGTGGCGGCTTTGCTATCCTTGGGCGACCGAACGGCTGCAGAACTTAGCTGCGGGCAATTGGAACAAACGCTGGTGACAGGTTCGCACGGCCATATCTTGATCGTGCATGCCGGGCCGCAAGCGGTGTTATGCGCGATCGCTAACAAAACGGCAAAGCTCGGTTTATTGTTCCTCGATGTGAAATATGCCGCGCAGGCGGCCGCCGCCTTGTTGCAGTAAACCGCAATGACTCAAGGAACTCGTTTCATGCAAGTCGATGACCAAGACCCAAATCTTTCGACATTCTGCCAGGTCGGCGGGCTGAGCCGGCAAGACCAGCATATTATGGCAAAGGTTGCGGTTTATATCCGGCCATTGCTGCCATTACTCACTGACAGATTTTACGAAGTGCTCGCGGAGGAGCCCAGCATCCGGCCCTATATCGAGGGCAGGGTTGAGCATTTGAAAAAAACCCACGTGGTGTGGCTGAATAGTTTGTTCGCGGGTGATTACGGCCCCGAATTCATTCAGCGGCAGGAAAAAATTGGCGAGACCCATGTGCGGGTGCGTGTGCCACCGTTATTTGTCGCGGCCAGCATGGCATTTTTGCGCGGCGCCTTGCCACCGGTTTTGGCGGCGAACATTCCGAACGCTCAAGATGCGATTGCCGCCACCGCGTCACTGCTGCGGTTATTGGATTTGTGCCAGTATCTGATCGACCGCAAATATGCCGAGGTGCTGATGGATAATCTCGGCATCAGCCCGGCTTTGCTGGTGCGTTTGCAAACAGTTGGCAAAGGTACCACCGCCAAAACATTGTAATTTCTGTAAAGCAACCATTCCGTTGCCGGGCAGGTATGGCTGGAGCCTACGCCTGCCGGGCGACAGCGCGTTGCATTTTTACGTTGTCAAACGCTTCGAACACTTTGCCATATTCAGGGTCAGTGAGGTATTGGCAAAGATCAAACAGCCGCAATAGCGCGTCATTATTGCGTGGTTGCACGGGCGCGTTGACGGCCAGCAGCGGCGGCAAGGCCACCCGCAGAAACGCAATGCTGGAGGCGATATAGACCGGCGGTATGGCCGCAAGATTCTTAAACGCTGGAGACTGGCGCTGCACCGTTATAAAACTTTGGCCATGACCGGGAATAAATAATTGCTGCAACCAGGCCAGATGTGGCACTTTCATCGCCTCGGCCTGGCTTTCTAATTTCAGGGCAATATCGGGGTCTTCCATCAGTAATTCGTAGAAACGATTAACCAGGAAGGGTAGGGCTTTGCTGATGGCTGGCTGTAAGATGTTGAGCGCGGCTTGTTCATCAGGCGAAAGCCCACCGTCATGGACAAACACATCCAGGCTCGCATCATATTTCAGGCTCACCACCGGGCCGCGCGGGTTAGTGAAACATTGTGCGGCACGCTCAGCATTCGCAAACAGGGCGGCGAGCGGCGCAGTAGGGGTGGCGATGATGCAGAGCGAGGCGTGCAGCCCGGCTTCAATCACCAGAATACGGCGCTCCGTACCGGTAAACACCACCTGCTCCAGGGTGCCGCAGCCAAGTTCAGTCGTTGCTTGGTCGCTAAAGGAGAATATGCTGGCAACAACCGCGCCGAGCTGCTCTTCATCCATGCCAGCGGCGAGGGCGGAGGCGATAATCAACCCATCCTTGGAGACGAAGGCAGAGGCTTCAATCTCAGGCGTCGTTTTATTCAATTCGGTCAGAGCCGCGTTGATCTCGCTTTCGCGCATGGGGGACTCCGGTGGGTGGCTGCAATCACGCAGAAGAATCTCTCATATGCGCAAGCGATCCGCTAGGGGGTATGTGACCCGCCGCGCATAAGGATCTCCGACCGGCTTTTAATGCCTGTGCTCAGTGCTGCGGTGAGCGCTTTGAAGCGCGGTACGTGCCGGGTGTCCTGGTGCTGGGCAAGCCAGATCTCGCGCGCGGACTCACAGCCCTGCAGACGGACCAGGTGGCGCGGGACCGCCAGGTAATCGGCAAGACAGGCAATGCCCATACCGGCCTCGCAGGCAGCAAGCTGCACATATCGGCTATTGGCGCGCAGCGCGATGGCGGCTTCCGGAAACGCCATTGACAATGCCACCATCTCTGGGAAGGCAGCGGAATCTTCCTCCATTAATATCAAACGATGGCTGGGGTCATGGGGCTGGTAGGGGGCGTGCCGTGCGGCATAATTGGGGCTGGCGTAAAAGCCGAAACTCATATCGGCTAATTTGCGAATAACCAGCTCATTACCCCGCGGCCGGGCCAGGCGCACGGCGATGTCGGCTTCGCGGGCAGCTAAGCTTAATGTTTGCTGGCTGGTGATAAGCTTCACCATAATGCCTGGATAAGCCTCAGCGAAGGTAGCGAGAATTGGCGCTAGAATTTCAGCCGCGAGGCTTTCAATGCTGGTGAGGCGAATTTCACCGGAAAGGCGGGTATCCTGCCCGGTAATGGCGCGTTCGGCCGTATGGGCTGCGTCTTCCATGCGTTCAGCAGCCGCGAGAGCGGCCTCGCCCGCTTGGGTAAGCACATAACCGCGTGGGGTTTTTTGCAGCAAAGTCACGCGCGAGCGGGCTTCCAGCGCGGCCAGCCGGCGGCCCATGGTCGACTGTGTCACCCCCAATGTGCGGGCGGCGGCTGACAAGGAGCCGTGGCGGGCGATGGCGAGGAAATTATGTAAATCTTCCCAGTCCATTTCGGGTCCCTTTGGTAACAACTATGCGTAAACGCATAGTCAATGTGCTGGTAATAGCAATGTTTCGTCGGTTTTGCATGGCTATATGCACAGCAGCGTAGTTTTTTAGAGGAGTTTTCCGATGTCTGTTCCACTGGCAAGTACGATCGACCTGAAAGCCGCACCTTATGGGGCCTTGTTGCTGCGGGTGAGCTTGGGCGGGCTTTTGCTGGCTCATGCGGGGCTGAAATATTTTGTTTTTACCCCAGCAGGTACCGAAGGGTTTTTCGCAAGCTTGGGCCTGCCCGGCTGGTTCGGCTTGGTGGTGATGGCAGGCGAGGTGATTTGCGGCCTGGCTTTGGTTTTAGGGGTTTATGTGCGGCTTGCTGCCGTATTAATGGCCGCCGACCTTTTGGGCGCGGTGTTTTTGGTTCATATTCACAATGGCTTCTTCTTCACCGCGAAGGGCGGCGGCTGGGAATATCCGGCCTTCTGGGCGGTGGCGTTGATCGTCCAAGCGTTGCTGGGTGGCGGGGCTTTGGCCATGTACCCTGATTTTAAAAAGGCATAATCATGCAACCGGTGTTGTTCTTAAGCCACGGCTCGCCAATGACGGCTCTGATGGACACACCTGCCAGACATTTTCTGGCGGGGCTGGGGGCGGCGCTAGCGGAACGGCCAAAGGCGATCCTGGTGGTTTCGGCGCATTGGGAGAGCGCGGCGCCGATGCTGAATGCGGTGGCGGAAAACACCACCATTCATGATTTTTACGGCTTTCCGCGCGCCCTGTACCAGCTGCATTACAATGCCCCCGGCGCCCCGGGCTTGGCGCGTAATATCGCCGAAATCCTGCAAAAAGCGGGTTTTCAGGCGGGGGTGGACGAAGCGCGCGGCCTCGACCACGGCGCCTGGGTGCCGCTACTGCTGGCTTATCCGGAGGCTGAGATACCGGTGCTGCAACTTTCAGTGCAAACCCATCTGGGCACGGCACATCATGTTCGGCTGGGCGAAGCCCTGGCTCCCTTACGCGCCCAGGGCGTGCTGATTTTGGGGAGCGGCAGCTTTACACACGACCTGCGGCGCTTTCGCGGTAGTGAGGCGATTGATGCACCCGAAACCCCGGACGTGACCGCGTTCTCAGACTGGATGGATGAGAAAATCAAAGCGCATGATGTGCCCGCCTTGGTGAATTACCGAAGCCTGGCACCGCACGCGGTTGATGAGCACCCGACCGAGGAGCATTTATTGCCGCTTTACGTGGCCCTTGGCGCGGCTGGGCCAGGCGCACAGACCACGCGGCTGCACCAGTCAGTCGAGTTTGGGTTTCTGCGGATGGATAGCTACGCGTTCAGCTAACGCCGCGTCCCGCCTGCACGAATTGCCGCAGCGCGTCGGCCATATGGTTGATGATGGTCGGCCAGTCACC
>NCAT01000025.1 GCA_002255575.1 Acidocella sp. 20-57-95
ATCCGCGCCGCCCCGTAGCGCAACCGCGCCGCCGCCACGCTGTCCAAAAATCCATCCTGCGCCAATGCCAACGCCGCCAGCCGGTGATTGCGGCAATCATACGCCGCCCAAGTGCCGGTCAGCCGGTGCGCCTCCAGCCCGGCGACCTCTCCCACATAGGCCGCCAACGGCAGCGTATCGAAATGGCATGGCGCGAGGCCGCTGCGCCCAGCCTGCAAGGCCGCCAGCGTGGCCGCCCGACCAGCCCCCAGGCTGGTCACCAGCGTATAATTGCGCAGCGCCAGCGCGGTCACGCTTGGCCCTCCAACAACGCCAGCTGGCCTTGCAGCTGCACGGCTGCCCGCGCCACGTACGCCTCATAACGGCTTTGAAACAACGCCCGTTGGCCCCGCCATGGCGCACTTTTGCCGTGCGCCTGGGCCGTTGCATAACGCGCCGCGAAATAGCGCAGATTATCAACCAGCCTGGTATAGCGCGGCGTGTTAAAAATGCGTTTGAACCGAAACCGATACGGTCCCCAAAACGGATTATCGTAAAAAATCAAGCGCAGACGCGCCACATCATAAACATCGTTGTCCACAATGGCAGGGCCCGCTTCAGCCAAAGCGCCCGCCGCCGTCGGCAGCGTAAAATGGTTCAGCAACGCCGCCCGTGCCGCTTTGTCCCTATACAAAGCGCTTGGGTTTTCAATTGGCAAATCATTCGCGCGCAGCATCAAATCCACGAACTCGTTTTTCGGCACCGGAAAATAAAACATGGCCAGCCCGGCAAACTGCCCGGTCGGCGTTGGTCCCCATATGCCCGCCACCGCCAGCGCATTATGCGCCACATGCGCACAATTATCAGTAAAAAGCCGCCAATTATAAATGCGGGCACCGGTCCGGTACGGGGCATTCAGGCTATTGAGGTAGTCAACCATCGCCCCAATGCGGGCGCGGTCCAGCGGCACCCGGGCACGAAAAACATTACGCCCAAACTGCGCGGCATAATCGGTAGCGACCGAGATTTCATACATATAATCACGCTCGCTCATCCCGGCTGGTTTGTCACGAAACCATCTGTCGTGAAATTCCACACCGTTGAGAAACCCCATCGCCTGCGCCTGCGCCTGCGTGCGTTCATATGCTTGCCGGGTTAATCGCTCGCCGGGTGCCAACGCGCCCCGCCATAAAAAATCACGCCCTTCCACCGCCACCCAATTGGCGTTGCGGTAATGCGAATTCACACTTATCCCCACGCCGTAGCGCGCCGGTGGCTCATCGGCGGTGCATAAGCGCAGCAACGGGTAACCCGCCGTGCGGTCCACCCGCACACCGTTGAGATACAACAGCGAATGCCCGCCAATGCCACTGCTGATCGGCACCCCGAAGCCAGGCTTCTTGCGCAGCTCTGAAAGGGCGCAAAGTTCCGCGTAATATGGGAATAAATCTTCATAGGCGATGCCGCCTTGGCGTGCCGCTGTGCTCATGCCGCCATGCTCATGATGATGGAGGGGTCAGACCGCAGCGTCATCTATCTCCCGCCCCTTACGCTCATCATCGTAACCTTGGCCACGCTAGCGACCCCCACCGGCCACGTCCAGCATTGCCGCAAAGGGCGCGCGCGCAAGCAGGCTGTGCCACAACGCCGTCCAACTCGCCCAATCATGGCCCCCTTGCACCATCGCCACGCGGGCTGGCGGCAAAGCGGCACCCAGCATTTTATGGGCGCTCACAAACCGGTCCTGGGCGGCGTAGCCGAGATAAATTGCTGGCCCCCCCTCCTGCCCGGCACTCTCGTGCCCAGCGCCTTGCCGGCCAGTGAGTTGTTCCTGCAACCAGATCAACATCCGTCGTTCCAGGTCTGTCGCGGCAGAATTTACCGGCGACCAAGCCGCCAACCCGCCGCCGCGCACCAATTCAGCGGCGGTGCCCTTGGTGCCTAAAAATGGCGCGAGCAGACATATCCCTGCCACCGGTGCCTGGTTCGCGCTGGCATATAATAACGCCCCCATGCCGCCCAGCGAAATGCCAAGCAACCAGATGCACCGGCAACCGCGTGCCAAGGCTGGCGCCACCACCGCGCGATGCAGCGCCGCCGTCACGCCGTCTTCCAAATACAAGTCCAAATCTGGCTGTGCGACGATAATATCTACCGCCAGCCCGCGTTCATGCACCGCCGCCACCATGCCGTTGGCCGCGAACTCAGCCGCCGCAATGCCCGCCCCCGGCAGCATCACCAGCAATATATCCGCCGGACCAGTGGGCGCGGGATAATGCAGGCACGTAATACGCTCCATCCCACTCATGGCGCTAATTTGGCCGCTGGCGTGCTCAGCACGGCGCCGCAGATCAAGCTAAAAAACGTCCCCGCCGCCACGGTCAAACCAATATCATGCAACACCGGGATCCGTGAGCAGGATAACAGCCCGTAAGCGGCAACCGTACAGAGATTCGCCAGCACGATCGACGCCACCGCCCGTGGCCAGCCCGCCGTGCCCGGCGCGTTGCGTTCAAAAAACAAACAATAATTAGAACCGATCGCAATGATCAGCAGAAAGCCCGCCACCATGAAAATCGAAAGCTTTGCACCCCCCAGCGTGAGCAAAGCGGCGGTCATGGTCACCGCCACTGCCAGCGGTGCCGCAATGCGGGCAGCCCGGCGCACGGACCGCAGCCCCACCGCCAGCAAAACCAATATCGCCAAACTGCCCGCCACCGCCAAGGTCACCGCCTGGCCCTCAAACATGCTCAGCAAGCGGTCGGACTCCTGGTTCAAATCAACCATCGTCGCATCCGCCGGCAGCGCTTTGGCCACAGCGTCCAAGTTCGTCACGGTCTGGAGCGGAATAATCGCCACCCATCCCGTGCCATGGCGTACCAACAGCGAGCCGAATTGCAGTGCCAGCGCCGGGGGCAAGTTGGCTTGCGTGAGCAACGGGGCGGTTTTGGCGGCCGCCACAGCGGCCAAAAACGGCGCAAAAGCCTGCGCCTTGAACGGCAGGCCCGCGACCGCCTGGGTAAAATTGGCCTGCAACGTGGTGGCATCCGGTAACGCGGCCTGGCGCTGGCGCTGGGTCTGCTCACTGGGCAGCAAGGCGCTCGGCAGGCTGAACCCGCCAATCACGCCCGCTGCCTTCAACCTGTTCAAAGGCGCTGCCAAAGCCTCGCTCTCTTGCAATGCAAGCTGCTCGTCCGCTGCCGCAACCACCGCGAAATAACGCTGATCCGGCACCCCAAGCTGATGACGTAGCGTTTCATCCAGCGTTTGCGCTGCCGCTGGGATCGGGCTCAGATCCAGCAAATTACCATCCCACATGCCGCCGCGATGGCCACACAAAGCCAGCAAGGCCGCAAGCCACACCAGGGCCAACACACCCCCCGCCGCCCGCCGGTGCGCGATCAGCATGAACACCGGTTGGGCGAGGCTGCTGGCACCAGGTGCATAAAACCCGCGCGGCACAAAATGCGGCAGCACATAGCGCGTGGTCGCCGCCGCCGCCGCCAGCCCGGCGATGGAAAACAGCCCAAGCTGCGCGAAGCCGGTAAAGCTGGAAGCCAGCATGGCGCAAAAACCCGCAACCGAGGTCAGCGCCCCCAGCAACAAGGTCGGCCAGATGCGGCTTAGCGTTTCACTGGCTGGTTCGCCCTGCCCGGTTTGGGTGAATAAATAGATCGCATAATCCAGCGATTCCCCAATCAGCGTCACGCCAAACCCCAGCGTAATGCCATGCACAAACCCAAACGCCAGTGACACGGCGGCAATGGCGGCCAACGCGCCACTCGCAATCGGCAGCAATCCCAGCAACAGCATGCGCGGCGAACGATACGCAAAGGCCAGCAACCCCGCCGCCCCCAACATCGCCGCCAGCGACAGGCGCGAGACATCCTGCTTGGTGGTGTCGCGGGTGGTCACGGCAAACACCCCCGGCCCACTCATTTGCAGCTTACTGCCCCCGGCGTCAGGTGTGGCCGCGCGCGCAGCGGCAAATGCGCTCTTGATCAATGATTGCGCTTGCTGCTGCGCATCCAAATCGAACCCTGGTGCGGCGGTGTGCACCAGCAGCAAGGCACTCTGGCCGTCTTCTGCCAGCCACGCGCCATTCTGCACTGCCGGTCCGGCACCGCCGGCAAGCTGCCCGAGCAGTCCCAGCATTTCGCCGGTGGGGTCGGCGGGCAGGCTTTGCCCCATCATCACGCCCAGGTCAGATTGCAACAGGCTGAGATCGTTCTGCAGCACGGCATGCAAACCCGCCACCGAGAATTTGTCCGCGGTGACACCGGGGCTGAGCAGATAGCGGTTTTGCCAGACATAATTTTGCACCCCGGCAAAGGACTGGCGATCGCCGTTCATCACATCCAAAAATTCCGGCTTGGCCCGCAACCGCTGTGCAACATCCTGGCTAAGCGCCGCCAACACCGGGGCGGGCGCGCCGCTGATGGACAGCAACACAATATGAGAGGCAGCACCGCCATTCACCTGCGCGGCCAGAACCTGCTGCGCGAGGGATCCCGCATGCGGCAAAAAATCGCCCATGTCGGTCCGGTAGCTGGTCCGCCCGGCAATACCGGCACACACCGCAAGCAACAGCAACCACAGCCCCAAAGCCAGGATTTTAGGGCGCATCGTCCGCCTTGATGCTCATCTGGGACTCACTGCCATCGTTGCTGGTGGTATCAATCAACGCAATCCGCCCTTGCCGACCGCTGATCACAATCAGCCGCACAAACTGCGCCAGGGCAGGGTCTTTGGGCCGCAATTTCAACTGCCAGTCAGCGGCATCGCCGGTCAGGCTGAGCGAATAAAAATGTTCAAGGGTCGGCAGGTCGCCCGCCAAGGTGGCGCGAATGCCCTCCACCAAACCGGCAATCCGCGGGTCCTGGCGCAGATTAAAAACATGCGTGCCTGCGTCTGTGCCGTTGGTGAGCGTCACCTGATCGTGGTCAAGGGTGAAAACATTCGGAGCGGGCGAGAGCGTTGCCTTGCGCATATAATCCGGCGCCACATAGCTCAGCGTGCCGGTGCTGACCAATGGCGTGCTGAGCACCGGCGAGCTCTGGCTTTCAGTAAACGCCACCGTGGCTGAGCGTGTTTGCGCCAGCGCCTGCATCAACGCCCCCACCCCCCAGCCTGCTGGTCCTGCAGCGGTTGGCACCGCATCTGTTTGAATTCCATCAGTGCGCGCCCAGCCCGCTTGGGTTGCGGCCAGCAACCACAGCACCGCCAGCGCCAGCCGCAGGTTAGCCCCAGAAATCATAGAAGTTGAACCAGTTGAACGGCGCCTCCCGGCAATAATGCGCAAGCCGCGTCACGTAGCGGGTCATCACATCATCCAGCCAGACCGCCGAATCAACAGGCCGGGCGGTGGCAGCTGGGGCCAGGGTTTCAAAATGCACCTCATAGCGGCGGCCACCGCGATAGATACCCACCATCATCACCGCCGGGCATTGCAACAACATCGCAACCCGGAACGGGCCTTGCGGAAACGCCGCGGGCGCGCCCAGAAATTCATACCGCACCATGTCGCGGCCATCGACATTACGGTCAGCCAACACGCCGATAAAATGTCCGCGCTGCAACCGCTCCGCCACCGCCAGCATAGACTCTCGGCGGCCAAGGCCAATCACCTCGGTCGCAAGGTTCGGGTTGATCGCGGCCAGTGCAGCACGGATTTTTTGCGCGTTCTCCTCATACATCAACAGGCTGATCGGCAAATCACACCGCCGCTGCCGGCCAACCGCGCGGGCCACCTCAAAACTGCCAAAATGCGCACCAATGAGAATACAGCCACCCCCGTTGCGCTCAATCTCCTGCAAAATCTCTTCACCATGCACGGTAATCTCAAACGCATCGCTCTGGTCACCAAGCAGAAACACCCGGTCCAGCAGGCAGCGCGCGAAGGTGAGGAAATGCGTCAACCGGTCGGTCAGGCGCGGCGCCCGGCCCAGCACGCGGCCCAAATATATCCGAGAGGCGCGCGCCGCCGAAGGCGAGGAGATGCAAAAATACAAGCAGACCGGATAGAGCAGCAGCCGTGCCAGCGGCCGCCCCAACCGGCGGGCGATCCAAACCCCCAGCCGGATCGCCGAAAGTGACCCGCGCTCACGGCGGGTGACCCATTCCTGCGCGCGGGCACTATTGCTCATAGTGTCACGCTGCATGGCGCCACGCCGCATGGTAGCGGGCCGCACGCCAGCATACCGGTCAGCACCACACCATCCGCGTCGGCACATTCAAAGCGCCACAACGCCTCGCCCGCCGCCTGCCAGCGCAGCCGTAATGGCGTGCCATGGCGAACCGGCCGCAAGAATTTGGCACTGCGTATCGTGCCTACTTGGGTAGGACCGGCAGCCGCAACCATAACAGCATCCAGCAGCAGCGCCCCCGGCACGATCGGGTCCCCCGGAAAATGTCCGGCGGCGGAAGGATGGGTCGCCGGAATCAACAGCGCGCATTCCTGCCACAAGCTCATAAGGCTTGGCCGATCAGCTTCAGCAGTTCCGCACGCGGCAATTTGCCCAGGGTGTTGCGCGGCAGGGCTGGCACCAGCAATAACGGGCGCGGCAGAAACGCGGCATCAATGCGCGTGCGCAGCGCCGCCATAATGCGCGGCGCATCCAGCCCCGGTGCCACCACCAGCGCCGCCAGCCGGGCGACATTATTGCCTTGCGCCACGCCCATCACAAACACGCCGTCCTGCACGCCGTCGATCTCAAGGAGCTGGCTGTTCAGATAAGCTAGAGAGCTGCGCTTGCCCGCCACATCAATCATATCCGCGGCCCGGGCACCCAGCTTGAAGCGCCCCGCACCGGAAAGCTCGATCAGGTCGTGCAGCAAGGTCGGGCCTGGTACGGCGGGGCCACTTGCCCAGGTACCCAACGCGTCCTGATGCAATTCCACACCGTCCAAACAATGCCATGCGGTTTCATGCGCGGTGCGCCGCGTGGCCAGTTGCCCGGCCTCGGTGCAGCCGTAAATCTCAATCAGCGGTGCGCCAAAACAAGCCTCAGCAGCATTAGCAAGCTCAACGCTCAGCGGCGCCGTGGCCGACAAAATCAGGTCGGCAGGCGGATAATGTTCCGGCACAGCCAGCAGGGCCTTCAAATGCACCGGCGTGGTGACCAGAATGCGCGGACCCGTGGCAGCCGCCAACGCCGCCCGGATATCAGCCGGATATAGCGGGCAGCGGGACTCCACCGCCAAGCCATGCAGCAGGCCAAGCAATATGACAGATTCCAGCCCGTAGCTGTGCTGGTGCGGCACCGTGCCAATAATGGTGCCACCCTGCAGCCGTTCCAAACCCAGCCGCGCGCCCGCCGCCTGCACACTGTTGCGCAAGGTACCCCAATTTTTTAGCACCGGTTGCGGCCGCCCGGTTGAGCCGGAGGTGAACAGGATCACCGCCGGCTGGTCCGCCGCCAGCGCCAGTGGGTCCACCACGGTGCCGCTCAACACGCCACCCGGCTGACCTGCAACAAACTCATCCGTCAGCGTATAGGAATCTTGGTAATCCTCCGCCAGCACCGTCAGGGCGGCAGGCACATTGGCCGCCGGCATCAGGTTAACCTGGCCGCGCGCCAGCGAAGCCACCAGCGAGATCATGAACCGATAGCGATCCGTACAAAGATTAACAGCATAGCCGCGCCCCGGCAGGCGGGCCGCCAAAGCCGCCACATCGCGCCGGAATTCCAGCACCGATACAGGCCCGCCCGCCCGCATGGCGGCCACTGCCTGTTCGGGCTGGGCGAGCGTCGCGCGCAGGGTCATCAGCTCACGCATCCGGCTTTGCCACATCGGCCAAAGCTGGCGCGTGCGAGTCCGGAAAAAACTGCGTCACCATCGCGATGATCGCCGCCAGGGAATGGCGCGGCGGGTCACGCAGGCAGCGCAGCCGCACCGCATATTCCGCCGCAAACATCAGCACCACCATCGGGATATCAAGAATATTCACAAAGCACGACCAGACGGGGAGCGGGGCAAACCAAAACAGCAGCACCGACAGGCTCAATTGCATGGCACAGAACAGCGACCAGGCGATCGTCACCTTGCGCGTATAAGCCGCCAGTTCAGGCGTCAGGCCATGCATCCGGCGCGCCATGGCGGTGATCAACGGCTCCTTACCGGGCCGCAGCGTCAAGGCAAAACTGGCCAGCAACGCGGTATAAATGCCCCAATGGGTGAGTGCGGAGACCGTGACAAAGCCCAGCTTAAACAAACCCAAGACGTTTAGCTGTAACCCCAGCGGAATGTGACGCGTCGCCAGAATAATAAAATGTGACACAACCGGCACCACGGCCACGGCAAGTATTGCCATAACAGACGGGGGGGCGCCGTTACGCACCTATGGCCCGCTATTCGCCCGAATATAGGCGTTCAGGCTGCGCAGTGACCTGAATATCTCGGCATTCGCCTCGTCATCGGCCCGCAGCTTGACGCCGAAATGTTGTGACACCACCAGGGAGATTTCCAGCATATCAATCGAATCCAACCCCAACCCCTCACCATAGAGCGAGCCCAGCGGGTCAATCTCCGGCGCCTTGATGTCGAGATTAAGCGTCTCAACAATCAGTTGGGCGAGCTCAGTTTCATCGGTTGTTTGGGACGCAATCTCAAGAGTCATGCGCTGATCATAACGAGCATTACCCAACCGGCCAAGCCCAATCGGCGCCAAAGCACAACAACATGATCGTCTGAAACACGCCCACACCAAGCGCCGGGCGCAACCCATATGTTCTAGATGGCGAATTTCACCTCAAAGCAATTTTAAAACCGCATGGCGGGCCAGATGTGATTAGCGTATTCCTTTGCTCACGCGACAAGAATTGGCAAGGCAAGCTGATCGCTATCATCGTTTCCCGCTATGGCAATGACGGTGCGGACGCGCTCTGCAAAATCTGCGATGCCGGCGGCACCACCATCGCCCAACGGCTTGACACCGCCAAATCCCCCGAAATGCCAGAATCCGCCAACGCCACTGGCTGCATCGACTTCATCATGTCCCCGGAAGATATGGACCCAAAAACCGCCGCCCTCATCGCGGCCGGGCCTGCTGCTGAACCGCGCGCCTTGAAACATGACGCACGAAAACAGCCCTGGCATCACCGTTCTGTTCGAAATTAATCCCATACAAGTCTTGCGCGATCGGCAACAAAATAACGCAGCCAAACTTCACGCAGCGATTATTGAAAGTCCGGATAGAGCGGCGCGCAGTAGGTTTGCCACCGCGACAAATAGTCATCTGGCGAGAGCCCATTGGGCGATTGGCCATTATAGTACTTAGACCAATAAGCAGCATGCCCGGCCAGTGTCCCCGGTATAGGAACAGGGATCATCGCATACTTGATCCGTGCCAAAGCTGCCGCAAACAAGTGATTCACTGACAACTCAATGAAAGTCGGCGGGCTCGCCAGCGCCATGGAAAATGCCGCGTTTCGCAGTGCATGTTGCGTTGATATCGATAAATATCGGTCCACAATATCACTATATGTAATTTGCTCCATTTGGAACAATCCGCGCGCCGGACCGCCACTGAACTGCACAAAGTTAACAAAATTGCTTTCAATGGCTGCCGTACCCATCAATAAACGCTCGGCGTTCAAGCTATAGCGCTGGATGTTTATCATAGCGGGAACAATGTAGGCACTACGCGCGAGTGCGGGGGCGATCATGGTAATCTACTTTCATCGATCGAAAGAGTACAATACGGCGCCACTATAATGCCGTTTTTGACAACGAGATACGAAGACAGGTTACGGATCGGGATCGAGATTAAAATATTACGACTGGCTGCATCGAGCAGCCTGTTATAATAATCGTTGTTTCGGTCAATGAGTTTTCGGTCAGCGTTAGTCAATTGCGTTTCGGGCTTGTTCAGCGTTCCAATTCCGATAATTAAATTTGAGGTTTCACATCTCTTGGCCTTAATCGATCGTTGCGGCAGCCGGAGTCCGATTGTAAAATGTCCCTCTGTGTCTGGCCTTTGCAATCCGGGACCACTGAACACGAGGGCATTGCTCGGAATTGTGATTGTTGCGGTCCTCACTTGCGCGCCCGCCGACGAAGGCATCGGGGCCATCATAAGTTGGCTGAGCATAAAAACTCTTGCGACTAACTTATACATAAACATGTTCTCATTGAGACCCTCATCGGGAACGGTACGCTAGGCAGATATGATATTAGCCGACCAGACAAATCCCAACCAGTCTATTCTGCTTGCAACCAGTCTAGTCTGCTTAAATTCATAAATTTGTCGATTTGTTAATTTTTCAAAACAAGCACGCCATTAACCCTGCCGCAGCCACCATAAATGCCCGCAGGCCCGCCCAAGCATTCCCCCCACCCTTGCCACCAGGCATCACCCTGTCTAGACAGCCCCAGCAATTTGGAAGGTACCCACCATGACTGAGACCCTCAATTTCCCTGAAGCCGCCCGCCGTCTGGGCGTGGCCCTGCGCGTTCTGCGCGCCGCCATCCGGGCTGGCAAAATTCCGGCCCCGGCGCAAAACACCGCTACCGCCACCCTGTCCGCCGAATGGCTGGCCAGCGTCGAGGCTGCCGTCAAGGCCAACCCAGCCGCCCTTAACCGCATATCCCTGCAATCGGTACCGCCGTTTGCCCGTTACGAAGGCACCTCCGCCTGGCGCAAATATGCCGTCCGCGTGCGCGACTTCAATAATTTCCGCGCCGCCGCGTAATCCTGCCCAGCCCGCCGGCGCTAGCGCCGCGCGGGCTGCCGCCGTCCCCCATGCGCCCCGTTGCATAAAAGCGCCGTTACATAAAAACGGTTTGAGTTATTTGCTGATCTGCCTACATTAAGCTCGCCAACATCAATAAAAATTTTGATCGGAGAGACAATGGACGGCGATATCAGCAAATGCCCGGTTATGGGCGGGGCCAAGCGTTCCACTTCCGCCGCGATGGCCAACCAGGCTTGGTGGCCCAACCAGCCAAACCTGAAAATTCTGCGCCAAAATTCTGAACTGTCCAACCCGATGGGTGAGGACTTCAATTACGCCGCAGCCTTCAAAAGCCTCGATTTAGAGGCCCTCAAACAAGACCTGCATGCCCTGATGACAGACAGCCAGCCTTGGTGGCCGGCTGATTACGGCCATTACGGCCCGTTCTTCGTCCGCATGGCCTGGCATAGCGCCGGCACCTACCGGATTGCCGATGGCCGCGGCGGGGCGGGCTACGGCACCCAGCGTTTTGCGCCCTTAAATAGCTGGCCCGATAATGTCAGCCTCGACAAAGCCCGCCGCCTGCTTTGGCCGATCAAGCAAAAATACGGCAAAAAAATCTCCTGGGCTGATTTGATGATTTTGGCCGGTAATTGCGCGCTCGACTCCATGGGCCTGAAAACCTTCGGCTTCGGCGGCGGCCGCGCTGATGTCTGGGAACCGCAGGAGGATATCTATTGGGGCCCGGAAACCACCTGGCTGGATGATAAGCGCTATAGCGGCGACCGCCAGCTGGAAAACCCGCTCGGCGCCGTGCAAATGGGCCTCATTTACGTCAACCCGGAAGGCCCGAACGGCAACCCAGACCCGCTGGCCTCCGCCCGCGATATTCGGGAAACCTTCGCCCGCATGGCCATGAACGACGAAGAAACCGTCGCACTTGTGGCTGGCGGCCACACATTCGGCAAATGTCATGGCGCGGCTGACCCCGGCCAATATGTCGGCCCCGCCCCTGAAGCCGCCGCCATCGAGCAACAAGGCCTCGGCTGGCATAGCAGCTACGGCAGCGGCAGCGGCGTGGATGCCATCTCAAGCGGCCTGGAAGGCGCTTGGACCACCAACCCCATTCAATGGGACAATAACTATCTCGACAATTTGTTGAAATATGATTGGGAACTCACCAAAAGCCCGGCCGGTGCCCAGCAATGGACACCCAAAAACCCGGAAGCCAAAGGCACCGTGCCGGACGCGCATGATCCCTCCCGGACCCATGCCCCAATGATGTCCACGGCCGACCTTGCCCTCAAGGTGGACCCCACTTACGCCAAAATCTCCAAATACTACCACGAAAACCCAGACAAGCTGGCGGATGCCTTCGCGCGCGCCTGGTACAAGCTCACCCACCGCGACATGGGGCCGCGCAGCCGCTATCTGGGTGCGGATGTGCCGCCGGAAGTGCTCATCTGGCAAGATCCGGTCCCGGATGTGGATCACGCGCTGGTTGACGCTGCCGACATCGCTGCGCTGAAAGCCAAACTCCTCGCCTGCGGACTCAGCATCTCGCAACTGGTGAGAACCGCCTGGACCGCCGCCGCCACCTTCCGCGGTACCGACAAGCGCGGCGGGGCCAATGGCGCACGTATCCGTCTGGCCCCCCAAAAATATTGGGAGGTCAACCAACCGGCGGACCTTTCCAAAATTCTCAATACGCTGGAAACGCTCCAGGCAGATTTTAACCGCGCCGCCACTGGCGGTAAAAAAATCTCGCTGGCTGATCTCATCGTGCTCGGGGGCTGTGCCGCCATTGAGGCCGCCGCCAAAGCCGCCGGCCACAATGTCAGCGTCCCCTTCACACCGGGCCGCACCGACACCACGCAGGAACTAACCGATGTGGATTCGTTTGCCGTGCTGGAGCCGCAAGCCGATGGCTTCCGCAATTTTTACCGCAAGAACGAGGCGCTGAGCCCCGAAGACGCGCTGATCGACAAGGCGCATCTGCTTAACCTCACCGCCCCGGAAATGACCGTGCTGGTGGGCGGGCTGCGCGTGCTGAACGCGAATTACGACCATGCCAAGCACGGCGTATTCACCCATAAACCCGAAACATTGACGAACGACTTCTTCGTCAACCTGCTGGATATGGGCACAGTCTGGAAAGCCTCCGCCACCGCGGGCATCTATGAAGGCCACGACCGCCGCAGCGGCGAACTGAAATGGACCGGCACGGCGGTTGATTTGTTGTTCGGCGCCAACTCGCAATTGCGCGCCGTGGCGGAAGTCTATGCGTGCAGCGATTCTGCTGAAACCTTCGTGCAGGATTTTGCCAAGGCCTTCGCCAAGGTCATGAACCTAGACCGCTTCGACCTCGCCTAACCTTCGGCACCCATCGCGATACCGGCCCGCTTCGCAACAGCGAAGGCCGGTATCACGGTTGGCCACCGGATCATCATACCGGAATGGTTGGCGCGCCGCCCAACCTCACCCGCGTGC
The DNA here is from genome assembly GCA_002255575.1 of Acidocella sp. 20-57-95. Classification (GTDB taxonomy): domain Bacteria; phylum Pseudomonadota; class Alphaproteobacteria; order Acetobacterales; family Acetobacteraceae; genus Acidocella. The sequence continues at coordinate 13,146 of NCAT01000025.1, forward strand.
TGCCAATTTATCCTGCGTCTTGCTGTCAAAATCCGCCGCATCGTGGCGTTCGTGCAACTGGCTTGCTGGGTCACCACTCACCCGGTTGACCATCCGGCCCCGCTGCACGGCTGGCCGCTGCCAGATTGTTTCAGTCCAGCGCTGCAGATTTTTATAATCCTGCACCTGCAAAAATTCCGCCGCCTCATACAAAAAGCCTTTGGCGAGCCCGCCATACCACGGCCACACCGCTATATCAGCGATGGTGTATTGATCCCCCGCCAGATACGCGCTCTCAGCCAAACGGCGGTCCAGCACATCAAGCTGGCGCTTCACCTCCATCGCGAACCGGTTGATCGGGTATTCCATTTTGCTCGGTGCGTAGGCGTAAAAATGCCCAAACCCACCGCCCAGATACGGTGCGCTGCCCATCTGCCAAAACAACCATGAGAGGCACTCGGCGCGGGCACTCACATCCACCGGCAAAAACGCCCCGAACTTTTCGGCGAGGTACAATAATATCGCGCCCGATTCGAACACCCGGACCGGCGTTGGCCCGCTGCGGTCCATCAGGGCCGGTATTTTGGAATTCGGGTTAACTGCCACAAACCCGCTGCCAAACTGCTCACCTTCACCAATTCTAATCAGCCAGGCATCATATTCGGCACCTTGGTGACCCAGCGCCAACAGCTCCTCAAGCATGATGGTCACTTTCTGCCCGTTCGGCGTCGCTAGCGAATAAAGCTGCAACGGGTGCACCCCAACCGGCAACTCCTTCTCATGGGTCGCCCCGGCAATCGGCCGGTTGATGCTGGCAAACCGGCCGCCATTTTCCTTATCCCAGGTCCAGATTTTCGGCGGCGTATAGTCGGCTGAATGGCTCATATCAGGGCTCCTTATGCAATAAGGGTGCAACATTGCCGCGCCTGCAATCAACTGCAAGGCCAACGGCGCGCCGCACCCAACGTGGCCTATATGGAAACAGCCGCAGCCGATGCCAACGCCCCACCGGCTATTTTCACCCGCACCCGGGTGCGGGTCGGCCTGATTATCTCTTGCCAGATTATTACAGAGCGGGCAGGCTGCCTTACTTCTGTAATCGAACACATCGCAGAACCGGTTTTGATGACGCCAACCCCAACCACAACCACCCCAACCAAAGGTGACCCTATAATGAATATCAAAAAACGCGCCCTCCTGGGTATTCTCGCCGGCTTCAGCGCCAGTATTGCCGCCCACGTCGCCCATGCGGATGCTGTGCAGGACATTAAAACCAAAGGCACCCTGGTGGTTGGCGTGAAGGCAGACTACCCGCCCTTCGGCGCGCTCAGCCCGTCTGGTGAAAATGTCGGCATCGAACCTGACCTCGCCCGGGACCTCGCCCAGCGCCTGGGCGTGAAGGTACAATTCGTGCCGGTGGTGGCCGCCAACCGCATGCAGTTTCTGGAACAAGGCAAAATCGACGTGATGATCGCCACCATGAACGACACGCCAGAGCGTGCCAAGCTGGTTGATATCGTCCATCCTGATTATTACGCCTCCGGCTATAACCTGATGGTGCCCAAAACCGTGAAAGTGACCAGCTGGAACGATATTAAAGGTGAGCCGGTCTGCGCCATCCAAGGCGCTTTCTATAACAAGGAAGTGGCCGAAAAATTCGGCGCTGAAACCGTCGCCTTTACCGGTGTGGCCGAAGCACTGACAGCGCTGCGCCAAGGCCGCTGCAATGCGTTTGTCTATGACGACACCGCCATTGAAGGCAAACTGCAAGACCCCGCCTGGAGCGATTACGACATGCCGCTGCAATCGCAGGACGCCCAGCCATGGGGCATCGCCGTCCGGCTCGACCAACCAGAACTCGCCGCCTTTATCTCCAAGGCCATTATTGATTGGGATAAAACCGGGCTGATCCTGCAGTTGGAAACCAAATACCACATCAACCACGCCGCTTTCGCGGTGCAGATGCACAACAAGTACAAGTAAGCTAACCCGATGGATTTGATCGCCGCGTGGTTTTCACACCTAAATGATACCACCGGCATCAACTTCACCGTTTTCTACGACCCGTTTGACCGTGCGCGTTTCGCGCACGGCTTTTTGGTGACGCTGCAGCTTTGCGGCGTCACCATCATCGGCTCGGTACTGGTCGGTATCTTTGGCGCCTGGGGGCAAGGGGCCCGCTCCATCTGGCGGCGGCGGTTCGTGCAAGCCTATATCCAGATGTTCCGCAACACCCCGCCTTTGGTGCAGGTGTATTTCTTTTATTTTGGCCTGAGCGCGCTGCTGCCCACGGTCAAGGACGCCATCGGCAACGCGCACCCGCTCATCGGTGGGTTCATCTGGGCCAGCATCTCGCTCATCTGCTTCGCCGGTGCCTTCAATGTTGAAATCTTCCGCTCCGGCATTGAAGCCATTCCACATTCCACCATCGAAGCCGCCGAGGCGCTGGGCTATACGCGGCTGCAAACCTACCGCCATATCGTGCTGCCGCTCGGCCTGCGCATCTGTATGCCGGCCCTCACCAACAACCTCGTCAACCTCATCAAAACCACGCCGCTGGCCTACGCCATCGCGGTGCCAGAACTGCTTTACGTGTCCAACCAGATCTGGTCCGATAATGAAAACGTCCCGGAAATGATGATCTTGCTGTTTTTCATCTATATCGCACTGGTCGGGCTGCTGGTGTTCGCCATGCATGCCTGGGAAAAATCCCTGCGCGTGCCGGGGCTTGGCAAATGAGCACGCACCCAACCAAGCCCATGGCGGTACTGTTGCCGCTGCCCGATATTTTACGCAACCGCGACGCGCATAAGCTGCCCATCATCCGCCTCACCTGGTGGCATGGCGCGCTGCTATGCGCATTGCTGCTCGCCAGCGCCACCATCGCGGACGCCGCCAGCGCCCCTGCCAAAGCCGGGGTCTTTGCAATCTTGCTGCGCTGGACACCGCTTTTGCTCAGCGGCTTCGGCTTGAACATTCTCATCAGCGTGATGTCGATGGGCATCGGCACCGCACTTGGCGCATTTCTGGGCCTCGCCCTCATCTCCCCCAACCGGCCGCTCAGCGCCACCGCCTGGGCCGTGACGCAATTCTTCCGCAACGCCCCCTGGCTGGTGCTGCTGTTTTTCATGATCTTCATTCTGCCCTACCACATGGCCATCGGCGGCTTCACCTTCACGCTGCCTGATTGGGTTAAAGCCGTCATCGGTCTCAGCCTGCCAGTTATGGCCAATGTCGCGGAAATTGTCCGCGGCGGCGTGCAATCCATCCCAAAGGGCCAGTGGGAAGCCTCGGAATCACTTGGCTTCACACGTCACCAGCAGCTTTGGCAAATCATTCTGCCGCAGGCGGTCAAACGCATGATCCCGCCTTGGATGAATCTCTACGCCATCCTCACCACCTCCACCACGCTCGCCTCCATCGTCGGCGTGAGTGACGTGGTCACCCTCGCCGCCCAGGTACTCTCCGCCGAGGGCAGCCGGCCCGACCTCCTCGCCCCCATCTACGGCTACGTGCTGGTGATGTTCTATCTTTACATTTACCCCATCGCCTGGGCCACCCGCCGGCTCGAGCGCAAATATCAGGTCCGCAATTAACATGGCCGAACCCCTCCTCAGCATCGAAAATCTGCATAAACGCTTCGGCCAGGTCGAGGTCATCAAAGGCGTCAGCCTCACCGTCGGCAAAGGCGAGGTCGCCTGCATCATCGGCCCCTCCGGCTCCGGCAAATCCACCCTCATACGCTGCGTCAACGCGCTGGTGCCGTTCGAGCAAGGCTCAGTGAAAGTGCTCGGGATCGAGGTCAACGACCCCCAGCTTGATAAGTTACGCCTGCGCAAACATGTCGGCATGGTCTTCCAGCAATATAATCTGTTCCCGCACCGCACCGCACTGCAAAACGTCATGATGGCGCCCATCCAGGTGCTCAAACGCAACAAGCACGAGGTGGAATCCGAAGCCTATGCGCTGCTGAAAAAAGTCCGGCTGGAAGGGAAGGAACATTCCTACCCCGGCGAGCTGTCCGGCGGCCAGCAGCAGCGCGTTGCCATCGCCCGCTCGCTCGCCATGAAACCGGATTTAATGTTGTTCGACGAAGTCACCGCCGCACTCGACCCCGAAACCGTCGGCGAAGTTCTCATCACCATCCGCCAACTGGCCGAGGAAGGCATGACCTGCGTGCTGGTCACCCACGAAATGGGCTTCGCCCGCGAAGTCGCCAACGAGGTTTACTTCACCGACCGCGGCGTGATCGTAGAACACGCCCCACCCGCCACCTTCTTCGCCAACCCCACAGACCCCCGCACCAAAATGTTCCTAAGCCAGGTGCTGTAATTCACCCCACCATACGCCCCCCCCCCATCATTCCCGCACCCCCCTCCCCAGTCATTCCCGCCCCCTCCCGTCATCACACCCCCCCCTCGTCATACTCGCGAAGGCGAGTATCTTCTTAACCACCCCCCGAAGAAGATGCCCGCCTCCGCGAGCATGACGAACCCCCTCCAACAAACACCCCACCTACGCGGCCATGCCGCCTTGCGCTAAACACCAAAGCGCGCTCACCACCACCGAAAGGAACCGAGCATGGACATCACCCGCAGCGGCACCCAACCTTCCACCAAAGCCCCGGCCGACTACTTCACCGGCACCGTCCGCATAGACCCGCTCATCTCCCCACCTGAGCCCGCCCGCGTCGCCATGGCGCAAGTCACGTTTGAGCCCGGCGCCCGCACCGCCTGGCACACCCATCCGCTCGGCCAAACCCTCATTGTCCTCACCGGCTGCGGCTGGGTGCAGCGCGTGGGCGGCCCCAAGGAAACAATCCGCCCCGGTGACATTGTGTGGATCCCGCCTGGTGAAAAACACTGGCACGGCGCCACCGCCACCACCGCCATGACCCATATCGCCATCCAGGAAAAACAAAACGGCTCGCCGGTGGACTGGCTGGAACAGGTGGCGGACACTGACTACCTGGCCTGAACATGCTTCTGGTTCATAAGTGCCGGGCTTGAATGATCTGGCTGGCAGCGCAGATACCGCATAGTCTCTGCCGCAATCATCCTTGAGGGTATCATGAGCCAGACCACCGTCACGCCAGATTTGGCACCCGCCGCCGCAACCGCGCCCGCTGCCAACATCACCCGCACGGTATTTCCGGTGTTGGGCGCGGTCAGTCTCTGCCACATGCTCAACGACATGATGCAGTCGCTGCTGCCGGCCATCTACCCCATCCTCAAAGGCGGGTTTAACCTCAATTTCGCGCAAGTCGGCTTGCTCACTCTGGTGTTCCAAATCACCGCCTCGCTGCTGCAACCCATGATCGGCCGCTTCACGGACCGCCGGCCGATGCCCTATTCGCTGCCCTTCGGTATGGGTTTTACCTTCACCGGCCTCCTCACACTCGGCTTTGCCCCCAGCTACCCGGTATTATTGCTCGGTGCCGCACTGCTCGGCATCGGCTCGTCCATCTTTCACCCAGAATCCTCCCGCATCGCGCGTCTCGCCTCGGGCGGGCGGCACGGGCTGGCACAATCCATTTTCCAGGTCGGCGGCAATTTCGGTCAATCACTCGGCCCACTGCTCGCCGCCTTCATCATCCTGCCACGCGGCCAGCAGAGTATCAGCTATTTTGGCGTGCTGGCCCTCGTCGCCATGGGTATCCTCACGCTGCTCAGCCATTGGTACACCCAGAACGGCAACACCAAACCGGTGGCCCGCAAAGCCGCCGCCCGCCATTCCAGCCTGTCCGCGCCCCAAGTGAAGGCGGCGATGGCGGTGCTCATCGCGCTGATGTTCTCAAAATTCTTTTATCTCTCCAGCTTTATCAATTACTACGTCTTCTACCTCATCCAGCATTTTCACCTCACCACCCAGGATGCGCAGGTTGATTTGTTCATCTTCATGGCAGCCTCGGCGGCGGGCACCGTGCTGGGCGGGCCGATCGGCGACAAAATTGGCCGCAAACCGGTCATCTGGGCCTCCATCGCGGGGGTAATCCCCTTCACCATGGTGCTGCCTTATGTGGGGCTGAACGCCACCATCCTGCTCTCGGTCATCATCGGCCTGGTGCTCTCCTCCGCCTTCTCCGCCATCGTGGTCTATGCCCAGGAACTGATGCCCGGCCAGGTCGGCATGGTCTCTGGCCTATTCTTCGGCCTTGCTTTCGGCCTCGGCGGCATCGGTGCGGCAGCGCTGGGTGAGCTCGCGGACCTCACCAGCATCACCTTCGTTTACCGAATCTGCGCCTTCCTCCCCTTCATCGGCCTGCTCACCGCCTTGCTGCCCAATCTCAGTAAAGCCGACTAACCAGCCCACTTGCCACTGCGCGGCACCTGATGAAACATGTTGCAGCCCTTCGGCGCGTGAGGATGCCACAATCTGTTTCATACCCTTATCAAGCGGCTAGCCAGATACGGCGCAGTATTCTCACTGCTCATCGCCTGTGTCGTTGCGGTTTTGTTTTGGGGTTTAACCCTGATTCGGGTGGCGCGCTTGTTCATCGCGCGCGCTGCCGCGCTAAGCAATATCGCCCCGCTGCCCAGCGCGACCTGGTGCCAGAATGGGCAGATCGATTTTTCCATCTTTTGGTCAGCCGGTCGCCTCGCTGCAACCCATAACTACACAACCCTATACGATCATGCCGCGTTTGCCGCATGGCGCGCGCACCATCTTTGCGCGGTGGCAGACCCTGTTGACTGGATTTATCTGCCACCAGCTTTACTGCCCAGCGCACTCATCGCCTATTTCACCCCTCAAACGGGCCTGCTCATTTGGGCGGCCATCTGCATCCTCGCCAGCGCACTGGTACTACGTCTGGCTGACTTATCAGGGGCGGTCATCACGCTGGGCTTAATAAGCCCGGCGGCGTTGCATGGCGCTGAACTTTGCCAGGTCAGTACCATCACCGGCGCGCTCCTCGTCGCCGGACTTTTCATGGCCCCCAAAAAACCCGCCTATGCTGGCATTCTCATCAGCCTGCTTACCTTCAAGCCACAGGAAGGCTTGCTCGCCCCCATAGCCCTCGCCGCCCAACATAATTTCCGCGCCATCCTCGTGGCAGCATCCGGGGTCATGGGCCTCATCGCGCTCACCACAACCTTGTTTGGCTGGCAGGTCTGGGAAATTTACTGGGATCTGGGCCGGAAAGTTGCCGCAGCTACCTTAGCCGGCAGCCAGCAAGGCTACCAATATGTCGGCGTTTCAGTCTTCTGGATGGCACGTAGCGCAGGTGCCACACTGCCGGTTGCCTATGCCGTGCAAGCGACCAGCGCGATCCTCTCGGCAATCCTCGCTTGGGTCATCTGGCGGCGTCCCGGGCTCACGCCAACAGACCGCGTCGCCATCACCGTCTTCCTCTCCCTGCTGGCGACCCCTTACGGCTTCACCGACGACATGGCCGCCTTTTCCATCATGCTGGCCTGTCTCGCCGAACAGCGACGCTGGAAGGTCGACACGCTCGACGTTATTTTTTGGTCATGGCCGCTATTTTGCGCGATAATCACAATCAATATCGGCATCCTCCTCACCCCCTTTATCATCGCCGCCGCCATCGCCCGCACGTGGTTGCGTGCCGAGCGCGCCGCAACCCTGACCACCACAAAACCAGCCCCACCCCCCGTTGCCGACGCGTAAAGATTAGCGTAGCATTTTATTTATATGGTGGAAAAACAACACCATAGAGGAAACAAAACGCTACAATACATAAAGGCAGCCTTCGCGCCGGCGCGCCCGGTGCCCTGAAGCTGCCATGGGAGGGGTTTGCTTTGCTGCCTACCGATGTGCGGAATCCAGACTATTTTCATAAAGTCGTGGATTGCCAATGGGCTTGTCCGGCGCATACGCCGGTTCCCGAATATATCCGTCTCATTTCCGCCGGCCGCCACGCTGATGCGTATATGGTCAATTGGCGGTCCAACGTGTTCCCCGGCATTCTGGGCCGAACGTGCGACCGGCCTTGCGAGCCCGCCTGCCGCCGCGGCCGGGTGGAGGAAGAACCGGTTGCCATTTGTCGTCTCAAACGCGTCGCCGCCGACAATAAGGGCGACATTGCCGCCCGCCTGCCTGGCCCGGCCGTGCGCAAAAACGGCAAGCGCATCGCCCTCGTCGGCGCCGGTCCCGCCTCCCTCACCGTCGCGCGCGACCTCGCCCCACTTGGCTACGACATCACGCTGATCGATGAAGGCACCAAACCCGGCGGCATGATCCGCACCCAGATCCCCAAATTTCGTCTGCCCGAACATATCATCGACGAGGAAACCGGCTATGTGCTCGGCCTCGGCGTCACCGCGCAATTTGGCAAGCGGGTGGAAAGCCTGAAAGCCCTGCTCGATGAAGGCTACGACGCCATCTTTATCGGCTCCGGCGCGCCGCGCGGGCGCGACCTGCATATTCCTGGCCGCACCGAAGCCGCCGCCAACATCCATATCGGCATTGAATGGCTATCCTCGGTCTCCTTCGGCCACATCACCAGCATCGGCCGCCGCGTGATTGTGCTGGGCGGCGGCAACACCGCGATGGATTGCTGCCGCTCCGCCCGCCGCCTCGGCGGCACCGACGTTAAGGTGGTGGTCCGCAGCGGCTTCGATGAGATGAAGGCCAGCCCCTGGGAAAAAGACGACGCCCAGCACGAGGATATTCCCATCCTCAATTTCCTGGTGCCAAAACATTTCGTCCATGTCGGCGGCAAACTCACCGGCATGGTGTTCGAAAAAGTCCACGCCAGCTACGACCATGCGGGCCACCGCAGTCTGATCCCGTCCGGTGAGCCGGATGTGCATCTGGAATGTGACGACGTGCTGGTCGCCGTCGGCCAGGAAAATTCCTTCCCCTGGATCGAGCGCGATATCGGCCTGAATTTCGACCGCTGGAACATGCCCGTGGTGGATAAAACCACCTTCCGCTCCACCCATGAAAAAGTGTTCTTCGGTGGCGACGCCGCGTTTGGCCCCAAGAACATCATTTGGGCGGTGGCGCACGGCCACGAAGCCGCCATCTCCATCGACCTCGCCTGCCAAGGCAAGCCAGTCGCACAGCGCCCGTCGCCTGAGATGTTCCTCAGCAGCCAGAAAATGGGCATCCATGAATGGAGCTACGATAACGATATCTCGAACGATTTGCGCTACGCCGTTCCACATCAGGACAAGCAAATCGCGCTGGCCGATATCAAAACCGAAGTTGAATTGGGCTTTAATCTCAAACAAGCCGTTGCCGAGGCGCAACGCTGCCTCAATTGCGACGTGCAAACGGTTTTCTCAGCCCCCGCCTGCATCGAATGCGACGCCTGCACAGATATCTGCCCGGTTGATTGCATTACCTTCACGGATAATGGCCCGGAGGATGAGTTACGCATCCGCCTCAACGCGCCTGCCGCCAACCTCGCCCAGGAGCTATACGTGTCGGACCTGCTGAAAACCGGCAAAATCATGGTGAAGGACGAGGATGTTTGCCTGCATTGCGGCCTATGTGCCGAGCGCTGTCCCACCGGCGCGTGGGACATGCAGCGTTTTCTCCTTAATACCGCACAAGCGGGGGCTTCATGCTTCAAATAGTCACGCCAGTTAACGCGCTGCAAAGCGTCAATGATTTCGTCGTCAAATTCGCCAACGTCAACGGTTCCGGTTCGGCCAGTGCCAACCAATTATTCGCCAAAGCAATTTTGCGAATGGGCGTGCCGGTGGCCCCGCGCAACATCTTCCCCTCCAACATCCAGGGCCTGCCCACCTGGTATGAAATGCGCATCTCCGAAAAGGGATACTTGGGGGCCCGCTCCGGCACCGATTTAATGGTGGCGATGAACCCGCAAACCTGGGACCAGGACATCGCCTCCATCGTCCCCGGCGGCTATCTGTTCTACGATTCCACCAAGCCGATGCCGGCCAGCCGCTTCCGCCCGGACATCAACATCATCGGCATGCCGCTGACCGAACTTTGCAACCGCCAATATTCCGACCCCCGCCAGCGCCAGCTCTTCAAGAACATCATCTATGTCGGCGCGCTCGCCGCCCTGATCAATCTCGAGATCGAGGTTCTTGAAGGGCTTATCAAGGAACAATTCAAGGCCAAGGAAAAACTCATCGCGCCCAACATCAACGCACTGCATATCGGCCGCGACTATGCGCTAACCCATCTCAACGGCCCAATCGGTTTAACATTGCGCCGCTCTGATGCGGTCGGTGATCGTATCTCAATCGACGGCAACACCGCCGCCGGCCTCGGCGCGGTTTATGGCGGTGCCACCGTCGCCGCCTGGTATCCCATCACGCCCTCCACATCACTTGTCGAAGGCTTCGCCAAATATTGCGCCCGCTTCCGGGTGGATAAGGAAACCGGCGAAAACCGTTTCGCCATCGTGCAGGCCGAGGACGAACTCGCCTCCATTGGCATGGTCATCGGTGCCGCCTGGAACGGTGCCCGTGCCTTCACCGCCACCTCCGGCCCCGGCATCTCACTGATGCAGGAATTTTTCGGGCTCGCCTATTTTGCCGAAATCCCCGCCGTGGTGTTCGACGTGCAACGCGCCGGCCCTTCCACCGGTATGCCGACGCGCACCCAGCAATGCGACATTCTCGCCTGCGCCTATGCCTCCCACGGCGACACCAAGCACGTGCTGCTGTTCCCGGAAGACCCGCATGAATGCTTCACCTTTGCAGCGCAAGCGTTCGACCTCGCGGATCGTCTGCAAACCCCCATCTTCGTGCTGCTCGACCTTGATATCGGCATGAATGAGCGCCTGGTGAAACCCCTCGCCTGGGATGACTTTAAACAACTCGACCGTGGCAAGGTGATGACCAAAGCCGACCTCGACTCCGGCCGCGACTTCGGGCGCTATCTCGATGTTGATGGCGATGGCATTCCCTACCGCACCTATCCCGGCACCCACCCCACCAAAGGCGCATTTTTCACGCGCGGCACCTCGAAAGACCGTTACGCCCGCTATACCGAGCAAGGTGCCGCCTATCAGGACAATATGGAACGGCTGCTGCGTAAATTCGCCACCGCCGCCAAGCTGGTACCCGCACCCATCACCAAACTTGCAGACAAACCGACCAAGTTCGGCGCGATCTATTACGGCTCCAGCTCAGCCGCTATGGCCGAAGCCGCCGATATCCTGGCTGCGCAAGGCATTATGCTCAACCTTCTGCGGGTGCGCGGGTTTCCCTTCCATGATGATGTCAGCGCCTTCATCGAATCGCACGAGCGCATTTTCGTCGTTGAGCAAAACCGCGACGCGCAATTGCGCAGCCTGATCATCAACGAATTGGAAATCAACCCCGCCAAACTGCAGCGCGTGCTGCATTATGACGGCTCACCCATCACCGCCCGCATGATTTCAGAATCCATCGAGGCGCATTTAATTCCCGCGCAAAGGAGCGCGTCATGACCTTTCTGCCCAAACCCAAACTGCACCACCCTTCGCTGCCCTCGAATAGCTTGGGCTTCACCCGCCGCGATTATGAAGGCACCGTCTCCACACTCTGCGCCGGCTGCGGGCATGATTCCATCAGTGCTGCCATTGTGCATGCCTGTTTCGAACTGGAATTGCCGCCGCACCGTATCGCCAAACTGTCCGGCATCGGCTGCTCTTCCAAAACCCCCACCTATTTTCTGGGGGCTTCGCACGGCTTTAACAGCGTGCATGGGCGTATGCCCTCGGTCCTCACCGGTGCGAATCTCGCCAACCGCGATTTAATTTACCTCGGCGTATCCGGTGACGGTGATTCCGCGTCCATCGGTCTCGGCCAGTTCGCCCACGCCATGCGCCGCGGCGTCAACATGGTCTATATCGTCGAGAATAACGGCGTGTACGGCCTGACCAAAGGCCAGTTCTCCGCCACCGCCGGCCGCGGGGCCAAAAACAAACGCGGTGTTGCCAATAACGACGAAGCGATCGACCTCGTCAGTATGGCCATCCAGCTCGGCGCCAGCTTCGTCGCCCGCAGCTTCTCCGGCGATAAAGCCCAGCTTGTCCCGCTGATCAAAGCCGCGTTGGAACATAAAGGCGCTGCCTTCATCGATTGCATTTCCCCTTGCGTGACCTTCAACAACCATAACGGGTCCACCAAAAGCTTCGACTATGTGCGCGAACATAACGAAGCAGTAAATTACCTCGACATCATTTCCGAACGCGAGGAAATCACTGTCAATTACGAACCGGGCACGGTTGAAGTGGTGCAGCAGCATGACGGCACTTATTTGCGCCTGCGCAAAATGGCCGGTGACTATAATTTGCAAAGCCGGGCGGAGGCGCTGAACTTTATCCAGCACCATGAATCCAACGGCGAAATCGTCACCGGTTTGCTGTACCTGAACCCGGACGCTGACGAGCTGCACGACGATTTGAAAACGCCCGCCATCCCGCTCAACGCGTTCAACACGGCTGAGCTTTGCCCTGGCAGTTCGGCCCTCGAACGGCTCAACGCCAGCCTGCGCTAGCTTTGCCCCTATCGC
>NCAT01000099.1 GCA_002255575.1 Acidocella sp. 20-57-95
GGGATGCGGGCGTTGCCTGCAAATTGCAGCAGCGTGGAATAGCCATTATCCCACACTGCTAAGGGCGCCAGCGAGCGGTCTCCTTTGGCAACATATTTGTAATTGCGCGGCCCGGCATAAGGGTTGGTCTGCTCAGTCTGGAATGCCGTCTGTGCGGCGGTTTGCGTCGCCCGCGCCAAAGCCAGCTGATTGAGCGCCGCCACCTTTTTGGCCTCTGCCGCTGCACGCGCTGCCGCTGCTTTGGCTGCATCCGCTGGATAGATGAACTGCACCGAGTAGAACACGCCCGCCACCCCATCTGCCGTGCTCGGGGCGTCCACAGTCTCGATCTCGAAAACATAGCGCCGCAGCGCGCCATCCTGGCGCTGGGTAAGCACGATGATTGGCTGTAATTTGAGCGTGGCGCTGGGCTTGAGGAACAGGTAATTTCCCTTCGGCACCGCCGCCAGATGCAGGCTGTCCGTCTCCGCCACCGAGGTGACCGTCTCATCCGGCGCGAAGCTCACCACCATCGTCGCGCCGATGATCGTCGATAGATGCACCACCTGGCCCGGATTGTAGATAGCTGGTGATGATGATGCCTCCAGGATCGTCCAGCCGTTCGGCATCAGGCATGGTATCGACCTGCTCGAATTGCTCCGTCGCAGTCCAGGTGGTGGTGACTGCGGTATTCGTGCCGGCCTCAAAGATCCGCTGGTAGCGCACTTGCGCCACGCCGGGGCCGATCAGCGCCACCGAAATTGGCTCCACCGTGACCACACCGTTCTTGCCGATCGTCACCTGCGGGGATTGCGGGTTGGGATAATTGAACCACGCCTGATAGGCGGCTTTTGTGGCGGCATCCGACATGCCGGAGACGATGTCATAGCGGTAGCGGGCGGTATCATATGAATAGCCTTCCCGCATCTGCACATATTGCCAGAGGGCAGCGCGGATTACTGCCTGATGGGTGGAGGCCGGCAAGGTTGAAAGCGCGACTGAATTATCGATCGTGCCATCAGGGCGGATGAGAAAATACACCGGCACCAATTTGGTCAATGGCAACATCGAGGCCACCGCCCATGCCAGCCCCAGATTGGCGAGCATGGAAACAGCGAACGCCACC
>NCAT01000026.1 GCA_002255575.1 Acidocella sp. 20-57-95
CGGCAACGACGACCAGTTCCGCCGCTTCTGCGCCGTGGCGGGCACGCCGGAAATCGCCGCCAACCCGGACTACGCCACCAACCCGGCGCGGGTAAAACATCGCGATATACTGGTCCCCCTTCTGCAATCCATCATGCAAACCCGCAGCACCGAAAACTGGATTGCCGAGCTTGAACCCGCCGCTGTGCCCTGCGGCCCCATCAATGAGTTGCCCGACCTCGACGATCACGCCCAAATCACCGCCCGCGGCATTTTCAAAATCATCCCGCACCCCACAGGTGGCACGGTGCGCACAGTTGCCAGCCCGATGCGCTTCTCGCGCAGCGAAACCGCCGACAATATCGCACCCCCCACCCTCGGCCAGCACACCCGCGAAATCCTTAAGCTACATCTTGGTGCTACCGACTCTGAATTAGACCACTGGCAGCAAACCGGCGTCATCTGAACGCCACACCCATGATACAAACAGCGTAACGAACCCCCAACCGGAGACCCCACATGGAACCCACCATCGCCCAAAAATCCCCCATCGCCGTTGCGCTTGAAGCTGGCAAAACCGTCTATTGGTGTTCCTGCGGCCTCAGCGCCAAGCAACCGGCCTATCACCGCTCGCCTACACCCCGGAAAAATCCGGTACCGCCTATATGTGCGCCTGCAAACACACCAAAAACGCCCCACTTTGCGACGGTGCACACAAAACGCTCTAGGGATATTTCACAGCCATCTCGTCAATGCGCGGCCCCTCAGCGCCGCGCATTGAGCATGAACATGAACGCCACATCCAGGATTATACGTTCCAATCCTGCAACAGCCCCAGCGCCCGCGCCCGCCCGGAATAATACGCCCATAATTTTGAAATATGCTTATCGCGCTTCAAATCTTTCGCGAACGACGCCATCTCATCGGCCGTTAACCCACGCACCTTGCCCAAACTTGCCGCCGCCAGAGCCGCTTCGGCATTTTCCACAAAATGCACACAATCAATAAACAAAGCCGGAATCGACTCCGCCACCAGCACCTGCCCATGCGCGCGGATTTGCACCGCAAAATGCGGCCCTAATGTTGCCGCCAATGCCCGCCCACGGGCGGCTGTATTCACATGCGCCGGGTCATCATGCACGGGAATGCCAGACGCCCAGCGGATGGCATGGTTCTTCACCGGCACTAATCTCGCACCCTCAGCCAGCGTGAACACCGTCGCGCGGTCGTAATGAAAATGCGCCACATTATTCACATCAGGCCGCGCCCGCAAAATCTCGCAATGCAGCGCCACTATAGCTGGCTCGGCCGCAATTCCGCCCGGCTCTGGTCAAAGGACTGCACCAGGAACCGCTCCCCCGGCAACCTCGCACTCACATGGCCGCTATAGCCCAGAATGCCCTCATGGTTCAGCATCACCGTGCAGGCCGCCACCTGCTCGCGCAAATGCGCCTCAACTTCGGCCACCGCCTCACCCACCGCCTCACCCACCGCCTCATCAGCGCGCCTATGTTCAGACATACATCCTCTTTCCACCCGCCTGGGCAATTTTTTAGTAAGCCCAGATAATGGGATTAATACACACTGTCCAGCCGCGTATTTGCACGCTAAACCGGGCGTATGGCGAACGTAACCACCCCGCAAAAGATGCTGCGGATCCTGGACCTCATCGAAGACTCCCCCATCCCCGTCACCACCGAAGTGATGCTGGAACAGCTCGGCTTCACCCGCTCCACCCTCTACCGGCACTTAAAAAGCCTCTCGGAAGCCGGCCTCATCTCCTCCATCCCCGATACCGGCTTCACCTTCGGCCCCCGCATAACGGAGCTGGACTATAAAATGCGCCTGCGCGACCCGCTCATCAGCGCCGCCAGGCCAGTCATGGCAGAGCTCGCCAAATCCGAGCATGGCGTGGCGTTGCTCTGCCGCCGCTACCGCGACCGCGTGCTCTGCATCCATCAGGAAGCTGGCGATATCAGCTTCCGCAGCAATTATGAACGCGGCTTGGCCCGTAACCTGTTTCGCGGCGCGGCGTCCCGCATCATCCTGGCATACCTCTCCCCCGCTACCATCAACCGCCTTTACGCCAAATTCCCCGGCGAATTTGCCGCCGCCGCCTTAGGCCACTCCGCCGCCGCCGCCCGCCAAACGCTCCGCCAAATCCGCCAGCAAGGCTGGGAAGTAACCGAGGCGCAAGTCACTCAAGGCGTCACCGGCATCGCCGCCCCATTATTTGACATGCGGGGCGACATTCTCGGCAGCCTCAGCCTCACCATCAAAGCGCAAGACCTCACCCCAACCAACCGCAACCACCTCATTGAGCGCGTGCGCTTTTGCTCCGCCATTATCCGCACCGCCATCCGGCAGGATTAAATCCCATTATTTGGGCTTGACCGCCTCTTGGTACCCTGTAGTTTGCCCGCAAAGCGAATGTTCGGGAAACGAGTATCTCCATGCAGACAGATGTTTTGATCATTGGCGCCGGCCCGGTGGGCCTTACCCTCGCGGTCGATCTCGGCAAGCGCGGCATTCACTGCACGCTCATTGAACAAAAGCCCGCCCCGGAATTCCTCCCTAAAATGGAGCGTTGCAACGCCCGCACCATGGAGATGTTCCGCCGCATCGGATTGTCTGAAAAAATCCGTGCTGCCGGTCTGCGGGCCGATGTTCCGATGGACGTGTTCATTATCCTCTCAATGATCGAAAAACCCCTGCTGACGCTGAAATACCCCTCGGTGGATGAAGCCCGCGCGCAGATCAAAGCTGTCAATGACGGGACCCAGCCGCTTGAGCCCTACCAGCTCATCTCGCAATACACGCTGGAACCATTGCTGAAGGCCGAAGCCGCCACCTTGCCATCCGTCACGCTCCGTTACGGCTGCGAATTCATCGCGTTTTCGCAAGACGAAGCCAGCACCTCCGCCACCTTCCGCAACAGCAGCGGCCAGGTTGAAACCATCACCGGCCGCTATCTCGTCGGCTGCGATGGTGGCAACAGCAAAGTCCGCAAACAGCTCGGCATCAAACTGCGCGGCGAAGGCAATTTGTTGAAACTCCGGCAAGCCCTTTACCGCTGCGACGAATTATTCGACCGCCTGCCCTTGCAGAACGGCCCCGGCCATGGCCGCCATTATCATGTGGCAGACAACCAGGCCACATTCCTCATCATGCAGGATTCCACCAAACACTGGACCCTGCACGCGATGGTGGACAGTGATGAAGCCATGAAAACGCAGTTCGAAAAAACCATCGGCGTGCCGGTGACGTACGAAATGCTCTATTGCGGTGAATGGAAGCAGAATTTGCTGCTGGCCGATAAATACACTGAAAATCGCGTCTTCCTGGCCGGAGATTCCGCCCATCTGGTCATCCCCACCGGCGGCTTGGGGATGAATACCGGCGTGGGTGACGCGTTTGATATTTCCTGGAAGCTTGCCGCCACCATCCAAGGCTGGGGCGGCCCGAATCTGCTCGCCTCCTACGAGATCGAACGTCGCCAAATTGGCGACCGCAATATCGGCGCGTCACGCTACGCCTCACTCGGCCGGCGCAAATGGCGCAGCCAATGGCGGCCGGAAATGCGCGATGCCACACCGCAAGGCCAAGCGGCGCGCGACAACCTCACGCGTATCGCGGATGTGGAGCAGCGCAAAACCAACGAAATGATCGGCGCCGAGCTTGGCTACCGCTATATCGATTCGCCCATCATCGACAATATTCCCGGCGGCCCTGAAAACCTGTTCCGCGAATACCACGCCACCACCTGGCCGGGCGCGCGGCTGCCCCATGTGTGGCTCAATGACGGCACCCCCATCCAGGATCATATCCCCACCGAAGGGTTCACAGTGCTGCGTGTCAACAACACCAGCGCTGATACCTCGGGCCTTGAGGCCGCGCTCCGCGCTTATGGCGCCCCTGTGCACGTGCTGAACATTGCCAGCGATGTGGCCCGCGAACTTTACCAACGTGATTTACTATTGATGCGCCCAGACATGCATGTGGTCTGGCGCGGCAACAACCCGCCGGAAGATGCCGCATCACTCGCCGCCATCGCCACCGGCCACTAATTAGTCAACAGGAGGACTGCATGGACGAAGCCACGAAAGTTAAAGACATCATCGAAGACATTGTCGCCGCCAACCGCATTCTGGCGGCTGAAAATGTGGTGGACGCATTCGGCCATGTCAGCGCCCGCCACCCCACCAAGCCGGGGCATTATTTCCTCTCCCGTGCCCTCCCGCCGGAGTTGATCACCGCCGAAGACATCATGGAATTCACCTTTGATGGCAAAGTCTTGAATGGCGATACCCGTAAGCCCTACCTTGAAAAAGACATTCACGGCGCCCTCTATGAAGCCCGCCCAGATGTAAAATCCGTGGTCCATAATCACAGCCGCAGCGTCATCCCCTACACCGTCACCAACGAAAAACTCCGCCCGATCGTGCATAGCTGCGCCACCATCGGCTGCCACGTCCCGGTATGGGACGCGCAGACCAAATTCGGCGACACCAATCTCCTCATCTCCAACATGGAAATGGGCCGCGATTTTGCAAAAGTGCTCGCCGACAACAACACCGCCCTCATGCGCGGCCATGGCTGCACAGTCATTGGCCGCTCGGTACGCGAAGCGGTCTATACGGCGGTCTATTTGGAAGTGAATGCCGGGTTGCAAATGCAAGCCACCCGCTTCCCGCCGGTGAAATATCTAACTGATGGCGAGATCAAACTGATCAGCCAACGTCTCGCCGATGCCAAACCCAATGAAGGCTACGACCGCGCCTGGGAATATTGGTGCCGCCACGCCGGGGTTGAAGCCCGCTACCGCACCGCCGATTCAGTTTGATCGCGCAATTTCCAGGAGTTTTCCATGCGCTATATCGACGCCTTCAATCACTTTTTTCCGAAAAAAATCTGGTCTATGCTGCTCGAACTTGAAGGCACCAAGGGCCACGATATCGGCAAACGGATGCGCGGCATCCCCTGCATCTACGACCTCGATGAACGCTTCCGCGTCATGGATAAGTTCAGCAAGTACGACTACTCCCAAGTGCTCTCGCTCGGCATGCCGCCGCTTGAAAAGCTCGGCCAAAATTCAATCGCCCTGGCCCAAGCCGGTAATGACGGCATGGCCGAATTGGTGCGTGACTACCCTGAACGCTTCACCGGCTTCGTGGCCTCGTTGCCGATGGGCCTGCCCGATGCAGCCGTCCGCGAAGCGGAACGCTGCTTTACCCAACTTGGCTGCAACGGCCTGCAAATTCACAGCAACGTCAATGGCGCGCCACTCGATGAGGAACGCTTCTTCCCGATTTTTGAGACCGCCGCCAAGCACAACAAACCCATCCTGCTGCACCCGGCGCGGGGCGCCAACATGCCGGACTACCTCACCGAAACCAAATCCAAGTACGAGGTTTGGTGGACCTTCGGCTGGCCGTATGAAACTAGCACCGCCATGGCCCGCATGGTGTTCTCCGGCATGTTCGATAAAATCCCGAACCTGAAAGTCCTTGCCCACCACCTAGGAGCCATGGTGCCGTATTTTGAAGGCCGCGTCGGCCCCGGCTGGGACCAGCTCGGTGCGCGTACGTCGGATGAAGATCTCGGCGCGGTATTACGGTCACTGAAAAAGCGCCCGCTCGATTACTTCAAGGATTTCTATGCCGACTCCGCCGTGTTCGGCTCCCGCGCGGCCACCATCTGCGGCCTGGATTTCTACGGCCCGGATAAAGTGTTGTTCGCCTCAGACAGCCCGTTCGACCCCGAAAAAGGCCCCGGCTATATCCGCGATACCATCAGCATCCTGGAAAGCCTCGACCTCACGGACGTCAACCGCCACAAAATCTGCCACGGCAACGCCGAAGCGCTGTTCAATATCGCCCCGAAGGCCTGAAACAAACGGCGCCTTGCGCAGCCTATTGCGCAGGCGCCGGCGTCTTGCCCGTCAGCTCACTGCCCGCATGTTCGGGCAACTGCGCACATAAATACACCGCCGGCAGAGACAGCGCCGCCAACACCAAAAACGCTGCCGAGAAATCCCCCAGCCGCGGCACCTCGTGCCCGGACCATGTCAGCATCAGCCCCAACACTGAAGCCGCCACCGCCACCCCCAGCGAGCCTGCCAACTGCACCACCATCGAATTAAAACTCGTCGCCGCACTCATCCGCGCCGGGTCAATATCGGCATAAGCAATCGAGCCATACGCGTTAAACTGTAGCGATCTGAAAAACCCGCCGGTCAGCAACACCGCATAAATCGCCGCCACCGGCCAATCTGGCCGAAACGCCGCGCAGATTGCCAAAAACCCCGCGCAAAACAGCGCATTCCAAATCAGCACGGTGCGGTAGCCCAGCCGCTTCAAAATCTTGCTGCTCATGCTTTTCATCAGCATCGAACTCGCGGCGGTGGCAAACGTCACAAGCCCGCTCTGCAACGGTGAATAGCCAAAGCCTAATTGCAGCATCAGCGGCAGCAAAAACGGCAACGCGCCAAACCCCACCCGGAACAACGTCCCCGCCACCACCGACATAAAAAATGTCTGCACCCGCATCAAACTCAAATCCAACACCGGGTCCGCATGGTGGCGCGCATGACGCATATAAAGCCAACCAAACACCAAACTCAGCGCCATCGCCACCGCGCAATCACCCAACGGCAAATCATGCTTGGCCAAAACTTCCAGCCCGCCCACAAAAAACAACAAGGCGAGCCCGGAAATCACCCAGCCCACCACGTCAAATTTCCGCAACACCGTCTCACCCACATCGCGGATGTAAAAACTCACCAGCGCAAAACCCAAAATCCCGATCGGCAGATTAATCAAAAATATCCAGCGCCAGGAGGCAAACGTCACAATCAGCCCACCCAAAGGTGGCCCCACCACCGGCCCCAGCATCCCAGGCGTCAACAACCAGGCCATCGCCACAATACGGTCGGCCTTATCCACCGAGCGCAGCAAGATCAGCCGCCCCACCGGCACCATCATGGCCCCACCCATGCCCTGCACCACCCGGGCTGCGATTAACGCCGCAAAATCAGGTGCCACCGCACAGGCCAGAGAGCTTGCCGTAAACACCAGAATTGCCACGCGGAACACCAGCCGCGCACCGTAACGGTCGGCAATCTGCCCGCTCGCCGGAATACATACGGCCAAGCTCAGCAAATAGGCTGTCATCGCCAAGCTCATAAACGCCGGCGCGCTGTGAAACGATGCCGCCATCGCGGGCAGCGCGGTGCTAATCACCGTACCGTCCAACTGCTCCATAAAAAGCGCACTCGCCACAATCAGCGCGATATTTCTGGCTTGCTTGGCACTGGACATAATGGGCCTTCAATTGGGGATGTCGCTGGTCTTAGAAAGCGTTGGATCTTAGAAAGGGTTGGATCTTAGAAAAGCCCGCCCGCCCCGCAACCCACCCGCATTGTTATGCAGCCATGCGCGCCCAACGCCGCCGGTTACAATTTAGCGCGATGAAAATCCCATACTTTTTGTAACAAGTTCGGCTTCCACAGATTTTTGCCAATCACCG
Organism: Acidocella sp. 20-57-95; assembly: GCA_002255575.1. GTDB lineage: Bacteria > Pseudomonadota > Alphaproteobacteria > Acetobacterales > Acetobacteraceae > Acidocella. Next base: position 7,507 of record NCAT01000026.1, read on the forward strand.
CAATCTCGTCTGGGCTCAGCTCCCGCACCGCGCCGGTCTGCATTGCCAGGTACTGGCGCTGCGCCGTCTCCTCCAGATAAACCGCCAGCACAAACGCCTCGAGCAAATTCGCCCCCACCGCCACCGCGCCATGGCTTTGCAATGTCACCACCTTGCCATCGCCCAGCGCCGCCGCCAGTCTTTCACCCAAAGCCTTGCTGTTTACCGAGGCGATCGGCTCAAAATGCCGCACCTCCCCCATCACCGCCGCCTGCATAATCACCGGGCGGATCCGATGCCCGGCCATGCCCAGCACAGTGGACCAAAGCGGGTGCGCATGCACCACCGCCTGCACATCCGGCCGCACCCGGTAAATTTCGGTATGCATATGAAACTCCATCGGCGGCACCGCGGCACCCCCCACCGGCTGGCCGTCCATATCAATCGTGATAATGTCATCCACCGTCATCGCACTGCGCACGGACGCGCCCGAATTAATCAGCACATGCGCCGTCCCCGGCACCCGCACGGAGACATGGCCGTTAAAATCAATAATCCCCGCGCGCTCGAGCATCGAGATCGCGTCCACCAGTTGTTGTTTCATAAATCCCTCACCCTCGCCGTTCTTCTCCACATCATGATTATACGGAGTTTAGTCATCGCCGCGTGGTTAGACCACCCGACCAGCCCGATCAGGCAAATACCAAGCTGTGCAGACGGGTGGATGACACCAGGAATATCCCCGCACCGCTCAATTTTGCGTTGACCGGCAAAGCGTTTCGTTTCAAAATGGAGATAATTTTGGGTTGTGCAGCTTAACGCCGCAATTTTGCCTTCAGCGGCTCTCGGGGAACCTGCCATGCGGTTTTTGTTTCTGGTGTGCCTCATTGTTGTTCCCATCCAAAGCCCGCGCGCATGCTCCCCAGATCAAGCACCTAGCCAATTATATTGTACGATCACGCGCCCGCCCTACATCGACGGCGCTGGGAGGGTGGAGGTAGCATTCACCCAACCGATGATGGTCAATGAATGCGCCAAAAACCAGGTTGCGATTACTTGCCGTTTTGTTCGCACCGATCCCAGGTTATCGGGTCGCCTTATTGAATTAACCGATTTAAAAATCCTGAAAAACGGCCTCGAAGCTAATGAGTTACACGTGATCGATATAACATTCTTAACGGGGACCGACTCGCCTGACTTTCCACCAAACAAGACCCCGTACATCGACATCAGTGCGACCTTTTTTAATCCAGACACGACGATTGATACGCCGGATGGCACAACACCCTACACGTTGAGCGCCAACCTGGTTTTAAGTCCGCCGGGAAAATAATGTCGTTGCCGTCATCGCGGCACGTTCTGCCTATGGCCATACGGTCGCCGCGCTAAACGGCGAAACCGCACAGTGTACAAGCCGCTGCGAAAACCCCTCAGGACATAACAGGTGGTGGCGCTCCGAAAACGCCTTATTGCAACCGGTATCAACCCCACCCGCGACGACCCGCTATCGGTATTTTTCACCGGTGGATTAACCGGGCTCTCATATTTAATGCCGCATATCTGCTTCGGCTTCTAACGCCAGCATCACCGCGGTTTGCCACTGCCGGTCACATCCCAGCCAAATCGTCCTCAAATCCCAGCCAAACCCGCATCAATCTTAAAACCCTGCATCAGCCCGCATTTGCGAAGGGGCGTGCGCGTTACAATGCTTGCTTGGCCAAAAACGCCGCAAACGCCGCCAGCGTGGTCTCAGAGGCATAATGCTCCATCCCCTCAGCATCTTCTTCCGCCGCATCCATCGGCACCCCAATCGCCACCAGCAATTCCACCATCAGCCGGTGCCGCGCCCGCACCTTATTGGCCAACTCATGCCCAGCCTCAGTGAGAAATATCCCCCGATACGGCTTCGATGTCGCCAGCCCCTCGCGCTTCAACCGCGCAATGCTCTTAATGGCGGTCGGGTGGGTCACGCCTAAGCGTTTGGCCACATCGGTCGAGCGCGCTTCACCCTGGCTGGTGAGCAGATCATCGATCAGCTCAACATAATCCTCCACCAGCGCGGCTGACCGCGCAATGCGCGCCTGGCCAAACCGGTGCGCCTGCGTCGGCTCGGCTGGCATATCATCACTTAACCCGGTCTCGGCTTCGGCTATTTCGCGTGTCACCGGCTCCCTCCCCATCGATCGCCCGCTTAAACATAAGAAAGCCCGCGCAGCAAATAATTGCCTCTTGACGTAAACATAGCCAAGGCTACATTTATCAGCAATATGAACCACGAGAACTTCACCCGCGAGGATTTTCTGCGCGCCCAGGACCGCTACAAGGTCCAGCAAAGCCGCGCCTCGAAAAAATGGCTGCGGCTGGTCTGGTTGCTGGCCGGCCCCGGCGTGCTGGTCATGCTCGGTGAAAATGACGGGCCGAGCATGGTTTCCTACGCCACCACCGGCGCCACATACGGTGTCGGGTTTTTTGTCCCCTTCATCCTGCTCACCTTTATTATGGCGTATATTGTGCAGGAAATGACCGTGCGGCTGGGCGTCGCCACCCAGCGCGGTCATGCCGAACTTATCTTCCAGCGCTTTGGCCCGTTCTGGGGCTATTTCGCCATGGCCGACCTGGTGTTCGGCAACCTGCTCACGCTCGTCACTGAATTCATCGCCGTGCAGGCAGGCGGCTTGTATTTCGGCATCCCAGCGCCCGCCTCAGTCGGCATCGGCGTTACCCTGGTCATCACCTCATTATTACTCCGCCGCTACGCCACCTGGGAACGCATGGTCATGGGCCTGGCGACGGGCAATCTGCTCTTTATTCCCGCCGCCCTCATGGCCCACCCCAACCCGGCCGCCATCGCACACGCGCTGGCCAGCTGGGGTCCACTACCGGGCGGCATCAACAACGCGTTCATCACGCTCATCCTCGCCAATATCGGCGCCACGGTCACGCCCTGGATGATTTTCTTCCAGCAAAGCGCGGTGGTGGATAAAGGCCTCACCCGCGCTGATCTCACCCAAGGCCGCATCGATACCGGGCTTGGCGCCCTCCTCGCCGCGCTTGCCGCCATCGCCACGGTGGTCGCCGCCGCACCATTATTCGCCGCCCATACTGATATTTCGCAATTCGCCTCCGGGGCGGATTTCGCCACCGCGCTGAAGCCCATCATTGGCAGCACCGGCGCGTCGCTGTTCGCACTCGGCATCATCGAAGCCGGCTTGGTCGCCGCCTTAACCATCTCAACCTCGTCCTCCTACGCGCTGGCCGAAACCTTGTCCGCCAAACATAGTTTTAACCTCGATTTCGGCTCCGGCTGGCTGTTTTACGGTGCTGCCATCGGCTCCACCCTCATCGCCGCCGGCATCGTGCTCATCCCCGGCGCGCCCTTGCTGGCCATGACACTAACGGTGAATGTCATCGCCACCCTGCTGATGGCCCCGGCCTTGCTGCTACTCCTGCTGCTGGTGAATGACCGCGACATTATGGGCGGCCTCGCCAATGGGCGGTTCGCCAACATCGCAGGCGGTGCAATTGTGCTATTCATCTGCCTGGCTGGCGCCACTTACGGGCTCATCACCGTATTCCCAAGCGTGGGCGGGGGTTGAGCATGATCTCCCAACGACCGGATTTTGTGCATCTGCTGGAAGAAGCACAAATGAGCCACGCCAAGCACACACCCTTGCCGCGGCGGCATTTAAGCAAAACCGTACAGGCTTTGCTCATCGCGCTCAGGGTTTATGTGCTGCTGGCATTACCGGTCGTGGCCTACGCCTTCATCCACGCGTTGCGGCAGGCGGCGCATTAGAGCGCGATGACATGAAGTTGACCCATTCCATGGATCAACTTTGTGTCTGAATCGCCCTCTAGATATATTTCAGAGCGCGAGTTTCGGCATCACAAAATGTTGGTGGTTCAACCGCAAATCCGGAAACGCCGCATGCACCACCATCAACACCAGCAGAACCAAAATCAAAAACATCAGCAATGGCCCCAGCAGCCGGATCGCCATCACGGCCACCAGCACCGCCGCCGCAATCAATATCACCAGTTGCAAATGCACCGGTATCCCGACTGAGATCATCAATGCCGTCAGCAGCCCATCCACAAACGCGATGACCTGCATCACCAGGTTCGCCAGGAAGACCAGCACGCTCATCACAAAATTAATTGCGCTCGTCATCTCATTCACCCCTGACCAACCATCAATGAGATATGGGCACGAAGCGCTTCAATTGCGAAACGTCAACAAAGCTTAATCCGGCACCGGATCTATTTCAGGCGCGCATATGTTTGCGAGGCGGATTCAAATATTAAGCGGTACCGCAGAGCGATCCCGCTTAATATCATCCGGCTCTAGAAATTGCCGTGCCCTGGCACGATGCCCGGCAGCGCCAACGGCACCACCAGCAGCACAAACATGATCAGAATAATCGTCGCAAACACCATTCCAAAGCTGCGGAAGGCAAAAAACATGAATATCAGCGCAAACACAGACAGAAACATCATCTGAACATTCGATTGAATGCCAATCGAATAAAAAATACTGCCGACGAAATCATCGATCGCGCTCACAAAATACAGGATCGCCGTCAGTAAATCGCCAAACAAACTGCCCGAATTAGACATGCTTCTTCATCCCTCGCTGCCGAGGCGTTTATAACCCGAAATTATCGCAGAATCCGCACCTCACGAAAGCTTAATCTAAGAGCAATCACTTGCAATATCGTAAATTACACAAGCGTTACTACCCACCCGCCAGGGTTAGGCCCTCCACCCGAATGGTCGGCGCATCGGTCCCGCGTTTAAATTCCAAATCATTCGCCGGCGTAAGGTTGGCAAACATCGCCAGCGCGTGCCCCGCAATGGTGAATTCCGCCACCGGCTCGGCAATTTTGCCATGGCGGATCATAAAGCCGGAAGCCCCGCGCGAATAATCGCCGGTAATGCCATTCACCCCGCCGCCCATCATTTCGGTAATGAACAGCCCTTCGGCAATATCGGCCATCAGCTCATCGGGGCTCATGCTGCCCGGCGCCATATAGAGGTTCGTCGCTGAGGGGCCCGGCGGACCACCGGTGCCACGGGCGGCGTGGCCGGTGGATTTCAGCCCCAATTGCTTGGCGGTCCGGCTATCGAGGATCCAACTGGTCAGCACGCCATCTTCAATCAAGGCGCGCTTTTCACCACGCTGGCCTTCGCCATCAAACATCCGGCTACGGAACCCCCGCACCCGGAACGGATCATCATAAATAAATACGCCGGGGGCAAAAATCCGCGCGCCCATCTTTTCCTTCAGGAACGAGGTTTTGCGCGCAATCGACCCGCCATTGATCGCGCCTGCCAAAGCCGAGACCAAGCCACCCGAAACCCGCGGGTGAAACAATACCGGCAGCTGCGCCGTTTTGGGCCGCGCCGGGTTCAAGCGTGCCAGCGCTTGCGCCGCGGCCTTCGCACCAATTTTCGCCGGGTCATCCAAATCCGCCGCATGCACGGCCGAGCTATAATCATAATCGCGCTGCATCGCCGTGCCAGCACCGGCAATGGCTGAAACCGACACACTGTGGCTGGAACGCTTATAGTGCCCGGCAAACCCAAGGCTTGTGACCAACACCACCTGGCTGCGCGACCAGCCAGCCGACCCGCCTTCAGAATTGGTAATCCCCGGCACCGCCATCGCAGCTTCTTCAGCCTTGGCCGCCCGCTCGATCAGCACCTCCATCGAAGGCTCAACCGGGTCGTTCATATCCAAAAGCGCATCATCCAATGCTGGCGGCGCTTCCGGGATAAACGCGTAAATATCCTCCGGCACCACCCGGGCCATCGCCACCGCCTGCTCGGCCAGCCGGGCAAACCCAGCCGGGTCAATGGCACTGGCTGAAACGATCGCCGATTGCTGCCCCACAAACACCCGCAGCCCAAGCTCGCGCGATTCCGCCCGCTCAGTTTCCTCGGTCTTGCCCAAGCGGCGCTGCACACCCAGGGAATCACTGGCAACCAGCACCGCATCGGCACTATCCGCCCCCGCCGCCCGTGCCGCCTTCAACAAATCCTGCGCCTGGTTCAGCAACTCGGTCATGCTCTATTCCTCAACATAAAAATCCAACCCGTCGTTGCCCCCCCTGCCGTCATCCTCGCGAAAGCGAGGATCCTCTTCAAACGCGAAGACCCCCGCCTGCGCGGGAATGACGCCAGCAGCCGTTCAACAAGGCAACAAACCCCTAAGCCGCCAGCCGGTCGATAATATTGCCCAGCCGCGGCACCTGCCCAATCGGCCCAATCGCCGCCACGGTCGGGCGGGAGCTGAAAATCTTGGCAGCCACCTTACGAATATCCGCCTCGGTCACGGCTTCAATCTTCGCCACGGTCTCCGCCGCCGGAATCACCCGGCCAAAAATCTGCCATTGCCGCGCCAATTGCTCGCAGCGGCTGCCGGTTGATTCCAAGGACATCAGCAAGCCCGCTTTCAACTGCGCCCGCGCCCGGTTCAACTCCGCCGCCGAGATATTCATCTGCACCTTGGCGAGCTCTTCCAACGTCACCGGCATCAACTCCGCCGCCTCGCTCTCACCGGTGCCGGCATAAATGCCAAACAACCCGCCATCATTGGCCGGCGAGGTGAAACTATAAATCGAATAAACCAGCCCGCGTTTTTCCCGAATTTCCTGGAACAAGCGCGAAGACATGCCCCCACCCAACAAGGTTGAAAGCAGCATCGCGTGATAATAATCCGGCTCGCCATAACCAGGGGCCGAAAAGCCCAGCACAATATGCGCCTGGTCCAACTCCCGCTCCTCGCGGAACTCGCCACCGGTATAATCCGCCGGCATCGGGGTTTCGGCCACCGCATGCGGCAAATCGGCAAAATGCTTGGCGACCAGGTCAACCACCTGCGCGTGCTCCAAATTCCCGCACGCCGCCACCACCATATTCTCCGGCGTATAATGCTGGTTCATAAAGCCCGGCAGCGCGTCGCGCTTCATCCCCCGAATAATCGCCTCGGTGCCCAGCACCGGGCGGCCCATCGGCTGGCTCGGGTAGGCGGCGGTCTGGAAATGGTCGAAAATAATATCGTCCGGCGTGTCGTTCGCCTGACCAATTTCCTGCAAGATCACGCCACGCTCACGCTCCAGCTCTTCCGGCTCAAAGCTCGAATGGCACAGAATATCGCCAATAATATCCACGCCGAGGGCGAGGTCCTCCTTCAGCATTTTCACATAATAAGCGGTCTGCTCACGCGATGTGTAGGCATTGATATGCCCGCCCACATTCTCCACCGCCTCGGCAATATCCAAGGCCGAGCGCGTGGCCGTACCCTTAAACGCCATATGTTCGAGAAAATGCGCCACGCCGTTTTCCGCCGCCGTCTCATGGCGCGTCCCGGCCCCCACATAGGCGCCAAAGGAAATCGTCTCCACCCGCTGCATCCGCTCGGTCAGCACGGTCAGGCCAGAGGGTAATTTGGTAATGGAATAAGTCTCGGTCATGCGTCGTTCCTATGTGCGAAAGCCCGCACCAGACCCTCTATATGGGCAAGGTCGTTCGGGGCCCTCGTGAAAACTTCCTGCCTCTCATATAGGTCGGCCAGGCGCGGCGGTAGGGCCGGGCGGAACCCGACGGCTTTTTCAATCGCATCCGGGAATTTCGCCGGGTGCGCGGTGGCCGCCACAATCACCTGCAGCCCCACCGGCGCACATTCGCGCGCCGCCGCCAGACCAACCGCCGTATGCGGGTCGGCCAAGTACCCACAATCTCTATACGTCCGCGCAATCTCCGCCAGCGTGCCGGGGTCATCCAATGTGAACCCCGTAAATTCCCGCCGCACGGCCTGCCACGCCGGCTCCGGCACAGCCATTTTGCCGCTCACCCTAAAATCCGCCATAATGTTCGCCGTCAGCGCCGCATCACTGCCCACAAACGCATACAGCAGCCGCTCAAAGTTCGAGGACACGCCAATATCCATCGAAGGCGAAAAACTCTCCTCCACCGCATGAATGCTCATGTCATTGGCATTGAGGAAGCGCGTTAAAATATCATTGCGGTTGCTCGCCACGATAAAGCGCCCAATCGGCACGCCCATCTGCTTGGCCACCCAGGCCGCCAGCACATTGCCGAAATTCCCGGTCGGCACGCACACCGCCACGTCCCGGTCCGGCGCACCCAGGGCCAAGGCGGACGCCACATAATAAGGTATCTGCCCGGCAATCCGCGCCCAATTAATCGAATTCACCGCCGAAAGCCCCATCTCCTTGCGGAACGGCGCATCGCCAAACATCGCCTTCACCAAATCCTGGCAATCATCAAAATTGCCCTTCACCGCGATGTTCAGCACGTTATTCGCCGTCACGGTGGTCATCTGCCGGCGCTGCACCTCACTGGTGCGCCCTTCAGGATGCAAAATGGTAATCTCGATATTCTTCCGCCCGGCCATCGCCTCAATGGCAGCCGACCCCGTATCACCGGATGTCGCCCCCACAATCCGCACCATCTCGCCGGATTTTTCCAGCACATACTCAAATAAATGCCCGGCCAGTTGCAGGGCCAAATCCTTAAACGCCAAGGTGGGCCCGTGGAATAATTCCAGCGCGAACAACCCCGGCGCCAACTGCACCAACGGCACGGTGGCGGCGTGGCCAAAGCCCGCATAGGCGCGGCGGCACATCGCCTGCAAATCCTGGAACGGGATGCAGTCGTCCACAAATGGCGCGATCACTTTCGCCGCCAACTCCGGGTATGGCAGCCCGGCCAGTGCCCTCAGCTCTGCCTTGGAAAAACGCGGCCAGGATTTGGGCATATACAGCCCGCCATCCTCCGCCAGCCCGGCCAGCAACACCCCCGAAAAATCCAATTCCGGAGCCTGCCCCCGCGTCGATACATATTTCATCACAAACCCATTTTAATGCGTCATCCCCGCAAATGCGGAGATCTTCTTAAACTACCCGCAATCCCTTAAATCAGCGCACCAGCACCGGCAATAAAGCATCCAACCGCTTACGCCCTTCCAGGGTCGCGGTCAGGCTATGCGCATTCAACGTCAAATACCCCTCATCCAGGGCTTGCTGCAAAATATCCGGCTCCAGGGCGTCCACCAACGCCACCCCGGTGCGGGCCACAAACGCGGCGCGGGATACACCTTCGGCCAGCCGCAGCCCCATCAACAAGGCTTCGCGCGCCTGGTCCGCCTGGCTCACCACATCTTCAACCGTCGCACCGGACCCCTTGGCCTCCACCAAATCCGCCCACGCCTCCGGGCCCCGATGCCTGGATGTCGCATAAAGCTGCCCACCCAACGTGATGCGCCCATGCGCCCCCGGCCCAATGCCCGCGTAATCAAGGTAGCGCCAATAAGCCAGATTATGCCGACTCTCGCCCCCCGGCTTGGCGTAGTTCGAAATCTCATATTGCCGCAGCCCAAACTTCGCTGCCGCCTCGGCCGTCGCATCATAAAGTGCCGCCGAAACCTCATCATCCGGCAGCGCAAATTCACCCCTGGCATACAAGGTGGCAAACTTCGTCCCCTGCTCAATCGTCAACTGATACAGCGAGAGATGATCCGCCGCCAATGACAGCGCATGAGCCAACTCCGCCCGCCACGCAATTTCAGTTTGCCCAGGCCGCGCATAGATCAAATCAAACGATAACCGTGGAAATATTTTTCGCGCCAACTCAATTGCCGCCATCGCCTGCGCGGCCGAGTGCTCGCGCCCCAAAAACTTCAGCGCCGCCTCATCAAAACTCTGCACACCGATCGATACCCGGTTCACCCCGGCATCGCGGTAACCGGCAAACCGCCCGGCCTCGATGCTGGTCGGGTTCGCCTCCAGTGTAATCTCAACATCATCGGCACATTCAAACCACCGCCCGGCATCGCCAATCAGCGCGGCCACATTGTCCGGGTCCAGCAGGCTCGGCGTGCCACCGCCAAAAAATATCGAGGTTAATTTCCGCCGCCCCAGCCGTGCCACCTCGAACGCCATCTCCGCCCTTAACGCAGCCACCATCCGGCTTTGCGGAATTTGCTCGCGCACATGCGAGTTGAAATCGCAATACGGGCATTTGCTCAGGCAAAACGGCCAATGAATATAAAGCGCCAGGCTCTCCATCAGCCCTCTCTAACCCAACGCCTCCCACCCCACCACCGCCGCCATCGTCAAGCGCCCATACAAATGCGGAAACAGCGCCCCGCCGCGCGAGACCTCCCATTTCACCGCATCCCCCAGCCGGTCCAAATCCACCGCCGCCACCACCAGGTCTTGCTGACCCGCAAAATGCTTGGCCAATGTCTCACCCAACTGCGCCGCTGTTGAAAGATGCACATAGCCATCCGCCACATCCACCGCCGCCCCTTCAAACACGCCCTTTTGCAAATCCGCCCACTGCCCCGCCGTCAGCACTTTATACGCCAGCATCATCCCTCTCCCTTGACCCACTACCAGCCGCGCAATAACGCATACGTTAACCTGAGCGACATTACATGATCTCCCAACGCACCCTCCAAAAATTCATCAATTTCTGGCCGCCTTTATTCTTCGCCGGCATCCGCGCCCGCGTCGTCACACCAGATTTCCGCTATATTGAAGCCGAACTCAAACTGCGCTGGTGGAACCGCAATTCCATGGGCACCCAGTTCGGCGGCAGCCTGTTTGCCATGACAGACCCGTTCTACATGCTGATGCTGCAACAAAATCTCGGCCCCCGCTATATCGTCTGGGACCAAGCCGCCCGCATCGACTTCATCGCCCCCGGCCGCGGCACGGTGCGCACCAAATTTGAATTAACCCAGGCGCAGATTGACGATATTAAAACCGCCACAGCCGGCGGTGAAAAATTCCTCCCCACCTACAGCCTTGAAATCCGCGACAAATCCGGCAGCCTCATCGCCAGCGTTGAACGCACGCTCTATGTGCGCCTGAAACCACAATTCCGCCCCACCCACTAATCCCCCCATCACGTCCCCCATCACGCCCCCCGCCCCGTCAGTCCCACCCCCGCCCCCCCCCCCACCGTCATTCTCGCGCAGGCGAGAATCTTCTTCCCCGTCATTCCCGCGAAGGCGGGAATCACGTAAACCATCATGATGCGTGCCAAGATGCTCGCCTACGCGAGCATGACGAAACCCAGCCCCCCTTCCCCATCATTCCCGCGCCCTCCCGTCATGCGCGCACCACCCGTCATTCCCTCACCCCCTCGTCATTCTCGCGTAGGCGAGAATCCTCTTCCCCCCTTCTTCCCCAACCGCGCCTCACGAAGACCCACCTCCGCCAGCATGACGGACCTTCATCTTGCACCCACCCGCCCATCCCCCCTTGGCAACCACACCGCCACCCCCCTAATCCGGGGTCATGCGCCTGATCAGTAACGCCATCATTGTCGACCACCTCACCAAACAATATCCCGGCACACTGGCGGTCGATGACATCTCCTTCACGGTCCCGGCGGGCGGCATTATCGGGCTGCTCGGCGGCAATGGGGCTGGCAAAACCACCACCATCTCAATGCTGCTCGGCCTGCTCGTCCCCACCTCCGGCACCATCAACATCCTCGGGCACAACATGGCCACCGACCGTTTCGCGGCGTTGGCGCGGATGAATTTCTCCTCCCCCTACATCGCACTGCCCGCGCGCCTGAGCGTGATCGAAAATCTCCGCGTCTATGGGCATCTTTATAACGTCCCGCACCTCAAACACCGGATCGAGGAGCTCACCGAGACCTTCGCCCTGGCCCCCATCCTCAACCGCCTGGCGGGCGAACTTTCGGCCGGCCAAAAAACCCGCGTGGCGCTCGCCAAATCCCTCATCAACACGCCAGATATCCTGCTGCTCGATGAACCCACCGCCAGCCTCGACCCCGATACGGGCGACTATGTCCGCACCACGTTGGAAAACTACCGGGCCGAACACGGCGCCGCCATCCTGCTTGCCTCCCACAACATGGCCGAGGTCGAACGTCTCTGTGATGATGTGCTGATGATGAAATCCGGCAAAATCGTGGACCGTGGCACCCCGGCTGACCTCATCGCCCGCTACGGGCGCGAGGATATGGAACAGGTCTTCCTCGATATCGCCCGGAACAGCACAATATGAACCAGGCCCTGCAATCGGCCCGCCGCATTTATGGGTTGGTGTATCGCCACATTGCGCTCTACCGCCGCTCCTGGCCGCGCCTTTTGGAAATCGCCTATTGGCCAACTTTGGAATTGCTGGTCTGGGGCTTCACCGCCAATTATTTTTCCCACGCCGCACAAAGCGGCACCGCCAACCCAACCCTCCTCGCCGGTGGCGCCCTCATCGCCGGTGTACTGCTCTGGGAAGTCACGCTGCGCGGCCAGCTCGGCGTGACCTACACATTTTTGGAGGATATCTGGGCGCGTAATCTCGGCCATGTGTTTGTCAGCCCGCTGCGGCCCGCCGAGCTGATCGCCTCGCTGCTTGGCGTCTCGCTCTGCCGCACGCTGGTCGGCCTGCTTCCTGCCACAATCCTCGCTTACCTCGCCTACAGCTTCAATATCTTTGGGTTTGGTCCGGTTCTGTTGTTGTTTTTCCTCAATCTCCTCGTCATGGGCTGGTGGGTCGCCCTCCTCATTGTCTCGCTCCTATTCCGCTACGGCGCCGGGGCCGAAGCGCTCGCCTGGACCGTCGCCTTTGGCATCACCCCGTTTGCCTGCGTGTTCTATCCCGTCGCCTCACTGCCGCCATTCCTGCAACCCGTCGCGCTCGCTCTGCCCGCCGCCCATATTTTTGAAGGCATGCGCACAGCTTTGCTCACCCATCAGTTGGACGGCGCCAGCCTCGCCGCCGCCACCGCCCTGAACGCCTTCTGGATCGCGGTGGCGCTCATAATCTTCGCCCTGCAATTTCGTGCCGCCCGCATCCGTGGCGCGCTCATCAATATCGGAGAATAGGTTTTGCATCACCGCTTCTGGCTCATCCGCCACGCTTTGGTTCACCCGGACGCGCTCAACTACCTCTACGGCACCAACGATGTTGCCATCTGCAGCACCACCATGGCAGCCGACGCGCACCGCTACGCCGCCCTCGCCGCGCGCTTGCCCCGCCCCGCCCGCCTGATCGTGACACCGCTGTCGCGCACCCATTTCACCGCCCGCGCTTTATTCGCCGCCGGCTACCCCGAAACCCCATGGGAGGTGGAACCAGCGTTCGTTGAACAAAATTTCGGCGACTGGCAGGGCGTCCCGATCGGTGAATTTGCCAACCGCCCGGCCGCCGAGCGCCACCCGTTCTGGCCCATTGCCGCCGCCGAAATCCCGCCCGGCGGCGAGAGTTTCGCCGAGATGGTTGAACGCGTCGGCACCAGCCTTGAGCACCTCACCCACAGCGAAGCGCGTGACATTATTATTATTTCTCACGGGGGGGCCATTCGCGCCGCCTGCGCCCACGCGCTAAAACTCACCCCACACCAGGCACTTTCGCTGGCTGTCGAGAATATTTCCCTCACCAGGCTTGAATATAACGGCTCAGACTGGCGGTTGGTTGTGCTCAATGAACAAATCGCAACTTGTGTTTAATGCCGCATACGCACACCTAAACCCTACATTTTCAGGAGGTTTTAACATGAAGAAACATCTTCTCGCCTGCGCAATCCTGGCGGCCGGTCTCATCAGCGCCACCGCCGCCCGTGCCGACAGCCCGCAGGAGCTGGTTGATAGCGCCACTTTAACGCTTGAGAACATGATGGAAGGCACTGAAGGCCAACAAGCCCAGAATTTCCTGCACAAGGCCCGCGCCGTGGTAATCTGCCCCAATATTTTCCGCGCCGGCTTCATGATCGGCGGCGAAGGCGGCGACTGTGTGATGGCCGCGCGCGCCGCTGGCGGGTCCTGGTCTAGCCCGGCCTTTTACAACATGGGCTCTGGCAGTTTCGGCCTGCAAATCGGCGTGCAGGACGCGAAGGTGCTGATGCTGGTCATGACCAATGGCGGCCTGAACGCCCTGCTCAACAGCCATTTCAAAATCGGCGCGGATGCCGGTATTTCGGTCGCCACCTTAGGCGCTGGCGTGAACGGCGCCATGTCCACCGCCGTCAATGCGGACATCCTGACATTGAGCAAATCCCAGGGCCTGTATGGCGGCATCTCGCTCTCCGGCTCGGTTTTTTCGAGCGACTCCAACGCCGACCTGGCCTATTACGGCAACGCCGGAGACGCCCGCGAGATCGTGGTCGAAATGAAGGCCTCCAACCCAGGCGCCAACCCGCTGCGCGCCATGCTCACCAAGTTCGGCGGCTGAACCGGCACCAACCCGTCATTGCGAAGGCACGCAGCACTTCGCAATGATCGGAGCGGCTTTGGCAATAAAAGCGACATCGTCCTCTCCGCATTGGGATGGCGCAGTTAAATAAATATTAACCTCTTAGATCGACGTTGCGTTTACCGCATAATCGCGCATAACCTCGCGCTGCACGTGCACAATTATCAGTGGTGAACCAATGTCTGAGTTTATTTCCGGCAGTTACGCCACCGCGCTGACGATTACGTCCAGCTCCGCCACCATCGCCACGACCGCGACCGTGATCGCGTCCGGCGCGGTCGGCATTACCGGCCTTAATGCCGCCGTTTACGTGCCCGGGTCGTTAACCTCCACCACGATTTTTAACGCTGGCTATATTCAAAACAGCAGCAACGGCATCACCCCTGGCACATTAGACTTTGGTATCATCCTAGGCGCACCTGGATCTTTTAATAATTCCGGCACCATCACCGGCAATAATGGCGTTGATATACAAGGCAGCACCAGCGGTGCCGCAATTGTTAATTCCGGCGTTATTAAAGGAACCGCTGGGCTCGGCATCACTCTGGCTGGTGTCGGCTCAATTGCGAACAACGGTGCTATATACGGTTCTGGCAATTTACCCGGTCAACAAGGCGACGCTATTGTCCTTAGCCGCGGCGGCGGCATCACAAATGCCGGGCTTATTCAGAGCAGTTATGGGGCGGGGGTCTATGCCGGCGGCACTGCAGTAATCACACAATCAGCTGGGGCGATTGTGGGTCAAGACGGTATTATCCTGGCGGCCGGTGGCAGCATCAACAACCACAGCCAGATTCAAGGCACTGCTGACAGCGGCGTCATCGCCAATGGCGCCGCCACCATTAGCAACTACAGTAATATTTATGGCGTTAATGCGGGCATATCTCTCAATGCAGGCGGGGTCGTTTTCAATGACGGCGTGGTTAAAGGGCTCAATGGCTCAGGCGTTGCCTTAACAGGTACCGCTTCAGTTTATAATGCCAATTATATCCGTGGCGTCACGCAAGACGGTATCATTCTCCACTCTAACAATGAAAATATCTTCAACAGCTTCACGGGTAAAATCATTGGATACAACGTCGGCATTGCCGCCTACGCTGGTGACACCGTTACGAACGCAGGCTCTGTAACAGGCGGCACCTACGCGGTCAGCTTCGCCAGCGGGTCTGGCAACCGCCTGATCGACCTCGGCGGCAATTTCGGTGGTATTGTCAGCGGCGGCAATAGCATCGGCTCATCCTTCGGGAGTGTTCTCGAACTCGGGTCAACCGGCAGGTATGTGGCACTTTCCGGGCTCGGCAGCCAAATCACCAACTTCTCCACAATCATCGTTGATAGCCAGGCCAGTTGGAATTTCACCACCGGGGACAGCATCGCCACCGGGCAAAGCGTCATTGTCGCAGGCACATTGTCAGACCTGCAATTACTCACCAATAACGGCACGATCGAGGTTACGTCGGGCACCCTAAACATCAACGGCAGCATCACCGGCCAGGGTGATATCAATCTCGGTTCTGGTGCGTCGGCCAGCTTTAACCAAGCCGTCTCGGCTGGGGAGACCATCAATCTGGTCGGCTCGCCAAGCCATTTTAGCGTGAATACCACACCCGGATTGTTCCTCGGCAAAATCTTCGGCAGCGCCGAGCAAACGCTCACCACAAGCTTCACTGATTTCATTTCCGCTGAAACCATTATCGCCTCAGGCTTGGCCGGTTCCTACCTGGTTAATTCAGGTACCGGCGGCGCCAGCTTGCAAACAATCAGCGCCGCCGTATTTGGCCCAGCCGCCTTGGGTACCGCCACGGTGAGTAACCAGGGCGTCATCATCGCCAATGGCACCGGCACCAGCCCGCTTGATCTCGGCATCCTGCTGGCCTCGCCCGGCACCATCATCAATGCCGGCACCATTGAAGGCCATAGCGGCATCGGCATTCTGGGCACCACTGGGCATAGTTATATCGACAATACCGGCGTGCTGTATGGCTCGCTCGGTGTCGGCATCTATCTGCAAAACGCCGCGCTCATCAGCAATAGCGGCAGCATCGGCGGCCATAGCGGCATCCAGCTCGCCAACGGCGGCACCCTGGTCAATAACCGCGCTGGCCATATTACCGGCACGGGCGGTGACGCGATCGACGCGAACAAGACCGCCAGCATCAGCAATGCCGGTACCATCATCGGCGCCAATTACGGCATCTATCTCAGCGGCGGCGGCACGGTCAGCAATTCCGGCCTCATCCAAGGTGCCAGCTATGCGGTTAAGTTCGCCAGCGGCTTTGCCAACCGGCTGATCGATAATGGCGGGACTTTTGTGGGCGTGGTCGATGGTGGCAACAGCATCGGCAGCAGCATCGTCAGCACGCTGGAACTCGCCGCACCCGGCGGCACGCTCACAAGCAACAGCAATTTCAGTAATTTCGGCTCCTTCCAGGTTGATGCCGGTGCCAGCTGGACCATCGCCAACGGTGCCACAATTGCCAACGGCCAGACAGTCAATGACCTCGGCAGCCTGACCATCGATGGCACACTGGTCAATAACGGTATCATCCTGGCCCCGACCGGCACGCTCACGGTCAATGCCAATGTCTATGGCACCGGCGGCGTGTTCGATGTTGCGGCCGGCACCAAGCTCAACTTCACCGGCACCGTCGGCAGTGGTGAAACCATCCTGCTCACCAGCCGGTCCAGCACATTCACCGCCAACACGGCCAGTTTCTTTGGCGTTGTTGAGACCGGTTATGTGGTCACCCTGGTCTCGCAATATACCAGTTTCGGCAGCACTGTCCGCATCGCCACCTCGGGGTCTGTTGGCAGCTATCTGGTCAATTCTGGTGGCGGCAGCTTAACCACGCAAAGCATCAGCGCGGCGGTGTTCGGCCCTGGCACGTTGAGCAACCCAACCTTGCTGAACAAGGGCTTTATCGACGCCAACGGCCCCGCCACACTCGGCGGCTTTGATGTTGGCGTTTTTCTTGGCAGCACCGGCACGATTCTCAATGCTGGTACCGTCATTGGCCATACCGGCATCGGCATGGCTGGTACCATTGGCAGCAATTACATTTATAACAGCAACTTGATTTACGGCAGCTACGGCAGTGGCATTTACATGCACAATGCCGGGAATGTCGTAAACAGCGGCATCATCTTCGGAAAAAATACCCTAAGTACCCATGGTGGCGACACCGGCATCGAACTCGTCGGCGGTGGTACTGTTATTAACCGGATCAATGGCACCATCGCTAGCCATCACAATTACGCAATCGATTCAAACGGCCCGCTCTCAGTCAGCAATTCAGGCCTCATCACCGGCTATAGCGGCATCAATAGCAACGGCACGGCTTTCATCTCAAACGCCAGTACGGGTATCATCAATGTTTACCGTACCGGCATTGAACTCAATGGTGGTGGCACGGTTTTAAACGCGGGCGCTATCCAGGCCACTGGCACACAAACCACATACACGCCCTTCGTTGGCGTTTATCTTACTCATGGCGGCACCGTCCTCAACAGTGGCAGCATCTCTGGGCCGGTGGGGGTCAAAATCCTCGGTACCATCGGCACGCCTGGCTATGTCGAAAATTCCCAATTCATCTCCGCCAGCAGCACGGCCTCACCCAATGCAAATGTTAGCAACGGCTTTGTCAATTTCGGCGCGGGCGTTTACATCAATGTTGCCGGCTCGGTCGTCAACACCGGCACCATATTTGGCAACCATGCCGGTGTGGCCTTCAATAATGCGAATGGCGGGGTTGGAACCCTCAACAATACCGGCGGCCAAATCATCAGCAGTGCCGGCTATGGCGTGCTGTTGGAAGATGGCGGCAAAATCAATAATACCCCAACACCGGCATCATTCTGGCCACTGGCAACACCTTCTCCGACAACGGCACGCTATCCTCGAAAAACCTCAACCCCGGCACTTATGTCAGCCACGGCATCGCGCTCAATAATGGCGGCAGCATCTTCAACCAGGCTGGCGGCACCATTGCAGGCGCACAGGGCATTGCTATCTCGGGTGTCGGCAGCGGCTATGTCTATAATACCGGCCTCATCAACGCGACAAACCGTTCCGGGATCGACCTAAAAGACCACGGCACCATCAAAAATCTTGGCGCTATTCTGGCCAACCATGCTGGCGTGCAAATTTACAGCGGTGGCTATGTCGAAAATACCGGCCAGATCACCTCGCTCAACCGGGTCGGGATTTACCTTTATAACAACGGCTATGTCACTAATTCGGGCACCATCACCGCCAATTATGCGGGCATTTATTCGCGCAACGGCAGCTACGCCCACACCTATATCCGCAATTCCGGGCACATCATCTCCACCACCAAAGCTGGCGTCTACTTAAAAGTCTCCGGGCAAGTTGGTAATAGTGGCATTATCAACGGCGCGGCGGCCGGGGTATTTATTGCCACCGGCAAACTCACCAACAACCTTCCCGGCACCATCACCGGGGCTACCGGCATCTACCTAAAAGCCAGTAACATGACCAACCAGGGCGTGGTCGATGGCACCGCCGGGTCTGGCATTTATCTGAAGGGCCTGGGCAACGTTTTCAACAGCGGCAGCGGCCGGGTGATTGGCAGCAGCTATGGCGTGGGGCTGGGCGCATCCAACAGCTATCTGGGTAATTCTGGCACCGTCACTGGGGCCACCGGCCTTGGTTTGAGGAACGGCGGCTCGGTTGTTAACTCCGGCACCATCACCGGCCTCACCGCCAATGGCATTTATGAAGCCACGGGTAGCGCCAGCATTACCAATAAGGTCGGCGGCAAAATCCTTGGTAATACAGATGGTATCCGGCTCACCACCTCTGGCAATGTCACCAATCTGGGGCTGGTGCGCGGCAGCCTGGATTCTGGCATCCTGCTGGCAGGTGGTGGGTCTGTCGTTAATTCCGGCTCCATCACCGGCGTTTATCAGGGCATTCACCTTAAAACCATTGCCGGATACATAAAAAATACCGGGCTCGTTGAATCAACCGGCACCATTTTTTCCTATGTGAACGGCGGGATCACTTACGCCAGCAAGCTGTTTGGCGTACAAATCTCCAACGGCGGCACTTTGGTTAACGCGGCTGGCGGTACCATCGCCAGCGGGCTGACCGGCGTTTACACCAGCGGTGCCAGCACCATCGTCAATGCCGGCACCATCTTCGGCACCAACGCCGACGCAGTGGACATGACCGGCGGCGGCACCTTGGTGGTTGACCCAACCGCCACCTTTATCGGCACTGTCACTGGCGGTGGCACCGCCAACCTCGAACTCAGCGGCACCAGCACTGCCACCTTGTCCGGCATTGGCACGCAATTCATCAATTTTGCCACCATCAAAGTCGATACCGGCACCGCCTGGACCTTAAGCGGCAACAACACCATCAATGCGGGCCAAACACTGAATGATTTCGGCCTCCTGACGGTTAACGGTACCTTCACTGATAACGGCATGGTCAATGCCGACCCCTCCACCATCGTCTTCACCGGCCCGGTGGTTGGCACCGGCACCATTGATATCTTTGCTGGCAGCAACGTGATCTTTGAAGGCCCGGTCGGCAGCGGCATCACCATCAATTTCATCGATGCCACCGGCACCCTCACCGAGGCCGACCCGGCGGGCTTCGCTGGCACCATCACCGGCGCCGCTGGCACCGTGATCGTGGCCTGCTTCGTTGAAGGCACGCGCATTCTCACCCCGCGCGGCGAAATTGCTGTGGAAAAACTGCGCGAAGGCGACCTGGTCATCACCCGCGCGGGTGAGGATAAGCCGATTAAATGGATCGGCACCCGCAGCATCGATTTGCGCCGCCACGTGAAGCCCGAAGCCGCCCAACCTATCCGCATTGCCCAGGGCGCCTTGGCCGAAGCCGTGCCGAACCGCGATTTACTGCTCTCGCCCGACCATGCTCTGTATCTGGATGGCTATCTGGTGCCCGCCAAGGCGCTGGTGAACCGCATGAGCATCACGCAGCTAAACCGCCCACGGGTGAAATATTTCCATATCGAGCTTGATGAACATGCGGTGATCTTCGCCGAAGGTACGGCGGTGGAAACCTATCTCGAAACCGGCAATCGCGGCTGCTTTGAAAATGCCGGCAAACCCATGGTGCTGCACCCCGATTTCAGCGCGGTGGATTTCCAGGCGATGCGCGAAGCCCAAAGCTGCGCCCCGTTCCTCGATGATAGCGGCATCCTCGTCAGCCGCATCCGCGCCAAAATACTCGACCGCGCCTACGCCACCGCACCAAGGCAAGCTGCCAACCGCTGACGGGTTGGCGGCGGCGGCGCGGGCGGGCGGGCGGCTCCGGCCACCCAAGCCTGCATCCCGCCCCCTGAAAAGCCCCGGTTTGGCCAAGTTTTTTCCCGGAATTTCCGTTTTTTATTGTTGTTTTACAGATACTTACAGCGTTTTTTCGGCCAAAATGTTACACGTGTAACGCTCCGGAATTAGCCTTCAGGAATTGAGCAGCCGGAGCACCTCATCAAGCTGGTCAAGGTTTTTGTAATTCATCATCACAGTGCCGCCTTTGCCATTGAAGGTCACTTTCACCTTCAGCCCCAAACGCTCGCTCAACGCTTGCGCCAGCGCCTCGGTTTCCGGGTCCGCGCGGCGCGGCGGCGGCTTGCCCACCACCGAATCCGGCAAATGGCGGTTTTCTTTGGCCACCAAATCTTCAGCCTGCCGCACGCTCAGCTTTTCCTTCACAATCCGGTTGGCCACCGCCAACGGATGGTCAGAGACAATCAAAGCCCGCGCGTGCCCGGCCGATAGCTCGCCCTCACGCACCATGGCCAACACCCGCTCCGGTAATTTCAGCATCCGCAGCATGTGGCTGATATGGGCGCGGGATTTGCCGATCGCTTCGCCCAGCTTGTCCTGGGTGAGTTTGAATTCTTCCAACAGGCGCTGATAGCCCATCGCCTCCTCAACCGCGTTTAAGTCCTCGCGCTGCAAATTCTCAACCAGCCCCGCCGCCATGGCGTCCGTGTCAGAGAGCTCGCGCACCAGCACCGGCACTTCATGAAGCTGTGCGCGCTGCGCCGCCCGCCAGCGGCGTTCACCCGCGATGATCTGGTATTCACCTTCCACGCCCGGCTTCGGGCGCACCAGCAGCGGCTGCAAAATGCCGCGCTGGCTGATGGAATCGGCCAGCTCCTGCAACGCCGCATCATCCATATGGCGGCGCGGCTGGAAGGGGCTGGGCTCCAACGCGGCCACGCTTAAGGCTTGCACGCCAGGGGCGGCAACACTGGTGGGAGTGGCAGCGTCACCCAGCAAAGCGGCCAGACCGCGGCCAAGGCGTTTGGGGGGAGGATTCAGGCTCATCGGCAGACTTTCAATTTAAGTTAGGCGCGGGCACGGGTGCGCTTGAGGAACTCGGCAGCCAGGCTCAAATAAGCCTGCGCGCCGGCGGAGCGAAAATCATACAGCAAAACTGGCATACCGTGGCTGGGCGCTTCAGTAATGCGGATATTGCGCGGAATGGCGGTCTCGAACACCTTGTCTTTGAAATGGCCACGCACGTCGGCACAAACCTGCTCAGAGAGGTTGTTGCGCTTGTCGGTCATGGTCAGCACAATGCCTTCCAGCACCAGCTTGGTGTTCAGCTTTTTGGTGACCATCTCAACCGTGCGCATCAATTGCGAAATACCTTCAAGGGCAAAAAACTCGGCTTGCAGCGGCACCAGCACCGCATCAGCCGCCACCAAGGCATTAAGGGTAAGCAAACCAAGGCCGGGTGGGCAATCAATAAATATCGTGTCCGGGTCGCCGCTAACCTGCGCCAGCGCGGTGCGCAGCAAAAACTCCCAGCCATCTTCCTGGCCAAACTCCAAATCGGCCCCGTTCAAATCCGGCACGGCGGGCACAATGGTCAGGTTCGGAACCCCGGTTGGCAGCGTCAATGCGGCCAGGCTGGCTTCCCCGGCCAGCAGCGCGTAGGAACCGCCTTTGCGGATGGCGCTATCAATGCCCAAGCCGGTGCTACAATTGCCCTGCGGGTCGGAATCAATGAGAAGGACCTTTTCGCCACTGATGGCGAGCGCTGCCGCCAAATTGATGGCCGTGGTGGTCTTGCCAACCCCGCCTTTCTGGTTGGCAATGGCAATGATTTTGGGGCGTTTTACGGGGTCAACCGGGGAGTCCAACATGGCGGAGTTTGCTCACTTTCAGAATGCAGGCCTGGGCATCAAGCGGGGCTTTGAAACGCTCCACGTCCATCTGCCAGAGAGCTTCTGCTTGGGCTAGCTCAACTTCGTGATTCTTGCCTTTCGGGAACAAACAAATTGCCCCGGGCGCCAATAAAGGCGCAGCCAGGCCCAGTAATTTATCCAAAGGTGCCAAAGCCCGGGCGGTGAGCAGCAATGCCGGGGCGGTTTTGGCATCCTCAATGCGGGTGGCCAGCACCTTCACCGGTGCTTGCAGTTCGCGGGCGGCATCCATCAGGAAGGCGGCTTTGCGCTTGTCAGACTCAATTAAGGTGAAGGGAATGCCGGTGGCGATGGCCAGCACCATGCCGGGAAACCCAGCGCCGGAGCCGATATCAATCGCAAACGGAATGTTGGGCGGAATCAACGGCACCAGCGCCAATGAATCTTGCACATGGCGTTCCCAAATATGCGCCTGATCCGCCTTGCTCACCAGATTGATTTTGACGGACCAGCGCGCCACCAGCGCGGCGAAATCCCTTAACCGAACCTCACTCACGCGGCGCGGCGGGCTTTTTTCAGCGCCCCGAAAATAGCCCCCAAAGCGGCGGGGGTCATCGCTTCAATCCGGCCGGCAACCGCCAGGTTGGCCGGGCGGATGCGTTCCAGCTTCTCACGCAATTCGTTGGAAAGCCCGCCGACGGTCGCAAAATCAAAGCTTTCCGGAATACGCACGGCTTCGTCGGCCTCACGGGCGCGGATTTCATTTTCCTGCCGGCGCAGATAGCCTGAATAATGAATATCAGCCCGCAGAATTTCAGCGGCGCGCGAGGTTGCCTCGCCTGGTTTGCCTGCAAAGGCTGAGATTTCGGCTGTCAACGCGGCAAACGCCCCTGCCCGCTCGCTGCCCACACAACCCCATTCCAGGCCCTTCGGTGTGAGCCGCAATTCAGCATTATCGGCGCGCAGCAACAGCCGGTATTCGGCGCGCGAGGTGAACATCCGGTACGGCTCGGTCACACCTTGGGTGACCAGATCATCAATCAGCACGCCGATATAGGCATCCGAGCGCGACAGGCTGACCGGTGCTGAACCCCCTGCCCGGCGGGCCGCATTCAGCCCAGCCATCAACCCTTGCGCGGCGGCTTCTTCATAGCCGGTGGTGCCGTTGATTTGGCCTGCCAGATAAAGGCCAGGGAGTTTTTTCAGGCCCAGCGCATGGTCGAGCGCGCGCGGGTCCACATAGTCATATTCCACCGCATAGCCGGGGCGGATCAGGCGGGCATGTTCCAGGCCGGGAATGCTGTGAATGAAGTCTTCCTGCACATCCTGCGGCAAGGAGGTGGAAATGCCGTTGGGGTAGATCGTGTCATCATCCAGCCCTTCGGGTTCCAGGAAAATCTGGTGCGCGCCTTTTTCGGCGAAACGGACAATTTTATCCTCAATCGAGGGGCAATAGCGCGGGCCACGGCCTGAGATCGCGCCGCCATAAACCGCGGATTTATGGATGTTCTCGCGAATAATCGCGTGCGTGGCTTCGGTGGTGGCGGTAATCCGGCAGGAGATTTGCGGATTGGTGATAGCGGCGGTGAGCGATGAAAATGGCTCAGGCGGGTTTTCACCCACATCGGGTGCCAGGCCCTCCCAGTCGATAGATTTTTTGTCCAGCCGCGCGGGCGTGCCGGTTTTCAGGCGGCCCAAAGGCAAACCCAAAGCCAGCAAATCCTCAGAGAGCTGGTTCGCGGCAGCATCCCCAATCCGCCCGCCTGATTGGGTGAGCGTGCCAAAATGCAGCATGCCGCGCAGAAACGTGCCGGTGGTGAGCACAGCGGCGGCGCAGGAAATGGCGCGGCCATCGGCCAAATGCACAGCCGCAAGATTGCCTGCGGAATCTTTTGCAAGGCCAGCCGCTTCACCTTCAATAATCGTGAGGTTGGGTTGGGCTGCCAGCAGTGCCTGCATGGCGTTGCGGTATAATTTACGGTCGGCCTGGGCACGCGGCCCGCGCACCGCTGGGCCCTTGGTGCGGTTTAAAAGTTTGAAATGGATGCAAGCAGCATCTGCAGCTTTGCCCATCAGGCCGTCGAGCGCGTCGATCTCGCGCACCAGATGGCCTTTGCCGATGCCGCCAATGGCCGGGTTGCACGACATCTCGCCCAGCCGGTCGGCCCGGTGGGTGACAAGAATGGTGTTGGCCCCGGCGCGGGCAGAGGCCGCAGCAGCCTCGCAGCCGGCATGACCACCACCGATAATAACAACATCGTACTTCATGGGCCGCAGATAGCGAGTTTTATGCGAGAATGCGAGGGTTTTAGCGAAACCGCGTAACTGGCGGTCCTCACGCGCATGATGAGAGAGCGCGGCTAACTTGCCAGGAACGCCTTGCCATCCGCCAGTTTGCGCCTTATACGGCCCGCTTCCCCAATCATCTGGTGGAAACGTGCGCGACGGGCCGAAAGGCATGCCCGTCCGCCGGTATTTATATAGGAGACCAAAATGCCCAAACTGAAGACCAAATCGTCGGTCAAAAAGCGGTTCAAGATCACCGCCACCGGCAAGGTTCTCGCCGGACCCGGCAAGAAGCGCCATAACCTCATGGCACGCAGCCAGAAGTCCAAGCGGACCAATCGCGGCAGCCAGACCCTCACCCATGCTGATGGTATCACCGTCAAGCAATGGGCGCCTTACGGCATCGGTTAAGGGGAGCAAATTAAATGGCACGTGTAAAACGGGGCGTCACCACGCACGCCCGTCACAAGAAAATTATTGAGCAGTCCAAGGGCTTCGTTGGCCGCTCATCGACCAATTACCGCATTGCGCTGGAGCGCCTGGAAAAGGCGCTGCGCTATGCGTACCGCGACCGCCGGGTTAAGAAGCGCGAATTCCGTTCGCTCTGGATCCAGCGCATCAATGCCGCCGTGCGTGAACATGGCCTCACCTACAGCCAGTTCATGTTTGGCCTGAAGGCAACCGGCTTTGAGCTGGACCGCAAGGTGCTGGCCGCGATTGCGTTTGACGATGCGGCGGCATTCGCCGAAATCGTGCAGGCTGTGAAGGATGTGAAGACCGCCGCTTAATTTCAAGCGGGTCCGGTTTGCTGCAAACACCCCCGGGGCCAAGCCTCGGGGGTTTTTGTTGGCCGAGGTTTTTGTTGTGCGGGCGCTTGTTTGACCTTCGGGTAAGACCCAGATTTTAATTATGAAGCAATTTCCCCCAATCCCTGACGATGTACGTTATCGTGCTGGGTTTTTAACCCCGAGCGAGCAGAATGATTTGTGGCGGGCAGCAATATTGCTGGCAGATTCACGTGGGCTGCTGATGCGCATGAGCGCGTTGTTTGGCCGGCAAGTGGAAGCTCTGCGCGGCCAGGTTTTCAAAACCGGCGGCAAAATTGGCGGTGCCACCTGGGCGGATTTGAACCAGCGCGTGCAGGGTGCGGTTGAGGATGTGTTGTGGAATGCCTACGAGGTGGCGACCTTTGGGCTGGAAGAAACACCGCAAATAATGCGGCCGAAAGCGCCACGCGGGAATACGCTGCATCGGCTGGCGACCACCGCCAGCGGCGGCGCCTCGGGCTTTGTGGGCCTACCCGGGATTTTGCTTGATATTCCATTCACCACGGCGATGATTTTGCGCACGATTGCTGAGGTGGCGCGCGACCATGGGGAAAGCCTGACCAATGAGGACACCAAGCGCGCCTGCTTGGGGGTGTTGGCGTTTGGTGGGTTGAGCGATGCTGATGAGGATAGCGAAACTGGCCATTGGGCAGCGCGCTTGGGGATGAACCATCTGGCACTCTCTGTGTTGATAAAGTCCGCCGCGGCGCGGTTTGGGGTTGTGCTGTCAGAGAAGTTAGTTGCACAGGCGGTGCCACTGGTGGGGGCGGTTTCAGGGGCGGTTTTGAATTATGGCTTTACCAGCCATTACCAAAAAATGGCGCAAGTGCAGTTTTGCGTGCGGGCGATCGAGCGCCGGGCAGTTGAACCAGGTCGGGTTCGAAATTGTTTTGATGAAATGGTGATGGCAGCGCGCGCGCGGCGGAAGTTTGCACGACGCGCGCCTGTGGCGACTCGGATTTTGATCAGGGGGTAGGTCTGCTGGGTTTAAGAAGATCCCCGCCTACGCGGGGATGACGATATGAGGTCGCGGGGATGACGATAGGGATGGAGGGCATGGCGTTAGGCACGGCCTGCATGGGCGGACGTGACGGTAGAAATAGCGCGTGTGGATCGTGCAATAGACACATTAAATGTGTAATTTGTTAGTGAATTAAACACTCTGTTTGTCGCGTTTTTGGTGCCAGTTATCCATAAGTTTTATCACTGTGGCTGAGGTTTCTTCAATTGAACGGCGTGTTACATCGATGGTTGGCCAACCGCGTTGGTTACATAAACGACGGGCCCAGAGCAGTTCTTTTTCAACCATCTCGTAGTCCACATAATCGCCGTTATCGGTTTTTATGATGCCCGGCTGGGCGCCGGTGCCGATCAGCTGCAAGCGGTGGCGGCGGATTTCAATCAGTGATCTCGGGTCGATCGTCAGGCCAATCACCGGGCAATTTGGGTCTTTTAACAACTCCGGCGGTTCAATGCCTGGTACCAGCGGCACGTTGGCGGCCTTAATGCCGCGATTGGCAAGGTAAAAGCAAGTCGGCGTTTTGGAAGACCGAGAGACCCCGACCAGCACCACATCGGCTTCCGCCATGCCGCGGTCAGCCTGCCCGTCATCATGGGAAATAACGTAATGCATCGCATCGATGCGGCGGAAATAATCAGCGTCCAGTACATATTGCCGGCCGGGACGATGCTTGCTGGGGATGCCTAGTTCTTCCTGCAGAAGTGCCAGGATCGGGTCTAGAATATGAATGATTTTCATGCCTGCGCGCGCGCAAAACGCGTCAGTTTCTTCGCGCATCGCCCGGTCCACCAAGGAGCAGAGAATGGGCCCGGATTCTGCTTGAATCCCCTCAAACACCCGGTGCAATTGCAATCGTGTGCGGATTAATGACCAACGGTGATAGGTAACTTGCGGGTCGTCAAATTGCGCCATCGCAGCCCTTGCGATGGCATTTAACGTATCACCCGTAGCGTCGGATAACAGGTGTATATTTAGCTTATGAGACTCCATAAGCATCCTGATAGCGTGGATAAAATCTTTTGGCGCGGCCTAATTTTGGTAATACGGGGATAACATGACAATTTGATAAACGGTGGACATTATCGTGCGAGTGCGAAAAACCCCTGTGCGTAACAACATTTAAATCAATAAAAACAGCATATTATAAAGCGTTTCTTCGTGTGGATAAGATTGTGGGTGGATAGGATCAACATTTAAGCCCCGTTATCCACAGGCATCTATCACTACTCCATTCTTTTAAGTCTTTAATATTAAGGGTAGGGAGTGTGTATGAAATTGATGCGTGTTTTGAATGGTGAGGCTGTTTGGCCGCCGCCAGTGTGGTTAATGCGGCAAGCCGGGCGGTATTTGCCAGAATATCGGCAATTACGGGCGCAGGCTGGCGATTTTTTGAAACTCTGTTTCAACCCTGAACTGGCGGCGGAAGTGACTTTGCAGCCAGTACGCCGCTACGGGTTTGGTGCGGCGATTTTGTTTTCAGATATTTTGGTGCTGCCAATGGCTTTGGGGCAGGATTTGCGCTTTGGCGAGGGCGAAGGCCCGATTTTACCGCCGATCAAGTCTCTGGCGGATTTAGCAGCCTTAAAACTGGAGGACGCGCCGGCGATATACGCCCCGGTGATTGAGACTGTGCGGCGAACACGGCGGGGTCTTGATGATCAGACCGCTTTGATCGGCTTTGCCGGTGGGCCGTTTACCGTGGCGTGTTATATGATTGATGGCAAAGGCAGCCATGGGGATTTTCCGCAGACGCGGCTAACGGCTTATGAAAATCCGGCTTTGCTGGAAGGCGTGATTGAACTGCTCACTCACGCGACCATTGCCTATTTGCAGGCGCAGTTAGATGCCGGTGCCAATTGCGTGATGTTGTTTGAAAGCTGGGCGGGCATTTTGCCGGCGAAGCTATTCCGCACCTATGTGATTGAACCGAACCGGCTGATTGTGGCGGCCCTGCGCGCGAAAAACCCTGACGTGAAAATTATTGGCTTCCCCCGGTTGGGTGGTCTGTTGGTGGGCGAGTATGTGCGCGCAACAGGTGTGGACGCGGTGGGCCTGGATACGGTCACTGACCCCGCAGCGGTGATTGCTGCCTGCCCTGCTGACACGGTGTTTCAGGGCAATCTGGACCCGCTTTTGTTAAAAGTCGGCGGCGATGCGTTGCGCCGAGGGGTTTTGGATGTGCTGAACGGGTTTGCCGGCCAGAAACATATTTTCAATCTGGGTCATGGCATTACGCCAGATGTGGCGCCTGAGATTGTGGCTGAATTGCTAAATATCATTCGCACCTCATCTAAGCCTGTATGAAAACAGCGATTGTTCTTTTTAATCTCGGCGGGCCGGATCGGCCTGAGGCGATTAAGCCGTTCCGGGTGAATTTATTCTCGGACCCTGCGATCATCCGTGCGCCGATTTTTATTAGGTTCTGGCTGGCACGCTTGATCGCGGCAAGCTCCGCCAAGGCGGCGGTGGAGAATTATCAGCGTATGGGGGGCAAGTCACCGTTGTTGGAATTAACCACCCAGCAAGCGGATGCGCTGGAGACGGATTTGAGCGATATTGGCGCGAAATGCTTTATCGCGATGCGCTATTGGCACCCGTTTGCGGCTGAAACGGTGCAAGCGGTGAAGGCTTGGGGGCCGGATAGGGTGGTTTTGCTACCGCTATATCCGCAATTTTCCACCACCACGACCGGCAGTTCGCTGCGCGATTGGCATGAACAGGCGGCCAAAGCTGGCCTGGCAGTGCCCACGACCAGCTTGTGTTGCTTTTATGATGACCCGGATTACGCGGCGGCAATTGCTGCACTTGTCGATGAAGGCATCGCCGATGCCAAAGCCAAATTGCCACCTGATGTGACATTGCGGCTGTTATTCTCAGCCCACGGCTTACCCGAAAGCATCATTAAAGCGGGTGACCCGTATCAGGCAGAGGTGGAAGCCTCGGTGGCGGCGGTGATGCAACGCTTGCAGGATAAAGCTGTCGAGCATCAAGTTTGCTACCAATCACGCGCCACCCCGCAAAAATGGCTCTCCCCCAGCACGGTTGAGGCAATTGAGGAGGCGGGGCACGACAAAGTGGCGGTGTTGTTGGTGCCGATCGCGTTTGTGTCCGACCATATCGAGACGTTGGTGGAATTGGACATTGAGAATGCTGAGCTTGCGCACGAGGCTGGCGTGCCGGGCTACTTCCGCGCCAAAGTACCAAATTCGCAACCAGCCTTTATCGCGGCGCTGGCGGCCATAACGCGCCGGGCGGTGGCGAAGGGGGATGGGCTGTGCAGCCACCGGGGTGCGCGGGCTTGCGACGTAGCGCATAAGGATTGCCCGTGGGCGAGGTACCCGGCCAAAGACGCGACCAAAGACTCAGCCAAACCCCTGGCGCCAGACCCGGTTCGGCATGCCGCCTAAGCTGATTATTTTTGACTGTGATGGCGTGCTGATCGATAGTGAGGGCATTGCCGCACGGCTGATTGCCGCCAATTTAACTGCCCTTGGCTGGCCGATGACCCCGGCGGAGAACCAGGATTTATTCCTGGGCATGTCGATTTTAGACATGGAACCGATGATTGAAGCCAAGATCGGGCGAACATTGCCAGCCGGCTGGCGGCGGGCATTGGCGGATGATTTGGTGAAGGCTCTGGGGGAGGAGGCAGTGTTAATCCCCGGTGCCCGTGAGGTTTTGGCGCGCTGCAACGCCCTGGCGATTGATTGGCGCGTTGCCTCTAATTCATCGGATGAAGAAATGCGGGTGAAATTTGCCCGCACCGGGTTGAGTGACCTCACCAAGGGCCGGACTTTTGCGGCGATGGCGGTGGGCCGGCCGAAGCCAGCGCCGGATGTATATCTGGCCGCTGCCCGCGATGCTGGGGTGGCACCGGCAGATTGCCTGGTGGTTGAGGATAGCGCCCTGGGTGTTAAGGGCGCGGTGGCCGCCGGGATGGCTGTATTTGGCTTTGATGCCCATGGAGATGGCGCGCATTTGCGGGCGGCCGGGGCGCATGCGGTGTTGCACTGGCTTGATGATTTATTTGAGATGATGACGAGGCAAGCTGCATGACAATTTTTGCTCTATTGCCGTTTTTCCGCTGGGAATTGGCATTTCATGTAATCTCGTTCATCGCTTGGATGGCGGGCTTGTTCTATTTGCCGCGGCTTTATGTGTATCATTGCCAGGTCAAGCCGGGCACCGAGGAATCTGCCCGCTTCAAAGTGATGGAATATAAGCTGCTGAAATACATCACCATTCCGGCGATGCTGGCGACCTGGTTTTTTGGCATTTTGCTGATTTTAACGCCCGGCGCGGTGGATTGGCACGCCGCCTGGTGGTGGAGCAAATTTATTTCGGTGATTTTGCTCAGCGGTTTTACCGGTGCGCTTGGCAAATGGCGGAAGAATTTCCTGGTGGATAATAACACCAAGCCGGAGCGATTTTACCGGATCGCCAATGAAGTGCCGACCATTTTGATGATTATCATCGTTTTTTGTGTGGTGGTCTGAGTTCTTGACGTCCGGGGCGGCTTGCGGCAATGGAAGGCTACGGGCCGTTCGCGCCTGGTTCTCCCCATCCCCGGCTGATTGCAAAATTGCGCCCGTGCGGAGAGTTTCCCATAGAATTGGATTTTCGCGCCGATGCATCTCGCCGAATTAAAGGCTAAGTCACCCACGGATTTATTGACCCTGGCGGAGGAGCTGGAGGTGGAAAACGCCTCGTCCCTCCGCAAACAGGACATGATGTTTGCCATATTAAAGGCCTTTGCCGAGAATGATCAGGTCATTCGCGGTGACGGAACGCTGGAAATTCTGCCCGACGGATTCGGATTCCTGCGCAACCCTGAGGCTAACTACCTGCCCGGCCCGGAAGATATTTACGTCTCGCCCGCCCAGGTGCGCCGTTTCAGCTTGCGCACTGGTGATACGGTGGACGGTGAAATCCGCGCCCCCAAAGAAGGCGAGCGCTATTTTGCCCTGGTGAAGATTGATAAGATCAATTTTGAAGACCCGGAAGCGGTCAAGCACCGGATCAATTTTGATAACTTAACGCCGCTCTACCCAACCTCGCGCTTGAAGATGGAAAACGAGCTGGCCGAGCCGCCGGCCAAGGGGCAGCAGAAAGATAACACGCCGCGCGTGATTGATTTGATCGCGCCGATCGGCAAGGGGCAGCGCGCCTTGATCGTGGCGCCGCCGCGCACCGGCAAAACCGTGATGCTACAAACCATTGCCTCCGCCATTTCGCTTAACCACCCGGAAGTGTTTTTGATCGTATTGCTGATTGATGAACGGCCGGAGGAAGTGACCGATATGTCGCGTAGCGTGAAGGGCGAGGTTGTGGCCTCCACCTTTGATGAGCCGGCGACCCGCCACGTGCAGGTAACTGAGATGGTGCTGGAGAAGGCCAAAAGGCTGGTTGAGCATAAGCGCGATGTGGTGATTTTGCTGGATTCCATCACCCGTCTGGCGCGGGCTTATAATACTGTAGTGCCGTCGTCCGGTAAGGTGCTTACCGGCGGTGTGGATGCCAATGCGTTGCAGCGGCCGAAGCGGTTTTTCGGCGCGGCGCGTAATATTGAGGAAGGTGGCAGTTTAACCATTATCGCGACCGCGCTGATTGATACGGGCAGCCGGATGGATGAAGTGATCTTTGAAGAGTTCAAGGGCACCGGTAACTCTGAAGTGATCCTGGATCGCAAGCTTTCTGATAAACGTACCTTCCCGGCGATTGACATCACCAAGTCTGGCACGCGTAAGGAAGAATTGCTGGTGGATAAGGCGACATTGTCCAAAATGTGGGTGCTGCGGCGAATTTTGAACCCGATGGGGACGACGGATGCGATGGAATTCCTGTTGGATAAGCTGAAATACAGCAAGACCAACAGTGACTTCTTTGAAGCCATGAATACTTGATTTGGGGATAGGAGGTCCCCGCTTTCGCGGGGATGACGGTTTGAAAAGTTTAATAGAGGGTTTTTGAAGATGCCGGATGTGAACGTGGCGACGGAAGATTATAAGGTCAAGGATATTTCCCTGGCGGCCTGGGGCCGTAAGGAAATTGAAATGGCGCAGGATGAAATGCCGGGCCTGATGGCGCTGCGGGAAGAATTCGGCAAAGAGCAAATCCTGAAAGGTGCCCGCATTGTGGGCTGCCTGCATATGACGATTCAAACTGCTGTACTGATTGAAACACTCACCGCGTTGGGTGCTTCGGTACGTTGGTCGTCCTGCAATATTTTCTCCACGCAAGACCATGCCGCTGCTGCGATTGCCGCCACGGGCGTGCCGGTTTTTGCCTGGAAGGGTATGGATGAGCAGGAATTCTGGTGGTGCATTGAGCAGACCTTGCGCGGCCCGGATGGCTGGACGCCGAATATGATTCTGGATGATGGCGGCGATGTCACCACCCTGATGCATGAAAAATATCCCGAGATGCTGAAGGATGTAAAAGGCATTTCAGAAGAAACCACCACCGGCGTGCATCGTCTGTGGGAAATGGCGAAGGCCGGCAAGCTGCTGGTGCCTGCCATTAACGTGAATGATTCTGTTACCAAGTCGAAATTTGATAATCTGTATGGCTGCCGCGAAAGCCTGGTGGATGGCATTCGCCGTGGTACCGATGTGATGATGTCCGGCAAGGTGGCTGTGGTTGCGGGCTTTGGCGATGTCGGCAAAGGTTCTGCCGCTTCGCTTCGCAATGCGGGTTGCCGCGTGATGGTGACTGAAATCGACCCGATCTGCGCGTTGCAGGCGGCGATGGAAGGTTATGAGGTTGTCACGATGGATGATGCGGCGCCGAAGGGCGATATTTTCGTGACCGCCACCGGCAATGTGGATGTGATCACCATCGACCATATGCGCGCCATGAAAAACCGCGCGATTGTGTGCAATATCGGGCATTTTGATTCCGAAATTCAAATCGAAGCGCTGCGTAACAATAAGTGGAACAACATCAAGCCGCAGGTGGATGAGGTTGAGTTCGCCGATGGCAAGAAGCTGATTGTGCTCTCCGAAGGGCGCTTGGTGAATTTGGGCAATGCGACCGGGCATCCAAGCTTTGTGATGAGTGCGAGCTTCACGAACCAGGTGCTGGCGCAGATTGAGCTATGGACGGCGCCGGCTGGGCGGTATGAGCGTAAGGTTTACGTGTTGCCGCGGCATTTGGATGAGAAAGTGGCGGCGTTGCATCTGGCCAAGGTGGGTGCCAAATTGACGCCACTGACCAAGAAGCAGGCCGATTATCTGGGTCTGCCGCAGGCAGGACCGTTCAAGCATGAGCTGTATCGTTACTAAATCCGCGCGCGTAAATCTGCGCTTGCGTGCGGCTGATCGGCTGGTGGTGGTTTGACCAATATCGGTAATATTTTCTCCCTGCTGGGGCTTGCGGCCCTGGTGGGGGGAATGTTGTTTTTCGGTGCCGTGATGGCGCCTTTGGTGTTTACCCAACTAGCGCCTGATGTGGCGGGGAAGTTTATCCGCACCGCATTTCCTTTCTATTATGCGTTTGTTGCAGCAAGCGCGGTGTTGGCTGCCATCGGGTTTGGGCTGCGTGGTGACTTGCTGGCAGTAGGATTATTGTTGGCGATTGCGGTTGCGGTGTTGTGGGCGTGGCTATGGTTGGTCCCGCATTTAAACGCGCTGCGTGATGCTGGCGATATGGTGGGGTTTGCGCGTGGGCATACGCTTTCTGTTTGGTTGAATGGTGCTGAGCTATTGGTTGGCCTGGGCTTGTTGGTTCGCAGTGCGCTTAACATAGGTCTGCGTTAGGCTTGTAGCGTTCACCAATTGCCAGTTTGCGGCAAGCTGGGATTCCAAAGCAGGTAGATACGCCTTACTGGCATTATCAATGCCGATGGTGGCGAGGGTGACTTTTTTAACACCTGTTAGATCGGGTAGGATATTGCCGGGTACCAGCGCGATGCGCATATCAGGCGGGGCGGCGGCGATGAAGGGGCCGGGAATACCCACACCGTCATTGCCAAATGGCACCAAAGTTACATCAGGATGATTGGCAGCGGCTTCGTGGGCGGCGCGACCCTGCGGCTGCATGGTAGCTGGCGCGATCGCGAGGCCGATAATGGCCAAAACTTCAATGGCCATCACCGCGTCGCGCAGGTTGAGCGGCAGGGATTGCGCGAGTAAAATGGCAATGAAAGGCAGGCTGAAAGCGCAATAGCGAATTTCGATCGGGGTATTGTCAAAAATAACACCCAGTGCGAGCAAACCCAACGGTGTGGCACTGGCGACGACGACCAGCAACATGGTTTCGGGCGTGCGGTCGCGATAAACATAATAAGCACAGGCCGCGCTGAAAATGCTAAGCATGCTGGTAACAACCGGCCCCGCCGCCCCGGCATAAATCGGCAGGCCGCCGAACAAAGCGGCACCCTCGTCACGTAATAATAAGGCGGTGGCGTGCATGAGGTCGAACGGCGGGAATTGCCCGGTGCGGGATGCGTGCTGGTCTATGAAGAACGACAAATCGAGCGGGATAGACAAGGCGAAGGCACAGGCGCTGGAAAATGCGATGCGGGGTTTTTCAAATGCAAACCAACCGATGGTGGCGATGGCGGTAAAGCAGGCCAAATAGTTGCTGAAGCTGGCGGCGGCGAAGGCAAGGCCGGCGGCAATGGCGAGTGAGGTGGCGGCCGGATCGTCGGCAATGCGCGAGCGCATGACGAGCGCGAAGCCGATAATATTCAGGCACTCGGCTAGCCCAAAGCCGCGCGCGATGGTGCTGGTATAGGCAAACCCATAAGCGAGGCAGGTGATAATAATCACTGGGTTTTGCGGCACTTTTACCAGCTTGGCCAATTTTGCGGTGGTTGCCAGCGTGATGATTGCAACGAGCACCGAGAACATGCGGGCGGTGAACCAGCTGGGGCCGAAGATCAGGCGCCAGAGGTCGAGTGCCCAGAAATATACGGGCGGATGAACATCGCCGGTGCGTAGGTCCTGCGCGATGCCGCGTAGGCTGGCTGGACCGTGAAAAAGGGCTGCGACATCAGCCGGCTGGAATATGCCGGTGGGCCAAAGCGGGCGGGCGTGGCCGGCGGTGAGGAAAATCGAATAGGCTTCGTCATATTCTGGCGGGCGCAGATAGGCGATGGCGGCCAAGAGCGCGGTGGCGAACAGGCATGTGGCGGTGAGGCGCATACAACCGAAGGTAGTTTGCGATTGGGTAGGATGGCAAGATGGGGGAGAAGATCCTCGCCTGCGCGAGGATGACGAAGGAGGGGCTAGGATGACGAAGGGGACGCGAGGACGACGAAGGGAGGCGAGGATGACGGAGGGGGCGCGAGGATGACGAAGGAGGGGAGAGGATGGCGAAGGGGGCGCGAGGATGATGTTGGCGTGCGCGGGGGACGCAACGGCTGGCGCGGGGGTGGTGGTTAACCCAGCATTCGGCCGATGACGCGGGCGGTGTAGTCCACCACCGGAATGATTTTGCCGTAATTGATGCGCGTTGGGCCGATAACACCGATGGCACCCACGATACGGTCTTGCGCGTTGCGGGCGGGGGCCACCACCATGGAAACGCCGGCGGCACCAAACAGCCCGGATTCGGCACCGATGAAAATCCGCACGCCATCAGAGGTTTCGGCAAGGTCCAGCAGTTTCAACATGGTTTCTTCGGTCTCAAGGCGTTCAAACAATGTCTGGATGGCGCTAAGCTTTTCGAGCTGGTCAACCTCGGCGAGCAATCGCCCGTGGCCGCGAAGAATGAGCGAACCTGCCCTGCCCTCACTGCTCCAGGTGGCGAGCCCGGAATTAATGACACTGTTGGTCAGGGCATCAAGGGCGGTGCGGTCGGCGTTGATGTCGGCGGTGACATGGTTGCGCAGCTCAGACAATGAGCGGCCCGAGAGTTGCGCGTTGAGATAGTTGCTGGCCTGTTGCAAGGCAGAAGGTGGCAGGCCGGGTGGGGTTTCAATGATGCGGTTTTCAACCTGGCCGTCGGCTGAGACCAGCACCACCAAAGCGCGGCCAGGCGAAAGCGGCACGAATTCGATATGTTTGACCGGGCCATCGCCTTTCGGCGCCAACACTAATCCGGCGGCAGAAGACAGGCCGGAGAGCATGGTGGAGGCTTGGGCGAGTGTGTCCTGCAAGGAACGCCCGGATTGTACCAGGGCAGCGTTGATGGTGCCGCGTTCGTCTTCCGACAATTCACCAAATTGTAGCAGCCCGTCCACGAACAGGCGCAGGCCGCGGTCCGTCGGCAATCGCCCCGCCGAGGTGTGGGGGGAAAAGAGCAACCCGGCCTCGGTGAGGTCTGCCATCACGTTGCGGATGGTGGCGGGTGAGAGGTTGAGCGGTAGCAAGCGTGAGAGGGTGCGGCTGCCAACAGGCTCGCCGGTTTCAACATATTGTTCGACAATCTCCCGCAATACCGCGGCCGAACGGACATCGAGGCCCGGTGGCAGGCGGGGTGGGGATTTCGACGCGGGGTGGGTCCTATGGTCCATGGGCACAGCCTCGTCTAATAGCACGTCCACAACAGGATTTATAGGAGAGAGACATGCGTCCTTCAGGCAGACATTTTGATCAGTTACGTTCAGTGAGCATTACAACTGGGTTTTCGCATCATGCGGAAGGCTCGGCGCTGATCAAGATGGGCGGCACGGAAGTTTTGTGTACGGCGAGCGTGGAGGGCAAGGTGCCCGGCTTTATGCGCGGCCAGGGCGAAGGCTGGGTGACGGCGGAATACGGCATGTTGCCACGTGCCACCCATACGCGTGGTGACCGTGAAGCGGCGCGCGGCAAACAATCGGGCCGCACGCAGGAAATTCAGCGTCTGATCGGGCGGAGTTTGCGCGCGGTGGTGGACCGCAAGGCGATGGGTGAGATGACCATTACGCTCGATTGCGATGTGCTGAACGCTGATGGTGGGACGCGCTGTGCGTCGATCACCGGTGCCTATGTGGCGCTGCAATTGGCGGTGAAGACGCTGATGGAGAAGAAGGTGCTGGCGAGCAACCCGATTATTGGCCAGGTGGCGGCGGTCTCCTGCGGGATTTATAACGGCGTGGCGGTGCTGGATTTGGATTATGCCGAGGATTCATCGGCTGAAGCGGATTCCAATTTCATTTTGACCGCCGATGGCGGGATTATTGAAATCCAGGCGACCGCTGAAAAGACGGCGTTTGATGATGCGGCGTTTGCCTCATTGATGGCGTTGGCGCGTAAAGGCACGGCGGAATTGTTTGCAGCCCAAAGCGCGATTTTGAAAGGCTGAGCTAGATGCGGCGGATTTTGGTGGCGACTCATAATAAAGGGAAGTTGGCAGAGTTTGCCGCGTTGTTGGGGCCGGTTGGGTATGAGGTAGTTTCGGCTGGCGAATTAGGGCTAGCGGAACCCGAGGAGACCGGCGCCAGCTTTGCTGAAAATGCGCGGATAAAAGCCCGGGCGGCCGCAATGGCGTCGGGGTTGCCGGCGCTGGCCGATGATTCCGGGCTGTGTGTGGCGGCACTCGATGGCGCGCCGGGGATTTATTCGGCGCGGTTTGCGGCGGGCGATTATCCGGCGGCGTTTGCCAAGGTGATTGCGGCATGTGAGGCGCGGGATGAATGGCGGGCGCGGTTTGTATGTGCGTTATGTTATGCGCAGCCTGCCGGTGACGTGGCCACCTATATTGGGCAGGCGGATGGCGTGATTGCGAAAACGCCAGAAGGTTTGGGTGGATTTGGCTATGACCCGATTTTTATTCCCGACGGCTATGCGCAGAGCTATGCGGTGCTGGGGGCTGATGTGAAGGATAAGGTCAGCCACCGGGCGCGGGCGTTTGCGCAGTTGGTGAGTGTATTGCGGGGTTAAAGTCATGACCCTGTTATCGTCATGCGGGCCAGGGTTCATTTTGAGAGAGGTTGGTGTTTTTCTACGGGGAGAAGATTCCCGCTTTCGCGGGAATGACGAATAAGGCGCGGGAATGACGGTGAGGGCGCGGGGTTAACTCCGGCGCGGGGGTGGCGCTAATGACCTATTGCTGCGTGATAGGCGGCGATGTTGGTGAGCTGCTGTTTATAGGTGCGGGAAAATACATGGCCGCCGGTTCCGGTAGCGACAAAATATAAATCGTCGCTGCTGGCTGGGTGCAACACGGCGTTCAACGCGGCCAGCCCCGGCGCACAAATTGGCCCAGGCGGCAGGCCCGCATTAACGTAGCTGTTATACGGGTTGGGGTTTTCTAAATCGCTGCGGGTGATCGCGACGCCGGATGCTAAAGCGCCCCCGGAGGCCCCGTAAATGACAGTTGGGTCGGCCTGCAATTTCATGCCCTTGGCAAGGCGGTTTTCATATACCGCAGCCACTTTCGGTAACTCGTCAGCCAGCGGCGTTTCTTCCTGTACGATTGAGGCTAGAATTAACGCCTCCCGCATGGACAGTGCCACCGTCCGATCGCGCCCGGCCCAGGCTTGCGCGAGCGCAGCGGTTTCAGCCTTCTCGGCGCGGTGCAAAATGACTGTGCGGGGGGTGTTGAGCGTATAGTCATAGGTTTGTGGCAGCACCGCGCCTTCCGGCGGGGCTGAGATCGTCCCGCTCGCGTCTGGTGCCGCGTTGAGGATTTTGGCGATCTGGATTCCGGTGAGACCCTCAGGGATGGTTACATGGTGCTGCACCACCACACCGAAGCGCAGAATATTCAAAAGCTGCGCGAGTGATGAATGCGCCGGGATTAAAAATTCCCCGGCATGGATATGGCCTTGGCTGTGGGTGAGGAACGCAGCCACCCGGAATAGCAGCGGATATTGAATCACCCCAGCCTGGGCGAGCGCCTGCCCTGCCTCTGCTAAGCCACCGGGCGGAATCACCACCGTTTTCGCATCGGCAAAATCGGCTGGCGCGGTATAGGTTTGTTGGACAGCGCCACGCCCTAGGCTCACCACCATCAGCAAGGCGGCCAGCAGCAAAACCGTGCGGCGGTTGGAAAAGGTCAGAGACTAAACCCGCTTGAAAATAACCGAGGCGTTGGTGCCACCAAAGCCGAAGCTGTTCGAGAGTGCCACGTTGATTTTACGTTCCTGCGCGGTCAGCGCCACCCGGTCTATGACGCTGGCTTTGCTGGGTTCATGCAGGTTCAAGGTTGGCGGTGCCACGTTGTCGCGGATCGCCAAAATCGAAAACACGGCTTCAATCGCACCCGCCGCACCCAGCAAATGGCCGGTGGCGGATTTGGTGGAGGACATGGCCAAGCCCTTGGCGGCATCGCCGAACATATTCTCAACCGCTTCGAGTTCGAGGTCATCACCCATCGGGGTGGAGGTACCGTGCGCGTTCACATATTGCACGTCCGCCGGGGTCAGCTTGCCGTTTTTGAAAGCAGCTTTCATGGCGCGGAAGGCGCCGTCATGGTGCTCGGCCGGGGCGGTGATGTGGTGCGCGTCACCGGACATGCCGTAGCCGCCAACTTCGGCGTAGATTTTTGCCCCACGCGCTTTGGCGTGTTCGTATTCTTCCAGCACCAGCACGCCGGCACCTTCGCCCATCACAAAGCCGTCGCGGTCCTTATCCCACGGGCGGGAGGCTTCGGTCGGGCGGTCGTTATAGGCGGTGGAAAGCGCGCGGGCTGCGCAGAAACCGGCAATGCCCAGCGGGTTTACGGCGGCTTCGGCGCCGCCGGCCACCATCACGTCAGCGTCGCCGAGCGCAATGATCCGTGCGGCGTCGCCAATGGCGTGCACGCCGGTCGCACAGGCGGTCACCGCCGAATGGTTGGGGCCTTTCAGGCCGTATTTGATGGAGACCTGACCAGAGATCAGGTTGATCAGCGCCGAGGGGATAAAGAAGGGGGATAGACGCTTGGCCTTGCCCTCATGCACCATGATCGACGCTTCATAGATGGCAGATAAGCCGCCAATGCCGGAGCCGATCATGACGCCGGAGACGTATTTTTCTTCTTCGGTTTGTGGAACCCAGCCGGAATCCTCAATGGCTTCCGAGGCTGCGACGAGGCCGAAATGGATAAACCGGTCCATTTTTTTCACGTCTTTAACGGGCATCCATTCGCCGAGGTCCAATTTGCCCTCAGATTTCGGGCCGTTTGGCACTTGTCCGGCAATTT
Source organism: Acidocella sp. 20-57-95 (assembly GCA_002255575.1). Taxonomy (GTDB): domain Bacteria; phylum Pseudomonadota; class Alphaproteobacteria; order Acetobacterales; family Acetobacteraceae; genus Acidocella. Next base: position 48,080 of record NCAT01000026.1, read on the forward strand.
TAGCGGTCAGCTCCGTGGTGTCGAATGAGGTGATAATGCCGATCCCGGATTCACCATTGATCAGCCTCTTCCAAACATTCTCAACGCCAAGCCCCAGGGGGCTGGCGATTCCCATGCCGGTGACGACAACACGACGCATATTCTAAAACTCCCGGACGCCGGACGAAGCCAAATTACTCGGCTTTTTGCTTTTCAATATAATCGATCGCGTCTTTAACGGTGGTGATTTTTTCAGCCGCATCTTCCGGAATTTCCACGCCGAAGGCTTCTTCGAACGCCATCACCAATTCAACGGTATCAAGGCTGTCTGCGCCCAAATCATCGATAAACGAGGCTTCGGGTGTGACTTTGGCTTCGTCGACACCCAGATGCTCGACAACAATTTTCTTAACCTTGTCGGCGATTTCAGTCATCTAAGTTCACTTTCCTCGCGTGTCGGGGGCGCTTAGCACGGTTTCATTGGCGCCGCCAACACCCAGGGCATCTAGGCGCGGAAACGCGGGCCGGTGGCTAAGTTGGCGTGATTTTCTAAGACCCGGCGCGGAGCGTACGTTGAAGTACGTGAGCACCGGAAGCTTAGAAAAGCGCGTCAAATTGGCTACCGGGGTGGGTTTCCTTACAGCATGGCCATGCCGCCGTTAACATGGAGCGTAACGCCGGTCATCCAGCCTGCTTCCTCAGAGGCCAGATAGACCACGCTCGCGGCAATATCAGCGGGGGAGCCCAAACGGCCGAGCGGGATTTTCTCAGCCAAAGCGGCGCGCTGGGCGTCGGTCAGCGCCTCGGTCATCGGGGTTTCGATGAAGCCAGGGGCCACCAGATTGACGGTAATGCCGCGTGAAGCCACTTCCTGTGCGAGCGCCTTGGTGAGCCCCAGCAAACCAGCCTTGGCAGCCGCATAATTGGCCTGGCCGGGGTTGCCCGTGCTGCCCACCACGCTGCCGATATTGATAATGCGCCCGGCCTTGCGGCGGAGCATGAATTTCAGCGCGGCGCGGCTGAGGCGGAAAGGGGCTGCGAGATCGACATCCAGCACCTTCGCCCAATCTGCATCAGACATACGCAGCGCCAGACCGTCTTTGGTCAGCCCGGCATTATTGACCAGAATATCCACCTTGCCCATCGCAGCTTCAGCGGTGGCGATCAGCGTCGTTGCGGCCTCAGCGTCTGACAAATCCGCTGGGCAGACATGCACACGCTCGCCCAACTCGGCGGCCAGCGTTTCCAGCACCGCCGCGCGCGTGCCTGAAATGGCGACCACCGCGCCTTGTTTGTGCAACGCCCGTGCGATTTCAGCGCCGATCCCGCCGGTGGCCCCGGTGACCAGGGCGGTTTTGCCCGTTAGATCAAACATCACAGCACCTTCAACAGAGCTTCAATATCAGCCGGTGTGCCCACCGAGAGCGCTGGCGCTTCCGGGGCAATGCGCTTGACCAGCCCCGCCAGAACCTTGCCCGCACCGAGTTCGATGAAACGGTCGGCACCGAAATCCACCATGCTTTCCACCGATTCACGCCAGCGCACGGTGCCGGTGACCTGTTCCACCAGCAGCCTGGTGATGATCGCCGGGTCAGTCACTTTGGCGGCGGTCACGTTCGCCACCAGCGGTACCATCGGCGCGCGCGGTTGGGTTTGGTGGAGCGCCTTGTGCATGGCCTCCGCCGCCGGTTCCATCAGCTTGCAATGAAACGGTGCCGAGACCGGCAACAGCATGGCGCGCTTTACGCCTTTGGCCTTGGCAATCTCGATCGCGCGTTCAACCGCTGCCTTGATGCCGGAAATCACTACCTGGCCGCCGCCATTATCATTCGCGCAGCCCACTTCCTCATGCCCGTCCGGCCCGTTGGCGGCTTGCGCACAAATTTCCTGCGCCAAGGCCATTTCAACGCCGAGCAGCGCCGCCATGGCGCCCACGCCGGGGGCTACCGCCGCCTGCATGGATTTGCCGCGCAACCGCAACAACGAAGCCGCCTCAGCCACCGTGAACGACCCCGCCGCCGCCAGCGCGCTATATTCGCCCAGAGAATGCCCGGCCACCAGAACCGCCTTCTCCTTCAATTTAACCCCGCCCTCAGCCTCCAGCACCCGCAACACCGCCAAGGATACCGCCATCAAAGCCGGTTGGGCATTTTCCGTTAAGGTCAGCTCCTCAATCGGGCCTTCAAACATCAGCTTGCTCAGCTTCTGCTTCAAAACCTCATCAACTTCCTCAAACACTTCGCGCGCCGCCGCAAAGGAGGCCGCCAAGTCGCGCCCCATGCCGACCGACTGGCTACCCTGGCCAGGGAAAATAAAGGCATTAACTGCCATGTAAGCGTCTCCTATGAACCCGCGCCGCGTAACCACGAGGTTAGCTCGCTGTCAAATACGTTAAGTTACAACAGCGCCAAATTCACCAAAGCCCGCCGCATCTCCTCCGGCAACGCATCCACCCCGCTTGCCGCCCCCGCCGCGTCAATATCCGCCGGCGCGTCCGCCGCGCTCAAATACCGCCAGCCCTGAAACGCCTTCATGCTGCGCGCCGCAACCCGCACCAAAGCGGGGTCAAGCACCAAACCCGCGCATTTGGTGCCGTTATCCCAAACATCCGCCGTAATCGCCACAACACGCTGCCTTACACAAACAGCACCCTGAATCACCCAATAAATCGACCCGCCCGCCACAATCTCATCCGCCCGCTTGGGAAAACTCCGCGTCTGATGCCGTAAGGGTGGGTCACTCACCGCCCGCGCCGCCTGAATGGCCGCCAAATGCGCAATGTCCCGGACACCAACCGCTAGTTTGATCAAGTGAAGCATTGGCCAAAACTATGGTGGGTGGTGGTTGGGAGCAAGGCCAGGTGGGCTTTGCCCCCCTGGACCCCCCACTAAGGGCTAGCCCTTAGAACCCTGGACTTAAGAAAAAACCGTCGCTCCCTGATGTTTCAACATCTGCGGGCGACGGTTTTTTCTTAAGTCTAAAATGGTTTCCAAAGGCGAGCCTTTGGCGGGGTTCCAAGGGGCAGAGCCCCTTGGTCTTACTTCCTAAAAACCCCCATCAAAGCTCTGGTTAATTCTTCGCTTTATCAACCAGCGCGTTTTTGGAGATCCATGGCATCATGGCGCGCAGTTTGCCGCCGACGTCTTCGATCGGGTGGGAGGCCATAGCGCGGCGCATGGCTTTGAAGTTGGTTTGGTTGACCTTATTTTCCAGCATCCAGTCGCGGGTGAAGCGGCCCATTTGGATGTCTTCCAGCACCTTCTTCATTTCCGCTTTGGTTTCCGGCGTGATGACGCGCGGGCCGGTGACGTATTCACCGTATTCGGCGGTGTTGGAGATGGAGTAGTTCATGTTGGCGATACCGCCTTCGTAGATTAAATCCACGATCAGTTTTACTTCGTGCAGGCATTCGAAGTAGGCCATTTCGGGGGCGTAACCGGCTTCCACCAGGGTTTCGAAACCGGCTTTGATGAGTTCCACCACGCCGCCGCACAGCACGGCCTGTTCGCCGAACAGGTCGGTTTCGCATTCTTCCTTGAAGGTGGTTTCGATAATGCCGGCGCGGCCGCCGCCATTTGCCGACGCGTAAGAGAGCGCGATTTCCAGCGCGTTACCGGAGGCGTTCTGCGCCACGGCAACGAGCGATGGCACGCCGCCGCCGCGCAGATATTCCGAGCGCACGGTGTGGCCGGGGCCTTTCGGGGCGATCATGAACACGTCGATATCGGCGCGCGGTTCGATGAGGTTGAAATGGATGTTGAGGCCGTGCGCGAAGGCCAGCGCGGTGCCGGGGCGCATATTGGCGGCCAGGTGGTCGCGGTACAAATCACCCTGGCCTTCATCCGGGGTGAGCACCATGATCACGTCGGCCCATTTGGCGGCATCCGTGGGGGTCATGACCTTCAGGCCAGCGCCTTCGGCCTTGGCGATGGCGGTGGAACCGGGGCGTAGTGCCACGGCCAGTTCCTTCACGCCGGAATCTTTCAGGTTGAGCGCATGGGCGTGGCCCTGGCTGCCATAGCCAACGATGGCGACTTTTTTCGATTTGATGAGGTTAACGTCGGCATCCCGGTCGTAATAAACGCGCATAGACTTGTTCCTTGTACTGGCGATTCAAAAACTTGGGGCCTCCCTATTACGTTTCGGCGTCACTGTCACCGTGCGCGGGCTGGTTATCTGGCATGTTCTGACGCGGTTTTTGGTAATTTTATGTCGTTTCAAGGGCTGTTGGCGTAATGCGGTTGAAGCCTATTCGACAACCGCGGAAAACCCCCTAAAACCGCCTGCATGAAATATTTTATCCTCGCGTGCCTGCTGTTTTCGGCCCAAGCCGCCCTGGCGGATGATTTTTCCGCCCGTGCCACCACCGCCCGCGCCCGCGCTGGCAACACCGAAGGGGCGAAGTACGATATTACGCTCTGGCCGATTTTGAACCAGGCCGCTGCCGTGTGTGACCCGCCGGGCACGGTGCTGCCGGATACGGAGCTGGGGCATTTTAATCTGGTTGGCGATATTACGGCGGATGGGAAGATGATTAACATCGAGGTGCGGCCGGAGACCAATATGGCAAAATGTTATGCGGCACAGATGGCGAAAGCGCATTTCCTGCACCCACCTTTGGTGGGCGGCCCCACTTACCCGGTGTTGTTGGATATGAAGGTGACGAACTAGGCGGGTATTTTCGTTATTGCGGGGCGGTGAAGATGGATTGCTTCGCTGCGCTCGCAATGACGGGGGGGGTTGGTTGCCAGCACCACGGGGCCGTCATTGCGAGGCGGCAACGCCGCCGTGGCAATCTATCTTGTTATCCGTGGCGGTGAAGATGGATTGCTTCGCTTCGCTCGCAATGACGGGAAGAGTTCGTCCGAACCCCTGGGCTGTCATTGCGAGGCGGCAACGCCGCCGTGGCAATCTATCTTGTTGTCCGTGGCGGTGAAGATGGATTGCTTCGCTGCGCTCGCAATGACGGGAAGAGTTCGTCCGAACCCCAGACCCGTCATTGCGAGGCGGCAACGCCGCCGTGGCAATCTATCTTGTTGTACGTGGCGCTGAAGATGGATTGCTTCGCTTCGCTCGCAATGACGGGGGGGGGCCCCAGCCAGAACCGCGTCGTTAACCGTTTGGATTATAGTAGCCTAAAAGTTGGTTGTTCGAATTAGAATAAAGTGGATAACATGTAACAGAGCCACATTGAGTCGGATTGCCTTCGTGAGTGTTGCCTCCAAAGCTTACAGGAACGGTACCAGGTATATAAGGGTTTGCCAACGAACCAAGCTGCCCACTAGAGGAAGATCCCCCTGAGTTCCCGGAACTTCCGGTCGATGAAAATCCATTGGAAGCTGCTGTGAATGTTCCGGAGGCGCTCGATGCCACTGCCGAAACCCCCACCACGATCACAACTGCAATCAGGGCGGCGATCAACGCATACTCAATGGCGGTGACGGCGTTGGTGGCGCTGGCGAACTTGCGACGTTTCAAACCAAACGGGCTGGACTGCATAACAAACCTCGGGCCGGGGAGACATTAAGTTTGCGGCAGGTGTATCATTAACGAAAGTTTATAAAAAGGATTTTTTCGGGATCGTTAAGAATTTTTATACCGATTATGGCGGATTTCCTTCGGGCGAGCGGTATGGCACCGGGGCGGTGAGGCTGCTGGAGATGGATTGCTTCGCTGCGCTCGCAATGACGGGGGGTTGGTTGCCAGCACCACGGGGCTGTCATTGCGAGGCGGCAACGCCGCCGTGGCAATCTATCTTGTTGTACGCCGCTGAAGATGGATTGCTTCGCTACGCTCGCAATGACGGCGGGGCTCGGCCAACCCAGTACCGTTAACTGGTGCTGGTAAGCTAATTGCCGGGCGGTACTGTTGGGTTAAAGTAAATCGTCTGACCGCTGGGGTTGACGCCAACTTGACAGGTAGCGGAGCCACACTGAGCGGTTTGACCATTCCCGGCCGAGCCGCCGGGTGGTGGGTTGTTGAACGTGTAGGGGTTCGTAATAGAACCCAACGCGCCGTTTGGGATTGCCGAACTTCCGGTCGTGCCGAAACCATTGGAAGCTGCCGTGAATGTTGCGGTGGCGCCTGTTCCCAACGCCGAAACCGCCACCACGATCACAACCGCGATCAGCGCAGCGATTAAGGCATACTCAATAGCGGTGACTGCCCTGGTCTGCGCGGCCAACTTATTAATTATGCGCTGCAAAAACGAAGAAAACATGATGGCCTCACAAAAAATCCCAAAAAACCAGCGCAACTTTAGCATTAACTCAAATTTAGAAAATGTAAATATATTCGAGAGATTTTTAAAAAAACCGCGCGGCACGGGGTGGCAGGCTTACTGGCAATCTATGCCATATTTATTGGTTTGACCTATTTGCCTGGTTTGACTGGTTTGCGCCGTTGGACCCGCCATTTTGCTGGTTATTTCGATTTTGCCGGCCTTGATTACCACCGTTTTGGCAAGCACCCTGTTCACAGCCGTTACCAGACGATTGCGAATTCTGGCCGGCTGAGGATGGCCCGGCACTGCTTGATGAGTTTGTGCCCGCCGCGCTGACAGCCCCGGTGGTAACGGCGGGAAATGCCCGCGAAACACTATCGAACGCGCTGTTGAGGTTTGATGCCAATGTTGAGACCGAAGCGATGATGACCACACCGACCATGGCTGAGAGCAACGAATATTCAACTGAGGTCACAGCTCTCACCTGCGGACCAAAGGTCCGGAGTTTATTCATGAATCTGGTTGTCATGGTAAAATATCCTTTGAAGGTCGCCACCGCGACTGTAGCCGTGCTGTAATATTACTTTTTATTAACCACCATTGCTTAAATATCGGGGTTGACATGTGTGATTCGCGGCACGAGCCCGAAATCGGCTTAACAAGGATGTAATTTCTCACCCGCGGCCAGCAGCCTTTGGGGCCTTGATAGGTGGCGCTGTGGCCGACTGTCTTGGATATGGGGTTTTCGTGGAGATGGATTGCTTCGCTGCGCTCGCAATGACGGGGGGGGGGAGCGATTTGCCGTGGCAATTTATCGTTGCGCGTTACAACAAGGTGCCGGATAGGTCGAGCCAATCCGGGTTGTTCGCCATAATCAACCGAATTTTCGCCATGCGTGACCCGGATTTTAGTTGTTTTTCACGAATGATTGCGGATTCCATTGTCTCGTGCGGTTCGTACCAAACCAGCCGTTTTGTATTGTATTTGGCGGTGAAGCCGCCGGTTATTCCGTTTTGGTGCTGCCATACGCGCTGAACAAGGTTTGAAGTTACACCGGTATAGAGCGTGCCGTTTTTCTTGCTGGCTAAGATGTAGACAGCGGGTTGTTTCATGAAAGATGGATTGCTTCGCTGCGCTCGCAATGACAAGGGGGTGACTTGCCTAAATTCAAAGCCGTCATTGCGAGGCGGCAACGCCGCCGTGGCAATCTATCTTGGTCGACGACGTATCACCAAAGATGGATTGCTTCGCTGCGCGCGCGATGACGGTGGGGTTACTCGATTGTTGCTTTGCCGCGGACGATGGCGGCCACACCGGTGCGGGAAACTTCGGCCAGGCCCAGCGGGCGCATTAGGTCCAAAAACGCATCCAGCTTATCGGTCGCGCCGGTGAGTTCGAAAATGAAGCTCTCGGTGGAGGCGTCGATCACCCGGGCGCGGAAGGCGTCAGCCAGGCGCAATGCTTCCTGCCGGGCCTCGCCGGTGCCGACCACTTTGATCAGCGCCAGTTCGCGTGCCAGATGCGGGCCTTCCTTGGACAGGTCTTGCACGCGATAGACCGGCACCAAGCGGCCAAGCTGGGCTTTGATCTGTTCGATCACCATTTCCGTGCCGGAGGTCACGATGGTGATGCGGCTTTTGCTGCGGTCGCGTTCCACCGGCGCCACGGTGAGGCTGTCGATATTATAGCCACGGCCTGAGAATAGTCCGATCACGCGGGCCAGCACGCCAGATTCATTTTCCACCAGCACCGAAATGGTGGCGGAACGTAACGCGATATTTTGTTCAGTCATTATACCAGCACCAAGCCTTCGTCTGTTACCGAGCCGCCATTGTAGCCACCGGAATTGGCTTTATGTTCCGGCCCCAGCAGCATTTCATTATGGGCAGCGCCCGAGGGGATCATCGGGAAGACATTTTCCTTCTGGTCCACACAAATATCGGCAATCACGGGCCGATCAACCGCCAGCATTTCCGCAATCACGCGGTCTAGGTCTTCAACTTTTTCGGCGCGCAAGCCGACCGCGTGGAAGCTTTCTGCCAGCTTCACGAAATCTGGCAGCGCTTCAGAATAGCTTTCCGAATAGCGGTTGCCATGCAGCAATTCCTGCCACTGGCGTACCATGCCCATATATTGATTATTCAGAATGAAAATCTTCACGGGCAGGCGGTATTGCGCGAGCGTGCCCATTTCCTGAATATTCATTAAAATGCTGGCCTCACCAGCAATGTCGATCACCAAGGCATCCGGGTGCGCCACCTGCACGCCCATGGCGGCCGGTAGGCCATAGCCCATGGTGCCGAGGCCACCGGAGGTCATCCAGCGGTTTGGCTTGTCGAACTTGAAATGCTGGGCCGCCCACATCTGGTGCTGCCCCACCTCGGTGGTCACGTAGGTCTCTTTCGCCTGTCCGCGCGTCGCCTTGTACAGCCGCTCGATTGCATATTGCGGCTTGATGATGCTGCCGGGGTCGTGCGGTTGGGTGAAGCGCAAGGAGTTTTTGCTCCGCCACACGTCGATCTGTTGCCACCATTTGGCCAGCGCCTCGCGGTCTTGCGGGTGGGTGTCGGCTTTCCAGGCGGCGATCAGGGCGCGCAATGTTTCGGTGGCGTCACCCACAATGCCAACATCCACCATCACGGATTTATTCAGGCTGGACGGGTCGATATCGACATGGATTTTCTTGGAACCCTGGCTGAAGGCATTCAGCCGGCCGGTGACGCGGTCGTCAAAACGGGCACCCATATTCAGCATCACGTCGCAGCCATGCATCACCATGTTGGCTTCGTAAGTGCCGTGCATGCCCAGCATGCCGAGAAATTGCGGGTCTGACGCCGGGTAGGCGCCGAGGCCCATGAGGGTTGAGGTACAGGGAAAGCCGGTGAGGCGCACAAATTCGATGAGAAGTTTTGCGGCTTCCGGGCCGGCATTGATGACGCCGCCACCGGAATACACAATCGGGCGTTCGGCGCGCTTCATCAGCGCGACCGCTTCGGCCACCTTACGCGCATCCGGCGTGGTGCGGGGCTTGTAGCTGCGGTGTGGCTGGCTGCTTGGCTCGGCATAGGGGGCCGGGTTGATGAGGATATCTTTCGGCAAATCAATCAGCACCGGGCCGGGGCGGCCGGTTTTGGCGACATGAAACGCCTCATGCATCACGCGCGAGAGGTCCTCGGAGCGCTTGACGAGGTAGTTATGCTTGGTGGCCTGCCGGGTGATGCCGGTGGTGTCGGCTTCCTGGAAGGCGTCGTTGCCAATGAGGTGCGTGGGCACTTGGCCGGTGAGGCACACGATGGGGATGCTGTCCATCAGCGCATCGACCAGGCCGGTGACGGCATTTGTGGCACCGGGGCCGGAGGTGACGAGCACCACGCCCACCTTGCCGGTGGAACGCGCATAGCCTTCGGCGGCGTGTACGGCAGCTTGCTCGTGGCGGACCAGAATATGGCGGATGGCGTTTTGCTGGAAAATGGCATCGTAAATCGGCAAGACCGCGCCGCCGGGATAGCCGAAAATCACATCGACTCCCTGGTCCTTGAGCGCGCGCAGCACCGCTTCGGCACCTGATTTCATGATCTCAGTGGTTTTGATCGAGCCGTCCATGTGAAATTCCGCCGCCTTTATTCTTCGGAAGGATCGCCATTAAGCGGTGTATTGCAGCGCGTCAACCGGCTTGAGTTATAAAGTTAATCAAATTATCGACAAAACTTTCCGAAAATTGCGCAGAACCATCAATTCGCGCATGAATTATATGCAGGGCTGACTTGTCCACCAAAGCCTGATGCCGGAACCAGGTGCTTTGGCGCTTGGTATATTGATAGGTGACCAATATCGCGGCGGCGGCGGCTTCGGTCAGGGTTTTTTCGCCGCGCAGAAATGCGCCCAGCTCTGGCACGCCATGGGCCCGCAGCAGGGGCAAGGCCGGGTTGAGGCCAAGGGCCAGCAAATTCTTTACCTCCTCGATGGCCCCCAGCTCCAGCATGGCGGCGAAACGGGTTTCGATGGCGGCGCGTAAATCTGGCCGGGGTGGGTCCAGCAGGATCATCCGCACATCCCAGCCGGCGAGTTTTTCAGCCGGGCGGGTTTGCCAGTAGGCAAGCCCATGGCCGGTGCCGCGCCAAACCTCCCAGGCGCGGGCGATGCGCTGGGAATCTGCTGCGAATAATTTGCCCGCTGTCTCAGGGTCCACCGCCATCAGTTTGGCGTGCACGGCGGGGGCCCCTATTTCGGCCACCAGGTGGCGCGCCTCCGCGCGTGCGGCGGCGGGAATTTCCGGCACTTCGGCAATGCCCCTTAGCAAAGATGCCAGATACATGCCGGTACCGCCGCATAAAATCGGCATCGTGGCGGCGTTCATCACACCCAAAGCCGCTGCCCGCCACCAGGCTGCATTAGCGGGCTCGGTGGCGGCGCGCACGCCATAGAGCGCGTGCGGTACGGCGGCTTCATCGGCAAGACTGGGCCGGGCGGTGAGGATGCGCAGCTCACGGTAGCATTGCATGGCGTCGGCATTGATGACGGTACCGGCCAGACGCTGGGCAAGTTGCATGGCGAGCGCGGATTTCCCGCTGGCGGTGGGCCCTGCCACAATCACCAGCTTGCGCCTTGCGCCGCCGCCCTGCTCTGTCCTACCAGCTTGCATCATGTCCTATATCGTCATTCTCATCGCTGCCCCGCAAGCCGGGCCCCTTTCCACCCAAGAAGCGCAGCGCGCCATGGAGTTTTGCGGCGGCCAGCATTTGAACTGGCTGGCCCCGCAAGCCACTGCCGAGTTTATTGTGAAAAAACTGCCGGATATTGCGCAGTTGAAACTGGTGCTCAGCCATAAGGCCACTGATATTCTCCTCACCCGCTTCCGTGGCCGCCGCAAGGCGCTGCTGGTGGCGGATATGGACAGCACCATGATCACCACCGAGACGTTGGATGAGCTGGCGGCGTTTGCGGGAATTAAAGATAAAATCGTCGAGATTACCAAGCGCGCGATGAATGGCGAGATTGATTTTGCAACCGCCTTGCGTGAACGGGTGGCGATGCTGAAGGGGCTGGAGCTTTCAGCGCTGGAACGCACCTGGCGGGAGACCGAATTCTGCCCCGGTGCGCGCACGCTGATTGCCACCATGCGCCATTATGGCGCGACCACGGCTTTGGTCTCCGGCGGTTTCACTTATTTCACGGAGCGCGTGGCGGCCGCGCTGGGGTTTGACATTCACCGGGCCAATATTTTGCTCGATAACGGCTCGCAATTGACCGGCGAAGTGGCAGAGCCGATTTTGGACAAAAATGCCAAGGTCGCTGCGCTGACCGAACTTGCCGAGAAACGCGGCATTAAACTTTCCGCCACGCTGGCGGTGGGCGATGGTGCGAATGATCTGCCGATGCTGAAGGAAGCTGGGCTGGGCGTGGCGTATTATGCCAAGCCGGTGGTGGCTGAGCAGGTGTTGAATAAAATTGAACATACCGACTTAACATCGCTACTTTTCGCCCAAGGTTATCCCGCAAGCGCTTTCAGAACCTAGAGGTTTTACCATGCAGACACGTGCCGCCGTCGCCCGCGCCCCGGGCAAAATTTTGTCCCTGGAAACCATCAATCTTGAAGGCCCGAAGGCTGGTGAGGTGCTGGTGGAAATTAAAGCGACCGGCATTTGCCATACCGATGAATACACCCTCTCCGGTGCGGACCCGGAAGGGTTGTTCCCCGCCATTCTGGGCCATGAGGGTGCCGGGATTGTGGTGGATGTTGGGCCCGGCGTGACGTCGCTCAAAAAGGGCGATCACGTGATCCCGCTCTACACGCCGGAATGCCGTAGCTGTAAATCTTGCACGTCGCGCAAGACCAATCTCTGCACCGCCATCCGCGCGACGCAAGGCAAGGGCGTGATGCCGGACGGCACCTCACGTTTTTCCTGCGAGGGTGAGCCGGTGATGCATTATATGGGCTGCTCCACCTTCGCCAATTTCACCGTGTTGCCGGAAATTGCGTTGGCGAAAGTGCGGGAAGACGCGCCGTTTGATAAAATTTGTTATATTGGCTGCGGTGTTACCACCGGCATCGGCGCGGTCATCAACACCGCCAAGGTGCAGGTGGGTGATAATGTGGTGGTGTTTGGCCTGGGCGGTATTGGGCTGAATGTTATTCAAGGGGCGCGGCTGGCCGGGGCAAATATGATTGTTGGTGTGGATATCAACAACAACCGCAAAGCGATCGCTGAAAAATTTGGGATGACGCATTTCGTTAACCCTAATGAAATTGGCGAGGATTTGGTGCCATATTTGGTCAACCTCACTGACGGCGGTGCTGATTTCAGCTTCGAGTGCATCGGCAATGTCAAACTTATGAGGCAGGCGCTGGAATGTTGCCACCGCGGCTGGGGCACCTCCATCATCATCGGGGTGGCCGGTGCGGGGCAGGAAATTGCCACCCGCCCGTTCCAGTTGGTCACGGGCCGCACCTGGAAAGGCACGGCCTTCGGCGGTGCGCGTGGGCGTACCGATGTGCCGAAAATTGTGGATTGGTACATGGATGGCAAGATCAACATCGATGATCTGATCACCCATGTATTGCCGTTCGAGAAAATCAATGAAGGGTTTGAATTACTTCGTTCGGGAAGTTCAATCCGGACGGTGCTGACGTATTAAAACAATACGAGGTCGTCGCGATGAATAACTTCATCGCGGCCCCGAAAGCCGAGCAGCGCCTCGAAATCCTCTGAACGATGCCCGGCGATCACGGCCGTATCGGCACTCGAATAAGCCGCCAGGCCGCGTGCGACGCGGTCGCCTTCAAGTGTGACCACATCTACCGCGTCACCGCGCTCAAAACTGCCCGTCACCGCTTTGATACCAGCCGGTAGCAATGACGAGCCTTTCATCAAAGCCCTGGCTGCACCTGCATCGATCGTGAGGATGCCCAACGGCGCCAGGTGCCCGGCGATCCAGTTTTTACGTGCTGAACGGCCTTCAGGGTTCGGCAAAAACCAAGTGCATTTGGCGCCGGCTTCAATCGCCGCCAGCGGGTTGTCGCGATGCCCCAGTGCAATGGCCATGGCGGTGCCGGCTTGCGTGGCGATGCGTGCCGCCACCAATTTGGTGCGCATGCCGCCGGACGAGTAACCCGGGGGGGGTTCGCCCCCCATCGCGTCAATCTCAGCGGTCATCGCCGGTACCACCGGGATGTGCGCGGCTTCGGGGTCTTTGCGCGGGTCGGCGGTATAAAGCCCATCGATATCCGAGAGCAAAATCAACTGGTCGGCCTGCATCATCTCCGCCACGCGGGCGGCCAGACGGTCGTTATCACCAAAGCGAATTTCCGCTGTGGCGACCGAGTCATTTTCGTTAATCACCGGGATGCAGCCAAGTGCGAGCAAGGTGCTCAGCGTGGCGCGCGCGTTCAAATAGCGCCGCCGGTCTTCGGTATCCTCCAGCGTAATCAATAACTGCGCGGCGGTTAGCGCATGGGCGGAAAGCGCCTCGCTCCAGGCTTGCGCCAGCCGGATTTGCCCGACCGCCGCCGCCGCCTGTTTTTCTTCCAGCTTCAGTTTCGGCGCGGTTAAGTTCAGCCGCCGCCGCGCCAGCGCAATGGCGCCCGAGGAAACCACGATTACTTGGCAGCCACGCGCTGCAAGGGCGGCGATATCGGCGGCGATGCCCTTTAGCCAGGCTTCGCGGGGGGCGGCACTTTTCTCATCCACAATCAGAGCACTGCCGATTTTCACCACAACGCGCTTCGCGGACGATAAAGAAGGGGTCATTTTTGCCGGGATTCCGTGACGATATTTTGCAATACCCGCAGCACTTCGGGCACTCCCTGGCCGGACACGCCGGAGGCCACCATCACAGTGGCACCCGAGGCTTTGGCGAGTGCTGCCTTGCGCGACGAGATTTCGCGCGGGCTCATGGCATCGGCCTTGTTCAGCACAATCACTTCGCGCTTTTCGCCTAAGCCGCCGCCATAGGCTTGCAGCTCATGGCGCACGGTCCGCCAGGCATCCACGCAATCACCGGCGGCACCGTCGATTAAATGCACCAGCACCGCGCAGCGTTCCACATGGCCCAGAAACCGGTCGCCCAGGCCGGTGCCCTCATGCGCGCCTTCAATCAGCCCGGGAATATCGGCGATCACGAATTCTTCCGCGACTGACAGCCGCACCACGCCTAGCTGCGGGTGCAAGGTGGTGAACGGATAATCCGCAATTTTTGGGTGCGCGCCGGAGACCACTGACAGGAAGGTGGATTTCCCCGCATTGGGTTTGCCCACCAGCCCGACATCGGCGATTAGTTTCAGCCGCAGCCAGACCCAACGCTCCTCGCCCGGCCAGCCTTTATCGGCGCGGCGCGGTGCGCGGTTGGTGGAGGTTTTGAACTTGGCATTGCCAAACCCGCCATCGCCGCCGCGCAACAGGGTGATGGTTTTGCCGGGCGCGTCGAGGTCGGCCAGAATGGTTTCCCGGTCGTCATCCATGATCTGCGTGCCGATGGGCACTTTAATGCGCAAATCCTCGGCTGCTGCGCCGGTGCGGTCTGAACCGGAGCCGTTGCCGCCTTTGCGGGCCCGAAAATGCTGGGTGTAGCGAAAATCGATCAGCGTATTGAGGTTTTCAACCGCTTCAAAAATAATATCGCCGCCTTTGCCGCCGTCGCCGCCATCCGGGCCGCCATATTGGATGAATTTCTCGCGCCGGAACGCAATTACGCCGTCCCCGCCATCGCCGGAGCGTAGATAGATTTTGGCTTGGTCGAGAAACTTCATGTTTTTGGTCCTTCGCCCCAAACGAAAAAGGCCGGCGAGTGCCGGCCTTTTTGAGCGGGATCAGGCCGGCTTATTCAGCGGCTAATTTAACAGGTGTCACGGAAACATGCACCCGGTCGTCCGACTTGCGCTCAAACAGCACTTTGCCGTCGGTGAGTGCGAAGATGGTGTGATCCTTACCCAAGCCAACATTCACGCCCGGCTTCACCTTGGTGCCGCGCTGACGAATAATGATGTTGCCGGCAACCACGTCCTGGCCGCCAGATTTCTTCACGCCAAGGCGGCGGCCTGCGGTATCGCGGCCGTTACGTGACGAACCGCCAGCTTTTTTATGTGCCATGTGTCTGGGTCCTTAGGCTGCGTTGATTGCGGAGACGCGCAGCACGGTCACGCACTGGCGGTGGCCGTTTTTGCGGCGGCTATTCTGCCGGCGGCGCTTCTTGAAGATGATAACCTTCGCCAGACGGTCCTGCGCGATGACGGTGGCGGTGACGGAGGCGCCCGCCAGCACCGGGGCGCCCAGCTTCAGCCCGCCTTCGCCGCCAACGGCCAGCACATCGGTAAAGGTGACGGTGCTGCCGGCCTCAGCCTCCAGCTTCTCAACCTTCAGAACCGCGTCTGGGGTGACGCGATATTGCTTGCCGCCGGTGCGGATGACTGCGAACATGACGAAAATCCAATCTGACTCATAAAAATAAGCACGGCCAAGGGAACCCCGGCCGTGGGAGCGCGGGTTATAGCCCGGCTATTGACCCTGTCAAGGCATTTCAGACAGTTGCCGGGCGCATTGCCCTTGCCTATAAGCCGCCGACGAGTTGGGAATTTCCCACCCCAGGAGAGGTGCCAGAGTGGCCGATTGGGACAGTCTCGAAAACTGTTGTGGGTGCAAGCCTACCGTGGGTTCGAATCCCACCCTCTCCGCCA